>CAZZKR010000001.1:0-4969 GCA_964655015.1 uncultured Nitrososphaeria archaeon
GGGTTGCAAGGCCTTTATGGCATCTATGCCAGCTATGGCACCGGTAGGCACGTACACTTTTGTATTTCCTTTCTTAGTCGCCTCAATGACTTCCTTGTAGAGTTCCTCGTCCAGCAGAGCCCCTACGCTTAGCACGACTACATCAATTCCTTCGGCGAGTATTTTGGGGACGTAGTCCCTGACAGCCTGTTGCGATGCTGCCTCGATGACCAGCTGAGGTCTTACTCTTAATAGTTCTTCGAGTTCTCTGCATACGAGGATGTTGTATTTAGCGGAAAACTTCCTTAAAAGTCCCTCGCACTTTTCTTGGTAAATATCCATTAAGGCCACGAGTTCTGCCTTTACCTCGCCTCTAAGTATGGCATTCACTATGACGGAGCCTATTGCTCCGCAACCTATCACTCCTATCCTCACTTCTTAATCACCTCGACGACCTCTAAGCTCATGTCGATTGCCTTGCTAGACATAGTTATGTAACCGCAACTGATGACGTCGACGTCGAGCTTCGCATACTCTAGAATGTTCTCAGGAGTTATACCACCCGAGACTTCTATCAAGACTTTTTCCCTCAGGCCTCTCCTTCTAAGCTCCTCGAGAACTTTAGCAACCTCCTCGGGCTTCATGTTGTCGAGCATTATTATGTCCACACCAATATCGGCGGCCTTGATTGCTTCCTCGACCGTTGAGGTCTCGACCTCGACCTTGTGCACAAAGCTGGCCTTGTTTTTGATAATCTCCAAGGCCTCCCTAACGCTACCGACAATCTTAACATGGTTGTCTTTGATGAGTATGGCGTCTGATAAAGAGTACCTATGAGTGTCGCCGCCGCCCGCTAGTACGGCCTTCTTCTCAAAGTACCTCAGTCCAGGCAACGTCTTCCTGGTCGCCGCTACTCTGACCTTATTATTGACCTTCTCCACCAACTTGACCAGCTTCCTGACTTCCGTGGCGATACCGCTACAATGCATTAGCATGTTGAGTATCAACCTCTCGACACCCAAAACAACTCTCGCAGGGCCCACGACCTCCAAGAGAACAGTACCTTTCTCGACCTCAGCACCATCTCTAACGAATTCCTTTGCATGAAGTCCTAGTCTTTCTAGGAAGTAAACTATGTCATCTATGCAAGCGATAACACAACTTTGCTTGGCTATTACGTGTGCCCTAACCACGACGTTCTCGGGAATCAGTACGTCTGTCGTGACGTCTCGGAATGGTATGTCCTCCTCAAGAAAACTCAAAAGTTTTCTGAAAACTACTTCTTGGACCACGGTGGTTCGACCCCAAGGACATCAAAGGTATTTTCGAGGGCTTTCCTCACCTTTGTAGCTACCTTCTTATCGACCTCAACCCTATAGAGCTTATTCCTCAGGCTTTGCAGGAGCTTCTCGATGGTTATTTTCTTCATGTCTTCGCAGACTGCACTCGTAGAGGCAGGGACGAACGACTTATCCGTGCACTCTTTGGTCATGCGATGAATTATGCCTATTTCGGTGCCCACGAGAAAACACTTATTTGAGCAATTCTTGACGAACTTTATCATCTGGCTGGTGCTACCTATGAAATCAGCCGAGGCCCTTACGCTGGCCGGACACTCTGGATGGGCAATAAACACGTAGTCCTTATAGATAGACTTCAGCACCTTTATCTCATTTGGATTAAACTTTACATGTACTGGACAATAACCATCTTCGGGTACTGGAATTACTCTCTTCCCGGTCTTCTCAGCTAAATATTCAGCCAAATGCTTATCAGGGCCGAAGAGGATTACGTCGCTATCTATAGTCCTAACGACGTCTATAGCATTCGCGCTCGTGACCACATAGTCGGCCTCGGCCTTCACGACGGCCGGGCTGTTTACGTAGATTACTACTGGTGCTTTGGGGTAGCGTTCTCTAGCTCTCCGAACGTCCTCGGCAGATATCATCGAGGCCATCGGGCACTTCGCCTCAGGATCTGGATGAAGAACCACGGCCTCCTCATTAATTATAGCCGCCTGCTCGGCCATGAAATCCACGCCGCAAAACACGATGAACTTAGCATCGACTTGCATGGCCTTCATCGAAAGCTCCAGACTGTCGCCAACGAAGTCGGCCACGTCCTGCACATCAGGAGGCTGATAATTGTGGGCGAGTATAACAGCGCCGAGCTCCTCTTTCAACTTGATAACTTCTTGGACGACATTGCTCAAGTGCTTCACCACGCTGTGCTCATAAGTGTATGTGGTTTCTCTTTAACCGTTTTTTATAGGCAAAAAATTCATGGAATATGCTATGCTCTGTATTTTTTGCTAAATTTTTGGGATAAATTTTAAGGCTTTGCCGATTATGTGTTTGTGGAGTTTGTATCAAACCTATCGTACAAATCATTAGGCATGCATTCCTCAGGTGTGGTTTCTGCATAAAAGAGCATGACTAGCAAAGGAAAACTCTTCCCGACCAGCATGAGGGCATTCCTATTTACTAAGAGAGTAGCCAAATAGTTTATTTCCATGTTCACGAAGCTTATCTAAAGGACTTTGAGAGTTCTGCTTTTATCTCCGAGAGTGTCTGGTGTCGGGGGAATAGCTCAGCACGTCAGGCGGCTCGCTCGAGGATTAAGGGAGGCTGGTCATGATGTGAGGCTCATCTCCATCGAGACGTTAGGGATAAAGTTGAGGAAGGGATTAGCAAACCCTGGCTATAGTGTGCTCGCAGCCCTAAAGTCTTTGGGAGAGGAATTCGATATAGTCCATGGCCACAACCTTCCGTCAGCGCCCGCCGTCAAGCTTGCGAGAGCCCGCGCGAGGGTGTTAACACTTCACGGAGTTTATTCGAAGCAGATCAGGCTACTATACGGTAACGTGTTGGGCTCCATGGCGGAGCTATTTGAGAGATGGATTCTCAGAAGCATGGACGCCGTGACCGCAGTTAGCTTGGAGGCCGTGAAATACTATCACGGCCTAGGGATTAAGGTAGTACACATTCCGAACGCGATCGACCTATCCGAGTTACCGAGCGAGGCCGAGAGGATCTCGGAGCCCCAAATAACCTATCTGGGGAGGCTATCCAAGGAGAAGGGCGTTGACATACTCATCGGGGTAGCTTTAATGGGGTTAAGGGGAATAGTCGTGGCGGGCGACGGCCCCATGAGACCGCTTGTCGAGAGAGCCGCACAGAAAGGCCTTCTGAAGTTCCTCGGCCCACTACCACGAGCCAAGGCATTGAAAATATTAGCGGGCTCTGATGTGGCCGTCCTACCGTCAAGGGAGGAGGGTGTCAGCACGGTACTGCTCGAGGCCATGGCCCTAAAGGTGCCAATAGTCGCGACGAAGGTCGGAGGAACCAGCGAGATTCTTAGGGATAACAAAGATGCGTTACTGGTTAATCCTGCTCCACGCGAAATTAAAGAAGCTATTACGAAACTCCTGACACAAGTTGAACTTGCTAAAACATTGTCTATAAACGCCTATCAAAGATTGATTGGTAACTATGATTGGGATACCGTACATAAAAAATATTTGACCTTGTATGAACAACTTTTAGAAGTTGCTACTTAATTAGATTTTAAATCAATTTCCCCAAAAGATTCTTAACAAGCATTAAAGCATCTTCTACTTGTGTTTCCATTTGTAATTCATTTATTTCTATGACCTCCTCCACAAAACAAAGAAAGATCACAAGACGAATGGCTGACGAAGGCTTTATACAAGTACTTAAACTTACGAATAATTGTTAAGCAAATTATTGGAAAAACGGGTCAATTTTTCTTGAACTTGTAGTTTACCTTGTCAACATATCCAGAAGAACTTTTAATTCCAGTACTTTGCCCTTTTATGCAAAGAGATAGATATAGTGAGTACTGGAGGGTGTTTAAGGTGAGTAAAGTTAGGCTAAGGTTAAGTGGTGCAATGGCCTTTGCGTCGAATATTATCGGCTACTTGACAGGGCTGATGTTTACAGTATTCATTACTAGAAGGTTAAGTGAAATGGATTTCGGGATTTGGGGCCTTATAGGAACATTCATCAGCTATAGCCTAATACCATTTAACCTTGTCACCCACTGGATCTCGCGTGACGCGGCAAGGGGGAGGAAAGTTCTAGGATCAGCGGCTATACTTTTCACCCTTTTAACACCGGTTTCCATGATAATCTACGCTATAGTGGCCCTAGAATCCGCAACAGTAATAAACTATGATCCATCAGTGATGATCCTTGGCCTAATAGTGCTGATTCCATATATTTCCTTAACGCTTGGGACGGCAGTGCAATCGGGCTATGCTCCACAAAATCTGGGAATAGCCAGAATAATTTTCGAAGTCTCTAAAGTGATAATAGCATTTTATCTCGTGCTAACTCTCAGGCTTGGACTTGTGGGTGCCTTACTAACATTATCAATAGCTTATCTAATTCAGGCACTTTTCCTCCTCCTGAAGTCTATACCGTTATTCCAAAAAGAAGTGAAAAGAGAGCTAATCGTAAAATGGCTTAAAGGAGCTCCAATAAATCTAATTTCTGTACTCAGCGGGGTTATTAGAGCAACTGATGTGGTCCTAATAGGGCTCATATCAGGTGCTGTCGCTGCAGGGTATTGGCAAGCAGCCTTAGTCGCTTCAGCATTAGTAATGTCTACAAATGTTCTAATGATTGGTCTTGGTCCTAGATTAATTTCCGGCGGCTCGCAGAAGGATTTAGATACAGCCCTCAACTTTGGTATGATGATCACGATACCAGCCTTTTTCGGCTTTATAGTATTGTCGAAGGACATCCTCTGGATACTTCGACCAACCTACATCGAGGCATGGATGACTGCATGTATTCTAGCACTTAAGGGGGTCATAGGGGCTTTCGGAAGCATTAGCAGCACCGTAATAGCCGCGAAGGATGAATTCGATGGTCATAACGACGTTTCTATAAAGGACTTTATTAAGAGTAGAATATTCCTACTAAACAAGATAGATTTAATCTTGGCCTCTCTTTACATTACTGCT
>CAZZKR010000002.1:0-75565 GCA_964655015.1 uncultured Nitrososphaeria archaeon
CGACCTTCTAAAAATAAAAATTGGGGAGGTAAGCGTTTAGCCCGCCCTTTCAATTTCCTCTGAAATGTGTCTCGAGAGCCATTCGTTCATGAATTGGCTGAAGCTCGGAGGTCTTCTACGCTCTTCGAGCATCTTTTGGACAAGCTTTCGGTGCAACCCCTCGAGGTATTCGGCAACCTGCAGGTCCACAGTTATTGTCATCTTAACTTTAGCCGGAGGCATACCCATCAGATGCTTATCCTTGCTACAGCTTTTGAACGTAGTATGTCCATGCCTATTCGTTCGCTTGCCATGATACCGTAGACTTCGTCCTTCATCGTCTCATAGCTGCTTATCGTTAAGTCCCGTCTGACGAGCAGCACGCCAGCCGCCTTTCTATCGATAACAAACGCTTTATTATCCGGGACCGAGCCGCTATTGTCAACTATTAGCTCCAGGCCTAGGAAGTTGCCCAGCACGCCCCTCTGCTTATCGACAGTCTCGCCGAAGTAAAAGCTGTGTATGAACCTATCATCCTTCCAAAGGTCTGCCTCTCTAGACACGCTGACTAGCAGACAGTCTGGATGGAACATCTCCTTCAGAACGGCCTTCCTTGCGTTTACAACATCCTCATAGCTGAGCCTTCCAGGGTTGATGGCAATAACCTCAGAACCTCCGGCGAGCTCGTCCTCGGGTATCCGCATGAACATCCCTATGACCTCCTCCGTCTCAAGCAGGCCGACGGCCCTGCCCAGCTCCGCAGCCTGCCTTTCTAAAACACTCCATGGCGCATCCTCAAGGAACTTCCTCGTCCATTCGGCCGCCGCCCTTATCTCTAAGTCGGCTTTTACATCCTGCACCTCGTATTTCTCGCCTGTAATCCATACTTGAGCCAGCTCTGCGCTCCTGTACGCCTTCGCCTTCTTCGCCTTGGGGAACCTCACAATAGGGTCTGAGGTCCTTATGACTTGAACCAGTTGCCTTGCTATCAAGTTGGGCTGGGCCGCCTCGACCACCACGTCGTGCATTCTGGCTATCGCACCAAGCATGCTGCTCGTTATAGATTCGTAACCGGATGGAAATAGTTCAGAGACACGGACGAATACAGGATTTGCAGAGAACTTCGGCAGCATTTCGTTGACCTCATCCCTAATCTTTGGGTCGCTGTATAGAATCTCAAACTTTTTGGGCATTATATCCTGCCAGTTCATATCACTTCACCACGAGGATTCTACCAGTATCGCCGGGAGCCGCGAAGTTGTCGAGAGCGATACCGAGCTTCCTAGCATAGTATATTGTGTACGTGCTAGCTCCACCTTCATTCACATCTTGGTCGGTCAGCGGAAGTATGCGCCTCGAAGCATCCGCACCATACACGGCCTGCCCCATGCTTATCGCCGCGCCCGCCACCACCTTCACGACGCCCAACACGCATACTGGCACGTACTCACCTTCTGAGACATTCTCCAAGGCTATTCCTATGCAGTTCGTCGGTGCAGTTGCTGGTGCTACGGTATCTCGGTCTATCAGGTAGACGGGGTCTCCCTTTGATATCGCCGCACCGGCTTTGAAGCTTAACACGACACTCTCCTCCCTTGGGGAAATCAAGTCCCCAACATTCGAATCTGGCCACGCATCCATTTCCGCTCAAAAAATTTTGTACAAATACTTTCCTAAAAACTATGACACAGATTTCATAAATTACAGAACGTCATATATCCGTTGAACCTTCGTAGTTAAAGCTAACCCAGACATTCAGCAACCTCTCCCCCTTCTCGGTAAGTTGATAAACTTTCGAGCCAGCCCTCGCCTGCTTGTACGTCATTATCCCTTCGTTTACCGCATACTCTAAGATACGCTTAAGCCTTTGATAGTTGATTCCTAATACGCGCCCAATCCTATAGGGCGTCACACCACCAGCATTCGCTAATTCTAATATCTTTACGAATTGTTCCAACTCCCTCATTCCAAATAATTTTCACAAAAACTTGGTCATAAATTTTTTACATTGATTTTCGCTTCAGTTTCACTACATTTTATGCTATGCTGTTTTTATTTACGTTGGTTTTAACATTAATTTGAAATGTTCCTGAGAAGGTTGGTAGAAAAAGTGTCCATCAGACCGATAGCCGAATCCGTGCAACACCCAATTACCTACATGGCATCTGGGGCTATCGAATATCCGATCGTTCCGTTTCAGCAGTACGTGGATCATTATCTGAGCGACCCGCTCATCATGAGCGCAGCCGATTATATAGAGCAGGCTGTTGCAGGTATGGGCGGTTACACGACAGCCGACGTTGATGTTGCGAAGAACAGCATCGATGAGTTCAATGCGAAAATAAACCTCGACGAGCTTCATTTAAAAATAGCGAAGTGGACGACGTTATGTGGCAACTTCTTCCTAGAGAGGGTTTATGACACTTACGATGTTGAGACACTCAAAGATCCTTGGACGTCAGCGAAAGTGGAAATCATAGTTCCAGCAAAGGATGCGGCTTTGGTGGACATAAAGCCCTTACAGCTCAGTTCTATAGTATCGGCCGTGCGAGCACCAGACGGGACGATTTTATGGTATAACCGCCTGTATAGGGGTCAACAGACCAAGCTATCATCCAAGCTCGTCATCCACTATAGATGGAACGTCGTTGATGAACGTGCCTTTGGCACGGGTTGGCTCACTTCGATGTTAACGGAAGGTGTAGGGTTTACGGTAAGGGGCAAACTCAGAAAGCGTGAGCCGTTCGTCAGGTTAAAGGAGAAGTTAGACGACGCATCGATGAGACTCGCCATAAAGGCGATACCAAGACACGTTTACGTATTTCCCGCAATGCCCCTCGACGTTCTGAAAGAGGCACAATCACAATTAGAAAAGCTTGAGCCGGAGCAAGACTTCCTGACAAACAGTAAAGAGTTCGATGTAAGGGAGGTAGGTGTTTCTTCTAGGGCGGTCTTAGAGTTCTTCTGGAAGCACATATTCGACCAATTCGTGATGGGGACGCAGACGCACCATGTGAGGCTCTTCACAACTCCTGGGTTCACGGAGGCGTCCGCAAGGGTAGCGGATGCGGCGATGGAGAGGAAGCTCATGGCAATCAGAAGGTTCATTAAGCGGGTGACGGAGCGCGAAATATTTGACGAATTTCTTAGAACGCACGGTATGGACCCTAGGCAGGCAAACGTAAGATGGAACTGGGGCCTGAAAGAAGAACCAAGGATAGAGATAGGTCATCTTATAAAGTTCGCCGAACTGCTGGCACATGGAGTGCAGGTTGTAAGACTTGACGAGCTACGGGAGATGCTGAAGAGGTTCGGTTTCATGCTAACCGAGGGGACAGAGGTGAAAGAATAATCATGCCGTGGGAAGAAACTGAGGAGTACATAAGAAGCGGTCATAGAGATCCCAACGATTTCGAGGAAGGAACGTTCAGAACTATAGACATAGATCCAGAGAGAGGGATAAAGGCCATAGTCGCCAAGCCTAAGGGAAAGCAAGGAATGGAGGTTCAGAGTTATCTCTTCTCAAAGGCCAAGGGTTGGACGCTCGAGAAAGCCAAAGAGTGGTTTGAGAAGCATGCTTCTGGTACCGAGTCTTTCAAATGGGCCTCGGACACATTCAAGCTCTATAAGAATTTAGCCGAGTTGAAGGGCGCTAAGATCTGGAAGGTCAAAGCGTTGCACGTCGGAAGGACCATGAATAACACGGTCTTTACTGAAGAAGAATTAAGGCTGGCGGCTAGGAGTCTCGCCATGAGACCAGTGAGCATAAATCATTCGAAAGTGCTACCGTTTCCGGAAAATTTGGTAATCGCTGCTGATTACGAGAACGACACGGTCGAAGCACTCGTCTGGATATCGGACCCGAACGTGAATCGAATGATAGAGTCCGGTGAGATAAATGGTGCAAGCGTGGAGTGGGTGGCGATGGATGTATTACAAATCAACGGGATAAAACCAAGCGGACTTGTATTTACAGGCTTGGCACTACTCACGAAGGACGTCAAACCAAGCGACCCGCTAGCAAGGATAATTAAAGAGAGTGATAGGACGACTAAAGTTAGTTACGAATCTTTGATAAAGAGCCCTGCCGCTAGGACCCTCCTATCGAAATACGGGTACCTAAAATCGGTGGCGTTTCACGGAAAAAATTCAACAAAGGGTTGATAGCCCGGGCCGGATTCGAACCGGCGTCCGCGGGGTTCTCCTCCATCGCAGGATCCAGAGCCCGCGATCCCTAGCCCAGCATCTGACCGAGCGCTTGGCCGCTAGACGACCGGGCTATCAATTAAAGGATTTTCTATCGTCCTATTTCAGCTTTCCGCTAAACCGCCTTCTTGAATATCGGTAATATGCCCAAATAGATGACATCGTCCCGTTTATTACCCTCTAAAAGTATCGCTATCTTCTTCTCAACTATTCCGCCGGCTTTCGTGACTATTTCCTCCATGGCGTTTAAAGTCTCGCCCGTGCTAACTATGTCGTCTATTATTCCTACCCTCTTCCCGGCGATCTTCTCCTTATGCCTTCCGTCTATGCAAAGCGTCAGCTCTTTGTTGGAGGTTATGGGCTTGTAGAACGCGTATATCGGATCGCGCATGAATGGCTTAATCTCTTTCCTGCAGACCACGTAATACTTATGATTTAACATGTTCGCAAGCTCGTGGACGAGCGGTATGCCCTTGCTCTCGGTCGTCATAAGAACGTCGCATGTAAGTAAATGTTTGTAGAGCTCTTTTGCGCAGTGGTTTATAAATTCCTTATCCCCTAGGCTGTCAAAGTATGCAATCCAAGTATCTGGAGATACTTGAACGAGAGGCAGTTTTCTCTTAAACCCTTTTATCTCCAGCTCATAGTATTCTTGCCCTTCGTATTTTAGCACATACGCCAACCCGCCCACCAACTGTTTTGGGTAATAACGTGAATGTATAAGTTTTTCAAGGAAGCCCCTGCCGCACACGATTTCTAGGAATGTGCATGAAAAAGGTAAGCAGATTCTCCTATTGAGTACGTCGACGTGATGTAAGAATTATTCGAGCATCTGCGCAAACCCAACAGTTATAGCTTTGGGCCAAAGCCGTGCGGCCCTTGATGAAAAACTACGTCACGGTTTTAAGCACAGAGATACGTGATTCTTGGAAGTATGCGGGTGATGGTTGGGGCTCGAGCCTTCATAGGATATGTTCCAGAACCGGCTCATTCCCTCCCGCCCTTGCCCACTACTTCGTAAAGAGGTACTCTAGACGTGGTGACACGGTCCTTGACCCCTTCTCTGGAAAGGGAACATTACCCCTCGAGGCTTGTCTGAACGGAAGAATCGGAATAGGCAACGATTTGGCACCGGAAGCATACGTCATAACGAGAGCAAAGGTGAACCCGGTTACTTTGGATTGCGTAAAGGAATGGGTATGCAAGATAAGGGCAAATTGGAATCCGGAAAGCTATGACGTTGACGAAATAAGCGACGATGTTCGTGTGTTCTTTAGCAAATATACGCTCAAGCAGATATTGGCAATAAGGGACATATTGATGGACGACGATTCAGACCTTGCAAATTTCATAAAAGCGCTCATGTGCGGAATACTTCACGGTCCTACCAAAATGCACTTGAGCGTACCGTGCTCCCACGCATTCTCGATGTCTCCAAAGTACATACGGCGCTTTATCAAGAAGAATGGTCTAAGAAAACCCAAGAGGGATGTGTTGAAGTGCCTGCTTATGAAGGCTGAAAGGGTTCTAGAAGACGGTCTGCCGGAGATTAGAGGTATGGCGACGATGGAAGATGCTAGGAATCTGCCGCTGGAGGACGAAAGTGTCAACTTGATAGTTACATCTCCGCCCTACTTCAACATGCAGACGTATGCTTGGGACAACTGGCTGAGGTTGTGGTTTTTAGGATATGACTACCTAGAGGTAAAGGGTAAGTTATTTCAATCTGAATCGAAGCAGAAATTTAAAACTTTCATGCAGGAATCCCTGAAAGAGATGTTTAGGGTATTAAAGGACGACTCGGCTTGTTTCGTGGTTGTTGGTGACGTGAAGTTGAACGGCTACTACATCAACATGGCGGAGATGATAGCACCGATAGCCGAAAGTGTAGGCTTTACCGTTGCTAGATTGATTTCGGATTCCATACCGAAGTCGAACAAGCACCTTATGTACATAAAAGAGGAGGAAGGTGTGAGTCGGGAGAGGATATTAGAACTCCACAAAGGCAATCCCGTACCCAACAACGAGCCTGTTGCTTGGGCTAAGGTATCAATGGAGGTTTTTGCATGATTCTGGAAACGCATGGGGATGTTTGCAGACTGGGTTACATGAGGCTTATAGCGTGTCTCGCGGAGGAGGACACGCCAAAGAGCTTTGACTTCCTAGCATCCATTCTTTACGACTTTATACGCAACATTGGGCCACCGCAGCTCCCGATAAAACCCGTAGGTATAATCACTAGACCGGTAAACGCAAGAAATTACGTCTCCGTTGCAGCAGAGATGAACATACTCGATAGAAAGACGCAGACTTTGGGGGACGTCGGTAGGATTTACGTAAGACTCAACTCCGCAACGAAGTTCCTTCACGAAAGCAAACAGATTATGCACGAAGAGTTATTGACGCTGAATCCCGTTGAGAAAATGCTGCTACTCACCACTTTAATCTTTGCGGACTTTCCATTTCTGCTGAATACTATAATCTGGGCATTAGAACGTGAGGAGTTCACTAGGATGGAAGCGATGAATTACATGATGGAAGAACTTTATCCTTCTGCTTTGAAGAGCATTATAACAAAGGTCGATGCGAGGAAGAGGAGCATAGTGGAGAAGGAGATAGCGGAAGCAGAAAAATTCAAGATGAAGAGACTTAGTTTGGAGAATAAGAGTGAATGGATAAAGAGTAGCCAGTATGCCAAATACAGACATGTAGCCCCACCCAGATTGGAGTGGCTCGTAGATTTGGGCATTCTCAAAAGATCTGGTAGGGGCAAGTATTCTGCGGATGAGCGCTTTGTTAAATGTAAAGAGTTATTCGAAGGTTACCTTAAGGTTTCCTTGAAAAGAATTGAGGAAGAGATTATAAAAGACTTCGCGCCGCTCATGGTTCCGGGTCTGACGAAAGCTACTAGACTCGATGTGGCGAGCATGATAATCGAAGCATATAGCAGGTTTACGAATAAAAGGAGTGCAGTAAATCTTAACATGCTGGAAAGGCTTTGCGTCTTCCTTTTACTAGAAAGGAAACTATTTTCAACACCAAGCATGGTTCACGACGTGTTCAACAACTTAGCGATCAGGTTTCCGGACAAAATGTTCGTACAAAGGGGGAGGACAGGTAGCGTAGAGGTAACAATGATGGACATATCGCCGTCCGAAATTTAACAATAAGTTTTTGATAATCGTTCTACAAATCACGAAAAAGACTTATAACACTTAGCGGTCTATCTACGTCCTGATTCGAAGAGGTGCATAAGTTTGGATTTCGATTTTACTGAGGAGCAGGAGCTTTTTAGAAAATCCCTTAGGGAATACTGCCAAAAGAACCTGGCCCCGAGACTCTTTGAGATAGAGGAAGGCGGTAGGATACCGCTTGATGTAATTGAAGGTTTAGCGAGCATAGGGGTCCTTGCGATGACAGTATCGCCAGAAAAAGGTGGGGCTGGTGCGGATGCCGTGACCGCTGGCATAGCGGGCGAGGAGATAGGTAGGGCGGACATATCATGCGCTACGGCCGTCTTCTATCTTGTCCCCGCCGCATGGGGTTACATATTCGACAAGTATGGAGATCCCGAACTCTCAAAGAAGGTTCTTTCAAAAGTCGTAAAGGGTAGGGCATTCCTCGGAATAGCGACCACCGAACCAGCAGCCGGTTCAGACCTTGCAAACATAAACATGACTGCCGTAAAGAAGGGCAGCTCATACATCCTCAACGGTGAGAAACTGTACACATCTGGTGTAAGGGAGGTGATGGAACTTCTACCTGAAGGTGGCGGTTTCCTCACCTTGGCAAAGACCGACCCATCAAAGGGAACAAGGGGCATGTCGCTTTTCTACGTGCCGATAAAGGAAGTTTCTGGGGAAGTTAGCGTCACGTACCTCAAAGAATTTGGAAGAAAGGGCATATCGACGGGAGGCTTCTCGTTAAAGGATGTGGAGGTTCCTGAGGAGAATATGGTCGGACCAGAGAACAGAGGATTCTACATCTGCATGGAGGGCTTCGATTTTGCTAGGTCGATAATATCGGTTGTCTGTTGTGGTGCGGCAATGTCGGCCCTCGAGATGGCGATGGATTACATAAAGCAAAGGAACGTCTTCGGTAACCCGTTGGCCAAATATGAGGGTGTACAGTTTAAGTTGGCGGAAAACTACGCGAAGCTGGATGCCGTGAGACTTTTGGGATATAAAGCGCTATGGATGTTTGACAAGGAGCAGAGAGAAGGCAGGTTCACGAGGTTTGAGGTGACGAAGGTAGCGGCAGAGGCTAAGATGTTGGCGCCATGGGTTGCATTTGATGCGATAAACGACGCCATGCAATGGTACGGAGCATACGGCTACATGGCCGAGTGTCCGCTCCAGATAGCATTAAGGGGTGTAAGGTCATACATGTGGGCCGAGGGTGCCACAGAGATAATGAAGATAATAGTGGCAAGGGAATTGCTTGGCAAAGAGTACATAGCTTACAGGTAACGTTTAAGGATGTAGGTTTGGACGAGGAAACTTTCGTAAGAATAATGAACTTGTTAGCTGAGCGCTATGGTGTGCAAACTCCTACGCATTTAGAGAATCCGGACCCGTTCAAGATACTCGTGGGCACCATACTTTCGCATAGAACCCGCGATGAGATGACAGATTTAGCGTTCGACAGACTCTTTTCAAAGTATAAGAGTGTTGAGGAAATTGCAAAGGCACCGCTAAACGACATAATACGTTTGATAAAGCCCGTAGGGTTTTACAGACAGAAGGCTAAGAGGATAAAGGAAGTGGCAAAGTTGATACTCGAGCGTTATAACGGTCAAGTGCCAAGAAGTAGAGAAGCCCTTATCGAGCTTCCGGGCGTAGGCTACAAGACAGCCGACATTGTGCTATCGGTCGCTTACGGCGAGCCGGTCGTGGCAGTAGATACGCATGTCGATACGGTCTCCAAAAGACTTGGGATAGCCAAGTGGAACGCGAAGTACGAGGATACGAGAAAAAGTATAGAGGATATCACACCGTTACACATGAGAAGAATCGTAAATAGCATACTGGTTAGGTTTGGAAGGGAAATCTGCAGAAAACCGAGACCGAGATGCGAAATTTGCCCCATAACAGCTTACTGTGAATGGTATAAAAGTAAACGTCAAGAGGAGGGTTTAAACGGTTAAAACGAAAAATTAAGCTTGTGTTGAACCTTCAACAACACTTGCTTGCTTTCTAACGTAAAAATCTTGACTCAATTTTCTGCCTGTGCGCCTCTCCCACTCAGGGATGGGTATGCCGTACTTCGCTTGTATGGCATCCCTGTAAATCTCCGGTAACACATTGAACGCGCAGAACGGAATGATACGACCATCTGGCACGAGGTAGTGGATGCTGCACCTTTTAACCCTCTCTATGTCGTAGTTGTACTTATCTTGGAAATGCATCATACCAAGGAAAAGGCTTCTTTTATGCCATTCACCGAGGGTGCTGTAGTCGTGCTTTACAAATATTTGGAAGAGTATTCTGGATAGATTCAACCCACTCGGCATTTTACTCTCGTTTACGAAGCTCTTTATCTTCATGAGCAGCTTGAGTCCAACTATATACTTGCTCTTTCCCTGCCTTATCTCCTCTGCCTTCTCGGAGATGTAACTAAGTAGCCCCTCAATGTCAACGAATTCTGTTATCGGCACAAGTCTGTCACCGTCTTTAAAAACATAGGTTCCTGCACCACAGACGAAGTGCGGCGTTAACTCGTACTGTGGCTTGAGCGTTAGGGCCTCTACGAAGTGCGTTACTGGTGTACAAGTTGGGACTGTGAACCAAGCATCCACTGGTATCTGCCCATCCGTTTGCTCCTCTATAAGGTGAATGCAATCTGGTATCGTTATCCTATACTTATCCCTGTCCTTTTTTGGCATCAGGCCCGTCAAGGATACTGGCTGAAAGTTCACAGACCTAACGATGTCAATGTTCTTAAAACCGAATCTGATAATATCTCCCAGCTCGTGATCGTTAACGGATTTTATTATAGTTGGTACAAGGACGACACCGACGTTAAGTTTCCTTGCGTTATCCAAAATCGCTGGTATTTCCCAATGGTTCTTTATGTTTGTCTCCGGCGTTACGCCATCAAAGCTTAAGTAAAGTGTGCTCAAGCCAGCCTCCTTAACCTTTCTAAAGAATTCAAAGTCGTTAGCAAGTCTTATACCGTTCGTGTTAAGTTGGACGTGGTCAACACCGTACTTTTTTATTATGCGGACTATCTCCGGAAGGTCATCTCTCAAGCACGGCTCTCCACCAGTCAACTGGACGGAGTTTCCTGGAACTGGCCTTTCCGCTCTAAGGATTTTTATCATCTCTTCTATTTGTTCCAACGTAGGCTCGTAAACGTATCCTGCTTTTTCACTATAGAAGAAGCAGTACCAGCATCTGAGATCGCACCTGTTTGTCACAACGATGTTCGCAAGGGCAGTGTGGCTCAAATGCATGCTGCACAAACCGCAGTCCATCGGACATGTCGGCTCTTTAACTTGAACGTTCGGGTTTTCTATCCCCTTGCCATCGTGTGCCCATTTGCTAAACTTTCTGTACATGTCCGCGTCGCCGAAATAAAGTTCCTCAACATAACCATGCTCTGGACAGGATTTCCTCATCAGAACCTTTCCATCAACTTCGACAAGCTCTGCTGGTATTATCGCGTTACATGTAGGACAAATGCTCTGGGTAGTAGCAATGAGCTTGGCATCTTCTTTTAAGGATTTAACGGTCTGAGTCAAGAGATGACACCGGGTTTGGTACACAAAACCCTTTTGTGATTTTTAAAGATTTCTAACCGAATACATGGATGAGTGGTGTTAATGCTCCTGCTAATAATTGGGCAGAGACCCCCTTACGGGCTACACCTCATCTTTAAATTTTAGAGCAAATCATCATAGCTGAGGGAGCGTCTAACTTTGCCGGACGAAATAGAGATAATAGTGCCCGATGAGGGTGAAGTTTTTGACATAGAGCTCGAAGAAGACTTGCTCGAGGCGAATAGGAGGATAGCTGAGGAAAACAAACAACTTTTGGAAAAGCACCGCATAAGGGCCATTGACGTAATGGGCTCGGTGGGCTCTGGAAAGACAACATTAATCGAGAAGCTAATAGGGCTGTTGAAGGACAAGTACAGGATTGCAGTATTTGGCGGCGATGTTACGACAACGATAGATGCCGAAAGATTAAGGAGCTCTGGTGCTAAGACGTTGCAAATAAACACCGGCAAAGAATGTCACCTCGATGCCAACCTCGTGAGAAAGGCCCTAAGCAAAATAGACTTGAATAATATCGATTTGCTTTTCATCGAGAATGTTGGAAACCTAATATGTCCAGCCGAGTTTCCGCTAGGAACTGACACTAGAGTTGTTGTCATAAGCGTGACCGAAGGTCCTTACACCCCTCTGAAGCATCCTTACATATTCATGGAAGCAGATGTGGCCGTTATCAACAAGATAGACCTAGCAGGAGCCATGGGTGTGGATGTTAATGAGTTAGAAGCTAAGATAAAAAAAGTTTCTCCGGATGTCGTGGTAGTCAGGACGAGCTGTAAGACCGGCGAGGGTGTAGAGAAAGTAGCCAAGGTACTGGGTCTGTTGTAGAGATGCACGAGTTCTCTATAGTATCGCAACTCGTAGAAAGGGTGGTAGAAGAAGCCAGAAAAAGGGATGCGAAAAGGGTTATAGAAGTCGAGCTAGAGGTTGGTCAGCTCTCATTTCTTAATCCAGAACAGATGCGCTTTGCGTATGAGGTGCTTTCTAAGGGCACGATCCTAGAAAATTCTCGACTCATCATCAATACGATAGAGGCTCATATTAGGTGCGAGGTCTGTGGGTTTGACGGTAAACCGGACTACGCCGATGATGCCTCTTATCACATCTCAGCCCCTCTATTTTTATGCCCTATCTGTGGAAACCCCGTAGAGGTTTTGGAGGGAAAGGGCTGCATCATAAAAAGGGTGAGACTCGAACTTTAAATATCGTGAGAAGTTTATTAGTTAGAGCTCCCCAATCTTCTAAAAGATGTGCTTAGCCATACCCGCGAAGGTTGTCGAAAAAGTCGGTAACATAGCCAAAGTAGATTTTGGCGATAATACGCTCAGGGATGTAGACACTTCATTCGTGGACGTTTCTGTAGGACAGTACGTACTTGTTCATGCTGGCTACGCCATACAGGTACTTAACGAAGATGAGGCTCTCAAGACGATAGAACTGTTGTCAGAGATGCTTAGTGAAGGATAAATGGCTATTGGTGAATTTGCTTGAGCTTTTTGAAAGAATTCAGGAATAGAGAGTTAGCAGAGGCACTTGTGCGCAAAATCAAGGATATTCCCATAAAGAAACCGATTAAGATATGTCATGTATGCGGCACACATGAATGGACAATTGTTCATTATGGCTTGCGCTCGCTCCTCCCAGATAACATAGAGCTTATCGCTGGACCTGGCTGTCCTGTATGCATAACTCCTGCGTTGGATATTGACCAAGCGGCCGAGCTTGCACTTGAAGGCAAGACTGTTGCTGTCTTCGGGGACGTGTCAAGGTCTATCGGTACCAAATATTCCCTAGAGGGTGTGAGGTCAGAAGGTGGTGACGTGAAAATCGTTTATAGCATACTCGACGCACTCAAGTTGGCGGAATCTGATAGAAGCAGGGAAGTCGTTTTCTTCGCAGTAGGGTTTGAGACCACGGCCCCAATCACTGCGCTACACATACTTCGGACACCACCGAAAAACTTCTCCATACTCAGCTCGCATAGGTACGTGCCGCCCGCAGTCATCGCTCTTTATTCACGAGGTAAACTGGAAATGGATGGCGTAATAGCACCAGGTCATGCCACGACGATAAGCGGCTTGAAAGCTTACGAGCCCCTAGCCAAGGAGTACGGAATACCGGTCGTCGCCTCAGGTTTCGAGCCTGTGGATGTTTTGATGTCCGTCTTCATGTTAGTTAAACAGATATCGGAGGGCAAGGCGGAAGTGTTAAACCAGTATTCGAGGTCCGTTACGTGGGAAGGTAATGTCAAGGCGATGCAAACGATTGAGCGTGTGTTCGATTTAACAGATGCCCATTGGAGGGGCATAGGCACGATAGAACGCACAGGCTTCGTCTTAAAGGAAGAGTTTAAGGATTATGATGCGAGATACAAGTACGGACTTAAGAGTGTGGACTATGCCAACGAAATGCATCCGGGATGCAGATGCGCCGAGATTATGCTTGGAAGAATTAAGCCAACACAATGTCCGCTGTATATGAAGATATGCAAACCGAATAAGCCCATCGGGCCATGCATGGTATCTGTCGAAGGTGCATGTAGAATCTGGGCAACTCACATGGTGACCCATGACTGTTAATCTACAATCCTATATGGATGGGCCTCTAAGTTTATTAGAATTATTGCAAGAAGAAAACATATGGTTTAACAAATCCTCGGGACAGGGTCGCCGATTGGCGGAGGCAGAAGTCTTCTGCCACCTACTATCGTCTCGAGTACGACGTGTTCATACTTGTCGGTAGCCTCACCTATTATCTCTGCATCCCTGCCTTCTGGCGTCTCGCGTATGGCTTCCAGCACTGCCTCGGCCATATGGGGCACTACGGCGATTATCGCCTTTCCTTCGTTCCCTACCTCGAGCGGGTCTATGCCCAACATCTCGCAGGCAGCCCTAACCCCCTCTCTTATCGGTATTTTCTCCTCTTTTATGTAAATTCCGACCCCTGACTTTTGAGACCACTCGTTAAGGGCGTTCGATAGGCCACCCCTCGTCGGGTCCTTCATGGCAACGATTCCACCAACCTCCAAAGCCTTCTTTACCATTTTGTTAAGGGGTGCGACGTCAGACTTTATGACGGTATCGAACCCATAGCCTTCTCTCGAGGAAAGTATGGCTATACCATGGTCGCCGATAGTTCCAGAAACTATTATCTTATCGCCCGGTCTAATGTTAGAGTCAAGGAGCCACCTTGCCTCGAGATTCCTGTAGCGTCTAACGACGCTAAGGTTGTAATCTAACGCAGCATGTCTTCTGCCGATACCAGACGAGTTTATGATGAACTTATCCAAAGCTCCCCTTTCCACTACCTTCGTGTCACCGGTTGCTACGAATACGCCAGCCTCCATGCACGTTTCTCTTATGCTTAAAATTATCCTCTCAAAATCCGACAACGGAAAGCCTTCTTCCAAAACGAACCCCATCGCGAGCGCAACAGGCTCGGCCCCTAGCATAGATATGTCATTCACAGTTCCTGAAACCGCTAACCTTCCTATATCACCGCCTGGAAAGAACAATGGCTTAACCGTATAAGAATCCGACTTTATCACGATGCCGTCCACTACAGCTGCATCGTCCAGCGCCTCAAGGGGGACTTCGGCATTTCCCCAGCTAAGGTTCTTGAGTATGAAGTCTTTAATTAGAGATTGCATCACGACACCTCCTGCGCCGTGAGCAAGTGTTATTTTGTCCAAATGACATCAGCTCCCTACGTTTTGTGTTTCGACCGCTGCTATTTTATACTTATACATAACAAAACCAAATAATCTTGGTTCTAAACGCAAAAGTTGACAACCTCCGAAGAGCAATTTAGAATTCGAGCAAGAATAAACTTCGGCAAAATCATGTTATATGGTGCTCCGGCCGGGATTTGAACCCGGGTCCCGGGCTCGAGAGGCCCGTATACTTGACCGGACTATACTACCGGAGCTCCCAGCACGTTAATCCCCCTCGCCCCGTCCATCTTTATGGAGTAGGGAGACAAAAAATATTAGAATTTGGGGAAGATTTAAACCTAGCCACAAAAAAGATTAAAAAAGATTTTTTTGAGGCGAACGGTTTCGATGAAGCCGCTCTATATGGAAGAGCATCGCAAACCTTGGCTCCTTTTTCTTCCATGCTATTTCAAAATATACGAGGACAAGGTGGAGGCTTATTTTTGGCCATATAGGTGTTTAATTCCAGTTTCGAAGATAACAGAAATTAAGGTTGTAGAAAGGATACCTTGGTATGTTGGATGGGGATTAAGAATTAACCCATTCAAGAGAAAACTCTATTTCGCAATCCACCACGGAAAAAGTGTTGAGATACTGAAGAAAAACGGATATTGGAGGTCAGTAGTTTTATCGACCAAAGATCCTGAAAAATTTGTTTCAATAATTAGAAAATTATTGCCTCTATGAACTTTCCCCACTCCTTGCACTCGTTAACGCTTAATTGATGTGAACTACGAAAGCAGTGTTTTTATGGCCTGAATCCGAAAAAGTCAGTAGGAAGATTCATCCAACGGCATCTAGCAACAAGAACGGAACCCACATGGACTACCACAAAATTTATATCAGGCCCCAGAAGAATTAATCTGAGATTCTTGCCTCACAAATGTATTGGAACCTCATCGTGTTTTTGCATCCTGCAACTAAGTATGAAAGTGGCTAAGCTGGTCGCAGTAGTAAGCCTCATCGTGTTGTTATCTCTTGCACAAACTGGAGTCGTTGATGCGTTTGACAGTTACCACCCCACAGCAGAAAGCACACATGAGGAGATAACAGAGGAGGCGCTTAAAGATCAAGGTTTCTCGAGCGACGCAATCGAATACGTAGAAGACTTCAACACCTACCAAGATTGGTCAGAGTGGTGGGACGAGTCCAAGTACAGGCCTGAACATCATTTTGATAGGCTTCCTGGCAAGTCTCATGCGGACGCCTTCAAGGACGGAGTGAGGTATGTAAGGGCTGAGATGGACTTAGCGAAAAATTTCCTCAAGAAATGTGATACGATGGGAGCCATAGCCGCGATAGGGAGAGCGCTTCATACGGTGCAAGACTTTTTTGCCCATTCGAATTACGTGGATCTTTCGGATGCTGATAAGGCGGCAGCAAAGGATGCCCTCTTTGACCCTACAAAGGATCCTCCATCCAATCTTAAGCTGACTGGCTATGACCCAAATGCGGAGGACCCTTATAACCCGCCGGGAGATCCCTATCCACATGGAAGGGGCAAAGAAGCGAATGCGAAGGATAGCGCCGACCATCCGCAACATGGAGAGGCGAAAAAAGCTGCCGTTGAAGCCTCAAGAGAAATGGTTAAGAAGATAAAGACGGAGCTGGAGAAGGAGCTGGGCGCAGATAAGGCTAAAGAACTCTGGAAGAAATTCGCTAATTTTAAGGGAAAGAGGTTTATAATCCTTCTTCCACCTCCCTACGAGGAATACTCGCCCGCAGAAATCAAGAGAATCGAAGGTCTAGGTTGCATCCTTGGGCCCTGGGAACTTGCTGGTCTCGACCTGAAGGACTCTAAAAATTTGATAGAGCAGATTAATCTTATAGCTCGGGGATTTTCTCCCGAATATCCTTATGGCTTGAATGCTGAAGTAGCTGCCTTCCGCATAACGGCACTAACCGCCGATGTGAGGGATGCAGTGGCTAGAGGTGATATACAGGCGGCTCAGGACATCACCAGAACAGCCCTAGACTACTCTAAAAGGATAATAGATGAGGCGAGGTCTATGAATGTGGATGTGGATCAAGCGTTGGTGGCTTTGTGGGAAGCACAAAATCTCTATGAGACAGGTCATTTTGAAGGAGCGCTTCTAACAATCCCCGCCATAACAAACGACCTCCTTCCCAAAGCATATCCTGCGTTTCAAAAACCGCTAGAGTTCAGCATTTACCTAATAAAGGCAACTCATGTGGAGACAGAGAAACCGCTGAAGAATATGGCTGTAGCTCTACAGTGGCCATATTACGAAGCTAACGTAAAAGTTGGTGAGGAGGGCTATGCCGTCTTAATAGGACCGCCAGGCAAGTTTGAATACATCGTTCCACTCGAGCTTAACCTTCTCGGTTTGCCATTACTCGAGTATTTTCCACAACTAAAGAATTATTTTGTATGGACACGGGGTCTCGGCACGGCGCCAGAAGGCAGCCTCACAATGCTTGACATATCAATCTCCACACTCTTCATACCAGCAGAAATGGCAATACTAATAGCTAACAATGCAATAAACATATTATTGTTCCTCCTCATACTGCTGCCGATAGCGTGGAAACTCGCAAAGAGACTCAGGTCTCGCGGAATTTGGAGCTTGAAGTCGAAGAAGATCGCTCCTTCATACGAGATGGGTATTAAGAAGTTCTTTGAGGTCATCGGGTCTCGAAACGAGAACATGTTCCATTCATTCTCCGTTTCTAAGGGAGCTTCACCTGTTTACGCCAGTGAACGTCGACCCAGCATTACGCCCCAACGATAGAAGAAGTTAACCCCCGAAAGACTAGCGTACTAATGCGGCTGTGGTCTAGCTTGGACTATGCTGCCGGAACAGCAGGATAGCTTATAAGCGTCTACGGATTAAGCATTTCAACATTAAAACGTTAAAAATCATGAAATCGCCGAAAATATGGCACAATCACGACTAAACCTTAATATTTTACTTGATCCGGTAAATCTCTCAGAAACTGTTGAGAGGTGATCTTACATGTCTATGACAAGGCAACCTATCTTGATATTAAAGGAAGGAACTCAAAGGACGAGGGGTAGACCAGCTCAGCACAATAACATTTTAGCGGCTAAGATAATCGCTGAGATGGTCAAGAGTACACTCGGACCTAAGGGAATGGATAAGATGCTGGTAGATAGCTTAGGCGACGTTGTCGTCACAAATGACGGTGCAACCATACTCAAGAAAATAGACGTTGAACATCCTGCTGCTAAGATGATAGTGGAGGTTGCGAAGGCGCAGGATGAAACAGTTGGTGACGGCACGACCACCGCGGTCATCCTAGCGGGCGAGCTCCTGAAAAAGGCTGAGGAACTAATGGAGCAGAAAATTCATCCGAGTACGATAATCAGCGGCTACAGGAAGGCATTGGACGTCGCTTATAGGGCCCTCCAAGACATAACGCTGACTATAGACCTGAAGGACAAAGAAACTCTCAAGAAGGTTGTAAAGACCGCGCTTAGCAGCAAATCGCTAGGGTATGCGCTCGACCACATAGCTAACCTAGCAATAGAGGCAGTCCTTTCGGTCATAAAGGAAAGGGACGGCAAGCTAGTGGCTGACAAGGATGACATACAAATCGTAAAGAAGGTCGGCAAGAGCCTTATGGAGTCAGAGCTTATAAAGGGTATCGTGATCGACAAAGAAGTCGTCCATCCTGCAATGCCGAAGAGGGTGGAGAATGCCAAGATAGCTCTACTTGATACGCCGCTGGAGATAGAGAAGACAGAGTTCAGCGCCGAGATCAGAATTAGAGACCCATCCAAGATAAAGGCGTTCTTGGATGAAGAGACCAACATACTCAAAGAGATGGTTGACAAGATAGTTTCCGTCGGTGCGAACGTCGTGGTGTGCCAGAAGGGTATAGACGATGCCGCTCAGTTCTTCTTAGCGAAGGCTGGCGTACTCGCCGTAAGACGTGTTAAGAGATCTGACATGGAAAAGTTGGCGAAGGCTACTGGAGGAAGAATTGTCACCAACATCGAAAGCCTCACTGAAAGAGACCTAGGAAGAGCCGGACTGGTGGAGGAGAGAAAGATAGGCGAGGATAGACTAGTTTTCGTTGAGCAGTGCGAGAATCCAGGCGCGGTTTCCATACTGATTCGCGCCGGTCTAGAGAGGCAGATGGATGAGGCCGAGAGGGCTTTAAACGATGCCATAATGAACCTCATCAACCTCGTGGAGAACAACAAGATAGTACCAGGTGGTGGTGCTACGGAAATAGAGGTAGCCAAAGCCATACGAAAAGAGATGGGCAAGCTAACGGGCAAGGAGCAGTTGGCATTCCTTGCTTTCGCAGACGCCGTAGAAATTATACCGAGAACGCTCGCAGAGAATGCAGGCCTCGAACCCGTTGAGATAATGGCAGCATTAAGACATGCACACGAAAATGACGGCAAAAGCTATGGCATTAACCTCTTCACTGGCAAGGTCGATGATATGCTAAAGCTGGGCGTCTTAGAGCCACTGAGGGTCAAGGAGAACGCGCTGAAGTCGTCTCTAGAGGCTGCCGCGATGATATTGCGCATCGACGACGTTATCGCTGCTTCGAGGAAGAAGTTTACGGAGAAGAAGAGCGAAGAGGAGAAGAAGAGCGAATCTGAGTAAACCTTAAACACCCTAAAAATCTACAATTTTTGCATTCTTATTATTAAAACTCCATTTTTATACGATTGCTGTACCAACTCCACTTTATATGGCAAAATTACGGTCTTTCTAAAACCGCCGCCACCTTTTATAATTATACGCTTGCCCGACATCAAAACTTTTACGTCTTCTTCAGGGCCTGGAACCTGTGCGATTATGCTTACATAATTTCCCTCATCCAGCACTTCATATATGAAACTCCTCAACCCTGCTTTTTTGAGCATCTTACGTACCTCTCTTATCCAGTAGAATAGAACGAACGCTGTGACCAATGCCAGCAAGATTCCTACAAAACCTCTCTGTATCCTAAGGGTAAGGACAGCGATGACTATGATGAGTACCGCTAGAAGTGCCATTGCCAACGGTCTGAGCTCCTGAACCCTACGGTCTTTGCTAGTCTGCATGATTTGCACCAACTACCCTAAAACAATGGATATGTAGTGCAACTCTACTATCCCATTTTCTACTATAATGACGCCGTAGTTAATAACATTACCCTCTACCCACTCTAGAACTCTCTTCCCCGTCCATTCTTTTATAAACGCTTGTACCAGCTCTTCCACCTTCTTATAATCCTCAATTGACTTTACGCTTACTTTACCTTCAGAAAAAACTAAGTGGGCGTTTATCTTTTCAGGTCTCGCTATGGTGACGTTTGCACGCTCGAACAGTATTCTAATAAACTCCTTAATGTAAGAAATCCTTTGTTCTTCCTCCGTAATTCCAGGAGGAGGTGCTTCCAGCCCTGCCAACTTTGACAAGAATGCTCTGAACGCCTCTTCGGGTGTAGAACCAAGGCCCACATAATATTCCCCAGTAAACGCAGCTCCCACAACGGCTACCGTACCGATCGTTGTTATGACCCCCTCTGCTGGCGCGGTGTATACTGGGATGAAGTAAACTGGATAGTCGCCGATTTGGTACAGTATATTATCGCCTATCCTTGGATTTCTGAGCAACGTTTCCATTTGTTTAAAGACTGGGTCCCTTCTTAGGGCCTCAATCGCCGCCGTTGGTCCTAAAAGCTTAACCGTAGACTCCAAGGGTACCTTATAGACGATTACCTCACCAAGGTGGGGATAATCGTTTCTTACCACGGCATAACCCGCAAGGTTCTTTCCTAAAGCGCCTTTAAGTTGTAAAGAAAGTATACCGATGAATTCAACATCCTCAAAACCAGGCGGCTGTGCGTATACGAAGTATGTTTCAAGCCCTTCAGGAATCTCGTAAAACTCCCTTGCACCTATAAATGTAGCGGGATCTCTGACATGGTACCTATTGTACATATTGATCCTCCATTCAAATAATTCAACGGGGTATCTGGTTTGTTTATACAGCCAACTAGGTATTTCCGTGCTAACGTATTCGACATAAAGGTTTTTGAATAATTCACTGAAGAAATCATCACCTATTATTATAAGTTGTATCGTCCCATCGTAGATGTCTATCAACGAATATCCGACGAGGCGTGCGAAGAACTCCCCCCTACTCCATGGCACGTTCTCAGCAGGTACCCTGAAGATGAGCGGCATCAACCAGTAGGTCCTTTCACCATCCGTCACCGGAAACATATCGATCGGAGAGTCTCCCCACTCATAAGAAAAATAAGGAAATAGAAGTCTCATCCTATCATACACATCCTTATACCTTATTATGTGAACGGTTTTGTCAGGATATGATAGCATGAACGTTACGTCAAACAACCAGCTCAACGGTGGCTGAGCATCCACGCCACCTTTTCCTGAGTAGAAATGCCCGGTAACTTCCTTACTCGTATCCTCACCAACTATGTAAGCCGACCACGTTGTTGAAAGCAAACCACCCTCTCCGTAGTAAATTCTACGCTGCTTGAAGAATTTGCTAGAGTCTTCAATCGTTCCGTCATGCGCGTTCAGCAAAAGGAAGCCATTCGGTACATGCGTATAAACCATGTGTTCGTTGAACCAACGGTCTTCAGGTCTCACAAAAGCTGGCAGTATCGGTTTCATGGATGCACTCCAGTAAAGCGTACCGTTAAACCTTATTATGTCAGAATCTTCGAAATCAACATACGGTATAAGGCCTATTTCTGGCTTGAGCTTCGTGAATGCAGCATCCCAATCCCATAATCTAATTTTCGATAGTATGTTCTTATTTCTTTCAACGTATAATGGAACCTCATCTTGACGTACCTCCTTTATAGAAAAATTGTAAGTCAATTCCTTGATCTTATCAAGTTCTGCCAGATAGCGGTTTACTGATATCTCCTGAACGACATAAGGACCCAACCACTCCACTTTTCTCGCATCCGCTATGCTGTTCTGTATTGCGATGACAGAGCCTGCTAACAGAACGACGAGCACTATGGTCCCAATTCTTACGTAAATGTTTCCCAACATGCCCGGCTTACGAGAATCAACGAATGCATAAACCGCAAATAATGTCGCAACAGTTATTGTTGCTATCAAAATCACCTTCGTATTATAATCGATGTACGTTGTGAAGAACGAATTAAGAGCGGTCCAGAAGAGCCCGACAGCTACTAGTGCTTCTATCGTGGCAATTGGTATTACAACTCTACCTTCCTCTAAATACTTTACGAGTGATGCACTAACGCTTTTGAGGAGTTGAGTTATGCCTACCAGAACGACAAGTCTGACCCCTAATGCGCTGAGTAATGGAGGTATAATAAGCAACAGTGCTGGAAGTGCTGGTACTACCATGCTTTGGGCGAATGCCTCATCAGTAGGTGGTGTGAGTAACGGTAAAGGGAATATCCTCCAAACCTCACCCAGCTTTGAGTCCCATCCATTCAACATTGCCAGCACTGACATGCCAAAGAGTGCATTCGTGAAGAATAGTGTGCCCACTATCGTTTTAGTTATCTGCCAGATTACAAAGCTACGTACACTCATCTTGAAGCTTGAAAAATCTATCAAATCAAGATGGATTATGCCAGGACTTCTGACAATGTTTACGAGCAACTTAAAGAACCAAAAGAGAAGCGACCTTCTATTCTTAAAATCAACCCTAAAGAATGCTATCGCTGAAAGCACTAGGCCGCCAACCAAAGCATAGTAAAAGGGTCTTATGAAAAGTTCGCCGAACTCTACAAAGTTTAGGATTAGGTTGACCGTTTGACTGCCGGTTACGAAAAACGTCAATAGGATTATTATTATCGCCACTATCCTAATTGTCCATTTTCTTGATGAAAAGCCCCTGTCTGAGTAACGTACGGCTCGCATGCGGCTCGAGTTTATTCATTGCTGACTTTAAACTTTTTTATGGTATATGCGCTATTCCAAAGGTAATCAAAGTAATCCCTAGCAAACTTTGCCAAACTTATGTGCTCTGACCATATAGCTATGGCTGGCCTCTTTCCATTTTCGGCCGCAAATATTATCATAACCTCCTTTAAATCGCGGATTGCGCCACAGCCAAACATATGCTCCCTGACTCTAACCTCTGCAACCTCAATTAACTTTTTTAAGATTTGTTGGTCAACGTCAGGTGTGAGCATTATTTGTATCCTGCCGTTCTTCCCCTTGATTGTTATGAAAAATGGTAGCAGCGTGTGCAAAACCTCCTTAGGAAGGGATGGTGCTGCTAATAGAAGTTCTCGTTCGCAATTGGCGATGAGTTCCTTCAGTTTAGCTAAAATATTCTGCTCTCCCCTCAATATCCAGATATCCGGTTTTTCCTTAGCCCACCTATTCTCGAAGATTGGCATGAGCTCGGATATTATTATGTCACCATTTTGTTGGAGTTTTTCTTCAAGCTTCAATTTCATGGTCTCGACGGCCGTAACGGGAGATTTTGCATAATATTTTGCAGGTCTTCCACTCCCAACCTCAATCCATCCCTTCTCTTCCAAACTTCCTAATACCTCGTAAATCTTCGAGTAGGGTATCTCGGCTATGCTACTCAGCTCGCTAGCGGTCAACGGTCCCATTTGAATAAGCGGAAGATATGCTCGGACCTCGTAGTCTGTAAGACCCAAATTTTGCATCGCCTTTTTAACTCTCTCACTAATTGTTGGATTATTGTTCGTCTTTTCAGGCCAGCCCATACGATCATAAATTCAAAGGATTGCCGCCTTATATCTGCTTCTTAGCCATTGGGTAGTTTTCGAGATTTTATGGCGCTAGGTACTTAGTTTAGCTGCGATTATCGCTTGGCCGAGTGAGAGTCCACCATCGCCGGGCGGAACCTTCGTATTCGTGTAGAACCTCAGTCCCCTGGCCTCAATAGTTCGTCTTATCGTTGCCGTTATTTGTTCATTGTAAGCCACACCACCAGTGAAAACAATATTGCTCACTCCTTCGCTGATTGCGATTTCTAAGGCGAGCTCGGCTAAGCCTAGCGCCAAATAGTTTTGGGCTGAGAAGGCAAGGTCTCTCACCTTCTTTGGATCTAGCCCTTTCATTGCCATCTCAGCAATTGACTCTACCATGTGCTTCGTGTTCAGGACTCTACCCTTTATTTCCGGCTTCAGACCTAAGATGTCTGAGCCACCTATCGCCGCAGACTCGAGCTTCATGGCAGGCTCGCCCTCATAAGTCCTTTCATAACATATGCCTAATATGGCTGCGATGCTGTCTAAAACTCTACCAGCACTTGAAGTCTTTATGTTCCTTCCGCCCTTAATTTGTTTCAATATTATTTCTGCCTCTTCTCTGCCTCTCGGAAGCTTATCGACATTCGAAAATAACCACTCCTCGCATATACTTGACCCAAACAATATCCCTGCGGCCATCCTTGCTGGATACTTCGCGGCAAGGTCGCCGCCTGGCATTGGATGGTTCTCCAGATGTCCCAAACGACGGTAACCGTTGTTATCACATAAAAGAATCTCACCACCCCATGCCAGACCATCGCTACCATAACCGAATCCATCGCATGCTATTCCTACGACTTCTTCTAGCCCGTATTCTGCCATTACCGAGGCAACGTGTGCATGGTGATGCTGAACGGCCAGCGTCGACACTCCAGTCTTTTCAGCTAGCTCCTTTGCGAGCCTTGTTGTATGGAACCCAGGATGTAGATCGTGGGCTATTGCCTCCGGTTGCGCCCTAACAAGCTTAGCTAAGTGGTGAACTGCCGACTTCAAAAATTCATAAGTTTCTACACACTCTACGTCGCCAATATGCTGCGTCAAGAAAGCTTTATTACCCATAAGGATACAGGCAGTAACGTTAAGCTCACCACCTAAAGCAAAGACGTTTTTACCGTACTCACAGGATAAGATAACCGGTTCCGGCGCATAGCCCCTCGAACGGCGTATAAAGCTAATAGACCCGTCAACTATCCTCACCACAGAATCGTCGCATCTATTGATAATTTCCCGATTGTGGAGGAGCATGTAGTCAACATCCTTTCCGATTCTCACATAGGCCTCTTGATTTTTTATAACTATCGGCTCACCTGAAGGGTTTGCACTCGTCATCACGTATGCCGGCTCCTTGCTGTTGAGCAGTAGAAGGTAATGAAGGCCAGTATACGGTAGCATTACGCCTATGTTGTGGAGGCCTGGCGCTATCTCCTCAGATAGATAGTAATCCTCGCTTTTACGTAATAAAACGATGGGATGCGCTGGGGATTTGAGCAGTTCCTCCTCTTGGTCACTAACTATGGCGAAAGTCTTTACACTCTTCAAATCTTTAGCCATTATTGCAAAAGGTTTCTGTCGTCTATGCTTAACCTTCCTAAGCCTTATTATGGGCTCCGAGATCGTCGTTGCCGTCGCTACATGGAATCCTCCGTTACCTTTTACCGCCACTATGTAACCCTCATCGATAAGCTTGGTGGCCTCCCTTATGGGGTCTTTGCATTCAACCAATTCTCCGTCGTTTGTTGTTAGATAAACGATCGGACCGCATTCGGGACATGCGATAGTTTGAGCATGAAATCGCCTATTTAGGGGGTCCTCGTATTCAGAACTACAAGATTCGCACATCGGAAAATCTCTCATTGATGTGTTGTGTCTATCGTACGGCGTATCTAATATGGTGGTGAATCTCGGCCCGCAATTTGTGCATGTTATAAAAAAGTAGCCGAACCTTCTGTCGGCAGGATCTAAGAGCTCCCTGATACAGTCCTCACATATCGCAACATCCGCTGGTATCACAGAACCCGCAAACGAGCCTTGCTCCGAACTCGTCACTATCTTAAAATCATTGAAATCGTTCTTAGGTTCTGAGTAATTCACATCAACTTTGATTATGCGGGCTAAAGGCGGCTTCTCTTTGATCATCTCGTCCAAAAATGACTTTATGCTGGATTCGGGCCCTTCTACGACTATCCTAACGGTTGCATCCTTTAGATTCTGGACTATCCCTTTAAGTCCCCTATTAACTGCGATTCTGTAGATGAAGGGTCTGAAACCCACTCCTTGGACTATGCCCGAAACCCTAATTTCGGCCCTAATCTTTTTCATCAACTACACAAAATTTCCACAAACTATAACATATATTGTACGTTACCGGGATCGATGCTGATAATTAAAGTATTTACGCTAGTTTTTGTTGTCGTAAAGAAAGTCTTACAGACTTCATAAAAAAGCGGCAAAGTAAGCGATGGTTTACTCAACATGAGAGAGATAACGTTCAGGACTTAACGACTCGTGCTTAACTTGCAGAACGCACGTATTGCCGCTTAGTACTTGAATACTTATATATGATGTTACGGAAAACCTGTAACCGGGACAAGATGCCCTTAAGGAGAAAGCGTGGAACAGTCGTGATAGGGCTCGGCAATCCGATACTTGGCGACGATATAGTAGGACTGGTTGTCGCATCAGAGCTAAAGAGACATCTAGGTGGTCTTGTTGACGTCATAGAGTTGTGCTCTGGAGGTTTAGTCGTGGCGGAGGCGATGCTCGGTTACGAGAAGGCAATAGTCATAGATGCTCTAGTTGAGGAGGGCACTAAACCCGGAAAAATACTGAGGCTAACACTTGACGATATCAAAACAACACGCAAACGATTTATTGGTTTTCACGATATGGACTTCGTAACCTCCATTGAACTCGTTAAAGCTATTGACGGAGAGTCTTTTCCGGATGAAGTGGTTATCTTTGGAATAACGATCCAAGAACCACGTCGTTACCAGGAGGGACTAAGTGAGGAAGTAAGGGCTGCCGTACCAAAATGTGTTGAAATGATTAAAAAAGAATGTGGTTACTAATTTAGCACAATTATGCTTAAACTGGTTAATGTACTCGTAAAGAGCGTCTTTATATCCGAATGTTTATACGGTGGAGCTACATATCTAAACTTTGCCCCAATGAAGAGCCCAAAGCTCACACGGAGTTTATGAAGAACCATAGGGTCGCTGAGGGGCGACCCCTTCCTTTTGCTGTCTGAACCACACATCCAACGTAGAGCTGACCCTTACTTTTATACGCTCAAGGTTGTATTTTATCTCTGGTAACTTTTCGACAAAACTTCCCAGAAGGTCAACGGGGATGATTGCTACGCCACCCTCGATTCGCTTGCTTGAACCGTAGAGCGTCAGTATTGCTGGAATTATCTCGACGAGTATCCCTCCCTCCCCGAGTATACTTAAGAGGTACTCTGAAAACATTCGTGCCCTTCTTATTTGGTTCTCTGATACAAGTGATAACCTCTTTCCACTTAAAACGGCATTCCATCTTTTGCAGTCAAGAAGCAAGACATTGGTATCCCTCGCAGCCAAAACATCTATCTCGCATCTTTTTCTTAAAAACTGCAGCCTCAGGTTCGTCAACACATTAAACCCACATTCTCTCAGAACTTTTGCTGAAAGGGCCTCGAAATTCTTCCAGGACAAATATCTAGCAAGAATTTCAGCAGGAGCGCCATTCTCAATACACTTCAAGACCACGGTTAACTTGACGTCGTCCGCAACCTCGACATCGTTTGCATCAAAGCCTTTACCGAGCAACCTTGCTACGACCTCATACGCAACATCTCTTGAAACCATGCTGTATGCTGCCAAGGCATCTATTGTGGTCCTATCACCTTTTAGTGTGAGCTTAAGCAGGCTTTCAGCTACTTTTGTAACTATTTCGGGTTTGATGTTAAGGTCAGATAAAGAGTTCTTCATGCCTCTCCCTTAGTATGATAGAAGCCGGCACCTCATCCCTCACGTATTTGTAACCTCTAATTATGGCTACAGGTATGCCCTCGGCAGCCTGTCCTATCACGAGTTCGGCTGCACTACACAATTCGTCTGCCACGCATGTAATCTTTGAGCGCAAGACTCTCCCAAAAAGATCCACTTCGCCCCTTCTATCCCAAAGCGGTTGTATGCCGCTGCAACCTATGGCCACGTTGATTAGGCCTCTGCGGAAAGGTCTGCCCTGTGTGTCTGATATAATAACGGCAACTCGTGAACCTGTAAGTCTTTCTATCCTTTCTCTTATTCTCCTGGCTGATAGATCTGGGTCATCTGGCAGTGTGACGACACCACCGTCCTCAGAAGCGTTAGAAGCATCCACGCCAGCGTTAGCACAGATGATTCCGTGTTTCGTCCTAGATATTATTATCCCGTTGTGTATCCTTAATATGCTCTTTGACTCTCTTAGTATGACCTCAACGTGTCTGGGATCTTTTCCAACCTCTTCAGCTATGCGTTTCGCTAGCTCGGAAGGTTCTATATCCTCAAGTCGTATTATTTTTCCTTCAGCTCTAGCCACAGCAACATGTGTGATGATGATTACGTCACCATCCTTTATACCAACGCCCGACTTTTTTGCACCCTCAACTATCATACTGGCTAAGTCATCACCGGGTTTAATGATTGGTAAGCCCTTTATGCCTATGATTTCAATGCTATTGCTCAACATTATCTAACCATTTTAATCGGTAGGATATAAATTGAGTGATGCATTATGCGCCGAACTTGTCTAGTCTTTTCTTGGCCCTAATAGCAACGTCGGCTCCGAGCTTTATCTCCGGCTCGCCCGTCTCAATAGTCTTCCGCTTGACGAACAGACCACATCTTCCGTCTGGAAGTAGCTTCACTTGTACACAGCTTGCGTATGGACAACGATGACCCGTGCATACCCCGCCTACCCAATCACATAATGGAGGGTTTTGTTTATAGTTCAGCGACTTTTTGACGCATCTAAAAAACCTGCAAAGAGGGTTGCACACTGGAGTTGGCTCCCTACTAAAACTTTGACTCAACCTTTACCCCCTGCCCGTCGGCACGGCCGACAATATTTTTCAAGTTTTATTCATAAACATTAACATATTAATATTTTGGGCCACCTTTACATGATAATAGTACGCCGGTCCTATCTGGGGACCTATGTTAGTGACGTTGAGCATGAGTGCTGAAAACTCGGGCCAATGGTTGGTCGTGACACCTCCGGAGATTCTAGGTGCGGCGCTAAAAGCGGTGGTGCAGGCTTACGCTAGACATAGGGAAACAAGGCATTCCCTTAAATCATGCCTTTACGAGGTTGTGCGGGGAAAAAAGTATCCTGCAAAATCTGTGGAAATCGCAAGAAGGCTGATTTGGGAGTATGGGACAAGAAAGAATCTTTTAGCCAAAATAATAAGTAAAGTGTTAAAAGATGAATCATTTTTGCCCGATCGGAGGATTCTTCTTGAACTTTTTACCTACCAGGTACTTATAAAAGGATGCAATAGACTTGAGGCAGCAAAATTCGCCCAAGCGGCGAGAATGGTTTTCGGAAAAGAGTGGATGGCACCATTAGAACCGTTACTCGGTAGAGTATATGCATTGAAGCTTGAAGATAACAAAATAATAGAGAGTAAGGATGAACTAGAATACATAAGCCTCGTGCATGGACATCCCAAGTGGTTTGTTGAATATCTCTTTAATATATTGGATAAAGCTGAGGCCATCGAGCTAATGCGCATCAGTAACGAAAAGCCGCCGACCTATTTCGTTCTCAACAGGTTAAAGGTAACCGAGGATGAAATACTGAGGATTCTAGAAAAGGACGGGGTGGAGTTTGAGAGGGACAAGAGGGCGCCCTTACTTTATAAGATAATCTCGTCCAAAGCGATAAAGGATTTAGTGGCATACAAACGTGGGCTTATAACGGTTCAAGACTTTTCGAGTGTGTTCTCCGTCATTTCCGCTCAGCCAAAAAGTGACATGAAAATCCTAGACATCTGCGCAGCTCCTGGTATAAAAACCTCTTTGTTTGCGATCTACACACAAAACAAAGCTAGGGTCCTTTCCATCGATATATCACCTCATAGACTAAAAACCTACATTTCATATACGCGACGTTTAGGGGTTGAGAATGCTGATGCCGTTCTTTGCGATGCTACTCAAGATCTACCGACACATCTAAGCGCTGATGTTGTAATACTTGATCCCCCATGCAGTTCTACTGGCCTGTTTTGGCGTGAACCTTCTTATAGGTGGGTCGTCAGACCTACCACGGTAAAGAAATTTTCAATTATACAGAAAAAAATGTTGAAGAATGCCGCAAAATATGTAAAGAACAACGGCCTACTCGTATACTGTACTTGCAGCATTACGGTTGAAGAAAATGAAGGTTTAATCAAGGAATTCTTAGCATCCAATCCTAATTTTCAGCTTGAAGAAATTCCTGTAAAATCGGGATCACCGGGACTTTTGGGTTTAGATAAGTGTAGAAGGCTTTATCCACATCGCGATCTCTGCAACGGTTTCTTTGTGGCACTACTCAGAAAAGCAGGTTAACTCTATCCGCACGGGTACTCTCTAGATATAGTATACGGCTTCCCATCAAAGGATACCTTAAACGGTGCTCCGTCAGTTTTGGTTAAACTCCTTTTCTCCAAGATCATCATTAGCTTTTCAGCATTTTCGGGCGAAAGAACTGCTACAGCAGGGCGAACGAAGAGTTCATAATACTCTACTTGAAAGAAATAATCTACCTCCCCCAACGTTTGTACGAGCATCGGGAAAAGGTTAACGACCGGCTGAGTTATATCCGGCCAAACATACTCACCATACTTCCTTACTTATCTTTATCCTCATCCATGTTTTCCTATGGTGGATTTAAATTTAACTACTAACGGATGGAACTAACATTTTATGAGTTTTGCCTCTAAAAATTACGCACGTTTATAATGCTCCTGTCTGATAAATCATTTAAAACGATAGGGTGAAAAGTGCCCATGGGTAAACCACTCATAACTAATGTGTATAGTAAAGAGGAATCGAATGTTATTGCTTTTGGTGTAATTTTAGGAAGAAGGGCCGCAGAATCTGTCAATGCGATAAGGGAGGCCAGCTGGTTTATCGAAGTGTTTGATATAGCATCCAAAAGGAATCTTCTCGAAAGGGCAAGGGTTTACGACATCGGTGACATAAAGTTAACGTCCTACGACGACTTAGAGAACGTCACAAAAACGACGTCTTCTATACTGTCGGAAGGCAAACTCCCTTTGATGCTTGGCGGCGGTCACCTTGCAACATATCACGTACTCAAGGCCATGCCGAAAGACGTGATCTTGCTGGTTTTCGACGCACACTGCGACTTACGAGAAAGCTACATGGACGAGAAGATCGTCGAGCTTGACTATATTAACGAGAGCGCGATGGTAGATAAAAGGTTGAATGATGCGACATGGCTTAGATGGGCATCTGAGGAAAAGATGTTTAAAAAGGCCGCGGTTATAGGCGTAAGGTCTGGCGATGAGGAACAATTGGCTTATGCGAAGAAGAGTGGCATACTCCTCATCACCTCTGAGAAATTATTATCGCGAAATGGATTGAATGCCGCCGCTAGGATTCTTTCAAACTTGACAAGGGGCAGGAAAGTGTATCTATCTTTGGATATGGATGTATTTGACCCATCAATCGCACCCGCTGTTGACCATCCGGAGCCTCTTGGCATAAGCTTTAGGGAGTTTACAAAACTCATTAAAAGCATAAAGGGGAAAATAATCGGCTGCGACGTAGTTTGTCTCCGCAAGATTCCGGATAACGAGGTGACAGAATTTTTAGCCGCGAGAGCTATACTTGAGATACTTTCTCATGCGACCTAACGAAACTTTTTTTACATAATAAGGATAAACCGTCCAATAAAGGGTGACGACATGGACAAGAGACTTCTGACAATAGTCGCAGTTAGCTTGATAGTGCGATTGGCCGTTGCGCCCTTTTTCGGTCACCCTATAGACATGTTTACTTGGTTAAAAGCAGGAGAGATGACAGCATACTATGGTATAAACGTATATCAGGTTGAAGAGATACCGAACTATCCTTGGGGCTTTTACGCCTACCCTCCACTCTGGTTATACTGGACTTCTTTATCCTCACTGTTATATGGACTCGTGCAGAACCTGAACATTTTTGCGTTTTTTGTGAAGTTGCCCATAATACTCTCTGACATACTCATCGGTCTTATCATTTACAAATTTGTCATATTGCTTAAGAATGACAAGAGTTTAGCCACAAAAATTTCAGCTTTATGGCTCCTAAATCCGCTCCCGATTTTTATTTCTTCAATATGGGGGATGTTTGATTCGATTGCAGCCCTTTTTGGTTTTGCATCAGTGTATTACATGTTCAAGGGAAGGTACAGGTTAAGCGCACTCCTATTGAGTGTTGGCATAAGCGTAAAAATTTTCCCAGGTTTACTCATCCTACCAATATTGCTCTACATCAAGAGAACTCAGGATACTGACTTCAAGAGAAAAGCACTAGAGTACATCCTATATGCATCCATAGTGCCTGTCGTATCTTCAATTCCTTTCCTTTACGACCCGTTTTCTTATTTTAATAAACTTCTCTTCCACTTCAGTAACATAGGCCAGTTCACATACTGGGTCGCGCTTTCTGGATTTATAAGTTACACAAGTTTGGGTTACATAAGTACAACGATTTTTGTTGTAGTTCTTGTGTTGGTTTTTGCTAAAATTTTGACGCGTGAAACATGTTCAAAAGAAATACTAATCAAGGGCTCAACGTTGACTTTGTTGACGTTTCTCGCCACGTCGACGAAGGTAAACGTTCAATACGTAACATGGGTCCTGCCATTTTTGCTAATTTACGCCTTGTATTCTGATGCGAAAGACTACAGGTTAAACTTTCTCATGTTAAATATCGCTGCGTATGCCTTTCTCGTTGGAAGTGTAGGACTGTGTAACGGGTACGACTTAGCCTACATCGGAAATCTTACAAATTTAGACTTCAAAGAAATCAACGTATATGGCGCTATCGCGCTGGCAGCAGGAATATTCGGTTCTAGCAGGATAGTCGCCCTCCTTTTTGACCTGTCAAAACTTCAAAAGATCAATCTAAGCATAGCGTCAAAATGGGTGGTCATAGCCATCGTCATACTTTTCTTAGTGACCATAACAACGTTTCCGACACCTACTGGCATTAGCGTTCCAAGCCTGCCAGTAAGGGTTGGCGTAATCGAAAGTTTGGACTCGGCTTTTGTTTTGAAAGAAGGTTATGGTGTAGACGATTTCTTAAGTAAGTACAATATAACGCACGTTGTTATACCTTTTAGTATAGATTTCGTTAACACTTATAGAGGATACGAGGAACATACGCGTTTATCAGAGTACTCCAAGTTCAGGTTATCTTCTTTCAGCTGGCCTGCTCGAGATTTAAAATGTGTAGTGGAGGAGTTAAAGAGAAGGGGTGTCTACGTTATATTAGGCGTATATCTTGAACCAGAAAAGTTGAACATACGTTACGGTATACAAGGTTATAGGTCCGTTTGGTTAAAGGAGCTTCATAGAGAAGTACTGAACGAGTTTGGAATTGTAGAATTCCAAAGAAGACTAAAGCCGGACGGTATGTATGTTTTATTCGAGCAACCATACGCGGAGTACTTCTCATCGAAAATACTGATGATCGTTAAAGACTTTAACTTCGATGGTGTATTTTTATTGGACAAGTTTAGATATGATGATGAAGCACACATAGAAAGCATCTCATACCTTTTGGGCAGGCTTACGCCTACTATCAAGGCATATTCAAAACAGGTAATGTTAGGAGATTTGGACGTCAGGACGGAACCACGACATGTGGAAATCCTTGCTAAAAATGTTGACTACTTGGTGATCAAAACGTCCTTATGGTTAAACATGTTTTATCAAAACAACCTTAACAATACTACATTCACTGATTATAGAAACTATCTGCCTGATTTGTTGTACTCTTTACCCGATGCTGTAAAGCGTAAGATACTTTTTAGCGTTGATACTATGGACATCGCAGAGGGTTGGATGACTCCAGCGATAATTCTCCAAGAGGATATAAATGCGCTGTCACAATTTGATGCAATGAATGGATACGTGATATATCACACAAACAAATATCTACCATATAAGATAACGCTCCCAGTTAAGTGAGCTCATCTGAAGTTACTCTTGTTGTAATCGTCTCCATTTAGGCACTTGGGGGTAAACTTTTCCGTCTGCTGAAACCCGTCCACATCCTAAGCATAGGTGCTTATAGAATGCAACGACATACTTTGCTACAGTAAACTTTTCAAGTTGTACTGGTGCTCCTTCCATCCAGAGCTTAGCCTGCTCTTCGGTTAATTCTATGCGGTTCCTCTTAATTTTGTTGCAAAGGATTTGCGCTCCTTCAATAGAAAGTACAACATCCTGCCCTTTGATCTTTGCTATGTATAAGCCTAAGGATTGCACGCCTCGCATTTTTTCTGCAACCTTTATCGTATCGCTTGTAGTCAGTCTAATTTTACCTTCACCAGCCTGTATCAAAACTTTATCGGAAAAGTCTTCAGCACCATAATGTCTTTCAAGCAGTATCTGGAACGCTGACTTTTTTGAGGAATTTAACAAAATTATCTTTTTCACGAATCATCACTTTCCTTTACTATCTTCGCCATAAAGAACCCTTCCGCCTCATGTTCATATGGATAAACTCTTACGCACCGTTCAAGTTCGGGATTAAACTTCTCATTCTGCCATTCCAGAAGTCCCTTTTTCATCTTTAACCCCTCCAACTTTATGCTCTCCAAGCATGCGTTCGGTTTGTTTGTAATGAGGCGGTCTATGACCCACTCGTTTTCTTGTGGACTGAGTGTACATGTGGCATAGACCATCGTGCCGCCAACCTTCAAACATTCGAAGCCGGATATAGCTAGGCTAAGCTGAAGCTTAGATAACCGTTCGGAAGCCCGAAAGCTCCATTTTTTTGCAGCACCCCAATCTTTACTTACTATGCCGAGCGATGTGCATGGTACGTCTACGAGAACTTTGTCAAAAAATCCCTTAGCCCACAATGGAAACCTCCTCCCGTCAGCTTGCGTGATAATGCAGTTTATAACCCCGCATCTCTGAAGATTAGAAGAGAGCGCTCTTATCCTCTTGAGATTCACGTCGTTGGCGACTATTACACCCTCTCCCTGCAGAAATTGTGCTATTTGTGTAGTTTTGCTACCCGGAGCGGCGCAAAGGTCTAGAACGAGTTCGCCAGGTTTAGGTGATAGCACCTCAACTGGTGCCATAGAAACTGCACCCTGAATGTATATAAGGCCGAGCATGTGTTCGATTGTGTTTGATATATTGACATCGTTCACGACCCAATAACCGTACCTCGCCCAGGGTATCTTCTCAAGTTCTACACCCTTCTCCCTTAACATGCACAACACATCTTCCTCCCTAGCCTTTAGAGTGTTGATTCTAATGGATTGTCGCATGGGTTTTTGATAACTTCCTAGTAAACTTTCGACATCAACTTCTGGTAGGCTATATAGAAGATTTTTGAGGTCCTCACTCATTTTAATATCATTCAATACTCATCACCCCAAGCCGTTAAGCCTACTTGAACACTTCCCCCGTTTTATCAGCCCACATTACGAGGTCAAGTGCTTCAGGTCTCATACCCAAATCATTAGCAAGTTGTATAAACTTCTTTTCAAGTTCTAGGTACATTCTTTTTGTTAAATTTTTTGGCACCTCTTTTATAACTCCAACCTCCTTCATGCCCCTTAGTATATGTCTGTCCAAAATCGCTAAACCTTCATAACCAATGTTTCTCAGAAAATGACTTGCCTCTTTATAACCTAGGCCCTTTATGTTTTTAACAAGCCATTCCCTTGCCTTGTGAGCATCTGACGGTAAGCTCTTTAACGATTTCAAATACGCCCTAGCAGCGACTATGTATCTAGCTTTTGACTCGGGGAAGCGAACACCGTTTTCTCTTAAAATATCTGCTACATGATCCTCGTCACCATTAAGTAGCGTCGACTCTCCCTTCATCATCGATATTGCCGCGTCCGCAGCCCTTGCCCTAGTCTGAGGAGTGCATATGCAGAAGCAAAGCTCCGCGAATACTTCCTCATCGCTTTTTCGTAATGTCTCCTTGAATTCCTTAAGCCTAGCCTCTATCTCTCCGCGCTTCTCCTCGTAGATCTTCAGATACTTTTTGACGATATCATTCATGCTATTTGTTCTTTCGTCACTTTCGGTATATGTAGTTGCCTATCAGAAAGTTCAAAAAATAGTCTAGTTTTGCCCATAGTCTCCACATCGATCTCTCTAACTTTGACCACAATAGGTATGTCCCTGACCAAGTAGCCTATGAGTAAGCAATAACGTGGGGGTAAAGATGCCGCTATGGTCTTCACACTTTCAGAATCTATGCGCGAAGTTTTTGCTATTGCCTCTAAATCAGCTTCGTTGGTAAAGTTAAAGAGGATTATGTTGTCTGCCTGTCTGTATATCGTCTCGGGTATGGAATCGGGTTGATTCGTCACGAAGATTGGTGATAAGCCTAAGTGCCTCATTCTTGTCACAATATCATCCCAATACGTATCCCTTAGGTAGAGGTGCGCCTCCTCAGCTACGAGGAATAGTGGTGGTAACCTTCTTGCCTGCAGCAATTCTGTGAGTTTGCTAAGTAAATATTCAACAACCATCCTCCTCGTCGAGGGTAGCAGGTCCCTAAGGTTAACCACGAGCATTTTACCACCAATACACTTGACAACGTCTTCGAAGGATGTTACACACTCATCATAGTCTGTAATTATGCCCGTAGCCTCTATTGCCATAAGTCTACTCATTAATGCCTCCTTTACAGATTCGTGTAGTTGCGTCTTTTGAATAACTTCTATCAAATCCTTAAGGGTAACGTTACCCTTATTCTTCTTTACAACGTTCCATATTCTGAAGAATTCTCGGCTACTGCTCGACGGCGTGTCGTAAACATGTATCAATATATCCATAAAAGTTCTGAGACCGACGTCTTCCGTCCTAACTTTGAAGTTCTTACCGGGCTCGAGTACTTCATGCCGAAGTGCTATACTGCTTCGACTTCCATCAACTTTTCTATTTAGGTTTACGTACTCTCCGTTAATGTCAAAAACTATAACCAGGGCTCCATACTCAACCAATGTGGTAGATATCAACTTCATTATGTGAGACTTTCCAGTTTCTTTCTTCCCGGTTATTATGGTCAATCTGCCGTCGAAAGATTCTGCATCGACCCAGAAATCTTCCCCTCCTATCGTTCCGATATGTATTTTTCGCTTACCTGTTAACTTCATCACGCTTCTCAACAAATCCGCTCCCGCAGCGGAGATGTTCGACCTAAACCTCGAAGGAAGCCATGAGCTATTGTACACAATTCTATTCCCTTCCACGATACATCTTATTTTACACCTTACAATTCTTGCCTCTTTTATCATCATGGTTAGTGATCCTGTACCAAATGGGTCGAAAATGTTTTCATGATTCACGATTTCTAACGAAACTTCTCGTAACATGTCTTCTAGTATGCCGGGGATATCAGCATAGCTTACATCTATCACCTGAACAAGCATGAACTTGTCCCCCTCATTCACCATGAGATACTGACCTTTCTCGACCACGACCTCTGAGGGGAATGCCAATATATCCAGCGTATCTTTTTGCTTAGAAAATATCTTCATGTCTAATGACCATCCAGAGGATTGAAAAGACTGCTCCTTACATCTCCTATGCAGAAAGCATCTATGTTAAATTCTTGCTTCAGCAACCTTTGCAACGCTAGCACATCTAACTTGTTAAAGGTGCAGTAATTGTGCGCCAATAGCAGAGTTTCTGGGTAGCCGTATATCAAGGCATCGCTGCTGAGAAGGTTACCAATTGTGTACAATACATCCTCTACTTCTTTTTCACTTACGTCAAGCCTATATGGAAAGAAAGTTCTGGACAGGTGGGATACAAGTATCCTACCGAGCTTGTGGATTTTAGGAGAAGAGCATACAGCATCATTCACATCGATTACGCACGGTGGGTCTAGTTCTGGTACCAACGATGTTATCTTAGTTCCCAGATAAGATAGGTGTGTCGATTTCGAAAAGGCAAGCACAACGTTGCCGTTTCGTTCAGCCTCATTGAGCGTCTCACGAATCAGCTGTAAGGAGTTGTCCGCTGGTCCAGCCGTCAGAGAACCATCGAAGAGTAGTATCGAGTCAGAAAATGTTGATGCTAACGAACGCTGAAGCCACTTCTCGAGCAAGCTGTTAATACTCCTATGTATTGTCTCAAAGTTTTCGCTAAACGGTTGACCATCCATGAGCTCAGACATAAAGGTGAATAAAGATAAGTTATCGTCAAGAGATACGAAAAAGATGAGAGGGCCGATTATCCATGATTCGATGCTTCCAGACCTTTTTCTCCTCACCACAGACCCCCTTAGAGCGGCGAGATAACCAAAAGGCCCCTCAGCTAGCTTTATGACCGAGGTATCGCACGCGATCACATCGCAGACTTTGCCAGATGGTCTCACTTTGTAGGCCTTAACGGAGGCCATCTTGTCCAACTCTAGCATGACATCATGACCAATATGATGTCCGAGCCCATCAATACTAACGACAGGCAAGGTCTTCCTTAGGTTTTCCATCGAGCCCAGTCCCATCTTAGAAAATGCTTTAAATACCTCTAAGAAGTTCTCAATAAAAGGGGTCTCGGTGCTTATGAGGGTACTCATCCGCTTCATCACTAATAACCTTAAGGATTTATGTGCTTATAAATGTTGCGCAATTTGGGTAATTTGCTCATGTCACAAGAAAGAATAAGAGTCAAGATAACGGTAGGAAAGGCGAATGTGGAGATAGAAGCACCCCCTGATCTGTTAGAGAAGTCCATAAGGGACGTTATGGCAGCACTCGGTGTTTCAGAGACGTTAGAGCCCGAATCTGAAGCTCAAAAGCGCACAAGGCCCGTCGAGACGTCCACATGTAGGGGGTTGATAGAAAGCCTGCTCAAGGAGGGGTGGTTTTCCACACCAAGACCATTGTCTGAGGTCGTGGCAGAATTGGCCAGAAGAGGTCATCATTATGACCCGACTGCCGTGGCCCACGTTTTATTGGACATGGTAAGGGAGGGTGTCCTATCTAGAATAGGCCGGCCCAGAAGGTATCTCTATTCAGCACAACCCACATCAGCGGCGAAGGTGGAAACCGAAGAGAGTGAACCCACCGGGGAGTAACTATTTTTTCTCAACCTTGCCCTCCACAAACTCCTTAATACCTAGCATTGTTATGACGTAGTCTCCCCTATCTAGGCGTCTGATGTAGCCCTTCCGCAAAAGCAGGCTTAGTTTTCCCGATATCGTCTTCTCGGACTTGGCTATGCTTTTCGCCAGTTCCGAAGCATTTATGGAAGGGGACTCGGCCAGACCCAGTCCATGCTCAAGGTACCTCTTTATGCACAAAAGCATTATCGCCTCGGAAACTGATAGTGCGTTCAGAGGTTTAAGCAGAAAGACCCCCTCGGTTTGGTTATACGCTAGGTAGTCCCTCAATTTTTCGATTAAGCTTTGAAGGTCCACAGAATAGCTTATCTTGCTAGCAAGTGAATAGGAAGGTATCACTTTCTCCATAAAGGATACTATGCTTCTGTAGACGTCATCAGGCCTCCCTTCAAAATCTGCCCGGACATCTTTATACTGTATTGAAACTTTCATGACTTCCTCGCCCATGATTAGACCTCCTCTGTCAACACGTTGATGGCAGATGTATTAAAAACATATCTCCCACCATCAACCTTTATGACGAGACCCGACTTTCTCATCTCACTTAGCCTAGCCCTGGTAACGCTTTCTTCCAAACCTGTGATTACCGAGACCTCTTTAGGAGAGAGCGCATCGTTCTCCAAAAGCCCAAGCACTTTGCCCACGTATGCGGCCGCGAGACATATAATTATCTTTCTTTTGGCATCTGCCTGTGTTGAGACAACTATCCTGCCGTTTACTATCTGGGCTTTTCCCGAAAGTAGGGACATGATGTGAGAAACATCTACAGCTCCCAGAAACTTCTTTATTATCGAGAGGGATGGATAGAGCTCTGAAAGATATTTGTTAACACTCATCCATACTTCTTCGTAATTTCCCTCAAACTCGACGGAAACATCGTCATGCTGTATCCTTACCTTAAGACCTTTCACATTTTGCAAAGTCTTTACCAATATAAATCTCAAGAGATGCATGCATTAAAATTTATCGCTCTCGGATTTGAGTGCCCGAATTGCCTTTATTAGCATGCTGTTTATGAGTGCCCCATCAACCCTTCCTCTGTAATCTTTCATTAGCTTACCCATTAACTTGGCCACGGCCTTCTTTTCATCAGCAAAAATCTCTTGCTTGTGCTCTTCAACGAGCATCTTAATCCTATCTTCTACCTCCGAAATCGGAGGAGACCAAAGGCCGAGTTCGTCTATGATTTGATCCACGTTTTGCCCTTTCTGTGCTACGGCTGCTAGGACATCCCTAACAGCCTCCTTCGCCACCTTGTTACATGACACGAGTTCAAAGAACCTCATTATGTGCGCTTTGGTTATCTTTTCAACGTTAATCCCCTCCCTCCTTAAGCTTCTGAGCACTTCCGTTAACGTAGAGGCTACGACGGTAGGAGACACTCCAGTTTTCGAAACAATCTCTTCAAAATCTTCAACCACCTCGCTATCTATAAGGTCGTTTGCAAGTTGCTTGCTGAGTCCATACTTCTCAACAAGTTGTTGAGCCACAACATCCAAAGTCTTTGGAAGCCTTGCTCTCAGCCGCTCAATAAGTTCTTGTGAAATTACAATTGGTGGTATGTCCGTCTCCGGATACATCCTTGCCGAGCCCGGCCTCGGCCTCATGTAAACTGTTGTACCATCGGGTCTTGCTGCTCTAGTTTCTTCGGGTACTCCATCTAAGGCCTCTGCTGCTCTTTCCTTAATAACCTCTACCGCATCCAATGCTTTGTCCCTTTCCGCTGCCACTATGACCACAGCGTCGTATTCTCCAGCACCTGTTGCATCTTTCAGAGCTTTAACTTCTTCACTCGTTATTCCGTAGTTGGGGAGCTCATCCGTATGGAATATTCCTTCCACATCGCTCCATGCCTTCACTCTTCCCGCAATCTCTGCACCAAGCCTTATACCGGGCGACGGTTGTAGACCTAGCAATCCAGCAAACCCCTTCAATACTATTGCATACACGACCCCACCCGCTTCAAGTTGTCTTTTGATTATTCTGCTGGAAGTTTTAGAAAATATGTGGGTGACGTCAACGGGTTTTGCACTCCAAACGTCTTCCTTCTTAACACCGCGTTTTAACAATTCCTCTTTTATCCGCAAAAGGTGCAGTTGTCGCTTAACCTCGTTTTCCACAACCTTTTGAATGAGCTCAAGTTCTTGGACACCTTTTATCTCAATGGGTGCCCCATCCTTAATTGATATGTTCAAGTCTTGCCTGACAGTCCCTATGCCTCGCTTAACTTTGCCCGTTGCCCTTAACATTCTTCCTATGGCGTAAGCTACTTCCATCGCTTCTTCAGGTGATTCGATGACTGGCTCTGTCGAAATTTCTATTAGTGGTATGCCGAGCCTTGATAGGTCATAATGGACCTCATCTTTTCTAACCTCTATTATTCTAGCCGCATCTTCCTCGAGGGTTATCATCTGTATGGGTATGGTTTTGTTCTTTATTTTTATTTCCCCTCCTATCCCGATTATACATGTGCGTTGGAATCCTGTCGTGTTAGAACCGTCTATGACTATCTTGCGCATTACGTGAACCTCATCAACTGGTTTGGAGTCAAGTAAAAGAGCAACCATGAGGGCGACTTCAAGAGCCTCGGGATTCAAGTTATGCGGAGGTTCCTCATCCATCTCGACCAAGCAAACATTCTTGAGGTTTGCATGATAGACTATTGTCCTCTGCTTTTTTGATTCAAAGATTGCCGCCGCGTCTACTGTACCAAGTTCACTCTGAACTTCCCTTAATTTTCTGACAAAAGTTATGGTTTCACCGCCCTCGACCTCTTCTGTCGGACAATCACAGAACAATTTCCTCTTTGTGTCTAACTGTCTGTGTATCTCCAGACCGACTTTCAACTTTATGCTGGAATAATCCTCCATAACTACCACGAGTCCGTGTTAGGCAAACTTCTTGAGTAAATCTCTCCAGCAATATTCTTTAGCATAAGCTTTTTAATCTCTTCCAATCCGGCCCCATCGCCAAGGTTGCCTAAAGTCCACATGAGCTTAACGAGTGCAACCTCAGAGAGCATATCATCGAGCGGAACGACGCCTGCCTTTAGTAAATCTCTGCCGCTATCGTAAACGTTCATGTTAACCCTTCCGAACTTGCATTGGGACGTCATGCCGACAAATATGCCCCTTTCTGTCAAACCTCTTATAATTGGTACCCAATCGGAGGAAACGTGCCCCAGCCCCGTGCCCTCTATTATGAAACCCTTTATGCCCATGTCGGCTAGAATATTCAATATATCTGGTTTCATAGATGGAAAGAACTTTATAAGAAATGCCCTTCCATCAAACTTTGGTTTAAAAACGTATTCATTAGACCCCCTTGGGTTTAAATCATTTGCCACCACCTTGAGCTCGCCATGCTGATAATAAGCGATTGGTCTTGAATTCACCGAGCGGAATGCGTCCCTGCTGCTTGTATGTAACTTGACGACCCTAGTTCCTTTATGTAGAGCTATGACGTCATCAGAATGCCATTTATGCATGGCAACGACAACTTCGCCGAAAGGTGCCTTGGCGGCGGTTGCGACGGCAGCAATTAAGTTAGTCGCGGCATCGCTTGAAGGTCTATCCGAAGACCTTTGTGCACCAACGAGAACTATCGGAATTGGCGGTTTCTGGAGGGCGAAGCTGAGTGCAGCGGCCGTATATCCCATAGTGTCTGTGCCATGTGTTAGGACCACACCATCCACGCCTTTACGAATAGAGCGGTCTATTGCCTCAGCCATTCCTATCCAATGTTGAACTTGAATATTCTCACTCCACACATTGTACAGTACCTCAGTGTCTATCTTTGCGATTTCTGCAAGTTCGGGAACTATTGCCAAAAGGTCCTCCGCGTCCAAAGCAGGCCTAACTGCTCCAGTCCTATATTCTACTCTGCTAGCTATGGTTCCGCCTGTACTGATTATGATAACATTGGGGAGGCCGCTGAGGGTTTGGGGTTTAGGAGGTCGCACGAACGTTGGCCTCACTCCAGCAGAGATTTTGGATACAACCGTATTTTCTGTTACCCTTATGCCTATATTATAACCGTTAGGTAGTTTTAGCGTTATGTAGTTCGGGTCTGCCAACTCGTATCTAGCCATTAGAATGCCCCTATATCTCCTGCCGTTTGAGATCACCTCGACCTCGTCTCCAATGTTTATGTTTTCCCGTTCTAGAAGCTCCCTCACCCTGCCTGAGTATCCTTGCAACTCCAGCGTATTCATGTTGTCCAACTCACGCTTTATTTACACGACATTTTTATTAACTTATCCGAAAGTTTTTATAAGAACGACTCATTAGAAATTTCCGAAACGTGTTATGAAGAGAACGTCTAGCAGGATTCATAAGATAACCCAAGAGGGTGCTTTTGCGGTTCTTTCGAAGGCAAGGGAAGTTGAAGCAAAGGGAAAGAATGTGATACATATGGAGATCGGTGAGCCAGATTTTGATACACCCGAAAACATAAAGAAGGCGGCGATGGAGGCCTTGATGAAGGGCGCAACGCACTACACGCCGACACCTGGAATACCAGAACTCAGAAAGGCCATCGCAGAGAAGGTCTCCGCTGAATTGGGCGTTAGCGTTGATTGGAAGAATGTGCTCGTAACGCTTGGATGCAAAGAAGCAATATTTGCGTCTATCGCATCCATCGTGGATGACGGTGAGGAAGTGATATATCCAAATCCGGGATATCCTGCATACGAATCCATCACGGCGTATGTGGGTGGAAAACCCGTGCCGCTAAGGTTGAGCGAAAGTAACGGGTTTAGAATGACGCCTGAAGAGGTTAACGAACTAATTACCAGCAGAACGAAGGCAATAATCATCAATTCGCCCCACAACCCATGCGGTTCCGTCCTGAGGGAAGAGGATGTAAAGGGTATAGTGGAGATCGCGGAAGATAGAAACGCATTCGTGATATCTGATGAAATATACTATCCTATATTGTTTGACGGACTGAAGCACTACTCGCCGTTATCGTTTGCAAAAAAAGACAACGTGATATTGGTAGATGGATTTTCAAAGAGATATGCCATGACTGGTTGGAGGCTTGGGTATGCGGTGGTTCCATCGGACCTTGTCGAACCTATGACCAAGCTGTTGAACAACATGACGTCATGTCCAAACCAGTTTGTTCAATATGCCGGTATAGAGGCACTCAGGGGACCACAGGATTCTGTGAAAAAGATGGTGAAAGCATACGAGGAGCGAAGAAACGTAGTAATGGAAAAGCTCAAAGAGGTAGAGGGCATTACGTATTTAAAACCACAAGGAGCGTTTTATGTGTTCGTTAATGTCCAAAAGATTTTATCACGTGCTGGTATGACTTCTGAACAGCTGGTCACCAGACTAATCGAGAACTATGGTGTAGCAGTTCTTCATGGTTCGTCCATGGGTGCATATGGTGAGGGCTTCATCAGGATTAGCTTCGCTAACTCCATCGAGAATCTGGTTGAAGGTATATCTAGGCTTGGGAGAGCGTTTAGCGATATGCTAAGGCAGTAGCCTGGCTTCGAATACCACGGCCGTCCAGCAAGGCCTAATATGTCTATCATATATTATGCTGGCGTTTGGTAACTTCGCTATATAATCTTCCAAATTTTTCAAAAGTTTACTGAAGGGGACGACAGTATATCCCACACACCTATAAGTCATGCCCAGTTGGGCTAACATCTTGGCGGTCACGTCTATGCCGATTATTGATATCGTCGGAATTAGGAGTCTGCCACCCGGCTTTAGATGTTCCTTCGCACCTTTTAAAACGGCATCCAAAACGCTCCTGCCGTCTGACCCTCCGTATGTTTCTGGTTTTAAGCGCCTTGGCGATGGTGTCATGGGTGGGTTTGAGATTATCAAGTCAAATCGCTCGTTTTCTACGGGCTCGTAAAGGCTCCCTTGTCTCACGTCAATATTGTACGCGGCATTCAATTCCGCGTTGGCTTTTGCAATTGCCACAGCATCTGACGATATGTCCGTAGCTACACAACTTCCAGCACCAAGTTTAGAGGCCACTATCGCTAAAAAACCACTACCAGTGCCTAAGTCTAAGACGTATTCACCGCCTCTTAATGTGATGCAATTCGCCATTAACTTCGAGACAGATAGCGGTCGGTAAACTCTTTTATCCTCATAAAGCTTGATTGCAAGGTTGCCAACTTTTACTGTTATTATCTTTTTGTACATAGGTAAGTCAATCGTAATATATCGCCAGACTTATTATTGCTTTGAAGATCGTAGTAAACCTTAAGGAGGACTAAAAAGGCAGTCGAATATAGAAAATAGAGGACAGGCATATAAATAAGATACGTTTGGAGATTTCCACAGGGCCGGTAGCTCAGTCTGGAAGAGCACTCGGTTTGCACCCGAGAGGTCCGGGGTTCAAATCCCCGCCGGTCCACTAAAAATTGTTGACTGTTATGTCCTCATAGAATTGTATAGATGACATTTAACAAAATGGCCGGGAGCAATTTCCAACATGCATGGCTCTATTTTATCGCAAATCTCTAACCTTTCGGGACATCTTGGATGGAAGCTACAGCCCGGAGGTACGTTCAGAGCTCCAGGAATCTCGCCGGTTGAGACTATCTTCTTTGGTTTCATCGCCTCCTCCTCATCCGTTATCACGGGTATGGATGAGAGAAGCATCTTCGTGTATGGATGGAGTGGGTTGTAGAAGAATTCTTCGGTTGATGCGAGCTCCACTATTTTACCTAAGTACATTATGGCTACGCGTGATGCGACGTTTCTCATCAGGCTCAGGTTGTGTGTTATGAACAAGTAAGACAGATTGAATTCCTTCTGAACTCTCATAAGCATGTTTATGATTTTTGCTTGGATTGATACGTCGAGGGCCGACGTCGGCTCGTCTAGGATTATGAATTTCGGGTTTACAGCCAAAGCCCTGGCGATTGCTACCATCTGCTTCTCACCGCCACCTAGCTCCGTAGGATACCTGTCCATGTACTCAACTGGGAGCTCAACCATTTGTAATAATTCAGCTACTTTTTGTGTAGTGTCCCCATGACATATGCCATGAACCTTTAAGGGTAGCTCTATAATCTGCCTAACGGTTCTCTTAGGATTGAGTGAGGTAGCGGGGTCTTGGAATACCATCTGAATTTTCTTTTTTAATGAGAGAGGCCTCTTTTCAACTCCCATGGAAATATCCATCCCTTCAAATAGAATTTTACCGGAAGTTGGTGCGTAAAGTCCGACTATGATGTGCCCTGTCGTGCTCTTTCCTGAACCTGACTCGCCCACGAGACCGAATGTCTCCCCGTACTTTACGTTGAAACTGACGTCATCAACGGCTTTAATGATGCCCTTACTGACCTTGAAATACTTCTTGAGGTTTATGACTTCCAATATGTTTTCGCTCGACATGTTCACTCACCATAAAGGAAACACGCCACTTCACGATCGTTTCCTGCTTTTATCATTCTTGGTTGCTTTTTTTCGCATATCGGCATCGCATGCTCGCACCGTGTAACGAACCTACAACCTAAGGGTGGATTCATGTAATCTGGAACCCTGCCCTTAATTCCTGAAGGGACTCCCCCGCCTGTCAGCTTAGGTACAGCAGCGAGAAGGCCCTTCGTGTATGGATGGAGTGGCTCACGGAATAGGTCGGGCGTTCTTGCAGATTCAACAATACACCCAGCATACATAACGTAAACTCTGTCCACGAAGCCTTTGACGGCACCAAGCGCATGGCTGATGAGTATAATTGAAGTACGTTTCTCTTCAACTATCTGTTTTAGTAGCCTTAAGATTTGGTCTTCTATCGTTACGTCGAGCGATGTGCCAGGCTCGTCTGCTATTAGCAATTCATGTGCCGATGCAAGCGCCATAGCTATACATACTCTCTGCCTCATGCCTCCGCTGAGCTGGAATGGATAACTATCGAGTATTCTTTCAGGCTCCGGAAGCGCAGCCTCTCTCAAAAGCCTAATCGCCTCCTCCTCTATTTCCTTTTTTGACAAGTTTTTTCCCATTTCGAGGTTAGCGTACTTAACTACATCGAAAATCTGGTCCCTTATTTTGAATACAGGATTCAATGCCGCGGTGGGGTCCTGAAATATTATGGATATGCTCCTTCTCCTGAGCCTTTTTAGTTCGCTGTCATTCATCTTCATGACGTCTTTTCCTTTGAAGTATATTTTGGCTTTCGGTACTATGGCGTTCCAAGGGAGAATTCTCATTATCGCTTTCATTGTCGTGGTCTTGCCACAACCTGACTCTCCTATCAGCCCTACCTTTTCTTTCTCGTTTACAGTTAGAGCAACGTCGTTTAAAACTTTCAGTATGCCCCCATAAACCTTGAAATGCACTTGAAGTTCCTCAACGTTTAGCAAAGCGCTACTCATGTTTTCAAACCTCCATATTCATTTAACGAGCCTCAGCTGCGTATATGTCTCTAATTCCATCCCCCAGCAGGTTAAAGCCAAGTACTATCACCGCTATCGCAATCGCAGGGAATACAGTAATCCACCATATGGTCGGCATATACTTGGCTCCATCTGATAGCATCGTTCCAAGGTCAGGTGTCGGAGGTTGTGCTCCAAGTCCCACGAAACTGAGGGCTGAACCAAGGATGATTACCCATGCAGCGTCGAGCGTAACCTTAGTCAATATGGCTCCAAGACAATTCGGCAGAATCTCTTTAAACATTATATGCAGCTTGCTCGCACCGATTATCTCGGCAGCCTGAACAAACGGTTCCATACGTAACGAAGATGCCATGCTGTACACGAGCCTAGTGTACCACGGCCACCACATGAGTGACACTGCCATCATAGCATTAAAGATGTTGGGCTCTAACACCGCACATATGGCTAGGGCTAGGACGAGCGGAGGAACCGCGACGAATATGTCCGCTATTCTCATTATAACCGTGTCTACCCATCGGTCCCTGTAATAGCCGGCTATTAGGCCGAGTATCACGCCAGGCGGTGTGACTATGGCTAGAACCGTGGCCGCCATCATAAGGGAGTACCTGAAACCAAAAATTATTCTTGTGAGTACATCCCTTCCGAACTGGTCTGTACCAAATGGATGAGCTAGGCTGGGCGGTTGGTTTGCGTTCGCGAAATCCACATAATGCTCAGCATGATGAGGATACGGTGTTACATACGGTGCTAAAATGGCAAGCGCGACCACCGCGATGACAATCACGAGGCCTGCGATAGATAACGGGTTTCTAGAAAATTTATACCATGCCTTTTTGTAGTCCTCCGCTTTCCTCGGCGATATTATGCCTACGTCTTTTAATTTTTCTATTAAAAACATAATACACATTGCCTACTTCGCCCTCTCTACCATTCTTATCCTCGGGTCTAATAGGGACACTATTATATCCACTATTATGTTTGCTATAGCAAACACTAGTCCTGTAACCATGACCACGCCTACTATGGCGTTCAGGTCTTTCCTGAGCATCGCTATTATGCCGTATCTTGACATTCCAGGCCAATTAAATATCGATTCTACAAGGAATGCCCAACCCATAAGCGATGCGATGTCTAAGCCCATTATGGATATTGTCGGTATCAGTGATGGCCTCATCAAATATTTTAAAACTATCAACCTTTCGGGTAAGCCATGCGCAATGCTTGCAAGTATGTAATCCTTATTCAGATTCTCAACGACGCTAGCACGAGTTATTCTGGCCTCCTGTGCAATCGGCCCAAGCGCTAAGGCGAAAGATGGTAGAATAAGATGAGATACGGCATCTACGAACACCGAAAAGTTTCCTGTAATAAGCGAATCTATTGTGAGCAGTCCTGTTATTCTTGGTGGCGGTACCACGCCTGGGCTAAGCCTTCCGACCGTAGGTGCAATTTGCAATATGTATCCAAAGATCAATAGGAATATTATCGCGAAGACAAACGCGGGGATTGTTACGCCTATGTATGCGAATCCCCTTACAAGGTTGTCAATCCAAGTGTTAGCCTTTCTACCCGCAAGCATGCCTATAGGTATGGCGATAATCACGTCGAATATGAGCGCAAAGAGTAGTAGCTCTAGCGTTGCGGGTAAGAACTCTGATATGTCTACCAGAACGTCGCGCCTTGTTACTAGCGACTCGCCCAAGCTACCGCTAAACACATCCCTTAGCCAATAAATGTACTGAATGGGTAACGGCTCATTGAGTCTAAGTTGTTCTCTGAGCTTTTCTATAGCCCATTCTGGAGCCCTAGGGCTCAGAGCCATCCTAGCAGGGTCTCCTGGCAAAACCCTGGCTAATGTAAATATCAGTATCGAAAGCCCTAACAACACAAATACTGTGTAGCCTACCCTTTTCGCAATGTATGTAGCAAGCCTCAACCTTAGCCCCGTCCAAAAAATAAAAAATTAGGAGGTAATATCCATTTTCTTAATTCTTACTTATTAAATTATCCGAACAGCTCTGCCTTCTTTTCGGGGAAGACCTCGATGAGTCTTAGGTCGAAGAAGTAGCCTAAAACTGGCACTCCTTCGCCTTTGGCAGCATACCAGTCAATGTAGTAAGAGTAATAGACCCTCCTCTCAACCATGTCGAATACGAACAGTGATGGACAAAGATCTACGATGTAGTGCTGTAGCTCGGCATATTTGGCAAACCTTTCATGAATATCGATAGTCGCTACAGCGTCTTCTATCATAGCATCTATCTCAGGGTCAAGTAACCACTCATTCTGCTCCCATGTGGGCGCAGACTTCGAGTGGTACCTAGACTCTAATATTGAGCCTGCCTCTAAATAGTGCGGGGCGACGAATATCGAGACTATATGCGGACTTGTCTCCGGTCTTGCCATAGCATCTATCACCGTTAACCATGGCACCTTCACGACTTTGACTTTGATTCCGATCTCTTCCATGTTCTGGGCAAAGAGTAGAGCAACCTTCTCCTCATCTGGAACCTCGGCTACCCACCAGTATTCAATTTCATATTTGTCGAGCTCAGGATAGTATTTCGACTTCATGAGCTCCTCTCTGGCCTTGTCTAAATCCCTCGTGTACTGAGGTACGGTTGGATCGTGCCCCGGAACTACCGCCGCTACAGGACCCCTAGCGGGCTTTGAACCTACAAATATTTTCTCCACTACGGTATCATAGTCAAAGGCATACGCCATGGCTTTCCTGAAGTGAATATCATCAGTGGGTGCCTTCTTCGTGTGTATCATTAAGTAAAACATACCGCCGCTTGGTATGTAAACGAGTTCTGCACCCCTAAGTTTTGCCATCTCAAGAAGGTTTTCATACGGCTGCCACTGGTCTGTTATATCAAGCTCGCCCCTTGCAAACATCGTTCTTATTGTAACGGGTTCCGTTGTACCGATGAACTTGACCTCGTCAGGTGCGTTTGGTTTAACGTATCCCCAGTAATCCTCAAAGCGCTCAAAGATCACGTACTCTTCAAGCTTTACTTCCTTTAACTTATATGGTCCGGAACCCGCATCGTTAGTTAATAACCAAGACTTTCCGTAATCTCCAAACTCTCCATAAGGACCTGGCGTCTTGATATTCTTCATGACTAGGTCCTTATTCAGTATATATAGCCTTACAAGCGTTGTCAGGAACGGACCGAATGTCGTCTTCAGTTTAAACTCGACAGTGTAATCATCTACTGCCCTAACCTCTTCCAAGTATGGCGAAAGCAAGTAGGAATATCCCTCACCAATCGTTACGAACCTTTTGGCCGAGAAAACAACATCTTCAGCTGTAAGCTCCGTCCCATCATGGAATTTTACGCCCTTTCTTAAGTAGAACGTCCAAGTGAGCCCGTCCGGTGAGACCTCCCATCTTTCGGCCAGATGAGGCACCACTTCACCAGTTTTTGTGGGGTAAACAAGCGTGTCATATAAGTTCACGAAGGCGCTCGAGCTAGCTTCATCCGAGCCTACGGCCGGGTCCAGTGTCGGAACGTTTGCAAACGATATCGTTAGGGTTCGCTTTAATACAGGCGTCGGTGGAGTAGGTGTTGGTGCAGGTGGCGCGGCAAGGTACCATGCTGCTGCGCCGACTATGGCTATGATAACTATGATTGCAATTACGGCCGCAACAACTGATCTTTTTACCATGTTTTTCACCTAAAGTTTGTAAATTTGTATCGCTTTTTCATTTATAAGTTTTTTGTAAATTTTTAAGTGAGAAAACTTCTTTTTAGCAACAAAAAATAAAGGGCAAAAAATTTTAAATACAGTGTAAAGTAAAAAATTGACTGAGGGTATATGGTTGGAAGATATGAATACGAGTTAGGAAAAGCTGCTGATGTTCTCGTTCGAGAACTTTTCAAGTTAAAGCCCGGTGAAACGTTCATCATAACTGCGGATACGGAATCCGACCCGAGGGTTGTGGACGCAACAGCCAGGGCCGCCTTCTCCGTTGGAGCCAAGCCGATGGTCATATGGTTGGCTTCACCGTTGGGGGTTGGAAAGGCAGCTGACCCGATGCTACCACTTAAACCCTTGACGGCCGCGTTGAAGGAGGCCGATGCATGGGTCGAATTCAACAATCAGTGGCTGCTTTACTCTACACCATGGGACATTGCCATGGAGGAGAACAAGAAGCTAAGGTATCTCTGCCTCGTCGGTATGGATGTGGACATGATGATAAGATGCATCGGCAGAGTTGACTTTCCAACTTTGAAGGAATTCCAGACGAAGGTTGTGGAGCTGACTAGGAAAGCCAAAAGGATGAGGATAACCACACCAGCTGGAACCGATGTTTCCTTTGAAAACGACCCAAGCAGGCCAATACTTTTAGAGGTTGGCTATGCCGATACGCCGGGACCTCACTTCATGTCTGGTCAAATAGGGTGGTCTCCAATATTTGAAACAATCAACGGAGTGATAGTGTTTGACGGGTCGCTCTCACCACCAATAGGTTTACTGAAAGAACCAGTTAAGCTCCACGTGAAAGAGGGCAAGATTGTAAAGATCGAAGGGGGCAAAGAGGCAATAGAGTTTGAAGCATGGCTAAAGAGCTTCGATGACCCGAACATGTTCTACATGGCACACGTATGCTATGGTTTCCATCCAAACGCAAAGCTGACAGGCGCAATCCTAGAGGATGAAAGGGTCTGGGGATGCACCGAGTGGGGAATCGGTAACGTGGGACCCATGTTGGCACCACCTAAGGGTAGGCCAGCAAAATCCCATACTGACGGAATATGCCTTAACTCTTCAGTATGGCTTGATGACGTTCAACTACTCGACAAGGGCAAAGTTGTTCATCCGGAACTCATAGAGTTGGCTAAGAAGTTAGGTAAAGCATAAAACAATATCTCTATAATTATTTTTATTTTGGGAGGTGATGTATTTGATCGATTTTGAGAAGATTGAGCAAGGCGTTATTAACATGTTTAGGGTCAATATGGGAGTTAAGCCGGGCGAGAAGATACTGGTCGTTACAGATTTTCCAACAGCAGAAGAGTGGAGAGTAAAATCGAGTGAGAAACTTTTGGATGCGCTTAAGAGATCACTCCTAGCCAAGATGGTGAGTGAGATTGCGATGAAGAATTTCCCCGAATGCACTGTTGAATTTTTCGCATACCCATCAGTCGGTAAACACGGAACTTATCCAGGAAAGGACGTCGAGGAGAGGATGAAGGCTGCTGACGTCGTTGTTGCAATAACAACATACTCGCTAACGCATACAGATGCACGAGTAAATGCATGTAAGGCTGGCGCAAGGGTTGCAAGTATGCCGATGTTCCTACCCGAGATGTTCTATCCTGGCGGACCAATGGCAGCAGACTACCAGAAGATTGCTGAGGAAACAAAGAAGATTGCTAAGTTGCTTACCGAGGCGAATAAAGCAAACATCAAAACGGAAACTGGCACAGACATAACGTTTAGCTTAGAAGGAAGAGAGGGAAAAGTAGATGCTGGTATATTTAGAGAGAGGGGCTCATGGGGCAACTTGCCCTCAGGAGAAGCTTACATAGCTCCCTTAGAGGGGACGGCTAACGGTAAGGTCGTCGTAGAAGTAGGGTGGTACCCAGACCTGAAAGAGGAGATGGTTTTAACCTTTAAGGACGGTTATGTGGTTGAGATCTCTGGCGGCGGTGAAGTGGGTGATAGATTCAGGAGTCTTTTGGCCTTGGAAAAAACCGAACAGCCCTATATTTCGAGAAGAAATCTGGCCGAACTTGGTGTAGGAACAAACCCATACGCAAGACGTCCGGACAACGTTCTGGAAGCGGAAAAGATAAGGGGCACCGTCCACATCGCGATCGGTGATAACTCGCACATGGGCGGAAAAGTTGAATCCGATATACATGAAGACTTCATAATACCGCGTCCGACGTTGACATTGGACGGAAAAGTTGTTATGAAAAACGGAGAGTTATTGATTTAAAAACTAAAAACTTTTTTAAACCTCTAAAACCTCACCATTTCTTTTGTGTATGTGGAGAACAATGGATGATGTAATCGCCTTTATGCCTTCTATTTTTAGTATATTTGTCTTTAAAATTTCTCTAAACTTTGAGATGGATTCCGTTTCCATTATAGCTATGACATCATAATCTCCACTAACTTCAAATACATCGATTACCTCGGGTATATTGTTTAATATTTTACAAACGTGGTCAAGCTTGTTTGACTCCACGTATACGTGAAGAACCACGGTAATTGTCATTTCCTACCAGAGCAGTATCAAAATCAATATGCTTATTAATATTCCTCAAAATACGTTTAAATATTGATTTTATTTTTGTCAACCGCTAGATTATTCGGATTTGTTGCGAGAAAGAAGAAAAGTCGTTACGTTAAAAAGAGATATCGGTTGGCTTGGGTCTTTTGCCATCGGTTACGGTGATGTAGGTGCAGATATATTCTTGGCTCTAGGTGTTGTATTCCTCTATGCAGCAGGAGCAGCACCCTTCGCTTTCATGATCGCTGCCGCTGTCTACGTGCTTGTCGGACTGACATATGCAGAGTTAAGTTCCGTCTATCCCTATGCGGGAGGGAGCCAAGTCTTCGCCCTCAGGGGGCTCAACAGCTTGTTTGGATTTTTAGCAGGTTGGGCGCTAATGCTAGACTATGTAATATGTATATCGTTGTTCTCTCTTGCTGCCGCTGGATATCTTAAGTTCCTTTTACCTGAGCTCTATACTTTGAATCTGGGTATATCCCCGCTAGGTTTGATAGCGCTAGTGCTTGTGATGTCTCTTCTACTCATCAATTATGTCGGTATAAAATACTCCACAAGCTTCACGACTATGTTGGTCGTGTTTGGTCTGGTAATCGAGGCGATCATACTGCTTCTAGGTTTTACACTATTATTTAATACGGAAACCATGTTGCATCAATTGAACATTTTTGGAAATCCCAAAGTCTTATCAGAGGTGGAATATTTCTTCCCCGGGTCGACACAATTCAATAATTTTGTCTATGGAATCACAGTAGCTATTGCTAGCTTTATCGGAATAGAATCCATATCGCAAGCGGCAGAGGAAACGAGAAAACCGTACAAATGGATACCGAAAGCCGCCAAGCTCACCATATTAGCGGTCATGTTATCTGTTCTTCTGTTCGCATTTTTAGCATCCGGTAGCATGAGTTGGGAAACAATAGCAATATCTTACGAAAATTCCGTTGCCGTTTTAACTTCAAAATTTCCAGTTATAGGCCCGTCCTTCTCAACAATAGTCGCCATAACCGCATTCATTCTTTGCTACGCTTCTGCCAATACGGGTGTTATAGGTATCTCTAGGCTCATGGCCAGCATGGGCAAGTTTAGGCTCATGCCTAGATGGTTCTATCACATACATCCGGTATTTAGAACACCTACAAGGACGTTACTCATTTTCGGATGTATAGGGGCGCTATTAGCTTTGATAGGTGACATTCCCTTCGTGGTCAGCCTATACAACTTCGGTGCACTATTGAGCTACATGATTTTGATGGCTAGCTTTATCAGGCTTCGAATGGTTGACCGCGACGTCTACCGTCCTTGGAAAGTACCTTTAAACATCAGCCTCAAGTTTAGGGGCAAGGTCGTTGAGCTACCATTAGTAGGACTAATAGGGTTGCCTGCCACGTTTATTCTATGGTTACTCGTGGTAATATTACATCCAAACGGGAGGCTGTTTGGTTTTATTTGGGTTGCGATAGGGCTGGCTTTGTATGTATTCTATCGTAAATCACATAAACTTCCGCTGATAAGCAACGAGGAAGGCTCATGGGTAGTGCCCTCGTCCTACGTTATGGAGGTAGCCGTTTTAGTGGATCCGATGGAGGACTACGAGGCAATCAAAAAGACGATACGTCATTCATATGACAAGAGGTACAAAATAAGACTTCTAAGCGTTATAAATCACATCGCGGAAAAAGAGCCAAACCTAAAGGAATTGCAGACATCGGTACTAAGCGACCTTGAAAAGTTGGCGATCGAGCTTAGAAAGGAAGGCTACGAGGTAACCTATGACATCTTCTTGGGAGACTTCGAAGAAGCGATCAAGCAAGAGATTTCTGCTTTCAACGTAGATTTTATAATTTACATAAAACCCTCTTTCAAAGAAACACTGGTTGGTAAGCACCGTGAAGAAACCATAAACAGGTTATCGCAAGAATATCCTGGACGGTTTATGATATTAAGAAAAGCAGAATAATTACAGAATTAAATTCGTTGTGTGAACGCTTCTAAGCAGTATGGTTGGAGATTTTAACATACCACGCCTCCTAGATCGCTACCGTTTGATTATTAAAAATCAGGTTGGCGCCGCGGGTCGGATTCGAACCGACGACCAACGGGTTAACAGCTTCAGCCCCTCTATAGGGTCCGCTGCTCTACCGAGCTGAGCTACCGCGGCTTAATTGTTAGAATATTATGCAGGACGTTTTAAATTTTTAGTTAAATTTGCTAACCCATAGATATTGAAACGTATTTTGATTTGTTATAGCTTTCAAGATTCTTTCTTCTTTTAAGGGCGGCCCTTATAAATCCTAGGTATGCCGCCTCAGGTTTCCCTGGTCTTGAGATAAACTCTGCATGGTATTGGGTTGCTATAAAGTATGGATGGTTCGGTAACTCAATGATCTCAACTCTTCGACCATCTTCGGACATGCCCGAAAAGATCATGCCTGCACGCGTTAATATATCCCAGTATGCCGGATTGACCTCGTACCTATGACGGTGTCTTTGACGTATTATGCTGGAATTGTAGAGCTTATGCGCCAACGTTCCTGGTTTTATGAGAATCTCGAACCCTCCGAGCCTCATCGTGCCCCCTAAGTTTTCAAGATTACGTTGCTCCGGTAAAAGGTCTATAACTGGATGCGGTGTATTTGCCGATACTTCCGTGCTGTTAGCGTCCTCAAGACCGCAAACATTTCTCGCATATTCAACGACTGAGAGTTGCATACCAAAGCATATTCCGAGAAACGGTATGCCGTTCTCTCTAGAATACTTGATCGCGTTTATCTTCCCCTCAACACCCCTTTGACCGAATCCGCCCGGTACTAATATTCCATCATACCTACTAAGCATGTTTACCCTTTCAGGATTTAGCTCAAACTCTTCTACGTCTATCCAATCTATAATCGCCTTTGCGCCTGCATAAGCTGCTGCATGTATTAGCGCCTCCCTTACGCTAACGTAAGAATCTGTGAGCTTGGTATACTTGCCACACACGGCAATCCTAACTTCTTCTTTGGCATTCTTCATCGAGGTGACTATATCGCTCCACTCCTTTAGCTTTGGCTGTCTCCAGCTAAGGTTAAGCCTGCCGGTTATAAAAACACCCATGCCCTGCTCTTCCAGTATTAGTGGCACCTCGTACACGTATTCTACATCGTAGGAGCAAAAAACTGCGCTCTCCGGAAGCGTCCCGAATAAAGCTATCTTACTTCTCGTCGCTCTATCTATCGGCTTTTCGCATCTTGCCACTATGGCATCCGGTTGTATGCCTATCCTGCGTAGCTCGTTTACGCTATGCTGCAAGGCTTTTGTCTTAAATTCCTCGGTAGCCTTCAGTATAGGTACCAGAGCTACATGGATGAAAAGTGTGTTCTCGAAACCTTCCTCGAGACGCATTTGTCTAGCAGCCTCTAAAAATGGTTGTCCTTCTATGTCACCCGCCGTGCCGCCTATTTCAACAATGGCTATATCAACATCATTCCCTTCCGCAACCAACCTTATTCTACGCTTAATCTCATCGGTTATGTGGGGGACTATCTGGACACACTTGCCTAAGTAATCCCCGCGTCTTTCTTTGGTAATGACCTCCAAGTAAACCTGTCCTGTCGTGATATTGTTGCGCTTCGAAAGTGTGATATCTAGGAACCGTTCATACCATCCTATATCTAAGTCGGTTTCGCCACCATCGTCGGTAACGAAAACTTCACCGTGAGCATACGGGTTCATCGTACCACTATCAACATTTAGATAAGGGTCTATCTTGATGGCAGTTACCTTATAACCCCTAGCCTGCAAAATCCTGCCAACAGAAGCCGCGACTATGCCCTTACCAACCGACGAGACTACGCCGCCTGTTACGAAGATATATTTCGGCACAAAAATGATACTTTAGAGCTTAATATAAACATTTGTAAAAGGCTCTCGGCGATTTTACGAACGTTGCTACTCATAGAAAATTTTTGGCCAGAAAGGTTTAAAAGTTAGGCACTACCTAACATAGTCGTGCCTAGAAATCTTAGCAGGATTGAATCCTGCTATCTCAAACGCATATACACATCAACCGTCGAGGACGGAAGGCAGATTACGAGCGGCGATCTTGCTAAGATGTTTAACGTTAAAACGCCCTCGGCAATAGACGTTTTGAACAAATTAGAGAAGAAGATGTACATCAAGAAAGAAAAGTACGGACACATCACATTGACCCAAGCGGGCTATAGGGTTGCGGTCGAGCTATTACACGCCCACAGGGTCTTTGAAGTTTTTCTTGTTGAGACCCTCAAAATGAAGTCAAATGAAGCGTGCGAGGTAGCGGATTATGTGGATCATGTACTCGATAAGGAGGTAATAACTAGGCTTTGTGCCTACCTCAATAAACCCGAGAAGTGTTGTCACAACCGTACCATAATCCATGTAGGGTGCGAGGCGAGGAGAAAATGAATCTGAAACCCGCGTTTTTAATGTTCCTTATATTGGCCCTGCTCCTCTCAGCACAGCTTACTGTTAACGCGACCGCAAAATTGATTGTTGTGGTGTCTACGCCGACGTTAGTACCACTAGTCAAGTCGGCTGCTGGAGATTACGTTGAAGTCATAAGCGTGGTGCCGTTTGGGACAGACCCGCATGAGTACCAACTCGTTCCCAAGGATTTGGAAAAAGTATCTAACTCGGACCTGCTAATCATTACAGGACATTTCAAATGGGAGGAGGAACTCGCATCGTTCGTAAATCGTGGTTCAATCTTAAAACTACACGAAGCGTTAGGTGGAAAGCTGAGATTGCTTAACCTTCCAAATGGTGACATAAATTTACACGAATGGTGGCTTTTGCCGCATAACGCCAAGCTCGCCATAAGAGAGATAGCGTCCAGATTAGCGGCGATAGATAGCTACAACGCCAAGATTTACGCGAGTCTTGCCGAAAAATCCGTAGAATCTATAGACAATGTCTTAGCTGAGGCTGAGAGAACGTTAAGTGAAAAAGGCTTTACCGGCAACGTCGCAATCTGCTCAACACCAATCGAGCAATATCTACTCGAAGGGTTTGGTATGCGTTGCATGCTTGTATTGGAAGAAGAGGAGTTGACCGGTGTAAAGCCCCTAACCCTTGAGAAAGCAAGAACGATGCTCGCCGATAACTCTCTCAAAGTAATTGTGTTAGCTGACATCAGCGAAGGTACTAGTGGGGCAGATGCTGCAAAGAAGCTTGCTGAAGAGACGAACACGTACCTCCTAAAGCTCATTGTGATGTCAAAAAATGACTGGGATTACGAGACGCTTCTTGCGTATAATGCGGGATTAATTAGTAGTGTGCCTGGTATATCAAGGACGAACTCCGGAACGAGTACGCTCATGAGCATATTGGTCTCGGTATTATCCGTAGTTGTCGTACTCGAGGCAATATTCATACTAAGGTTAAGGGTGAAGAGGTCATGAAGTCTGTCGAAACTTCAGGATTAACCGTTAGGCTGAATGGCTTCGAGGCACTGAGCAACGTAACTCTATCTCTGAATCATCCAACATTTACGGCAATCATAGGACCAAACGGTGCTGGTAAGACTACGTTACTCAAAACGATTCTCGGACTCATAAGACCACAAAGCGGAAACATCAGGGTTATGGGATTGGATCCGATAAAAGAACCAAAAAAAGTTAGGTCGATGGTTGGTTATGTTCCACAGAGGGATAGGACATCTATCTTCGTTCCAATGAAGACAAAAGACGTCGTAATGATGTCAAGACTAGCGTCGAAAAGACCGCCGAGGTGGGCAACGGAGTATGATGAAATCGTTGTAAGAAAAGTTCTACGAATTGTGGGGGTTGAAGATTTAGCGGATAGAAGGTTTGACGAGCTTAGCGGTGGACAACAACAGAAGGTCCTGATAGCTAGGGCCATAGTCTCCGAGCCCAGACTATTATTACTCGATGAACCTTTTAATGGCATTGACGTGAGAAGTCAGTATGAAATAACGAATCTCATCACTGGCCTGAAAGAGAGCGGTGTCTCAATTATAATTGTCACACACGACGTGAGTGACATCATTAACCTTATCGACAACATTGTTATATTATACAGAAGGGTTATAGCGGCAGGTAAACCAGAAGATGTTCTGAAAGAAGACATTTTGAAAAGCGTGTACGGTGATAGAATCAGGGTTTGTTCTTATGAACCGTGTTTAATGTTCGTACCGAGAGATTCACATGGTTGACCTATTATCGCCTTTTTTGATAAAGGCCTACGTTGCCGTTCTAATTATGGCGGCTACATCTATAATCGGCTCTATCTCTGTGCTGAGAGGTATTGCCTATATGCCCGCCGAGGCGGCTCATACGGCATTAGGCGGTGCGGCCTTGGGAATCCTGCTCGGTTATGTGGCTAACATAACAGTAGACCCATATGTGGTTGCGGCAATTTTCGCCAGCATCACGACGCTTTTTGCAGGCTACGTGGGAAGAAAGGGCGGCCCAGAGGCGGTTGCGACAGCACTTGCTGGCGCATTAACGCTTGGTGTCTCCATTTATGCGTTTGTGAGATACATTTTGCCCGCACAACTTAGGGTCGTTTTGGACGGCTATCTTGTAGGTGACATACTTCTCCTAGGAGACTCGGATATAGTTACGCTCTCGATTCTAACTATTGTATGTATGCTCATCTTTGCCATTTTCTACAACGAGATAATTTATGTGTGCTTCGACCCTGAAGGTGCCGAAGCCATGGGCATGAATGCCTCCTTCTACGACTTTATGATTTTCTTCTTGATAGGTTTAGCTGGTAGTGTGGCAACTAAGACCGTAGGTACCCTTATCGTCTATGCTCTCATGATAGCGCCGGCCATAACGGCAAAAGAGCTATCAAAAAGTATTAATGGTATGCTGACCCTTAGCGTAACCCTCACCCTCGTAGCAGGTTACGGAGGCCTGGCGTTTTCTATTATATTCAACATGCCAAGTAGCGGCTCCATAGCAATATTCGCGAGTGCTATATATGTGGGCACGATATTAGCCAAGAGACTGGCTCCAAAGCGGTGAAGGTATAATTACGGCCTTGTTTTATGAAAAGATAAAAGGGTGAATGGGCCGGTAGCGTAGCGGAAGCGCGCCCGCCTCGCACGCGGGAGGTCGCGGGTTCGAGTCCCGCCCGGTCCACTAAATCGTTCTTTTATTGCTTCTGGAGGCTTTCTAGGGTATGACACACGTAAGGCATATACTCAGCAGCTAAATGTTAGAGTATACTCTAACGGTTTGGGAGCGGGCGTTAGAGTATACTCAAACTGTTCAGACATAGACTGGCCCTATGTCGAGGAGGCCATCTACGCGAATTATAATCGCAAATGGGCTAGGAGATGCCTGGCATTGATGAGGCGCTACGGTCATATTCTCTACTCATTCAATGCCTCGGAGCTAATGGTCCTGAAGCCCTCCAAGCGCGTTGAGGTCATGAAAGCCTTAAGCATGCTGGCCAGAATGTTGGGGCTTAGGGATAGATGGAAGGCTATAAGGGAGGCTTATGGGCTCAAATGGTCCTTGGAGATAGATAACGTGCCGCCCATCCTAACATCCCAGGCATATTCATCCCTGCTGTCCAAGGCTAGGAGGATGCTCCACTCATCGGGCAATTATAAGGATGCCTTGGAGTTCATAGCATTATCGGGCTTAAGGGTTGGAGAGGCATTGGAGGTCATGAAGCTCTACAGTAAAGATGGTGAGAATTATCTTAACAAAGAGCTGATGCTCTTGGAACACTTCAGGTATCCTGAGATCTTCATGAGGAGGAGTAAGAAAGCATACATAACGGTTCTGGATAGCTACATGCTAAACCTTCTAGACCACGCTAAGCCCGTAACATATGATGCCCTGAGATCCAGCATTAGGAGAAGGCTTGGGGGAGGACATTGCCCAAGCATATTCAGGAAGATATGGGCGACATTCATGAGACGGCATGGATTAGAGCCCGAGGCCATAGACCTGCTGCAGGGCAGGACACCCAAGAGCATATTCCTGAAACACTACTACAGGCCCGACCTCAAGCATCTAATCGAGGATGTCAGGGAGGGCCTCAAGTATCTGAGAGCGGAGCTTGGGATCAATAAATGCTAGGTAGATGCCTACGCCTAGCCGCGAGCATATCGAGGTAGAATGCTAGAACCTCTTCGGCGATAAGTGGATTAGCCTCCACATCCACCTCTTCAACCACACCATCATCAAGCCTGTAGAGGAGGAGCTTACCGCGCTCCAAGCCCAAGGCATATAACTCAAGCTGGAGCTGCAGGAATCCCCAGAGCAGGAGCTTCTCCCTCTCGCTATATCTCCTGAGGACCTTGAGCTCATGGATCATGCCATCCCTCACAATAGGGGCTTAAAGACTTGGGGGGAGGCGAGTCATCATAGCTCTCGAGACCTCCAAGGACCACGCTATACTTTTGATCTTCATCAAGGCCAAGCCTATGATTCCCCTAAACGCTAACCTTGCTCACAGCGCTCCTAGCCCTCAGCATGACGCCCCTTAACCTCCTTAACTAACTCCCTAAGCATTTCGACGTCTAAGCCCCTAATCGTTTTGGCTATTTCGGACTTGCAATAAAGTACGGTTAATAGTTGGTCCTTAGGATAAGAGAGCAAGGTCTCAAGCTCCCTAACAACATATCCCAAGGCAATATCAGCATTCTCAGAACCACACTTCCTAAACACCTTGATTAGATCATGGAAAGCCTCATGCCCATCCCTGCATACGGTCATGAACCTTATATCTTCTCTAGGTCTCCTCTCACCGCATATATCGCATGTCCTAGTTTCTTGGGCTTCTCCAGATGCTTGAGGCCTAGAGGAAGCTCCTCCAGAGCAACCCTTATATTCCTCGGAGGTTGTTAGCATGCTAACAGCCTTAGAATCATACAAGCCTTCCTCCTCCAAAGCCCCGAACTCTACAAGAAATTTCTCATACTCCCTCTCTATAACCTCAGGGCCCCTCTTCATGATCTCCTTAACCAGACTTGAGGCCTCCCTCCTACCGAGACCATGCGTGGTGATTATCTTAGAGGCTAAGACTTGATCCTTAGAATCCCTGAGCTTTGAGACCTCATATAGCGTGGAGAAATCCTTGATCTTTGGGGCTAGAATGTTCTTAGCCTCATCACATATGTGACCTATTGATAACATCATGGAGACCCATGAACGATCCCTGTTAAGCCGTTTACCTATCTCCACAACGCTCATCCCCAGCTCTTTATGCATGTAGGCCACTTTCCTGGCTATGTCGAATGGATGCATGTCGGATCTCTTGAGGTTCTCCTCCAAGCTTATGGCCAATGCCTCCTCATCGTTGCACTCTACAATTTTAGCCTCCACGATTTTGCGATCAAGACACTTTAACGCGTTAAACCTCATGTAGCCCGAGATTAGCTCATAGCCCCCATCATCCAGCATCCTAACGATTATGGGTTCTATCTGGATGCCCCTCCGGATGCTCTCCGCGATCTCATCCACCTCATGCTTCTCGACCACTATCCTCTCGGCCCATTTCGGAATCCTTATGCTATCGACATCCAGCTCCCTAACCTCTATGACCTTCATGAATCATCACCCCTTAACAACCTCGACCCTATACTGCCTAGAGCCCCTAGAGCCCTCAACAACTACCTTGAGCCTCAAGCCCCTTAAGCCGCCATGCTCATCCGCGATATACTTGAGCTGGCCTAGGAGGCTATTCTTACCCACCTCATCCCTCCAGGGTATAAGCCACGTAAACTTATCGCCGCTATCCGGGAGCCTTATGATCAGTGGAAGCCTAAGGCCATACCTGGTTGATATGGGCCCATTAGGTTCCTCAACGACCTCTATCACGTTAATGCCCGGTGCCGGATGGAACAATGGAGGCCTATCATCCTGCTTCTTGATCCTGACGATCTTTCTCCAGGCCATTAATTCTCACCCTTAACGAATACGTAGCTCTTTGTCGTGTCTATCATCCTGAGTTTCCCTTTGGCCACTAACTCTAACAGCAGAGCTCTAGCAGAATGCCATGAGATGCCCAGATGATATGCCACGTAATCTATGCTCACGGGCTTACCTGCACTTTCAACTATCTCCATGGTTTTGTCCATCAGCTTTAACCTCTCAGCCTTAATCCTCTCCAACATGCCTCTCACTTCTCGAAAGACATATCAACATCGAGCCCTCATATTGATCAGGTCACAATGCGCAAGGGGATCAGCCTACTAAACCCCGACAAAGAAGTGGAATTAAGGATGGAGACTGAGAGGGCTGAGAGCATAGATGATGCAATCCTAGCAGCCCTCAGGATCCATGTAACCCCCCTCACCTTTAACGATCTGCTAAAACTGATGCCCGAGCGCTTCAGGCATGGGGAAAAGCTGAGCAGGGCATTGAAGCGTCTTATCAGGGATGGCATGGCCCAGGAGGTGATCGTTATCATGATGGATGAGGTGGTCAAGGCATACGCATTAATGACCGATACGCGGATACTAGTCAGTATACCCGTAATGGATTTGAGGAAAGAGGGCTATAAGGTGCTGATAGGCTTCGCATATGAAGGGCGGAAAGAGCCCTACGATTTATACGAAGTTAAAGCAGACTACATCCTCATACACATCGATCGAGGTGATTAGAAGACATGAGGAGGTTGATTATCGGATTGATTATATTCATGGCAGTTATGTGGGCTTTGGTAAATTTCTCTTATGTGAGACAGGTTATAGAAGCATTGGATGAAGCTCATAAAGCATTAGATGAGGGAGACTATGAAGAATATGAGCGCTGGCACTCGCTTGTCCATAACAGGATTTCACATATGGTCATATTCAACATAATCTACTTTCCCTTAATTACCTTACTAATTTATGCCTATCGCAAATCACAGGTAAGAGGGAAATAAAGGATACTGCATCCATAACATGATAGGCCTTGAACTTCCGCGGCTTGGCTCGAATAGGATAGTCGACTATCCGCATTGCATCACATCGCATCGCAGAAGTTCAAGCCCCCTACTAGCCTTTTAGAGACATCCTTCCTGACCATATATGCTGAGGGTTTTACTTCTTTATGTCTCGGGAGCTCTATTATGCATGTCCTGACGGTCTTATAGCCCTCTATGGTCTTCACCCTATGGACCACCTGTATCCTAGGCCTGAAGCATCGATGCTTTGGATCATGAATCCATTCCAGGTATGGCCCATAGCCCTGGAGCCCGCATTTAGGACATCTTATAACCCTAGGCCTGCTGTTTAGCATGCTAAACGCCTTCCCCGTAATACCCTCGGGCATTCTGGACAATAAGCCTTTAACAATCTAACGAGGCTCGATCAGGTGATCAGGCATGCCCATACTAACGCGTAGGCTTAGAGAGTTCCTAGAACATCCGGAGGCATTCAGCCCAAGCTATAGGAGATACTTGAGACATGTTCTGAAGCATAGAGTCGGCATGGCCTATGAGGAGCTCGAATACATCAATGAGAAAGTCCCAGAGCTGCTGGAGGAAATAGAATCCAAGAGACTCGCGCGCGGGAGGTCGCGGGTTCGAGTCCCGCCCGGTCCACTCCTAATTAAGTGCGAAACCTTTTTTATAGGGCAGCGTCTCTAACTCTCTTGAGTTGGAATGGGTAAGAGAGGAGTTAGCAAATACTTAGTTTATCTTCAAGATGAACAGGTTGGTAGATGGCTTAAGAATCTTGCTCGGGGAAGTCCTATAACTGCTGAGGTTGCTTTGAGAAGACTTAGTAAACTATGTGAGCTTTTTAGGATCGGAAATCTAACTATTCTCGGCTTAAATCTCGCATATCTTCCGTTAAAGCTACTGAAAGTATTTGCTAGAGTTTCAACAGACCTTCTAGCCTCTCTATAATCTTCTGAAAAAGCAACAAGTCTAACGAGAACACTAAAGCACGGAAGGGAAAGCTTTCTCAATATTTCCTGAGTATAAAGTGCTTCTAGCATCTTTTTATCGATTTCTTCAATATCTGGTTCTGGTAATAATGGGATGGGGCATATTACTTATGTGAAAGTGTTCAATTTCTTTTTACTACACCACCAAAAATTTTCCTAAAAAGTAAAGATTGACCGAAGTTTGACGATAAATAAGCATATAGATATCCAATAGGAACATTTTCTCTGAATATCACCCTTAATTAATGTTCAGAAACGCCAATATAACTCTTCCAACACTTCCTGATCTTGTTACAAGTATCCAATTATTTTGAACTAAATACTCTTTACCCAAATTTTTTACTCTTTTCCCTGTAAATACGAAATTGAGTATGTCTTTAGATGATATAAAGGGGACTCCATTTTTCGTGTAAGTGCGCTTAAATCTAGATGGATAGAAAATCTTATTACAAAATTCGTAAATGTATCGCATAATTTAAATTAGTGAAAACTAAATAAGAAACTAAGGAGGAAAAAGGAAATGCCGCCCAAAATCGAGGAGGTAGAAGTTAGTGAAAAGGAACTTGAAAATCTTTTAGTGGAGAACCCCGACGCTATTGAAAGAGGTATGAAAATTTTAGGACGTCAAATACAAACTGATAACGGACCTTTAGACATTTTGGCTGTTGATGAGGATGGAGTATTGACTTTAATTGAGTTGAAGAATGAGGTTGATGACGGACAATTGGACCAAGGATTACGTTATTATGATTGGGTTAGAACTAACATTCAATGGATCTCTCGGAACTTTAAAGAGGTTGATGCTGAGCAAGAGCCAAGGTTGATTCTCATTGCTCCAGCCTTCTCTGATAATCTACGAAGGATTGCAAAATACGTAAACGTGAACCTGGATTTAATAGAGTATCATGTTATTCAACTTCCCGATGGAAAAAGAGGGGTTCTTTGTCATCGAATAGAAACTGGAGGCCCTCCTGAACCACCAGTTGTTCCTACAAGAGAGGGTAACTTAAAACGTATCGAGAATGAAAAAGTAAGACAACTTTGTGCAGAATGTCTTAAGGAATTGGAGAATAAGGGGATTGAAATAAGACCGATACAAAACTATTGGTTTTCTATATGGTACAAAGGTAAGCGGTTTATGTATCTTGGTTGTAAAAAGAAGTTTTTTGTTTGTGAGATACAAAAACCAGATGGGTCATGGACTAAAAGAATAAGGATCACGATAAAAGAGGAGTGGGAAAGGATGTTTAATAACGAAGTTATGCCAACTATAAGTAAAATCGAGTCTGAGTAAGAGTATTTTGATGAGCGAATTATTTAAGGAATTTAACGGATACATTAAAAACTACTAGACTTTGTTTAGAAACTTACCCAAGTTACCGACAATAACATAATCACAATGTGGACATTTCCCATTCCTTGCTTTCAAAGATTCATAAGATATGGGCTTCTTGCATCTAGGAGATTTTATGTTTTTCTTTTAGCCATGCTTCTTCCTAATTTTCAGCCAAATCGAGCACCATAAAATTATCCCTATAGCACTTAAAACAATTCTCATATCTCCTATTCCAATAATAATATTTCTGAGCGTTACTTCTTCAGAAGATAATTCATTTATGATCTCCCAAGTTTCACTGGTATAGAGAATTGCCTCCACTGTAAAGTTAATGAGCATGTAAATAAGTAAGGGAAGTAAAGAACCCAGCAAAGCTCTTGTAAATTTTCTCTTTATTGAGTAAACCAAAAGAATAAGAAGAGAAGCAAATACCGAGAGTGAGAATAAATTTCCTTGAACAAAATGTAAGATTCTAAAGTTAGCTTTTTCTAGGGAAACAAATAAAAAACCTGTTAAAATAAAAGCTAGGAATGAAACTCCTATGGCTAAAGCAACTTTTTTAGCTTCTGGTATTTTTCACTTCACTTTAACCTTTTTATGAAAAACTATGCTATAACTAAGATTTGTTTTTGAAATATAACTTTAAATTTTTCAAGTAGGACGATATGCTACTATGATACCCACTGTTCAACCCAACGACTTAGAAAGCTTATCTTTGGGTTGCATGTAGGTTGCTAAGAAATTAATAAAATTGAGTAGTTAAGCCTATGATTGCCTTTTAATACCTTCCGAGGAGCTTTCCCTGTTTTAATCGGAGCTATCGAGGCGCTTAAGCTCATTGATGATGGAAGAGACCTTCTAGATAGATTCTTATGAGCAACGAAGTGAGGTGGGTTGATTTGAACAGAAAAACCGTCATCATGATCATTCTTGCAGCGGCAATCATGGTTAGCGTATTTTACGCTTGGTACTTTCGACTTTATGGTGCTACAGAGACGTTGAAAGAAGATTTTGAAAACGGGTTCGATGAATGGGTCGCAAATGCGGATGTGCCACTTGACCCCAACAACTCTGGGCACCTCATCGAATGGAGCATAACACATTCAAACGACGTCGCTAGCTCCGGCCGATACTCATTAAAGTTTTTCATTGACGGACGGCAGGACGATGGAACAATATGGATAGAGAAAAATAGCTGTACAAAAAGGCACTCAAATACGAGTTAACATCTTCTTTGACTTCTATAGTGACCATGAAAGCCTCGCAAACACTAGAGCTGTCATATGCGCTTATGCTGGCGTACAGAAAGCCAGAGCTGAGGAACATTTCACCGTAATTGGAAACGCGAACGAAGTTGAGGGCTGGAAAAGATACAGTTACACGACAAACATAGACACTGGTTCCAGTGAAGAAATATGGGTCGCGCTAGGCATCTCAGTACGCTGGGAAACTCACATGACGTACTACATCGACAATGTTGAAGTGAGAATCCTTTACCTTTAAATATATCGTTGAAGCTTTCTGCTGGAACTGTAACCCTTTTCGCATTCGATGAAGGACAAGGGTTAAGCGAACACACAGCACCATACAATGCTATGGCATTCGTACTTGAGGGAGATGTAGAAATAACCATCGGTGGAGAAGGCGAAGTGGTGATACTGCCTGTTAACAAGCCCCGTGCGGTGATAGTAAAAAAGAAATTTAAAATACTCCTAATAATGATTAGGTCATAACCTAAACCCAAGAGCTCACAAAATAATGAAATTTTTATTGGGAGAAGTTTTGTTTTTCGAAGTTAAGAGTGTCCATTTCAACAGCGTGGCTTGTTATTTCTAGTGAGCAAGCGTGGTACTCAGAGCAGAATTTTTCGCATTTTTCTGCCCATATTCTCTCCTTATAGGCAAGACCGCATTCTTCGCAAATATAGAAAGTGAGCCCTTCTTTTTTCACTTCTTTCACCATGACAGCTAAGCATCCCCCTAATTATGTGAGAAATGACTTCGGGTATTTGAGGTTTTGGGAGAAACATGCATGTGTTATATCTATGGAAGTTAGCCTTCCATCTTCAGCTAATGTTTTCTATTAATCTATTTCTATGTTTAAGAATGTTCTTACGAAAAATCCTATGACAAACGTCAAGCCCGCTATTCCCAGGCTGATTAACGTCATTTCTAGAAACCTCCTTCTAAAGGGTACATCTTTTGCAACTGATATGTAGAATGTGAATAAGAAGATAACGATGATTGCGTTCACTATTGTCAAGCTTAGGCAAGCATACACATTCGTGAGAATCAAGTATGGTGCTATCAAAAACAGAACTGCAATGATATAAGCGATGCCGGTGTATGCCGCAGCCTTAAAGGGATTTTTGTTACCCCCCTCCGATTTGGTCGATAAGTATTCTGATGTGGCCATCGACAGCGACGCTGCAACTCCCGTAATCAGCCCAGTCATCGCGACAATGCGTGTGTTTTGAAGGGCAAAAGTATAGCCTGCTAAGGCACCAGTAAGCTCCACAAGCGCATCGTTCAAGCCTAAAACCATGGATCCAACATACCTCAACTTTTCCTCGTCAATTAGATTTGTAAGTTGATTTTCATGTTCATCCTCGTCTTCTATAATGTCTTTGGCGTCGGGCACAAACTCGGATATTTTTTCATAAATTGCTTGAGCCTTCTCTTCGCCTTTTTCCATAAGCTTTATTCCAAAAGTTATCCCAAAAATTTTTGATATCAAAAAATATTTCCATACCCTCAGGTTGTTCGGCTTTACATCCTTGTGAGTGTGTTCTCTCCAAAAATTGTAATGTCTTAATTCATCATCTGAAATACGCTTTAAAACTTCCCTATTTTGCGGGTCTTTTACTGACCGTGCCAAGCGCTCATAGATGAAATGTTCCGTAATCTCGTCTCTTTGAGCATTTATTATGAGCTTTTCAACTTCTTTATCCAGCATCTTTATTATAGTAGTAGGTCTCAATCATCTAATAAAGATGTTGTCCCTTAATTTTTTGGATGGTTAAAGGTTACTTTGCCGTTAATTGTGTCAGAATGTGTTTTAGGGAAGCTGTTGCTACGCAGACGTACAGGTCTGCGGCGCCATAGTACATGTATATTGTGTCACCTCTAACCACCGCGCCGCATGGGAACACCACGTTTCTTACGTAGCCTTCCCTTTCGTAGCTTGTGAGGGGTTCAAGTAGGTAGCCGGTGGTTCTAGCGATGACGTTTTCAGGGTTTTTTGCGTCAAGCAGGGCCGCTCCAACCCTGTATACGTTGTCTGCTGAAACTCCGTGATAGAATAGAAGCCAACCACACTCTGTTTTTATGGGCGGTGTTGCCAATCCAACTTTTTTACCGTCCCACATGCCAATCCTAGGCCTTATAAGTTTGAAACTCAAAAGCTTGTTGGGGTCTATCGAATCCAAGGAGCTTATGTAATCGTACACTATGTTTATGCCTCCTGTCCTGTGAATGAATATGTATTTGCCGTTTATTTGTTCTGGAATTATGCAGGCGTTCTTGTCGTCGATGCCCGGAGGCGAAATTATCTTGGGTTTTTCCCAGTTCCACTCGTAGGCTAGAAAGTCGTCCACTTTGATGGATGTAAGAGCCACCTTTGGTGGATTGACATTGTCGTAGGCCGTATAGAACATGTACAACTTATCCCCAATTCTTACTATTCTCGGGTCCTCGCAACCTGAATGACCCGGTGTCAGCTTCATTTCATAGGCTTCTCTTGGAACGTATATCGGCTTGTCTAATCTTTCAACGATACTGAAACCATCTTTTGTGACGGCTAACCCTATGGTTGAAGTTTTATCAGTAGACAGAGCTCTATAGAGAATGTATATTTTTCCTTCAAGCTCTATGGTCGCAGGATTGAAGGTTGCAAGACTTTCCCAATCATGTGCTGGATTAGGCTTAATTATCGGGTTTTGAGGATATCTGGTGAACGCTGGCATAGCCTTAGCCTTCATAACATCCATAATCTCCTTCACTTTAACTGTTGCCAAGCAGCATGTAGTGTCGGCTGCACCATAATATATTTTCAGTTTACCATCCTCGAGCAGTGCTGACGTTGGAAAAACAACCCTCGGCACATGTCCATAATATTCGTAGAACTCCTCAGCCACCATGAAGGGGTAGTCCGTTTTTGCCAAGACCTTCCTTGGATCTTTTAGGTCAAGCAAAAGCGCTTCAATACCGAAGACACGGCTTTCAACATCATGTAGGAAGTAGTTTTGAATGTACGAGTATATGAGCAGCCAGCCATCCTTCAGCTTTATCGGCGGGGCTCCAACCTCTATGTGATCTAGCGAACTCCTCCTCGGGTCAGGGGTCAAAACATGTTCCTTAAGGTTTTTGTACCAATCCTCCATCTCGCTGTACCAGAAGGCAGGATCATCTCCGAGTTGTGCGATCCCAATGTAGGCTGGAGGTCTGTCTGTATTAACTGTTAAGACGGCGGTGAGTTTTCCACCTATGCGCTCTGGAAAGAGTGCCATGGCCTTAGCGTTAAAGGGTGTGACCAAGTATTTGTTCTCAATGGTTTTCAAATCCCTGCTGATAGCAACACCAACCCTGATTCCCTCAGCCCGAGGAGGCATGGTAGATATAGCCGTGTAGAAAATGTAATATTTCCCATCAATGTACGTTACCCTAGGATCCTCGCATCCAAACCTTTCCCAATCCTCTTCTGGAAATATGAACCTCCTCCTATCTGAAAAGTTCACACCATCCCTACTTTTTGCTATGCCTATAGAGCTGAAGCTCGAACCTTGCTTCTTAAGCAGGTCCGAGGACGATATGGCCCTGTAAAGCATGTAGTAAGTTTTGCCACTCTTAATCACGCTCGGATTGAAAACGGCGTAAGCCTCCCAAGCCCTTTCACGGGTGGGAGACAAGATAGGGTTGTGCTCGTACCTCTCCATAATTCTCACACCCAACAATTGTTTAGAGATAAACAAATATAAACAGTTCTAAAACATTTATTATGTTGCACTTTTATAATATATTGTTATATGGCTTTGCTTGAGAAGTACTGGGGCAATCCGATAATCTCCCCTGAACCCAGCCATCTTTGGGAGTCCTTCCAAACATTTAATGCTGGGGCAATCCTGCTAAACGGCAAGATTCATCTGTTATACAGGGCTGTTGGTGACGATTGGGTTTCAAGGTTTGGATACGCTTCCTCAGAAGACGGGTTTAAGATGGATGAGAGGCTTCCAACACCTGTTTACGAGAGAGCCTTTACCATGGGACCGTTCACGTCTTTTTCACCTTCAGGTGGCGGCTACTATGGTTGCGAAGACCCTAGGCTTGTAGAGCTCGAAGGTAGAATTTACATGACTTATAACGCATTTGGTCCACAAGAATTGAGGGTTGGCTTAACGTCCATCTCCGTCGAAGATTTTTTGAACAAAAGATGGAGATGGAGCAACGAGAAACTCATCACCCCTCCAAACGAGGTCCATAAGAACTTCGCAATCTTTCCAGAAAGGATATGCGGTAGAATCGCAATCCTGCACAGCATCTCTCCAGAAATATCAATAGCATATTTTGAGGATCTTGAATTTGCGGAGGGTGAATGGGTGAGAAGCCACTACCATCCGACGGCAGTTGCTGGGGGATGGGAGGCTGAAGTAAAGGGATGCGGCCCTCCTCCAATAAAAACTGAAGAGGGCTGGTTGCTATTTTACCACGCGATAGATAAGGGAGAACCTTGGAAATACAAGGTAGGGGCGATGATTTTAGATTTGGAAAACCCTGAAAAAGTGCTTTACAGGTCAAAAACACCCGTTCTTGAACCGGACCAATGGTACGAAAACAGCGGTTACAAACCTGGAGTCGTCTATACGTGCGGGGCTGTCGTAAAAGGTGGAAGGTTAATCCTGTATTATGGCGCAGCAGACAGCTATGTGTGCGTTGCTCACGCGTGGTTAGATGAATTTCTCTATGCATTAAAGGAGAGGAAGGAAATCCATTATCAAAAGGAAAACATGGATCCGCATGTGACTTAGCTCGTGAATGACGCTCCCCTTATGCGTCTAAATTACGAGTTTATCCTCCACAAAATTAAAATACGATTTGTCGTAAAAATATTTTTTGGTGTTCGTATAAATGTCCTCGGTTGAGGAAAAAGTCACCCCTGTAATTGAGGAGTATCTTGAATGCATCTATAGGCTCGAGGAAAAATACGGTGTAGCCAGAACTAAAGACATCGTTATCATGATGAAAGTAGCTCCGGGTACTGTAACGAATACTGTTAGGTTGCTGAAGAGGAAAGGGCTTGTTACGCATCAGCCTTACCGTGGCGTTAAGCTTACGGATAAGGGCCGCAGGTTAGCCATTCAGGTGGTAAGGAGGCACAGGCTTTCTGAGTGTTTGCTTGCAGACATCCTTCACATAGATTGGGAAAAAGTTCACGAACTTGCCTGCAATCTTGAGCACAGCCTAACTGAAGAAATTATTAAGCCTTTGGAGAAGGCTTTGAACCATCCAAAAAGATGCCCTCACGGAAACCCCATTCCGACGAAATGTGGAGGAATAATTGAGGAGGAATCGGTTCCTTTAACAGAACTTGATGTTGGCGCTCAGGGTGTTGTTGCGAAAATAGTAGATGAGCATAGAGACGTACTACAGTACTTGGGTAAATTAGGTGTTTTCCCCGGAACCTCCGTAAAAATTTTGGAAAAGAATCCTGTAGACGATTCAATCACGTTAATGATTGAAGATGCCCGTCACATGCTAAGCCGTCGAATAGCATCTGTCGTCTATGTTAAGCAATCGTGTTGAAAATAGTGATCTAAATGATTAAAAGAACGATTCCGCTAACTGCATTGAAAGCTGGAGAGACGGCGACGATAGTTTCTATAGACGCTTTTTTCGGCAAGGGATGCGGAAAGAGATGGGGGTTTGAAAAGAGGCTTATGGATATGGGTTTAACGCCTGGCACGAAGGTTACCGTTGTAAAGTCTGCTCCATTCCATGGACCTATTGAAATTCTCGTCAGGGGCTCGAGACTTGTACTTGGCAGAGGCGTTGCCGAAAGGGTTCTGGTTGAGGTTGAAGAATGATGGTCGAAAAAAGGCTTCGCATAGCCTTAGCTGGAAATACGAACGTTGGAAAATCGGTCATATTTAATTATCTCACCGGCTTACATCAACATATTGGCAACTGGCCTGGAAAAACCGTGGAAAAGGCCGAGGGAACCCTCCATTTCAAAGGTTATACAATCGACGTCATTGACCTGCCCGGAATTTATTCTCTCTCCACTTATTCCATTGAGGAGCAAATTTCGAGGGAGTACATTGTTGTTGAGAAGCCGGATGTTGTGATAAACGTCGTTGATGCCTCTGTTCTTGAAAGAAACCTTTACTTCACGTTGCAGCTTATGGAGTTGGGCGTCCCACTTGTTTTGGCGTTAAACCAAGTTGACATTGCTAAAAGGAAAGGCATCGAGATTGATGTAGAAAAATTAGAAAAGCTTCTGGGCATACCTGTTGTTCCAACAGTCGCAATAAAAGGTATGGGGATTTCCAAGCTATTAGAAAGAGTTATTGGTGTCGCAGAAAGAAAGGAAACTCCGAAGACGGTAATAAAGTTTGGAAAAGAAGTTGAAGATGGAATAGCCAGGCTTGTAAAGATGCTGGAGGGGGGCCATCATCGCTATCCGCCGAGGTACGTGGCGATCAGACTGCTAGAAGGGGATGAGGAACTGGAAAAGGAAATGGAACGGCTTAATCCTGAAGTGGTTGCTACAGCCAAGAAAATTTCAAGGGAACTCGAGGAACTCCACGGACATAGTTGTTCAACAGTTATAATGGCCGAGCGGTACGAAATCGCTGGCCGCATAGCTAGGGAGGTGCAAAAACTTGTACCCCCTATAAAACCGAGGTTTGAAGAATGCCTCCACAATCTTACAACCCATAAAATTGTTGGATACGTTATAATGGTTCTTTCACTCCTTGCAATATTCTATTCCGTCTTTACTATAGGAGGACACATCTCAGAGTTTTTAAATGAGCTATTTTATGGCACAGAACCACTCTTCTACGAGCTTTTTGGAATAGGAGCCATCGGAAAGCTAGTGTGGAGCGTAATGGAAGGACTTATCGCTGGTGTAACGATTGCGTTGCCGTACATCGTTCCATTCTACGTCATTCTCTACTTCCTCGAAGATTCCGGATACCTGAGCAGGATCGCATTTTTGATGGATAACATTATGCATAAAATCGGGTTACATGGGAAGGCCGTTATTCCGTTAATTCTTGGCTACGGGTGCAACGTTCCAGCCTGCTTGGGATGCAGGATCATGGAAACCGAGAGGGAGAGACTTCTCGCCGTTTTTGTAACGACGCTTGTACCATGTGCAGCCCGCACAATAATAATTCTTGGTTTAGTTGGCGAATACTTGGGTATTGAATATGCATTGGCGCTTTATATCTTCAATTTAGCGATAATATTCGTTCTTGGAAGGTTGGCGTTTAAGGTTCTGCCAGGTGAACCCACTGCCCTAATCATGGAAATGCACGATTATAGATTGCCTCACCTAAAAACTGTTTTGAAGCAAACATGGTTTAGGTTACTTGAATTCATCAAAATAGCTTTTCCACTCATAATTCTTGGAAGCTTTACGATTAAGCTCATAGAAGTTTTTGGCTTGCTTGAACCAGTGGCACTAGCTTTAAGTCCTATAACAGTTACATGGTTGGGGCTACCACTAATCGCGGGAATAACGCTGATTTTCGGAGTTTTAAGGAAGGAACTGATGCTCATCATGCTCGCAACACTTTTTGGAACGACAAACTTCGCAGAAGTCCCGGGGTTTGGTCCCATTCAGATGATTGTTTTCACAATAGTAGCAATGTTTTACATACCATGCATATCAACAATCGCAGCTTTGATAAAAGAAATCGGCTGGAAGAGGGCGCTACTCATAACAATCTTTGAGATAG
>CAZZKR010000003.1:0-13745 GCA_964655015.1 uncultured Nitrososphaeria archaeon
GGCAAAGAAATAATCTCGGATGCGGCATTAAGGCTTGGCAAGGTCAAAGACATCGGATACGACCCTGAGGGAAAAATAGTCCTGATATACGATACGCAGGATGGAGAAGAAGATGCCATACACTCATCACAAATAATGGCACTCGGAGACGTCGTGCTCGTAAAGTCGGTGCCAGAGACAAAGTCACCCACACAGCCTCAGAAAAACGAGACATCGCTAAAGCATTGCCCAAAGTGCGGAAAGGCAAACCCGCCAGAGATGCTTTTCTGCACATCTTGTGGAGCAAGGCTGGAGGCGTGAGTGTGTCATGAAATTAGAGGATAATCTGAAAGACTCATACAACTACACCATCAAACTGTTCAAAGATGCAGGAAGGCTAATCATACTCATAATACTGAACATAATACCGATAGTTGACTTCATCGTCTTGGGATACTTCGCAAGAGTGATAAAAGAGTCTCCGAAGTCGGACGCGCCGCCGCCGTTAGAGAAATACGGAGAACTTTGGATAAGCGGGGCTAAGATCTTCGTCGTCACGCTGGTCTACATGATAGCGCCCATAATACTGATAAGCGTGGGCATCATCCCGTTGATGATCGGAGCATTCATACCCTCTACAGGTCTCGGCATCTTGGGCCTAATAATGGTAGGCGTAGGTATCGTCTTGGCCTTCCTAATAATGATAATAGCGATCATGGCAGTCGCCCACATGGCTAAGACAGGAAAATTAGGAGCGGCCTTTGAATTTGGTAAAATACTCTCGATAATTAGGAACGTCGGATGGTCAAACTACATACTCTGGATAATCGTAATATTCATCATGGGGCTGGTGCTATCGGGCATATCCTACATACCATACGTGGGCTGGATCTTGGCCTTGATAGTCTCTCCGCTCTTCATGGTATTCGTCGGAAGGTCGGCCTCGATAGTGTACGAGTTGGGAACGGCAGGGGTGCCTGCAGCACCAACGACAACGGTGGCTGGTGTCCGATACTGCGGCTACTGTGGAAACCCGCTAGGTCCAGAAGACAAATTCTGCGGCAAGTGCGGAAGACCAGTCAAATAAAAACAAAAACTCACCACAAGAAATCAGCACCTCTTTTTTTAAAAAAATAATAAATAACTTAAGGTATAAACGCCGAACATGGCGAGGCTAGTTGTACATACGGCTAAGAGACCATACAGACATACCACGCCTAAGGGAGAAGACGTATGGATATGCATGTGCGGATTCAGTAACAAATACCCAATATGCGACGGGAAACATAGAGTATTTGTAGCGGAACCAGACGAAAAGATCCTAGCTTACGACCAAGAGGCAAACAAGATCGAGATACAAATACCAGAAGAAATCGCCAATAAACTACGAAAAGTATAAAATAAATAACCACAACAAAAAACAATTACCTGAAAAAGAAGACCTCAAAAACTCACTTAACAGCGACTAATAGAAAAATCAAACATCATGTCGCAGAGACTAGATGTTACTGTAAGTACTGCTTAATGAAGATAACAAATATATACCGGTCAACATAAAAAAGAGTTGATAAGAAAATTTTGAGAAGTGTGCACAAAATGGGCGGAGTAATGGAAGAAGAGCGTAAGAAGATACTAAAAGAGATTTTGAGGCAGCTACATGCTGGCGTTCCTACGGAACAGGTTAAAGAGCGGTTTAAACAGTTTCTTGAGGGTGTGAGTCCGCTCGAAATAGCCAAGATTGAACAGGAGCTTGTAAGTGAGGGCATTTCAAGAGAAGAGCTCCAAAGACTTTGTGAGGTTCACTTGACAATTTTCAAGGAGCAGTTGGAAAAACAGAGGGTTGAGGTTACCCCAACAAGTCCCATCGGCATCCTTCTTGAAGAGCACAAGATGCTTCAACAAATCACCGAAAAGCTTGTCATGTTAACTGAAAAAGTTCAAAGGGCAGAAATCCCAGATTCAGTTATTGAAGAATTGTCGCAGCTAAAGCATATTGTAGATGAGCTTTTAGAGGCTGAAAAGCACTATCTAAGAGAGGAGAACGCTCTTTTCCCAGTTTTAGAGAGACATGGGATAAGCGAACCCCCGGCAATAATGTGGATGGAGCACAACCAACTTAGAGAAAAGAAGAAACAGCTTAAGGTCCTAATCGAGAACTTCACGAAAATGAACTTTTCAGATTTTAAGAGGCAGCTTGGTGAGCTAGCAAAGGCCGTGAACGATATGCTTAACAGACACATTTACAAAGAGAACAACATACTGTTTCCAGTAGCGCAGCGCGTAGTCACAGAACAGGAGTGGGTTGATATGATGAAGGATTTTGATGAGATTGGGTATTGTTGCTTCACTCCAACGCGCTTAGTAGCAAAAGCAGTCAAAGATGTAAAAGAGTCCGCTGAAGAAAAGCCCATGCTCGAAGGTGTTTTGAAGTTCGAGACTGGGACTTTAACAAATGAAGAGGTTGAGGCTATTTTGAACAGTTTGCCCGTGGACATAACCTTTGTGGATAAGGATGATGTCGTCAAATTCTTCAACAAGGCAGAAAAACGCATCTTCGTAAGAACAAAAGCTATTATAGGTAGGAAAGTACAGCTCTGTCACCCGCAAAAGAGCATCCACGTAGTCAACAGAATCTTGGACGCTTTCAAGAAGGGAGAGAAAGATGTGGCTGAATTCTGGATTCAGAAGGGTGGTCGCCTAATCCACATAAGATACTTCGCGGTCAGAGACAAGGACGGCAAATATTTGGGAACGCTAGAGGTAACCCAAGATATAACGGACTTAAAGAAGATAGAGGGTGAGAAGCGACTCCTCGACTGGGAAGGTTGAAAAGGGCAACGATTACATCTACAAGGCGGCAGAAACGGTTAAGGTCGACGTTTTATGCCGAGAATGGTGCGGCCGCCGGGATTTGAACCCGGGAACCCCAGCGTGGCAGGCTGGTGTCTTATCCAGGCTAGACCACGGCCGCCCGACTCTAATTATATCGGCTTCTAAATAAAAATTTTAGTCGTAATTTACGTATTTTCAAGCCCTATGGGCGGTCGACTTCTAGCCTCAGGAAGTGCGTGGCACAGGATATGCACGGGTCGTAGTTCCTTACGGCCTGCTCGAACCTCCAGACCGCCTTCTCGTAAGGAAGCTTCATGACCGACGGTGCCATCGCCCTTAGGTCGTCCTCTATCCGCTTCTGGTTCTGCGATGTCGGAGGCACTATCTTAGCCGAGAGTACTGTTCCGTCCTCGGCCACATCGTACCTGTGGTATAGTATGCCCCTCGGTGCCTCCGTGCAACCGCACCCTCTTCCTGCCTTTACCTCATAATCGACCCTCGGTTTCTCGGGCTCCTTGTATTCGTCGATTATTCTGAGTGCCTCCTCGAAGGAATACGCAGTCTCGGCACACCTAGCTATTATGCTCTTGAACGGGTTCCTGCATGGAACCTTGAAGCCTATTGACTTCAGCGTGTCCCTCGTCCTGTCCCATAGCTTGTCGTAATTCAAGTTTATCCTCGCGAGAGGACCTACCATGTAAGAACCCCTGCCCTTTATGTACGAGTGAAGGGCGTTCGTGTACGGGACGTGCTCCTCGACGAAGTTATCCTCGTACTCCCTTATCGGTATGTCCAAGCCCTTATTGGAAACTATCCTTCCCTCGTTGAATGGGTACTCGTCCGGGTGTCTAAGCGATACGAATTCATAGTCCTGCTCGAAGTCGGGGAACTTGAGGTCCGCGACCCACCTGAGTAGCTCGATGCTTAAGTCTAGCCCCTTCTTCAGGTCCTCCTTCATGGCCTCTACCTGTCTCTTCGTCGGGACCTTGTAGAATCCTCCGACGCAAACGGATACCGGATGTATCTCCCTTCCGCCGAGCCTAATCATTACATCGTTGCCTACCTTCTTGACGAAGAGCGCCTTCTTGACTATGTCCGGATGGTCTTTCGCCATCCTTAACGCATCATCGTAGCCAAGGAAGTCGGGCGCGTGTAAGAGGAAGGCATGGAGCGCATGGCTCTCTATCCACTCTCCGCAGTAAAAGAGTCTCCTGAGTTCCCTTAGGGGACCTTCCACCCTCACACCGAACGCATCCTCGAATGCATGGACGGAGCTCATCTGGTATGCGAACGGGCATATGCCACATATCCTTGCGGTTATATCTGGTACCTCGTAGTACTTCCTTCCCCTTAGGAATGCCTCGAAGAACCTCGGCGCCTCGAATATCTTGAACTTTACGTCCAAGACCTCGTTGCCCTTTACCTTTATGTATAGAGCACCCTCGCCCTCAACCCTCGCAAGATAATCTACCTTTACCGTTTTTACCTTACCCCTCAATTAGACTGTCCACCTCCCTAAATTCCTTCGACCAACCTGTAAACCCTCTAAACCTAAGAATCACTTCTTTCTTATCAATTCCGAGTTCGATGAACTTCGTTGCCAGGCTTTTCACGTTCGGACTCTCCATAGGACCGAAGCATCCATAGCACCCTCTTGAATATGTCGGACATATTGCTCCGCATCCTGCCTGCACAACCGGTCCAAGGCACGGTATGCCCTTGGCGACAGTCACACAAACGTTTCCCTTTCTCTTACACTCTACGCAGACGCTGTATGTAGGTATGTTCGGCTTCCTTCCCGCAAGCAACGCGGATAGTAACTCAAGGAGCTGGTATTTGTTAACCGGGCATCCCCTGAGCTCAAAGTCAACCTGTACGTAGTCCGAGATCGGAGAGGCTTTCTCGAGCGACTGTACGTATTCCGGCTTTGCATAAACGTACTTTGAGAATTCCTCGAAGTTCGCCCAGTTCCTGAGTGCTTGGATTCCGCCAGCGGTCGCGCATGCGCCTATCGCCACGAGCTTCTTGCAATCCTTCCTTATCGACTTTATCAGCTCAACATCGTGCGGCGTGGATATGCTTCCTTCGACTAGACCAACGTCGTAAGGACCTTTCCTTGCCGCTCTGGTTACCTCCATGAAGTACGCTATGTCAAACCTTTGGCCTATTTCCAAAAGTTCATCCTCTAGGTCCACGATGCTCAGCTGACAGCCGTCACATGACGCAAACTTGTATACCGCTACCTTAGGTACCTTTCCTGCCATCAGACCTCACGCCTCCCGAAGAACCTGTTTATCTGATCCACGGAGAAAACTGGCCCGTCCTTGCATACGAAGTAAGGGCCGAACTGACAGTGCCCGCACAATCCCATGCCGCATTTCATGTTCCTCTCCATCGATATGTATATCTTATCGTCGGTTAGACCCTGGTTCCTGAGTTCGAGTACAGTAAACTTCATCATTATCTCAGGCCCGCAGACAAAAGCGTACGTGTTATCGGGGTCGAGCTTTATGCGCTTAAAGAGTACCGTTACGACGCCAACGTTCCCCGTCCACTTTTCATCCCCAGCATCCACCGTTATGAAGGCGTCCATATCGAACCTGCTCTTCCACTCCTTCAGCTCCTTCTTGTATAGTAAGTCGTTCGGCGTCCTAGCACCATAAAGGAAGAAGAACTTTCCATATTCCTTCCTATGCTTTAGGATGTAGTATATCGCGGGTCTAAGCGGTGCCAGACCTATGCCTCCTGCCACTATTATAACGTCCTTTCCCTTTGCCTTCTCCAAAGGCCATCCATTCCCGAAGGGACCTCGAAGGCCGATGAAGCCGGGCTTCCTCGTGTTCACCAAAGCGTTTGTTACCGCACCGACGACCCTGACCGTGTGCGCAATCAAGTATTTCTCGTCCGGGTCGCCGCTTAAAGAGATAGGCACTTCTCCGACACCGAAGGCATACAGCATGTTGAACTGGCCTGGAATGAAGTTATACTCTTTCTTGTCAAGCGGCTTCAGCATCAGTGTGTACGTATCGGGCGTCTCCTTGATGACACTCTCGACCGAAAATTTTCTCATGACCTCGACTTCTGCCGTCTGGGCACTCTCAAGAGCTGCTTTTTCCTTCATACACTCATCCCCTCACCTTGTTAGCCTCCTCTACAATATCTATTCCGACGGGGCACCAAGTTATACACCTTCCGCAACCAACGCATCCAAAGGTTCCAAACTGGTCGACCCACGTGGCAAGCTTATGCATCAACCAGTTCCTATAACGGCTCATAATCGACTGTCTTATCGAGCCGCCGTGAATGTACGAGTAATCTATGCTGAAGCAAGAATCCCATATCTCCCATCTCTCCGCCATATCCAACGACAGTGACGAACTATCGAATACAGACGTGCAGAAACACGTGGGACAGACGAGCGTACAGTTCCCGCATGCCAAACACCTGTTGCTTATCTCATTCCAATGCGGATGTTCGATGTTCTTGTACAGGTCATCCTTTAGGTTCTCAACGTTTAATTTCTTCCTCACCTTATTCTTTGCCTCCTCCATCAATCTCGATACGGCACTCAACTCCTCGTCCGTTGCATTCCTGCACCCAAGCCTATTTACGACCTCGGCACCCTTATCTGTAAGAACATCCAATATGAAGACGTGGCCCCTATCATTTAGGAGCTCCGTGATGCAGATATCGTAACCTGATTGTGCGAACGGGCCGGTGTTCATGGACGTGCAGAAGCAGTTGTTGCCCGGCTCTGTGCAGTTGACCGCTACGAACAACGCATCCTTTCTAAGCATCCCGTACACATTGTCCTTGTAAGGTCCCTGAAGCAGGACCTTGTCAAGTATCTCTATTGCCTTTAAGTCGCATGGTCTAAGCCCGACGATCGCGATCTTCTTCGCATCCGGTTGCGGAAGTATCACCTTCCCATCCTTCCTTACCTTGAAGAGTAAATGCTGCGAAGGACGTAGCACGTACTTTGGGGATTGCGGACCGACAACATAGCCGAAGTATCTTTTATCGTCTTTTTTAACAAGCCTGTAGCTTCCGGGCATCTGAACGTCTGACAAGCCCTTTGGTATTTGCTCGACGGAGTCGATGACGTCGCAGACGATTGCACCATCCCTCTCCACAGGTCCATAGACCACATAACCGAGGCCTTTTAAGGTGTCAATAAGGTTACCAAACCTTTCGGCATCTAGGGCAAAGCAAGATTTTTGTTGTGACAAACACCGTGCCCCCTTGGTTTAATCCTTTTAAAAAAGTAGTGAAATTTAAGTTTGGTCTATTTTTTAAAATTTATATTGATTAATTGTTCAGGGGCTTTGGCGACACGCATTTGACTTTCCGAAAGGGGTTTTGGGTCAAGCCTTATTATTGTCTCGTGAAATTCTTAAATGATGAAGCGTAAATGGGTCTTATGGTGGTATGCGGCGGTGGTCTAGTCTGGACTAGGACGCAGTCGAGTGCTTCGGCGTAAGCCTTCCAAGCCTGAAATCCCGGGTTCGAATCCCGGCCGCCGCAACCAACCTTTGCTATTCTGGTGGTGCACCTTCCAATATTTTCAAACTACGGCTTGTTCCAAGCCTCGTGGCTCCTGCCTCAATCAATGAGACTGCTTGCTCGTAGGTTCTTATGCCTCCTGAAGCCTTTATCCCTACCTTGCCGCCCGTGAACTCTTTTATCAATCTCACATCATCTAAGGATACGCCCCTAGGTCCAAATCCAGTGCACGTCTTTATGTAATCCACTCCAGCTTTTACAGCAATATCGCAAACCTTTTTCATCTCTTCGACCGTCAAATATCCTGTTTCGATTATCAGCTTGATGACGGTATCTTCCGCGACACTCATAATCTTATTCAACTCCTCCTCGAGGTAAGCATAGTTTCCAGACTTCACCGCGCTTATGTTCATCACAACGTCCAGCTCTTCCGCACCATCTTCTATTGCCTTCCGTACCTCAAACACCTTTACGTCTGTAACGTTCGTCCCAAAGGGAAAACCCACGACCGTGCAAACCTTAACTCCACTCTCGTTGGCGAGCAAACTCGATGCTAACCTCACAAAGTATGGTTGAACGCACACGGCACAAAAACCGTGTTTGACAGCCTCATCGCAAAGCCTCTTTATGTCAGCATCCGTGGCTATGGGCCTTACGTCTGTGTGGTCTATCAGCTTCGCTAAACTTTTCCTACCAATCATGAAAAATACGTTATAACGCAAGATAATAAACCTGTGCGTTTAGTAACCGAGGACGTGCTCAAGCGAACAAATCACGTGGGATGTAACGGTCCATGCCTCCAGAGGCTCTTCATAAATGCATACGGTCATGTTGGCTGCCTTAACGGTCTGCTCCTCTAACTCACCTCGTGGAAAGGCCCCTATGAGTACAGCGGGCCTCTCATAAGAGGCTAGCAGCGTACCGAGCTCCTTCATCGTCATCTTATTGCCTTTCTCACTCATGAGGATTACTTGGTCAGGCCTCAGAGCAAACAGTAATTCAGTTAACGTAGCATCCCTAAGCTCGAGCAGTTTCTTACCGTCCGACTCTATGACGCGCTGCTCGTACAAAGCCTCGATGAGTCCCTTGAACCTTTCATAAACTCTTGGCAGCCTCGTTTCAGGGTTTACCCAAATCACTTTGTTCTCTCTCGTATGCACATAAACATCTAGGAGGCCTTTCTTGGAAAGGATGGAACCTAAAGACATCAGCAAACAGAAATGCACGATATCCGGTCTTCCCCGTTTGTGCGCATCAACTAAACTCTTCATCGCTGCATGATGATAGGACCTGTCCAACAACAACTGACCCGGCCTTTTTCTCCTCCTTTCCGCGTCAGATATCACCGCCCTATGGTTCCAGCACTCTCTTGGAACGAGCTCGAGGGCCGCCTCCACGAAAACCAAGGTTAACTTTACAAACCCCACAGCCTTCCCAACCAACGTATCTGAGTCTGTCGAAGGTCTGGAAAAAGTTTTGCTCCGTTGACTATGGCGAGCGATAACCTTAATTAAAGAAAGCGATAAAGCTGTAAAGCGTATTCCATGAAAGCTCATTTAATTAAAGCGATAGCACGCGAAAGGATTGAAAGGTTGTTTGAATTCGCGAGAGCATACGCACAATCGGACCCGGAGGCGGCAAGGGAGGCTGTGGCCATCGCTAGGAGGATAGCCCAAAGGGCCAGGATGAGAATTCCGAAGCAGTATAGGTTGACTTTCTGTAGAAGGTGCGGCAACCTTTTTCTAGGATCCGGCTCCTTCTCCGTCAGGGTCAGGGATAGAAGGAGTACGCACGTCGTTGTAAGGTGCTTGAAGTGCGGATGGATAAGGAGGTATCCTGCCACTAAAGAAAAACACATAAGGTCGGTCGCCCGGAAGTCCTAGTGAAAGTTTAAGAGAAAGGTGTACGGTATGTTACGGGTATTAGCCGTGAATCCAGAGAAGCTTATCAGAAAAGTGGCCGCATACCTAAAGGAGGCGCAGCTAGTAAAGCCGCCTCCATGGGCTGCCTTCGTCAAGACCGGCGTACATAAAGAAAGGCCGCCGACCGACCCGGATTGGTGGTACGTTAGGTGCGCAGCAATCCTAAGAAAAGTCTACCTGAAGGGGCCCATAGGTGTCTCTAGGCTTAGGACGGAATACGGTGGTAGACATAGAAGGGGGCATAGGCCTCCGGTGTTCGCGAAAGGTAGCGGCAGCATCATCAGAAAGGCCCTCCAACAACTGGAGGCAGCCGGTCTTATAACAAAGGAAGGAAAGAAGGGTAGGGTAGTTACTCCTAAGGGTAGGGAGCTACTCGAGGAAGCGGCAAAGGTTCTCCTAAAAGGTTAGAAACTCTTCGAGGGGCTGATTTTTAAAAGCAACGTTTAAGTTATCTCGTCTGAAATTTTATTCAGAAGCCCAGAGGGGTGAAAACGATGTCAGACGAGGAGCTCGAGCGTATAAGACAACAAAAGATGGCGGAGCTCCAAGCGAAGATAGCTGAGGAACAGGCAAGGAGACAAAGGGAGGCCGAAAGGGCGGCAGCCATGAGGCTAATACTGACGCCGGAGGCGCGCCAAAGGTTGGCTAATCTTAAGCTCGTAAGACCAGAGGTGGTTAACGTTATAGAAGAGTTGTTGATAAGGCTCGTAAACGAAGGAAGAATAAGGACGCCTATCACGGATGAGGACGTAAAGGCGATACTGGAAAGGGTTCTGCCGAAGAAGAGGGAGATAAGGATAGAAAGGCTATGAACGCAACGCACAAATAACAGAGGATTGTTTAAGGATTGACCTAAGATGGCTAGGACACTACCCCTCAAGAAGAGACTGGCAAGGGCCATGAGAAGGAGCTGGCCAGTACCTTCATGGGTTATATTAAGAACGGCACGTAAAGTCAGGGCGCATGCGAGAAGGAGGCATTGGAGAACCTCGAGGATAAAACCGTAGATGTTCCATTAATTTTTAAGCCTAAATATGAGCGACTTTCAAAACCTTTCATAGTAGAGAACGGTGCTCTAACATGGCCAAGGCTGTCGTCTCGAGGATATACACAGTGCCTTTAAGGGATGCGTGGAAGGCCTCTAGAAAGAGGAGGGCAGAGAGGGCCATAAATCTGCTAAGGAGTTTCGCGATGAGGCACATGAAATCGGACAAGGTGAAGATTTCGGAAGAAGTAAATGAGCTCATATGGGAAAGGAGCATACAAAAGCCTCCGAGAAGGATAAAGGTTTTAATGGAAAAGGACGAGGATGGTGTCGTGGTGATCTCCCTACCTAAGGAAGAGGGGACGGAATGAGGAAGAAATGGTTGTAATCATGGAGGACTTCTTCGGGACGGCAGAGATTGGGGTCCTCTCTTTTGCATCCGATAAGTATGCGATAGTTCCTATTCAATTGACGAAGAAGAAGATTGCGACGATATCGAAAGCTCTAAACGTAAAGGTCATCCCAGCCACGATAGGCGGCACCTACCTGATAGGTGCGCTCCTTACTGGAAACTCTAATGGTATAATCGTTTCGCCCATAGCGCTCGAGGAGGAGGTCGATGCTATCAAGAAAGAGTTGGACAACGTGCGGGTTAGCGTTTTAGACAGTAAACTGACGGCGGTCGGGAATCTGATACTGGCAAACGACAAGGGTGCGATAGTAAGCCCAGAATTCACGAGAGATGAGGTTGCGAAGATTAGGGACATACTGGATGTGGAGGTGGTTCAAGCAAGGATTGCAGGAAGACCGTACGTCGGTTCAATATGCGTAGCCACGAACGTAGGAGCTGTGATACACGTAGAAAGCACTGAAGAAGACGAGGAACTCATAAGAAACGTTCTGAAGGTCCCGTGTAAACCATGCACCATAAACGACGGAGTACCTTTTGTAAGAAGTGGCATAATAGCGACCTCATTGGGCGCCGTTGTGGGCTCTAGGACTACGGGTCCAGAACTAATGACGATATCCGCAGTCCTCGGGCTCTGATGACTGACAGCAATGCTTTAAAGCAACAAAAATAACCGTTAAACGTATTCGATTTTGAAAGGTGCGGGTTTTGGAGTTAGCGGGCATTGTCGGTAAACCGAACACGGGCAAGAGCACGCTCTTCTCCGCAATGACCTTGGTACCCGTACAGATAGCTAACTATCCGTTCACGACGATTAAACCAAACGTCGGCATAACCCACCTCAGGATAGAATGCGTTTGTAAAGAATTCGGTGTGAAAGACAACCCAAAAAACTCGTTATGCATCAACGGCGTGAGGCTCGTGCCGATTCAGATAATCGACTGTCCAGGGATAGTGAAGGATGCTCATTTAGGAAAGGGTTTGGGCCTACAATTCTTGGATGAGATAAGACAGGCAAGCGCTCTCATAGTTGTGTGCGATGCGTCTGGTGCAACCGATGCGGACGGTAGACCCGTTGAGCCTGGGACCCATGACCCATTGGAGGACGTTAAAATCGTTGAGGAGGAGCTGGTCTTCTGGATCTCCGGGATAATAGAAAAGGACTGGGCAAGGATATGCCGAGCCGTCGAGAATAAGCAATCCACGCTGGTTGAGGAACTGTCCAACAAGCTCTCAGGTTTGGGCATAACGCCTACACACGTCGAACAGACATTACAATCCTTGGGACTTAACCCCTACGCACCATCCAAGTTTGAGAAGCAAGACATATTCAAGCTGGCGATGGAGTTGCGAGCACTTTCAAAGCCCATAATCGTAGCGGCGAACAAGGTAGACGTGGAGGGCGCCGAGAGAGGTGTCGAGAGGTTGAGGTCCGCCGGTTACAGGGTCGTACCTTGTAGCGCGGAGGCGGAGAGAATACTCAGGATAGCCGCGGAGAAGGGTCTTGTGCAGTACACTCCTGGCGATGCATCATTCAAAATATTAGACCCATCAAAGCTGACACCGCAGCAAAAGAAGGCGCTCGATATGATAGAGACCCGCGTGTTAGCACGATGGGGGAGTACGGGCGTCCAGCAACTCATTAACACGGCTTATCTTGATGTCCTCGGTTACATACCGGTATATCCAGTCGAGGACGCTGAGAGACTTTCTGACAAGGATGGTAACGTGTTACCCGATGTGTACCTCCTTCCGAGGGGCTCAACTACGAGAGACCTCGCTTACAAGATTCATAGCGAACTCGGTAAAGGATTTCTTTACGCGATAGACGTGAGGACGAAGTTAAGGCTCGGAGAAAAGCATCAGCTTAAGAGCGGGGACGTTATATCGATCGTAGCAACGACCAAGCGCGGCTAACGGATGAACTTCGAATAATAACCCAGCTCCTTCTTCGGACCAAAACTCCTGACGCCCATTTCTCTTATCTGTTTCCTCAACCTATCCGCCTCTTCTTTCGTAACCTCTCCTCTTGACTCTAGGTAGTCGACGAGCTCTATAGCCTCCTCATCGGTATCGCAGCGTCGGATGTAGTCAACGGGTCCTGGAAGGCCGCCATGCAGCACGTCCATCGCCTCCTTTGCTCTCTCTTCGGAGTCTCTTTGGGCATCTATCCTTATGCACATCTTCTTCTGGACGATTTCTCTATAAAGGTTCGGGAACAACCTCTTAAACTCTTCAATATCGAACTCACTCATTGTCCTGTCCTCACCCTACCTTTCGGAACCCTGAGACCCTCCGGGTCTTTCATGAGTAACTCCTCCAATTCATTAATGCTCAAGCCCTTCTTCAGGTCCCCAAATATTTCACACCTGACGGGCTTTTTAAGCATTCCTGGCTCCTTTATCACTATTTCCAGCTCGTAGCCCCTTTTCGATTTTGCCCTAATCCTATAGAGCGACCCGAGCTTCATCTGCTCGGGGAGGTTTACCTCCTCCCAACCCAAAACCTTGCTTACAGCACCCTCTAGCTTCGAAAGTACCGCATTCAAATCCTCCGTGTAAACCTCTATGTCTATATCGCTCCTTGGAGTAAGCACGCCCCGCCAAACGCTACCCACGAGCCTTGGGGCGAATTCTGACAAAGCCTTCATGACCTCCAAAGCATCCTCCCTCATCGACTTGAGCCTCTCGGCGAACGCTGCCCCCTCGACCTCCTCAGCATACTTTCTCAGCTCCATCGCCACCTCGTAATTGCTGGGCATGACGTTTATTCCGAGGTTCTCTGCGGCAACCTCCTTGGCCTCCTTATACTCATAGACCGTGCCTTCATACAACAGCATGGCCGCTTGCCTCGCTACCATTAATCTACCTTCTCTCCTGTCCAAAGGTTTCCTACTCAAGGCAAGCCTTCAAGAAAAAAGCATCCATCATTAAATTTAACGTTTTAGAAGGGATGCTTTTAAGCCTCTTGCTTTAACTCCTCAGCTTTTTCTCCAGAATAGACCCAATCTGGAATCTTGAGGACTTTAGATTTGACGACACCGACATGCCTCAAGAGCGTTATCTTCTTCGCCAAGTTGAATATGTCCGATGCCGTCTTTCCTAAGACCATCTCT
>CAZZKR010000004.1:0-30512 GCA_964655015.1 uncultured Nitrososphaeria archaeon
GACCTGGGGTTAAGGCCCCTAAGTGCCCGCTAAGTGACAAACCAAAGGGCGTCTCCAGCCTAAGACAGCGGGGCCGTAGGCTTAGAAGCAGCCATCGGCTAAGAAGTGCGTAACAGCTTACCCGCCGAGGCTGCGGGGCCCGGCGGGGAAAGGCCGGCAGAGCGGGTGGGGGGCTGGGGGGGCCGCGTGGGCCCCGGGGCCCGAGGGGGGCGCCGGGGGGAGGTGGGGGGGCGTGGCGGTTGGGCAGAAGCCGGGCCGTGAGGTCCGGTGGACCGACCGCCAATGTAGATCCCGGTGGTAGTAACAGCGAAGAGGGGTGAGAATCCCCTCCGCCGAAGGGGCAAGGGTCTCCTGGCAATGCGTCGTCAGCCAGGAGTAAGCCGGTCCTAAGGCCGACCTTAACCGGGTAGGCCGAAAGGGAAACCGGTTAAGATTCCGGTGCCTCCGGGATACGTGCGGCGACGCAAGCCCAGCCCCTGACGCTTCGGGGTAGGCCGAGCCGGGCCGTAGCCCGGTCTAACCGTATAAGCCTGGGGAGTGCCGTAAAGGCGAGAACCAGGTGAAAGCGGGAATGGCCGCCCGTATGGGCGGTTCGGCTGATCCCTGGAGCCCGTGAAAAGGGGGCTGGGAAGGATTCCCGGAGACCGTGCCAAGAACCGACACAGGTGCCCCTAGGTGAGAAGCCTAAGGCGTATCGGGTCACTCCGGGGTGAGGGAACTCGGCAAATTAGCCCCGTACCTTCGGTAGAAGGGGTGCCTGCGGCCTTGGCGGAGACGCTGGGGCCGCAGGTCGCAGTGACAAGGGGGTCCCGACTGTTTAATAAAAACATAGGAAGCCGCAAGACCGAAAGGTTTTGAACGGCTTCTGAATCCTGGCCAGTGGGGGTACCTAAAACCCGGGTCCAACCGGGCTAAGGGCCCCTAAACGCCGGGAGTAACTCTGACTCTCTTAAGGTAGCCAAATGCCTTGTCGGGTAAGTTCCGACGTGCATGAATGGATCAACGAGGGCCCCACTGTCCCCACCCGGAGCCCGGTGAACCCACGTAACGTGGACGAACAGTCCACGAGCCCCCAGCGGGGAAAGAAGACCCTGTGGAGCTTTACTGCAGCCTGTCGCTGCGGTGCGGCTGGGGGTGCAGAGCGTAGCCGGGAGCCGTCGATCCCAGCCTCTCCGGGGGCTGGGGGAGGCGCCAATGTAACACCGGCCACCTCCAACTGCGCCGCTGACCGGGGCCTGTGCCCTGGGACAACGGCAGGTGGGCAGTTTGGCTGGGGCGGCACCCCCTTGAAAAGATATCGAGGGGGCCCAAAGGTCGGCTCAGGCGGGACAGAAACCCGCCGTTGAGTGCAAGGGCAAAAGCCGGCCTGACTGCGCCCTTGAACGCAAGGGGCGCAGAGGGGAAACCCGGGCCTAGCGATCCATCACCTCCCACCGATGGGGGGTGGTGGTGACAGAAAAGTTACCCCAGGGATAACAGGCTCGTCGCGGGCGAGAGTTCCCATCGACCCCGCGGCTTGGTACCTCGATGTCGGCTCTTCCCATCCTGGCCGTGCAGCAGCGGCCAAGGGTGCGGCTGTTCGCCGATTAAAGGGGAACGTGAGCTGGGTTTAGACCGTCGTGAGACAGATCGGATTTTACCTGCTGGGGGTGCTGGCTGCCTGAGGGGAAGGTGCTCCCAGTACGAGAGGAACGGAGCGCCGGGGCCAACGGTTTACCGGTTGTCCTACAGGGCAGAGCCGGGCCGCTGCGCCCCCGCGGATAAGGGCTGAAAGCATCTAAGCCCGAAGCCGCTCCCGAAAACAGGCAGCCACTCCGGAGCTTAGGGCCTGGTAACAGGCCTGTGCTCCGGACGAGAGCCCCCGTAGAAGACGGGCTTGATGGGGTGGGGGTGTACGGGCGGAGGCTTTGGCCGGACGCCCTCAGCCCGCCACTCCCAAAAGCTCGAGTGGCCTAGGAAAGCCATACCGCCCAGGCGAAAACGTCTCCTCCTTTGAGCGCGGAATATAAGGTGAAAGTTTTTGGGTTTCGATTCGAGTAAGAGTTTGGGCGGCGTCGGTGCCATACTCGTCGCCATAGGTTCTTTTGTTCCGGTGCTGGCAATCGTCGGCATAATACTCGTGCTCATAGGCATGAAGGGCTTAAGCGACGCCTATGGTGAGGAGGCAATATTCAAGAACGCCCTGTACGGGCTGATATTCGAGGTGGTAGCCGCAGCGGCCCTCTTCTTCGTGTTCATCGGCGCTTTGTTTGGCGGCCTAGCCACACTGGAACCGATGACGTTCCTAGCTGGTTCCGGCCTAGCGCTCATAGTAGCCTTCATATTCTTCGTGGTAGCGGCATACTTCTACAAGAAGTCCTTCGACATGTTATCATCAAAGTCTGGTGAGCGCCTCTTTGGAACTGCGGGGCTGCTTTTGCTCATCGGCGCTGTCCTCACGATAATCCTAGTAGGCTCGCTTGTAATGTTAATAGCGTGGATTCTCGCTGCCGTTGCGTTCTTCTCGCTAAAGCCGCCGACGTCTACCTAATTAAGCAACCCATTTTTTATTTATCGACTCACGCACGTTCCGACTCTTCTGAATACTTCTTGTATCGTTAACACGGAGTTGCTGAAGGGCTGGATGACGAGCGTGACGCATCGCCTTCTTAGGTGCTTTAGGATATGGACTCCGTCGTTCGCTAATGAGAGAACGTACTCGTTGATTGCATGTTTCATAAAATCGCTGTCAGGGTCATTGGCGCCCAGCCTCCTGGCGACGTAAGACCTGGCAGCGGCGTTCAGGTTATCCAAGATAACGGGCGTGTAGATTGCCGTGAGCCTTTCGTCTGCAAGCGAGAGGAAATCTTCGAGCTTGCTCCTCCTGTACACGTGGAAGAGCGTCATGTTGTAGAGTCCCGCTATACGAGCCGAGGCTTTTTCGATCTTCTCGCAACCTACGTACATCGTCCCATCATATGTCCGCCTGATTTTCCTAACATACTCTTCGATTAGCTTTATGGAATTTTTGCATAACTCGTGCGGAGATAGGTACGCTGGGTTTCCGGGCACGAGGCATGGTTGTAGGTTGCTGTAGCTTTGTGACATTTCGATGAACTCTTTAACCCTCATATCCGCATCTGAGCGTCTCACCGATATCGTAACGACTAAAGTAACGTCTCTTTGCTCCTCGAGTAGGATAGAAAGGTCGGAAAATCTAGGGTCTGTGCTGGCCCACTCAGCATCGATAAAATGCTTCTCGATGCCTATGGAGCTGAGCAAACTGTTCATCTCATACAGCAAGGCTATCGTTCTTTCAGCGCGGGAGGATAGCTGCGAGGGCTTAGTGGCCTTCGCCAGGCGGAAGTCCCTCACCTATTCGGAACCAATTCACCTCTCACCGCTGGAGTTTATTCCGTAGAGTTTATTGTTGATATATAAAATTTTTCAAAAAATATTGGTGTTAAAATATGCGCAGGTGATTTAAACCTACTTTAAACCCATGAGCTTTTTCAGCTCTGCTATATGTTCCTGCTCATCCATTATTACGTGCCTGACCTCGTGCTCCAGCTTAAGGTACTCGTACGGTAAGTTTTCCTTTTCTTGTGCAATCTTCTTGAGAATCTGGACGTAGAAATCTACTGCGTCCTTCTCGTCCTTTAAGTTCACTTCTAGGATTTCTTGTATCGTCTTTGCCGGCTTGGTCTCGGCTATTCCCATCGAAGGTACGCCGCCTAGATAATCGCCTATGAGCGTCCTAAAGATTTCTTGATGCTTTGCTTCGTCGCTGGCTATCTCTTTTAATCTCGCTATTATGGGCTCGCAATTCAACCCGTCCACAATCTCCGCATGGCTTAGGTACTGAACATAGGCCGCGTGTTCCAGCTCGAGAGCCTTGTTAAGCATATTAACCAATTCTTCTTTTACTTTAGAGGACATGTTTATTATTGGTAACCAAGTAATATTTAATACTTTCGAAAAAGACACGAAACGCACACCTTCTAGCATTTAAAATAGCAAGGTTGATTGAAGGTTGGGTCGTTGCATGTTCGAGGTTGTAGCCAAGGACCTCCTTGGAAGGATAGGCAGGATAGAGACGAAGTCTGGAAAGTTTGAAACACCGGCATTCCTTCCGGTGATAAACCCAGTAAGCCAGGCCATACCTGCGAGATATATTTCCGAGAGGTTCGGGTGCAGGGCGGTAATAACGAATGCCTACATAATCTACAGGAGGTTAAGGAACGAGGGTATAGAGAAAGGCGTGCACAACCTCATTTCTTTTGACGGCGTAATCATGACGGATTCTGGCGGATACCAGATGCTCGAGTATGGCGACGTAATGGTCACGCCTAAAGAGATTGCAGAATTTCAAGAGGCGATAGGTAGCGACATGGCCGTACCGCTCGACGTGCCGACAGGTCTGGTAAGTTACGAGAAGGCCAAGGAGAGTGTGGAGAAGACTTTGGCAAACGTCGCAGAAACTCTCGAGGTATTGGCTAACGGTAGAAGGGCTTTGTGGGCGGCACCGATACAGGGTGGCGCGCACCTCCAACTGTTAGAGCATTGCACGTCAAGGCTGGTAGAGATGCCCTTCGACTTTTTCGCCCTCGGAAGCCCAACGCCCCTCATGGAGGGCTACATGTTCACCAAGCTGTTTAAGATGATAGCGACAGTCAAGCGCATCATTCCACCCGAGAAACCTCTCCACCTATTCGGTGCAGGCCATCCCATGCTAATGCCGTTTGCCGTGGCGATGGGTTGTGACACTTTTGACTCTGCAAGTTACTATCTCTACGCAAAGGATGGAAGGTACATGAGTAGCTCGGGGACGCTGAGGTTATCGATGATAGATTACTTTCCATGCGAGTGCGAGGTCTGCTCAAAATACTCTCCCGACGAGCTAAGGTCTTTGCCGGACGATGAAAGGGTTAGGCTTCTGTCGCTCCACAACCTGAGCGTTTGCTTTCGCGAGGTTATGGAGATAAAGCAAGCAATCAAGGACGGAAGGTTGATGGAGCTGCTTGAGATAAGAGCTAGGTCTCACCCTAGGCTCTACGCCGCCTTTAGGGCCATGCTTTCCGATAGAAAACTCATAGAGTTGATGGAGATGCATACGCCCGTATCGAAACGGAGGGGGATGAACCTCTTCGACAACCTCAGCCTTCTGAGACCAGAGGTCAGCAGGGCTAGAAGCAAGCTGATGAAATACGTGCCGACGAAAAAGTCCGACACGATAGTTTTGATACCGCAGGTGGGAGGAAAGCACAAGACCGTGGAGGCCGCTAAAAGAATCGTTAGTGAGAGGTTCCCTGAGGTTGCTGAAAAGGCCTCCTACGTTTTCTTTTTAAACCCATACGGCATCGTCCCTGCAGAACTGAAGTTCGTCTATCCCTTTTCTCAGACGAACTTTAGCACCTCTCTACTGACGGATGCTAAAGAAAACATAACCGATGCGACCGTAAATTACATAGTGGGGCACGGCTATGAGCACGCTGTTTTGCTGAATGTCAGGAGCCCATCGCTGAGAGAGCTCGTCATGCTTATCAAATCCAAGCTTGAAGAAAAAGGGGTAACGGTGAGCGTACTTTAGGGCATACTACCGCTGCTCCATCATGCGGCTAATAGGGTTCCCATACGCGTTGTAGTATGCTATCTCTTCGAGCGCTCTTCGCTTTTTCTTTCCCTTCCTCGCAGGCTTTACTGGATAGCCAAAGGGTGCCACGGTTATCAGCTTCCATTCTTTCGGGGCGTTGAGTATTCGTTTAACCTTTTCATCGTCGAAGTTCGTTACCCAACAGGAGCCAACACCGAGAGACCACGCCGCCAGCATCATGTCCTCCATAGCCCTAGCGCCGTCGACCTCTGGAAGCTTCGCATTCTCCATAAAAAGCGCAATAGCGAATGCTGCATCAGCTATGTGGGCTCCCGTCGGGGTCGTTTTGCTCAGCAAATATAGCTTGTCCTTATCGTCTACGACTATAAAGCGCCATGGTTGCGTGTTCTTGGAGCTATGCGCGAGACGTCCCGCCTCCAGAATCTTGAGTATCGTATCCCTAGGAACCTTCTCCGGCTTAAACTCCCTTACGGCCAGATTCGTCCTTATAGCGTCCATAACATCCATGTTTCAATCCAAGGACATCGCATATTGCCTCGGATTTAAGAGTAACTTTTTGGAAACATTTATGAATCACGTCGAAATGAAGATGTTAAGAAGATAAGGTTGCTCATATGGTGAGTGAGCTTTCTGAGGAACGGTGTCTGCGATGGAGATAACTTTTCTAGGCTCCGTAGGCGAGGTAGGGAAGTCAGCGATACTCATAAAGACTGAGAAAGCGAGGATTCTACTGGACTACGGTATCAAGCCGAACGATGAGCCAGAGTTCCCCGCCCACGTAGCACCCAAGGACTTGGATGCCGTCGTGATTACGCATGCTCATCTAGACCATTCCGGAGCTGCACCGTTGTTGTATATGGATGAGGGGCCAAAGCTTTACTCAACGAGCATGTCTCTCGAAACGTGCGAGATACTTCTCGAGGACTTCCTAAGACTGTCCGGTTACTATGTCCCGTATGAGTATTTAGAGGTGGAGTACATGCTCGGAAGGGCAAAGAGGGTTTACTACAGGGAGCCGTTAAAGATTAAGGACGTCGAGATAGAGTTGCTGGATGCCGGCCACATACCCGGAAGCGCACAAGTCGTGATAAACGCGGATAAGCGTCTTCTCTTCACGGGAGACATCAACCTTATAAAAACTAGGCTGCTGGACGGTGCCGACGTTAGCCAAACGGACGTGGATGTTGTCATCACGGAATCGACCTATGCTAAGGAAGCGCATGAGGATAGGCGGGAACTCGAAAGGCGTTTCATCGAAGAGTGCTACAGGGTCGTTGAGGATGGTGGTGTAGTTTTGGTGCCTGCGTTCTCAGTAGGTCGTTCTCAGGAAATCTTATGTATCTTGGTAGCTCACAACTTCAAACACATGCTCTCGACGGACGGCATGGCGGTCAAGCTGCTGGACCTTTATCTAAGGAATAGGGAATTTATCGCGAATTACGGTCTACTCGAGAAGGTTAGAAAAAGGGTTAACATAGTCAGCGGCAAAAGGGAAAGGAAGAGGGTACTCGAGCATCCCGGCGTTATAGTCTGCCCAGCTGGCATGCTAAAGGGCGGGCCTGCTGCTTACTACGCTCAACGTATAGCCAACGATGAGTCCTCGGCGATATTCTTAGTTAGCTACCAAATACCGGGAACGCCAGGAGCTTTGCTGGTTTCTGAGAAAAAGTTGATGATAAACGGCGAGGAAGTGCCCGTCAAGGCTAGGGTCGAGCATTTCCTGTTCTCGAGCCACGCAGGTCAGAAGGAGCTCCAAGCCTTCCTGAGGTCTTTTAACCCTGGAACAAAGGTCTTCACGGTTCACGGTGATGGTGACAGTTGTGAGGTCCTTGCTAATTGGGCCAGAGAGGAGTGCTCGTTAGACGCCGTTGCGCCTTCGTTGGGAATGACCTACGAGGTCTAGCCATGCTTGAGCTTAGTTCTGAGGGCCAACAGTAGTGCGGCTGAGGTCATCGAGAGAACAGTTCCGTAGAGGAACGTCGCATACATACCGAAAACCTCCCACAACCATCCTGCGATTAGGCTTGAAAGGAGCGCAGCTATGCTTGCGAATGCATGGAAGACACCGAACGCGGTACCCCTCACGTCACTCGACGATAAGTCGGATATCATGGCTCTCTGATTTCCGTCGAAGAGTGCATAAGATAATCCATACATGATAAAGAGGATGAAGAACCACAGCACCCCTTCGGCAATCGAGAAACCTAAGCACGTCAGACCAAACATGAGATAACCTAAGAAGAGGACGGGCGCCCTTCCTAGCTTATCAGAAACGATTCCGAATGGAAATGCGAACAAGGCATAAGAAATGTTGAACGTCATGTAGAGAATTAGGGGTAAAAATTCAGAACCGTAAACCTCGGCGACTCTGAGTATGAAGAACATGTAGCTGAAGTTCGATAGCGTAAAAAGCGTGGCTATTGCTATGAATGCTTTAAGGCCGAATGGTAACGCCCTAAGCTGTAAACTTGCCCTTTCGACCTTTACTTGCGCAGGCCTTTCGGTAATCCCAAGAAATGGCGTGAGCGCTACGAATGCAAAAGAGGCGGCTATGAGAAAGACGTGATTGTACGGCATTTTAAAGAACCACACGACGAGCAACGCCAACGTAGCGCCAAGCACAGCTCCTGCCGTATCCATGGTTCTGTGAAGCCCGAAGCCCCAACCCGTTCTCTTCGATGAGACGGATGCCGACAGTAGAGCGTCTCTAGGAGCCGTTCTTATTCCCTTTCCAGCCCTATCGAGGATTCTGTAAACCATGACGTGTTGCCACGCGGACGCAACCACGAGCAGTGCCTTTGCTACGGCCGATGCCGCATATCCAAGGAACGTCAGGGGCTTCTTTCTTCCTAATAGGTCGGAGTAAATCCCGGATACGAGGTTTCCCAAACTGTTTAGCATATCTCCCAGACCACCGATCAGGCCGACTATGATTCCTCCTGCGCCTATGCTAACAAGGAAGAGTGGCAGTACGGCCTGTATCATCTCGCTACTAACATCCTGAAGGAGGCTAACGATGCCGAGGAGCAGAACGTTCCTGAAAAGAACTTCGGCTTTACCACTCAACGTAGCTCTTAACGTGAATCACCTAGTATTAAATTTTCAGCGATGTGGAAAAGATACCGATGAAGGCAAGCGAAGTTTGGAGATTAATTTGCAGTAGCTGCATACAGGGTTCGTCGAAGGCATACCGCATCTTTCGCATTCCCTTAGAGCCGGTGCCTCAAAGTGTTTTTCTAGAATTGGCAGGAAACGTTTTACGTGGGTCTTGAATAAAATGTGTTTAAAGTTTGGGATCTCCTCCTCGATCTTTGAAAGTAGTTCCTTCCTCTTTAGCATTCTGGAGCCCTTTATCAAAGGGCATTCACAATCTACGTGCTCCGTATGCGTGGATAGTACGTAGTATAGGTTTTCTTGCTCGGTCACCTCTATCAGCGGTTTTATCTTTTTAACGATTTTTGGATGCGTGCTAGGAAGGACGGGTTTGTTTCTTACCAAGTCCTCCAGCGCTCCGGTGATGTATTGATTGAACAGGAGCTCGGCAGTATCGTCAAGGTTGTGACCCGTAGCTACGGCGTCTAAATTGTTCTCGAGTGCGATTTTATTTATCAAGTACCTCTTAACAACTCCGCATATCCCGCATATCCTCCGTCCAAATTTTGAGGTTGCAAAATCGCTGATGGAGTATCCTTCAACCTTCTTCAAATCGTACGTTATATACTCTATCGAATTCTCCTGACAAAACTTCTGGACTAATGCTTGGCATGCGTTGGAATATTCAGGTATCCCAAGATTCAGATGTAGTACCGTGAAGTTAAGGTTTGGAAAAATGTTCAAGAGGGACCTAACCAGGGCCATGCTGTCCTTTCCTCCAGAAACGGCAACGCCCAAATTTCTGACGCCGCTAAACATTCTGTACTTTAGTATTGTTTTCTTAACTTTCTTCTCATAGTGCTCAATAAAGCATGATTGGCAGAAACTGCTCCTCATGTTGTCCAACCGATAAAGCGACTCCGCCTCGGTCTTGCATTTGCTACATCTGGCCATTCTATAGTGTGACTGGAAATGAAAATATTTGAGTTTATTTTTCGTATTGGTGTTTTCGGGAAAGAAAGGGACACCGAGTAGCAATCGAGAAGCAACTATGATTGTCCATGCTGAGCCTTTGACTTGACTTCTTCCACGTATCTTATCGCTTCTAGCGCGGCCATGCATCCGAAACCAGCAGCAGTTATCGCTTGTCTATACTTTTTGTCGTGGACATCACCTGCTGCGAAGACCCCGGGAATGTTAGTCTTCACAATGTCCTTGGTGATGATGTACCCCTCATCGTCTAGTTCTATTTTGTTTTTGAAGATCTCTGTCGATGGCTTGTGACCTATGGCGACAAAAACCGCGTCGCATTGAATGACCGTTTCCTCGCCCGTGATTAGATTCTTTACTTTAACGCCTCGAACTTTTTCCTCACCCAGTATATCGGTAACGATGCTGTTCCAGACAAACGTTATCTTTGGGTTGGAAAATGCCCTTTCTTGCATTATTTTAGATGCTCTAAGCTTATCCCTTCTGTGAATAACCGTGACTTTCTTTACAATGTTGGCGGTAAATAACGCATACTCCATGGCAGAGTCGCCACCACCCACTATGACCACGTTTTCGGCACCCTTAAAGAGTGGTGCGTCGCAGGTAGCGCAGCTCGAGACCCCTCTACCGATTAACCGCTTCTCTGATTCGAGGCCAAGCCAGCGTGGGGCGGCCCCAGTCGCGATTATTATCGAATGTCCTAAATATTCCTCGCTGCTGGTAATGACCCTGTAGGGACGGCTTGTAAAATCTACGTCGATTGCATCGTCGTAAATAATCTCTGCACCAAACTTTAATGCCTGTTCTTTCATCCTCTCCATCAATTCAGGCCCAGGTACTCCTTCAGGGAAGCCTGGAAAATTCTCGACCTGACCGGTTAACATCAGTTGGCCTCCGGGGGTTACGCCCGCGATGATTACTACTCTTAGATTCGCCCTCGCTGCATAAAGTGCTGAGGTATATCCAGCCGGTCCGGACCCAATAACTATGACATCATAAACGCTTTTCTGAGTCAAGAGGATGCACCTCCAGAACTGTGTATGATGCATGTTTTATTTCTTTTCTACCAAGGTTGCACTATGCCGTGTTTTCCCATATAAGCAAGTTTTCTCGAAGAGTTACGCCTTTTGTTTTATCGCAATATGCGTTCACGGGACATCGACCACATCTTCTATATGTGCATAGTTTTGAGCCAATGTTCCACATTGGCTCGTCAAGTTTCCATGGAGCGATGCCGACCGTTTTTGCTGCCTCTCTCCAAGCTTCTTGTATTAGGCTTCTTAGTGGGTCATCGTTGACACATCCTTGGAACCTGCCACCTTTAAGTTTTAAAACGCCCGTGTAGATTGTGAAACGGGCTATCTGCTTATCAACCGGGATATCAAGTTCATCTAAATCTTTAACTTTGAATAGACCAGTTTCTCCCATGGCGCGAATATAGAAGTTTGTAAGTTTTGCTCCTCGTAGGTAGGGGAAATCCTGAAGTCTCCATTTTATCTCCTCAATCGTTAACGGCTGGGCTGTAATGTTTCTCGGATCTCCCCCATACTTTTCCATAAGAACCTGTGATATCTTCTTCCAAGTCTTGGCCGCAGATGAGCCAAACCTTGCGCCAAGCCTTTTCACAAAAACCTCCAATGTTCTTTCGCTGACAGCCAAAACTTTTTCAGGCGTAAACTTTTCAGGATAAAGCTCATACGCGCTCCGGGCTTTGCTCCAAAGTTTCTCAGCATCAGTCATATAATCAATCGAGATAACAAAGGTCAAATAAAGAGCGTGCTCGCGAGTGCCAGCTTGGAGGTTCTGCGGTAATCGGTATTCAGGCATCGAAACAAGCCAATGAGCTTGCTTAATTAAGTCCACCATAACTTTTGCGATATTTACGGCCTTCACATTATTGATTTCAAATTGGACCGGCACTCTTAACATGCTCAATTTATACCTCTTTTTAAAATTAAAACTGTGCGCGGAATTGGCCCTACATCTTAAACTTATTTTGAATCTCCATGAACGTCTATCATTTCAAAAGACTCTAAATACGGGGACTTAAAAAGCCCTTCATACTCAGGTTCCAGAACTAAAGATACTGATGCGGCCGCCGGGATTTGAACCCGGGACCTTGGGGCCTACCCCTACGACGGGGCCCCCACGTCCTACCAGACTAGACTACGGCCGCAGATGCTCGGACAACACACGTTGATAATATTACAGAGTAGAAAGGGATAAATGTTACGCAAAAGGATTTGGTAATATTAATTAACTCGGAATAAAATTACGGCATTAGAAAAAGGGATGCTCGAGACAGAAGTCGTTTTTGAGAAGGATTTGGAGACCTTCTACTCAGAGGACATTGTGTTAGTAGAAGGCCTGCCGGGTGTTGGTTTGGTGGCAAAGGTTGCCGTTTCCTATCTTTTAACTAAGCTGAACCCGAAGAGGGTGTGTCGACTCTACTCGCCCTACTTCCCGAGCGTTAGCTTCATAAGGAATGGTAGACTTACGTTCAGCTTTGGCGACATCTACCTCGTAAAGTCACCTAAGCCCATGTTATTGCTTTACGGAAATGCGCAACCCATGACGAGCTACGGGCAGTATGAATTTTGCGAAAAGGTTTTGGATGTTGCAGAAAAGTTTGGTTGTAAATTCGTAATAACGCTAGGAGGTTATGGCAGGGATCTGATATCGGATAAAAGGATGGTTTTTTGTTCGTCAACTGACAAGAACGTGCTTGAAAAATGGGTTGGAAAGATCGGGGCTCTGAGGTATTCGGGGCAGATAATAGGGGCGGCAGGTCTGCTGATTACGTTAGCAAGCATGAGGAACATGAGTGGGCTATCGATACTCGTAGAGACTAATGGATTGGCACCAGACTTCTTTGGGGCCATGCGTGCCCTAGAATCCTTAAACAAGATTCTCGACATCGACATCAGACCAAGAAATCTTGAAGAACTTTCCAGTGCTTACGCGTTCGCAGAGATAGAATATGAGCGTATCTAACGAACTGGGACGAACGTCGTCAGGCACAAACCTCTAACTCCTGTCATTTTGCCTCTTCTTTGATGAATTCTTCGAAGACCTTCTGGACACGTTCAGCGGCAGGTCCAGAACCTTCAACCACACCGCTTCTTGTCACCCTAATCCTATCCATAACAAGTATGACATCCGCTTCCTTGATGTATCTGACCATGTTCGGAAAAACACGGTTGAGCCTTTCTGCGAGCTTTTGCATGTCTATTCCAGCCTCCATCGTCTCAATCATCAATATGTTATTGCCAGATAGGAACACCTTCGGAACAGTATTTCCATTCTCGTACTTTACGTCAGCGAGCCATACGCTATAGTCTGATGGATTGTATGCCAAGAGCTTACCCTCCAGCTTTATGCCCTGAACGGTCGATACCCTGACGACTTTATCTATGAGTGCCGCAAACTCATCAGAAAACCTCTTGGACGGTAATGCCATGAGCCCAACCTCGTCAATTTTATTTACTAGAACTTGAATAAAAGCATAAAAACGTAAGAATAAACCTTGTGAAGGGACTTACCATCAAAATCGTTTAAGACGATTGTCCATCTTCGGATTCGCCCGACTCATCATCCGCCTTAACTTCCCTCGTCGTCGGTTTACTTATCAAGGAGTCAAGCGGTTGCTTGATGACTATGCCAAAACCAGATTGTATCTCGAAAGTGTATATTGTGGGGTCCATTTGTGACCACCGCATCTTTCTCACGTATATCGTCCTGACGAGCTTGCCGTTAAGTCTCGTTATGCCCATCACTATTACGCCCGACGCAAGGAATTCCTCATAACCGAACCTGCTCAGCTTGTTAGAGCCCGTAGGTATGTCCGTGACGAGTAGGGTCGTAGCGTTACAAACTTCTTCCAAGTATGTTATGACTTCTCTCAGATACTCTCTGACGTAAAACTCTTCTTTAGCTCCCATCGCAAGGGCCGAGACAGGGTCCAGGACGATTCTCGATATGGGCCCTCCCCTAGTCACCTTTCTGATTGCCTCGATGAACGCCTTACTCTCCTTCCCATACTTCCTGACCTCGGCGGCCTCCAGCCTTATCTCGAAAGGATAGAAAAGTCCGTTCTTGACATAAGGCCAAAAGTTCCAGCCCAGTGTTTCAGCACCTGTGAGGACGTTTCCAACCCTTTCGTCCAATGATACGTAAACACACGGCTCATTACGTAACAGCCCGTCTCTCAAAAACTGCAGCGCAAGTATTGTCTTGCCAGCACCGGTCTCGCCAGCGATGAGGTACGTCCGTCCTTGAATGAAGCCGCCTCCTAACATCTTGTCGAGCTTTAGTATGCCTGTCGAAACTCTTTGCAACAAAGCGGTCACCATATTCTTCGCACCTGTCTTATAAATACTCTACTGGTTGAGCAGAGAGGTGAAAATATTCCTGATTAGCTCTAAGTTGGGCACGAGGTCTATGGGCTCTAAGCCCTTGACCAACTCTGGATTTGGGTCCTTCAGTATGTTCCCTGTACAAATGCAAACGATCGTTTCGTCAGCATCCATCTCCCCATTTTCTATGAGCTTCTTGACACCTGCTACCGATGCAGCCGCGGCAGGCTCCACACCAATCCCCTCAAGGCTAGCCAGCACCCTTTGGGCCTCGATTATCTCGGCATCCGAGACCTTCGCAACAAGACCATTGGACTCCTTCACGGCCAACAGCGCTTTTTTCCAGTTTACCGGCTTTCCTATCCTTATGGCTGATGCTATCGTTTTGGGTGCTTCAACCGGTCTTAATGTATCAAGGCCTTTTTTCACCAAATCGACAAACGGTGAGGCACCCTCAGACTGAATGCCAACCATCGACGGCACACCATCCGTTAGACCCACCGCCTCCATCTCTTTGAACCCTTTCCAGGCTGCAGCTATGTTCCCGCAATTCCCGACGGGAAGCACCACGTATCTCGGCACTTTATCGAGCTGGTCCACTATTTCAAAGGCCACGGTCTTCTGCCCCTCGAGCCTCCACGGGTTGATCGAGTTTAGTAGGTAAATGCCAACCTCATCGACAACCTTCCACACCAAGCTCAGGGCTTCGTCGAAAGTTCCATCTAACCTAATCACCTTTGCGCCATACAGTATGGCTTGAAACAGTTTGCCAAGAGCGACCGTTTGCTTCGGCACGATCACGATGCAGGGGATTCCTGCCCTAGCAGAATATGCAGCAAGCGATGCAGCAGTATTGCCCGTTGAGGCGCATGCAACACCCTTTACTCCGAGCTTTAATGCCTTAGTTATGCCGACACACATCCCTCTATCCTTAAAGCTGCCCGTGGGATTCATCCCCTCATACTTAATGTAAACATCTTTGGCTCCCAACCATCTGCCAAGCTTCTCGCATTTATAGAGAGGCGTACCGCCCTCGTCCAGCGATACCACACGATCGCCAACTTCAAACGGTAACAATTCAAAATACCTCCAAACGTTGAACCTCCTAGACCTAAATTTGTCCCATGATATATTGTCCAAGCTTTCAAGGTCTACGCAAACCTCTAACAGGCCACCACAATCACATTTATACTTGATAACATCCGCATCGTATGTTGAACGGCACTCTATACATTCTTGCCAAACCTTTTTCATAACTTTTCACTTCAAAACTTATGCGCTAATTTAAACATTACTTGTACCCATAAGGTTGCTAAATAACAGAATTGGCTGGAGGTTCACCGTCAGCTTAACCTTGTCACCATCCTTAAGGTTGTACCTCTCTCTGAGGTTATACGGTGCCACAACCTCTATTACTGATGCGTCATGATGCGTTCTTTCTATAAAGAGTATGGCGCACTCGTCTTTATCGTTAAAAAGTGCCTTTATGCACTTAGCGCCGCCATAACTTCTCTTCTCGTCCTTGAAACCCTCTATCACTATGTCAGCGGCTTTTTCTAACAAGATTCTTTCCTCCACCGCTGCGCTTGATGACAGCCTTATGTTGAGCGTGCCCAAGAAAGGTTCGAAACCAAGTTTCTCTTTAATTTGGTTATAGTAGCCCGGCAGGCCTATGTAGTAAGCACCCTCACCAAGTCCAGAGAATACCTTTCCCTCCAAAGTTATTTGGACAGGCCGCTCAAATATCCTCTTCAGCCTAACGTGTAGGTCAATCAATTCGTTCATCCCCTTTTCCGTTAATTTCACATAGGTCTCCTTTCCAACAATTCTCCGTGTTATGTAACCTTCCTTCTCCAATTGGATGAGCAGTCTGGACGCCGTTTGCTGCGAAATGTTAAGTTGTTTTGCAAGTGTTAAAGTAGTTATTCTGATATCGTGGGCAAACGCGTCGTTCTCTGCCAAGAATATTAGTATGTTTTCCTTCCCTTTTAGCAGCCTCATACAGACTACCGACCTAATAAGGCGACGTCTCTCTCCTTACCACAAAAAATTGCCTCATAAATTTATGGTCTCGTTTATCATCAGGCCTTTTTCAGTAAAGATGAGTATGTCTATACCGTTTCCGCTTGCCGCATCTCTGGCTATCGACGCTTTGATGGCTTTTATAGAAAGGTCGTAAAGCTCCTTTGCTGTCATATCTTCTCTATACTCACTCTCAACGACTCCTATCGCTATCTCGGCACCAGAGCCTACGACTGCATAATCGTCTTCTATCATGGAGCCAAGCGGGTCCAATACGATGACGTGTGCTCCATCCTCGTCGAACCCTCCGACCACGCTTTCCATCAAGTAAGGGAAAAACCTGCTACTGAATAGGTAATTGGATAGGACCTTCGCGACTGTCCGAACTCTTGGCTCGATGCGGTTCTCGATTCTGTAGAGGTTTATCATAGCCGTCGCATCCCTTATGAGCATCTGCATATCGGCGACAAAACCAGCACACGCAGCACCTATCTTCGGAGTTATCTGGAATACTTTTCTCGCAGATTTACTCATAACGAAGTAACCGTACGAGAGCCTCTTCTCAGAAGCCAGAGCGACAGCCTCCTTGCTTCTAATACCTAGTGTCGTCGCACCTGGGTACGGAAATTGAACGCTCAAATTTCGTTCACCGGTTTCCTTGTTTAATCGTATTTAAACGGCATACTTAAATGTTCACCATCTCATAAATTTTTCCTTCCTTCAAATTGCCCTGCCTCTCGATGTTAACTCTTCCAGTGAGTTACTGAAGTTAAATAGTGGGACAGTAGCTTGCAAAATAAGGGATGGAAGACATCATCCGCTTTTACGAGCTGCCAACCCTAAAAGAGCCGTATTTAGTCGCCGGCTTCCACGGTTGGTCTGATGGTGGAAAAGTATCGAGCATGACGCTCCTGTACTTGTTGACGAAGCTTCCCTCAAAGCTTTTCGCTGAAATGAACCCGGAACCATTCTACGATTTCACGGTAAGAAGACCATACGTTTCTTACAAATCAGGAGTTATGAGGAGTTGTACGATGCCAAAGAACGAATTCTGGTATGTTAATAGCTTAGGTGACCGCTCGCTCGTACTATTTATTGGCGAGGAACCTAACCTAAACTGGATGAAGTACGTCGATACGATAATGTACGTTATCAAAAAATTTGGGATAAAGAGGGTTTATACAGTAGGCGGTCTGCTGGACAGGATACCACATACTGTAGAGCCCATGATGAGCTTTTTTGTCAACAATGAAAGTCTCAAAAAAGATGTCTGGACACTCGGTGGAGAATTTACGAACTATGAGGGGCCCGGTAGCATTCACAGCCTTATACTGTATGCCTGCATGAGGGAGGGCATAGAGGCCATGAGCATATGGGGGCATTCACCCATTTATCTCCCGTTCCCGGACATTCAAACGACCTATCACCTCACAAAGAAGCTCGTTGAGCATCTTAACATAAACCTGGACCTGCGCAGCCTCGAGGCAGAGTACAAAGACTTTAAGACCAGGCTCGACATCGAGATGCAAAACCAGCCAGAGTTGAGAAGGTTGGTCTTGGAGCTTGAGGATGAGTACTACAGGACGCGAAGAAGGCCTAAACACATATTTTAGAAGATTTATGATGTGCATGCGAACGTGAGACGCATTGGGCGCTGAGAGCATCTTCAACCTTGACGGGTCCATAGGCGAGGGTGGAGGTCAGGTACTGAGGACGGCCATAGCCCTTTCCGCCATGTTGCTGAAGCCCATTAGGATATACAACATTAGAGCCAAGAGGTCACCACCAGGTCTTAGACCGCAGCACATGACCGCAGTAAAGGCGGTAGCTTGGTTGGCAGACGCAGACGTTAAGGGGTTGAGCGTAGGTTCCAGCGAGGTGATTTTCATACCGAAAAGATTGAGGGGCGGAAAGACGACATTCGATGCAGGGACTGCTGGTAGCACTACGCTAATCCTCCAGTCTTTGATGCCGGCCATGACCTTCGCAGAAGAACGTGTGGAGGTTGAGATAAGAGGAGGGACCAACAATCCTATGGCGCCCACGTTTGAGTACCTTTCTTACGTTCTTCTGCCGGTGCTTAGACAGATGGGCTGTAACTTCTCGCTCGAGTTAATGAGGCGTGGATTTTACCCAAGGGGTCAGGGAATAGTCAGGGTTAGGTCGGAGCCCGTGGAGTATCTTAAGCCGATTAGGTTAACAGAATTTTCAGGTATAGAGAAGATATCGGGAATTAGTTACAGCTGTAGGTTGCCGAGTCACATAGCTGAGCGCATGGCCAGAAGCGCATCCAAGTTTTTGAGCGCAAACGGTTACGAGAACACGGACATATCGCTGGAAGTGTTGCAGGCTGATGCGCCTAAGTGTTCTGTGGACCCCGGTTGCGGCATCATATTGTTTGCTAGGACAAAAGACGGCAACATCATAGCATCGGACAGTCTCGGAAGGTTGGGCGTTCCCGCTGAGAAAATTGGTGAGGAGGCAGCGGCAGACTTGGTAAAACAATTAAATGCTAAGGCACCCGTCGATAAGCACCTCGGCGACCAGCTGGTCGTGTGGGTGGCAATCGCAAGGGGGCACTCCGAGTACAGGGTTACAGAATTAACGCTACATACTCTCACGAGTATCGAGGTTTGCAAGAGGTTAACGGGCGCGGAGTTCGTGGTTGAGGGCACGCTCGGTGAACCCGGCAGGATATATTGCAAGGGTATAGGCTTGACGCGAAGGGGTTCAAGATAGATTTAGCAAGACTGTGCATTCAGGTCCGAAACTTTGCGGCCCTGTTAGCTATCAACGCGGAAAGGACGCCTGCCGGAACACCACCGTCTATGTTTACTACGCCTATGCCGAGCGAGCATGATTGGAGCATCGACATCAGCGCGGTCTTGCCCTTACCACCATAACCATAACCAGACGAGGTAGGTACGGCGATTATTGGTACGTCGACGAGGCTGCCGACAACTGTCGGAAGTGCTCCCTCCCTTCCTGCGACCACCACTATAACGTCAACGTCCCATTCCAATAACACTTTAAGGGGTTCGAATAACCTGTGGATGCCAGCCGCTCCGACGTCGTAAAAGGTTTTTACTGCACATCCCATCTCCTCGGCAATTATCCTCGCCTCCTCGGCTACCGGAACATCGTGGGTCCCGGCGGTGAGTATGCCAACCCTTCCACCGGTGCTGGGCTTAGAGTAGTCCTTGTTCCTCACGATGAGTATCCTGGCTAGTTCGTTATATTCAAATACGCAATCTTCTGGTAAGCGCGATACGAGATATTCGCACCTTTCTTTTTGAAGCCTACTCACTATAGCCCTGCCGGCATCACTCAATAACGCATATATTATTTCTAAAAGCTGCTCATCCGTTTTCCCTTCAGCAAGTATAATTTCTGGGACATCCCTTCTAAACTCTCTACCAACGTCTAGCCTTGCAAAATTTGACACCGCCTTGACTGTGAGAATTTTGACGAGCCTCTCAGCTTCCTCGACGCTCAGCTGACCCTTAGAGAGCCTAGTGAGTATTTCGCGCAGGTTCATGTAATATTTTCTATAAGAGCGCACTTATTCGTCTTTCGTAAGGATTCAAGAAAGCTTCCCTGTCTGTACCCCTCTAAGTCCAACGTCACGAATGTGAAGCCAAGGCTCTTAATATAAGCCACTATCCTATCGATGAGGTTTACGTCGAACATTAGGTGCCTCTCGTCTTTACCGACCTCTATCCTGACGAGGTCTCCGTGGACCCTGACGCGAAGGACCTTCGGGTTAACGTGCGTCTTTATGAATTCCTCAGCCATAGCGACCTTTTTTAGGAGCTCGACGGTTATCGGGTGACCGTATGCTATCCTCGTTGCAAGGCACGGAGAGGAGGGCTTTAGTGCTGTAGGAAGGCCGAGTAACCTCGAGATTTCTCTCACAACCTCCTTCCCTATTCCCAGCTCAGCCAAAGGACTCCTGACGCCGAGCTTTCTAGCAGCCTCGATACCAGGCCTAAAATCCTTTAAGTCATCAAAATTCGTCCCGTCCACTACCTGCTCGGCGCCTAGTCTGGCGGCAAGCTCCAAGAACTTAATGTATCGCTCCTCCTTACAAAAGTAGCATCTATCGGGCATGTTTCTTGCATATTCCGGCCTGGCAGTTTCGTCGACGTCCACAAAAATTTGCTTGATGCCTATGAGCTTGGCTACCTCAGCCGCCTCCTTCAGCTCCCACTCCGGGATTGATGGCGAGCGGGCCGTGACCGCATAGGCCCTGTCACCCAACACCATGTAGGCGACTTTGGCGACTAGCGTGCTATCAACACCCCCGGAGAAGGCGACCAACACACTGTTGAACTTCTTAAACCATGCCATGAGCTCTGAGAGCTTTGAGCTTGCCTCTTCCATGCATTTCATTTTAGCAAACTTTGAGTTAAAGTTTTCAAGTCAGGGACTTCCTGAGAAACCTTTTTGTTGACACGTAACCCCTTAACATCCCGTGCTAGGACTGGGGAAAGACTGGTGGAGGGTCATCAGGGCGCTCGACAAGCTTTCGTGCTTTTACGACGAGCTAAATTCGGTGATATCGCTCGGCAGGGATAAGGAGCTCAGAAAAGTTGCTGCAAGAAACTTAGGGAATGTAAACGGCATAGTGCTTGATGCTGGCGCAGGGAACGGAGCCATGACAAAAGCTGTACTTGCCGAGAATCCGAACGTGAACCTCGTCGTTATGCTGGATTTCTTGCCGGAGATGCTGAAGAAGGCTGACGTGGAGCGCTCAGTCTGCGAGAAGGTCATCGGGGTGTTTGAAGCAATACCCTTGAGGAACGGCTCGGTAGACGGCGTGGTTATGGCATTTTCCTTGCGCGATGCTTACGACATGAAAGTTGCCCTCCAAAACATCAAGAGAGTCATGAAGGACTGTGGAAGGCTTGCAATTTTGGAGCTCGGTAAACCAGACCATGCACTCAAACGATTCCTTGTCGCCCTGTACTGGAGATTCATAGCACCAATGCTGGCGTTCATTAAGTTAGGGAGAAAGGGTCTTTTGGCATACGAGATATATCCGACATATACGAAGATGCCGAAGAACAGCGAGCTCGTCGGTTTAATGAAAACATTTTTTGAAAACGTGCGTGTCAAGAAAAAGATGCTGGACGGCGTATTGCTGATAAGCACCTCGCATAGTTAAATACATCCGTCATTCATTTGTTAATGGGCCATCTTGAGGAGAGCGTTGTTCATAGGGAGGTTCCAGCCGATACATATGGGCCACGTCGAGGCGATAAAACACATACTATCTGAGAACGACGAGCTCATAATCGTGGTGGGAAGCGCACAGTATAGCCACACATTCGATAACCCATTCACGGCCGGTGAGAGAATCGAGATGGTGAGGATGGCTTTAGAGGAGGCAGGCATAGACCTCAGGAGGGTTATAATCATACCCGTGCCCGACGTAGGCTCTCACTCCATATGGGTCGCACATCTTAAATCGCTAACGCCCAGCTTTCAAACAGTGTACACCAACAACCCGCTGGTAACACAACTATTCGTGGAGGCAGGCTATGAGGTAAAACCAATCGATATGTTTAGGAGAAATGAACTCATAGCAACGAGGATAAGAAAGATGATGGTGGAGGGCGAGGATTGGAGGGCACTCGTGCCAAACTCCGTGGTACAATTCATCGATAAGATAGACGGTGTGAAAAGGCTTAAGACGGTAGTCAGTACCGACTCTCCTGTTCACACCTGAAGCGTACAATCTTTCCCAATCTGATTTAATAAACAGCGCTATCTAACTAATTATGGGAAGTCAGAAGATGAGTGCTTTCCGATACAAGCAGGTAATTGTGGTAAGAACGGACCTTAACATGAGCGTCGGGAAGCTCGCGGCTCAGGTGGGGCATGCCGCCGTCTCGGCCGCGGAGGAGTGTAGGAGGTCTAAGCCCAAGTGGTTAGAGGAATGGATGGAGGAGGGGCAGAAAAAGGTCGTGGTCAAGGCGAAGTCTGTGGGCGAGCTTGAAGAGTTGAAGAAGAAAGCCGATATGCTCGGCATACCGAATGCCCTGATATCTGATGCCGGTTTGACAGAGCTAGAACCCGGGACGGTGACGACCCTCGGAATAGGTCCCGCTCCTTCTGAACTAGTCGATAAAGTTACGGGCAACTTACCTCTACTATGAACTACTGAGTGAAGATGGCGATGTTGAGCAAGCTCCAGCCAAAAGACGTCGAGCGCTTCATCGGTATAGAAGGTTATGCGACAAAGTCGGAAGGTGTTGGGGGCGTGATTAAGGAAAGACCAGACGATTTCATGGTGTGGGAAGTTCTGAAAGATGGTAGCGATGCGAGGGCGATGTTCGAAACGGGCCTTTCAAACAAGACGTATGGAAAATTCATATTGTGCGTCTTGCATAAGGTCAATGTCGATACGATATCGGCGATATCCCTCATATCCAAGATGCTTGGTGTCAAACAAAAAGATGTGGGCATTTGTGGGATAAAGGATAGAAGGGCCCGTTCGTGGCAGTTCATCACAGTGCCCAACGACAACCTTCCAACTCCGAATGGTGTAGTTCAGGTCGCAGAGCGGATGTGGCTGCGTCGGGTATCGACGAGAAATTCCAAGATATCGTCTGCTGAGCTACACAGAAACATGTTCGAAATCAAGATTTCAAAGTTGCGATTTGATGGCCGCTCAGCGGCCGCTCTAATTGAAAGAACCGTTAATGAGTTGAAGTTGAAAGGTGTACCGAACTTTTTTGGGCATCAAAGGTTCGGAGCACACAGGCCCATAACACACGTAATCGGAAAGCTGATTGTAAAGGGCATGCTCAAGGAAGCGGTTGAAGAGTTCATCGCGGATTGGACGTGGTTTGAGCCGAGGGGCGTAAGGGAGGTGAGGATGAGGCTTGCGGAATCTTGGAGTCCTGAAGATGCATTGAAGAATCTACCGAGGCACCTTTTCTATGAACGAGCTATGGCAGAATATTTGGCAAGGAACGCGCACGATTATACGGGTGCGCTTAGAAGATTGCCTTTGAGGCTTAGGAGGTTATTCGTGGAGGCTTACTCAGCGTACATTTTTAACAGATGCTTATCGAGGTTGCTGGAAAAGAATTCCGATTTGTTGGTGCCGAACGTCGGAGATTTAGTCGTCGAGCTTGATGTTCATGGCTCGCCAACACGTAAACCTTTCCTATTACATCGTGGTGCTTTACCGCGCGCACTATCGCTTGCGCGGGCTGGTAGGCTCTCCGTACTCCTTCCAGTACCAGGGTATAGAGTCAAGCTGCCGAATAACGAGAAGGAAGAAATTTTTGAAAAAGTTCTTGAAGAGGAAGGCGTGGAATTGGAGGATTTCGCGTCTAAAGCCCTACCGGAAGCGGCGACTGCAGGAAGTTACAGACCGATTGCCGTACCTTCTTGGGAATTCAAAATCTCCGATATAGGGAATGATCATGTATGGGTTCACCTTTCCCTTCCAAGCGGATGCTATGCCACGTCGTTTTTGAGGGAACTTATGAAGCCAGAAAGCGCTCTTTGCTTCGAGGGCTACTCAGATAAATACTCCGGCCTAGGTCTGAATTGAGGAGAGTACCGGGGGGTCTATGATGGGAGAGTTGATACAGGAAGGCTCCAAGGTTCTATTTTTAACGGAACGGAAGAAGCGTTACCTCGTTAAGGTCAGGCCCGGAATAAGGTTTCATACTAGTGAGGGATACGTGGACCTATCCGAACTTATTGGTAAGAGGTATGGAACAAAACTCGTGAGCAACACGGGCTCCGTTTGGTTTGCTTTGAAGCCAACGCTTTTAGATATAGTTATGAAGATGCCGAGACCAACCCAAGTGGTCTATCCAAAAGACTTAGGTGCCATAATAGTATTCGGGAACATCAGGTCTGGCTCTAGAGTGCTTGAGGCCGGGACTGGTAGCGGCGTCCTAACAGCCGTTATAGCATCCTACGTCATGCCCGATGGCATAGTTTATAGTTACGACCTCTCGGAAGAGTATCTGGAAAATGCAAGAAAGCAGCTTGAGGAGCTAGGCCTGCTATCTTACGTAAGACTAAAGCACGGCGACGTCACCGTGGCGATAGAAGAAAGGGATTTGGATACGGTAGTCTTAGACATACCTACGCCTTGGCTGGCAGTACCTAATGCGTACGAGGCGTTGTCCGACGGAGGAGTCTTTGTATCCTTAAGCCCAACGATCGAACAGGTAATCGAGACTGTTGATGCGCTCAACTCGAACGGCTTCGCCGATATAACTACTATCGAGCTATTGATGAGGACGTTGAGGGTCAAAAGGGGCATGACTAGGCCCGACCATATAATGAGAGCACACACGGTCTACATCACGACGGCCAAGAAGGTCTGCCGCGATTCTTTGGAACATTAAGGCGTCTTTTCCTGCTCTTCTCCTTCACTCGATGTTGTTTCCGTTTCCGGCTTTTCCTCGGTAGTCGGAGGAACTTCCTCAGCCGGTGCGGGCGCTACCTTCTTTGCTTTCTTTTTAGCTGGGGCTTTCCTCTTCGCCTTCTTCTTCGCAGTCTTTCCTTTCTTCTTTCCAACTTTTCTCCTCTTAGCCATATGCTTTCTCTATACGTATTCTCACAACTCCTTAATATTTATTTTGGACGAGTGAGTGCCCTTGTGTACATGGTGATGATCGTGAGGGACATCTTGAAAAGTCTTATAATTGTTGTGTTTGCGGTGTTGATAGGTTTCTCAGCAGTCTTCGGCTACGTCGCTGAAAAATTAATGAACGCACAGCCACCCACAGGTACGATTACGGGTGCTATAATACTGGTTATCGGCACGATTGCGATTCTTGTGCTATTTTGGAAGGAGAAAACTATATAACAACTCCTTTTTGTTGCAGTAGGAGTTTTATCAGGTTTGCGAGTTCCTTGGCACATTCGATCGCGTGCTGAAATGGGTATTGCTGCGGATAATAGTACCTAAGGATCTTCAGATAGCACTTCGCTTCGTTCGCTGCCGCTACGGCAAACATTTTGCTGATGTTTTGGTGCTCTTCTATTGTCTCTATGCTTTCCAGCCCCCTCTTTCTTACGGCCTCCTGGTCCGTTTCCCTTCTTGCGAGTATGTCCTCGGGTCTGAATTCTAAGAGCACTATCAAGTCCGCGTTTAATGCCCTAATGACTTCAGGTGGTAAACCCGGATAGTAACCATAAGGCGTGCTTATGGCGGCATGCGTGTCTACGACAATAATGTCGTCGTTCCGGCTCGCTATGTTCTCCGCGGCACGAAGTTGAAGCTTTCTGTAATCATCAAGGGCAAGCCTTTTCCTCATTTCGTCCCTGTCTGTTACGCCGAAGTACTTGGAAGCCTCCTCCAGCATAAGGTCGCCGAAATTTATGACAGAAACCGATGGCATTATCTCTTTGAGCTTTTTAAGGATGGTGGTCTTCCCAGCGCCCGGTACAGCAACAACTGCCACTACTGCTTTGACCATAGGTGGACACGAGGGGTCGTTACTTTATGACCAGAACTGCATTTCTAACTGTTTTTCGAGTCTCTGTTTTTGGGCTAGGTACTCGTCCTCTTTAAGCTCGCCGATCTTGTACCTCAGCTCCAGCTTGTTGAGTTCGTGTTTTATCTTTTTGTGCTGTTCCATCAGGACGTTCAAGCTTTCAAGCACGTTGCTCAGGTCTTTTATTATGATATCAATGAGCTCATCGCTCAGTTTGAGACTTTTTCCGGAGCTCTTGATCTTCTCAATCCTTGATCGAACCGCTTCCTCGAACGCTGGCAAGTCCGCAAGCCTCACGTCAAAGGGATTCTGCAGAAGCCCGAGCTTAGGCCTCAACTTCGAGAGTTCCTTGTCTATCTCCAGTTTTGACATGATGTACTGTCTATCCGGTATCTCACCGACTTCATGCCTGACCTTAAGCTGGTTAAGCTTCGTCGTCAGCTCACTTATCCTCTCTTCTATCTTCACCTTTTCCTCCTGTAACTTGTTTTCGAGGGTTTCGATTCTGCTACGGTATTCCCTATACACCTCCTCGAAGATGTCCACGTCAGCACCGCCCTCCAAGAATACGTCTAAAAGCTTGAACCTCCATTTGTGAAGGTTTGCGATTTGTTCGATGAGTTTCCTCTCTTCAGCCATTTCTTCAGGTTTTGGGACTTCTAAGCTCGGCATCTGCGGAGCGGCTTGCGCTTCGACTGCAGATTCCAGCTCCTTTCCGCAATACATGCAGTACTTCCCCTTAATCGTCGACTTACCGCAATGTGGACATGTAATTCTTTCTACACCGCTCATAAGGCTCACGATTTCTTGTTCAGATGGGTATTTTTATAATTTAAAACTTTTTTTATACGGCAATTAAACTAGGTTACCGGCGTATAAATTACATATTTTTGTAGTAATTTCTCAACCCTCCTAAGGCTATTTTTATTTTGAAAAAGCCAATTAAGGGTGAAATAAAGGTTTTAGGCCCCTCAGAAAGGTTATTATAGGGGAATAAGCTGTATTTTTCTGTAAAGAGGGTTGTTTATGGTCCAAGGTGAGCTTTCTACAGCTCCAATTCACAGGATAATAAAAAAGGCAGGCGCCGCTAGGGTGAGCGAGGAGGCGGCCGAAGAGCTTAGGCGTGTTTTGGAGGAGGTCGGTCTCGCCGTCGCGAAGGAAGCGTTGGGTCTGGCAAGCTATGCAGGTAGAAGAACCGTCAAGCGTGAGGATATAGAAAGGGCCGCAAGAACGTTGCTTAAAGGAATTTTCGCACCTTAAAGTTTGAGAAAAAGACTCATCCATCAAGCGTTTGACTTTCTGATTAATTTAATCTTAAAATTATGTCAAGGGTCTTATACGCGAAAGTCGACCTCCAATATCAAAAAGAGGTTTAACGGCCTATTCGCCAAGACATTCGACGAGAAGGAGACGAATCCAAAGACCTCTGAAAACCATATGCATGCGCCCTTATTAACGCTGGTGCCGTAATTTTTCGCATGTTTTGATTCCGTCGAAAAAGCAATTCTGGCCAATCTTAAATAAATTTAAGTTAAGGATCCTGTAGAGTGATAGGAAGGGAAATCGCATGAGGACCGTTTCCGGACTTGTCCTTTTTATTTCACTATTTCTGCTCTTCCAACCAGCCGTCTTTGCCGAGAACTCGTACGTCGTCAAGGACATGACCTTGACGGTCTTCGCGGACGGTGTCGTCAGGGTTAGCGCAACGCTCTCAGTTAACGAGGATGAGGCATCAATCACCCTTCCGCTTTTATCCCCTCAGGAGCGCGTGTTTAACATACTCATCTTTGATGAAAACTCGGTACCGCTTGACTATGAGCTTGAGAATGGGAACATAACAATCTACTCCCTCGGTGCCAGCAAAGTCATTTTGGAATACGACACGGATGCTCTAACGCACAAGGAAGCGGGGTTATGGACGCTGACACTCAGCACGCCCTTCGAGCTGAAAGTTGTGTTTCCTGAAAACTCCGTGCTGATGTATATAAGCGCACCACCATCTCTTATAAGCTCCGATGGGGGTAAAATAATGCTCGTCCTTTACCCCGGAGATTGGGAGATAAGTTATGAGATACTTTACCGGAGAACGGTAACATGGACAGAAACCCAGACAAACGTCTCTGCTGAGGCCATATTCATGCCAACCTATTATGCGTTGGTTGTAGGTGCCATAGTGGCGGTCGCAGTCGGGCTGACGGCCGGTCTGGTGTTGAGCAAGCGTAGAAGAAGGTTTGAGGGCCTTAAAGTGGAAGAGGCAGAGGTTGTGCGTTTTTTGAAGGAAAACAACGGAAGGGCGTTGGAGGCGGAGTTGAGGGAAGCATTCCCGAACATTCCTAGGACTACCATGTGGAGGCTTATTAAGAGGTTAGAAAAGAAAGGAATTCTTAGGGTCAGGAAGGTCGGGCTTCAGAACGTGGTGGAGCTAGTTTGATAAAATTATGGTAAAGTGAACTCGGCCACAGCCTCGACCGGTTGTCCGTTTTCTCCATAAAATCCTTGCACGTGGACCCTGTACTCTCCCGGTTGAGGTTGCCTAAGCATCACCGTAATATGTGCAGTTTGCATGGGTTCGAGAAAAACTATCACTTGGGCAGATATTGGCGAGTAGTAGAACTCCCATGTCCCGCCTTCGCCTTTTCGTTCTATCGTTAGACCGTAGGCGGAATTTTGAAATCGTAGTCTCACATCTCCGACATTCTTTACCACAACATCCAGAAAGACTACCCTAAGGTTGCCGACGACCTTTTTCTCCTTTATCTCAACACTTAACGCAGGTGTACCTTTACCTTCGGACGGAGCGGTAAAGACAGACTCGCCCATTCTTTCAAGCTTTCTGAGTCCGTTTGCTAAGGACATCAGCTGGCCCATAAGACCCTTAGCGCTTCCTGGCCCGGCTGCCTTGATGGCATCCTTTAGGTGCTGCATTCTCTCTTGAAATTCATGCTTGTTTTTGAAGCCGGTGTTATTCAGAAATTCGGTGACATCCACGCCCATTCCCTGCAATTTGTCGATTAGCGATTCGTATCTTTCCCGGAGCCTTTCCATAAAGCGCTCCATCCTTTTGGGTGTAACTTCCTCAATCATCGACCTTAGTGCTTGGCAAATGAGCCTATTGGCCTCAGCGATTCTATGAGCGGCCTCGGACACGTTACCTTCTTGAAGGAGAGCAGTCATCTCATCGATGTTCAAGAGACTTTTTGCACCTTCTAAGGTTTCTTGGAGCTCTGATAACGGTAACAAATTCTCTAGGCGCTCAATCCTCTCCAGAGTTCGGTTGGCTGCCACCAGCAATCCTTGGGCCTTAATGAATTTTTCTGCCTCCTCGTCTCGCTCGAAAAATGGTGCTAATACCATGCGCGCCTCCCTAAATTTCTCCATCGCGTTTATGGTCAGGTTCATTACCTCGGTCAGGTTCATTACCTCGCCGTAGTTTCGTTCCTGAATCGCGACTTCAGCTTGGCTAAGCAAGGCCTTCCCTTCTCCATAGAGATTTTCAGCCTCTGCTATTATGTTGTCATCAATTCCCATCATTTTTGTCTCATTCAGAAGTGTTTCGATACGGAGAGAGGCTTTCTTTGCTACTTCGATGAGAGCCTCGGCCCTTTTAACCTCGCTGGGTGGTGTTGCAGCGGCGACAGCAAATGTCGAGAATTGCGTGAACATTATAACGAGCACCAGCACCACGCTCACCAGAAGGATAGAGGTCTTTTTCACCATGCCCACTTTCACCGCATAAACCTACGACTCATCATGGAAATAAGGGATACCGCGAAACGCGACGTTTCACCCAAGTGAAATGCTCCAGGGGTACGTCTTAATAGATTTTCAAACCTTTTATACCGCTTCTATATCCTGTCCACAATATGGAAGGCAAAGAGAAAAAAGAGGGTAATTTCGTCCTAGAAATTGACCATGAGACGCTAGAGATAAAGGTGCTACGTCTACCGAAACCTATCACGACGCTTCGGGCTTACCTTGAGGACAAGGAGCTGGCAGGGCGAGCAACGCACGTAGAGTCCTTCAAGGTACCTTCCCATTCTGAAGATTGGGACGATGTAGAGTTATCGCTACACGAAAAAGGTTTCGAAATATTGGAGTGGGTTATAGGCGATAAGAAGGACGTGCTTTTGGCTAAAAGTCCCACCCGCGAATAAAAATTATAAGTAGTGCTCCAACGGATTCGAACTTGAAAGTACAGTCCTTGATGCTAGCAGCATAGGTCTCGAAAAATCATTCAGCACCACGCTCTTTAAAACAAAATGAAAAACCATATAAACGCTATGTTTTGGACGTATAATTAAGCATAAAATGGAGGTAGTATATGTTGGGAAAGGCCCACAAAGAGCTGCGACGGATTATCGTGATAATCTTTTTGACAGCTCTGTTCCTTTCCAGTGCTGCGTTGCTCGGTAACGTCTCTGAAGCTAAGACAGACAATGCAAACCACTATTCCACGGAACTTCCAGTGGGCGAATATCTCATCGATAGGTCGTCAAGCGCATTATTAAATACGGACGGTGTCAAGAAGGTTGACATAGGCCTCAAGCAAACCAGGGTGGAGTTCTCCGAAAACTGGTTAGGTGTGAAGTTTGATGTTATATTGATCACTGAAGAGCCTTGGAAAGTTGGAAGTGAAGCAAACGTTGAAGTTTGGATAATCGTAAACGATATGGGAGACAATCAACGGGTAGAATTTACGCAACTTAAGCTGCGATTGTCGTTAACTGGTGTTGAGAAAACAATTTCACTTAAAGTTGAAACAGACGTTGAAGGAACAGTCTACAGAGGAAAAATTCCCCTCATGATTCTTGATGGATTCAGACTGATGAAACCGGACTCTGAAAAGTCCTACACGTTATATCTTGACCTTGAAGGTTCTGTAACCGACCGATTGGGTATTACTTGGCCAGGCTTAACGATGGAATTAACAAGTGTTAGAGTCTACGCGCCTCCATCACCCGTGAGCCTGAGCGCTGAGTTTCC
>CAZZKR010000005.1:0-37426 GCA_964655015.1 uncultured Nitrososphaeria archaeon
AGTATTTTTGCTGATTTACCTCTACTCATTTTTCTCATCACACTCGCAAGTTTGCGCCCGAACCTTGGAATTCGTTTTATTTAACTAGCTCGCTTCTAGAGAGATTCTACTGATTAGAATCCGAGAAATTCCAAGGAATGAGAACGTAGAAAGCCAAAATTCTAAGACACCTTCCAATAGTGCCCTTGAGAATTTTGCGGTATTACTTGAAGAACCTTATGCGAAAAAATTGGAGCGAACCGGTTGCGGCGGGCCGACCATGGAAAAATTGGTAACACCATTATAGAACACTCTTACCTCTCAAACGATGAAAAGAAATCTAGATGAAGGCACGAGTAGTTTCTAGGCAACGGAACATAGCGGATGTTGCATCTTAAAAAATTGGTGGGCCGGCCCGGACTCGAACCGGGGATTTCCACCGCTTCCTGTAGCTGCAGTCTAAGTCAGGGTGGCGTCATACCAGGCTAGACCACCGGCCCCCAAGAATACTAAGACTTCGGGCGGTTGATATATATCTATATCCTTTTAACAGACGACCCTCAGGTAGTCGACGGCTTCCGCTCTACGAACGTTTTGCTGAATCACGCGCGGGTCTCGTCAGTTTGTTGCACTCCGTACGTCTGAACCTCTTGCTCGTTGAACTTCTCCAGCAATCTCCTTATTGCATCTTTAACGAACTCCGCCCTGCTACTATAACCTGCCTTGTACAACACCCTATCTATTTGGAGTCCTATCTCCTCCGGAATCTTAACGGTCACGTAGCGAGTCATATGACTTCACATATGGGAATAGGAGCTGATTGATAAATATAACTGGGTTTTTGTAAATTTTTTATAAGAAAACGGAAGGGGGTCAACGTGATGACACTGTTGCTTGCGAATTTTCAACGTAATACTTTATATTATGGCGCAAAAATCATAAAACGTGCATGTTCAATGAATCCATGGACCTTTGTGCCCTTTTTCACTATGGTGGATGTCCCTTTGGAGGTTTTAGTACATGGATGACTTCTTGATGGTGTTGGATGCAATTCTAACAGATGCGGGCAAGACGTTGTCCAACAAATCAAGATACGACATACTGACGGTCCTCTCGAAGGGAAAGAGAACGATATCGCAAATCGCGAAAGAGACTGGCCTGAGCCAGATGACCGTCCGTTTTCACCTTAAGACGCTCATCGAGGCTGGCCTAGTGAAAAAAAGCAACACATGCAGGACCGGAGGGGCTGGAAGACCGAGCGCTTTTTACGAACTTTCTAGGTCCCTGACGATGGTGTCGTTCCCACCTAGACAGTACATGCTCCTTTCTTATGCTCTTCTGTCCGCCCTCAAAGAATCCTTGGGAGAATTGCAAGCAAAGGCCGTCCTATATGGGCTGGGTAAGAGACTAGGCCAGGGCCTTAGGTTGGAGATAGAGAGAGCCCTTGCGAACGATAACGAATACACCGCGGAAAGATTCGCCCATTATTTAATTGAGGTGTGTTTTAAAAAAATTGGAATAATTGCCGAGGCCATCAGGAATAGCGACAGGGAGATACTCATAAAGTTCTACAACTGCCCGTTCGAAGAAGTAGCACGAAGTTACGCTAGCCTAGTCTGCGAAGGTTTTGGAAACGGCCTTTATGATGGCATATACACGAACTGCAGGGGCTTTGTATGGAAGAAGACAAAGAGCGTGTCGAAAGGGGACGAGTATTGCGAGCACGTGTTATTTTTAACATTTCGGGAAAACAATAAAAAGGAACTCTACGAAAACAATATAAATAGTCAGAGAAATGTCAAATTTTTGATGCCCCGGTAGCGCAGATCGGGAGCGCGCCCGGCTGAAGACCGGGGTGTCGTGGGTTCAAGATCTCCTCAAAAGGAGATGGAAGTCCCACCCGGGGCATCAACCTCTACAGCTTGGCGAAGTACTTTCTCCATAACGGGGGTATAAGCCATCCGGCCAAGGTTCCGCTGATGGTGCCTCCCACCAATACGGCGGCGTAAAGCCAAGGCGACCAAGGCATGAAACCCAACGCGACAGTTACATACATGGTCAGAACACCTATGATACACGTGCTCAATATTAGCACGAGTATTAACCTGCCGGTCTTCACATCACCGCTGGGCGTCTTTACTTTGAGGATGTAAAAAAGACCGTCAATCATTAGACCATACACTACAGCGAAAACCAGAGAGAATGGGAAGAGGGCCGGTCTCCATATCTGTGTCAACAGCCCGCCTATCGTGGCGACGTATGTGGCGCCCATTCTGCCAAGCATCAGGGATGATAGTGAGAGGAGCAACGCCTGAACTATCACGAGCATCTTGTCGAGCGGCGAGGGCAGCGCAACTTTAGACACAAAGACGATAACAGCGAAAAGCGTGGCCACGGCTATCCTTTTGGTTAGGGGCCCGACGGTACTCATACCTGACCACTAGCCTTAGCCTCCCCAACTTATTAAGTCTCTATCTCAATGTTCCTTCCATATTCAAGCATTCAGGTATATGGCCAGTAAACCTTAATTCAAAGCTTCAAACAATTGTTATGTTTAGCCTGGTGTTTTCCATGAGGGCTGAAGATGAGGCGCTCTTAAGGGTTGCAGAGCTGATGGCCTTAAGCGCGAGAACGGCGCCGAAGGCAAGGGGCATCGATTCCTTGAACACGGCAATAGTCTACGGCGAGGATAAAGAGAGGTTGGCAAAAGTCATGGAAGAGTTGGCGGACGAACTCGGGCAAGCTTTCTTCAAGCGGGATGCACAGAATGTAAGACAATCATCGGTCATTCTCTTGCTCGCTGTGAAGGCCACGGAGCCGAAGCGGCTGGATTGTAGCGCATGCGGGTATAGAATGTGTAGCGATTTTGAGAAAGTACCGAAAAGTATGGGTAGGGCATACAGGGGGCCGACATGTGCCATGTGCATCATAGACCTCGGCATAGCTGCGGGCTCAGCCGCAAAGACTGCAAGCATTCTCAACGCCGACAACAGGATAATGTACACGGTCGGTACAGCAGCCCTTAGACTCGGGCTGATAGAGGGTGACGTTGCCTTGGGCATACCGCTCTCGGCGACTGGAAAGAGTCCATACTTCGATAGAAAATTCTAGGACTAGCAGGCCTCTATCGTGCTCGGCGGTTTCGGGGTCGTGGCATACGCTACCATCGTCACATTACCTACTTCGTTCACTATTCTTTTTGATATCCTGTCGAGCAGCTCCATGTCTGGCCTGTACCAATCTGCCGTCATCCCATCCTCGCTCTCGACAGCCCTTACTATGACCACGTAGCCCTCGGCCCTAACGTCACCCATCACGCCCGTCCAAGAACTGTCCGTCACGACGGCGAATGCCTGCCAAACTTTATCGTATACTCCTGCCTTCTTGAACTCCTCCTCGACTATTGCGTTAGCATCTCTGCATATTCTTAGCTTCTCTTCTGTGACCTCACCGATTATCCTGACGGCCAGCCCAGGCCCTGGAAACGGATGACGTGAGACGATCTCCTCAGGTATGCCAAGCTTCCTCGCGACTTCCCTAACCTCATCCTTGTAGAGGTCCTTGAGCGGTTCCACGAGCTTTAGTCTCAAACTCGCGGGAAGGCCTGCAACGTTGTGGTGCGTCTTGATGAGTGCAGAGCCGGAACCCGCGGAACCGCTCTCTATTCTATCTGGGTAAATAGTGCCTTGAGCCAGCCAACTGACCTTTGGTATCTTCGCGGCCTCCTCCTCAAAGATTTTCGCGAATTCCTCTCCGATTATTTTCCTTTTCATCTCCGGGTCCTTCACGCCTTTGAGTCTCGACAGGAACCTTTCTTCTGCTCTCACGAAGACCAAGTTTGCTATTCCCATGCGCCTTAACGTCGAGACGACCTGCTCAGGCTCGCCCTTTCTCATCAAACCGTGGTCTACGAATATGCAGTGGAGTCTTTCGCCGAGTGTCCTGTTGAGTAAGACGGCTGTTGTGACGGAATCGACACCTCCACTGACTGCGCAGATTACGTGCTCGTCCGGAGGAATGGTTGCAGCTATCTCTCTGCTTAGCTCTTCGACCCTATCCATGGGCCTCCAATCGCACCTGAAGCCGCAAACATCTGCCAAGAACCTCTTGAGTATCAGGTTACCCATTTGGGTATGTTTGACCTCGGGATGGAATTGGACCCCGTAAATCGGTCTCTCGGCGTGTCTCATAGCTGCCACGGCACCTCTCTCCGTTAACGCTAAGACTTTGAAGCTAGGTGGCTGCTTCACCACGGAATCCGTGTGGCTCATCCAAGCAACGAACCGCTCCGGCACGTCCATGAGCAAGATGTTCCGCTCAACAACTCTGACATACGTCTTGCCGTACTCCATTATGGTGCCATGTTCAAGCTCTCCGTCGAAAGCTGATGCGATGAGCTGATGGCCATAGCATATACCGAGCACAGGTACTGGAACTTTCAATAAATCCTCAGCCAGAAGCCTTGGAGCATTCGGTTCGTTGACGCTTCGAGGACCTCCAGACAGGATTATACCGAGAGTCTCATAATCTTCGGAAAAGACCTCCTTAAGGGGCTTAGTAAATGGCACTATCTCAGAGTACACGCCAAGCTCCCTACACCTCCTGGCGATTAGGTGCGTATATTGACCGCCGAAGTCCACTACCACCACTCTTTGTTGCCTCATCGTTCCCTACCGCACTGGCTAAAGCATCATAAGCCACAAATTAAAGCTCTCCGTCGCCTTAGTAAGGGACGGACTCCTGAAGATTTCTGCAAATGCTTTTTAACGGAAGCGTAGTACCACGGGTTTAGCGCTAAATTTTAAGAGTACCCATATGTCTTTAAAGTTCGTCGGACTTTAGACGGGCCGGTGGTCTAGCGGCTATGACGCTGCCCTTACGAGGCAGAGGTCGTGGGTTCGAGTCCCACCCGGCCCACCAAACCCTAACAGACCCGCGAGCTATTACAATATTATCTTTAGGTTACGGTTTTGAGCGGTGGTATACTGCTTTTCCTAAACAATTTATTTAACGACATACTTCATAAGCAAAGTTCGATTACGTGATCCGTACTATCTTCTTTTCCCTTGCCGATGGGATTACCTTAATCTTTGCGTTCTCGAATTCCATGTAGAATTCGCGATGCTGTTGGAGCCAGTCGAGGAAAACTGCTAACGCTGCAACCTCAGATATTGGTTGGTTCGTCACAGACACGTTCCACGTTGCCATCCTGTAAACCTCGCTCGGAACCTTCTCAGAACCGACGATTATGAGTTTGTCCCTGTTTGAGGACCTTATCTCTTCGATTACCTCGGGCAACCGAAGTCCATACATGGTCAGGTGCACTACATCTCCTCCAAGCTCAAGCCATTCTTTTATGACGCGCATCCAGTCCTGCCTTATTTCGACGAAGAATTTGCCGCCGAACCTTCGTACCACATCTTCAACGGACCTCTTTACACCTTCATCCGGCTGTCCCGAGATGATTACGCCGTCGCAACCAAACGCTCTAGCGGTCAGGCAGACGTGAGTCGTAACCCTTTCGTCCCTATGTATTCTATGACCCAGCCTAAGAACGACCAATCTCATACAACCTATATAGAGAAGGGCGGATTAAATCGATTTTTCTAGTACTTGGAGCTTTTGTTTAAGCGCTTCTATCACCTTACTATTGTCATAGTAGTTGAGCATGTTACCGCATACCGGGCATCTGAAGAGCTTATCGACGGCTTCCTCGAATGTGTACTTCCTGCAACCTTTTGTACCACAGTAGTAGAACTGGTGACTCTGCTCGTACTCTAGCTTAGCCTTAAGTCTTTCCACCATCCTCCTAATTTGAGTCTTTATGTAACCTAGGACTTGGTCCTGCTGGACCCTCCACCTGAATATTCTATGTCCCGTGTTCTTGTCCTTTGCCACATCGTACGTAATGAGCGAGTAATCGATGAGTTTATGGAGAATCTTTCTTACGTCCTTTACATTCATCCCTAAAGCGGATGCTATCTCCTCGTCACTTTTTGATGGGTTCTTCATTAGAAATTTCACTATGTTAACCGCATCCTCGCCACCAACTAGTCTCATTACTTCAAGAACAGCATCCTCATCGACTATTAGTAGGAAGTCCGGCACCCTCCAAGTAATATGTGCAGGGTGCAAAAATATAAAGCAATCGTTAGGAAAAGCATCCCTGATAATTTACACTAAACCAAAGAGTGACGGGAACGTCTACCGTGTTATCTGTGGGCCTCTAATCAAAGGGTGGTGCGTACAGTCTTTTGGCTATCTCGTAAAGTTGTAGCTCCTTCATTTTCTTCACGGGTATGGGCAACGTTATCTGAACTACGCCCGGTAACCTACCTATCTCCACAGCGCCAGCCACGGTTACCCTATTTCTCACCTCATCTAAGGACATATCGAATAACTCGGAAGCCCTCGAAAAGCCCGTCTCAGCAGCTTTGTTTATGTTCGGACCCGTTCCTATAACTTGTACTGGTAACCACGGTTCTGGTTCTAAACCATACTCATTCGCCAGCTTCTTAACGATTGCCCATTCCTCAGCACACATCGGCTTAGCTAGCGGTGGTAAATCTTCAGATGGTGGGAAGAGGAGCGGACCTTTTAGGTTAAGGCCTTTTATTACGTTAACCCTCACCTTAACCTCGGCTGAGATGTCGGTCGTGTGTCCGGCTACCTCACCGTCTCCTTGTTGAGCATGTACGTCACCAGCGTAAATGCCAGCACCATCTAGCTTCACGGGAGCGATTAGTACTGCGCCTTCCCTTACGGAGTCTATATCGAGGTGGCCGTCCGTTATACATTCCCTATATTGCTGCTCTGTTATCGCATACTTATGGGGCGCGCCTATGAGGAACGTACCAAAGTCTCCAGCATTGTGGGAGTCAGGTATGTCAACGCTGGGTACTGTTCCAAGCTGGCCGAGGAATGGTCTCAACCTAGTGGGGAGACCTGCCAAGTCGGCTTTTGCCGCAATTATAACGGGGAACTGCTTTGAGTTTCTTGGTATATCCATCCAAGCGTAACCATCAATTGCAAGCCGTCTTGCCACCTCCTCATTGACAGTCACACCAATGCGTCTACACTCGTCAAAGACGATTGTGTAACCGTTTACCATCCTAAAGGGAGACGAAGGTGAGCCACACTTCTCACACCTTATTGCCTCTAAGCCTATGCCTTCAAGTCTTGACTTAGGCCAAGGCTCACCGCAAGAGGGGCATTTCTTCGCCACGAAGGGGTCTCCGACGTAGGCGCCGTCAACTGGTTTGTCTGTTCCGGATGATGTTGCTTTAGACCTAACAATTATAGATTCGATACTTATGGCCACAGCATCTCCAACGTTCGCACCCTCAACCGCTACAGGAACATTGACCTCATGGCCTCCTCGTATAGTCGGCGTGATCATCGGACCCCAGCATCCCGGTGTCGTTATGTAGATTATCAGACCGCCATTTTTAACCGGGCCCAGCATCTTTACGCTTGGTCCTATGATTCCATCCGTAAACCTATCATTCAATATAACATCCAATACTTTTTCAGGCAAGAATTCTCGTTAATAATATTGTCAGCATTACTTATTTAAAACTTACTAAAGTTTTTCGGCAGGTTCTCAGATTGATTCATCTAGAATGTTTGCCCTACCCATAGCTGAAAGGACTTGGAGGAAGGACAGCTCGAAAGTTCTGTCGGACGTGAATTCTTGGTTGCGTATGCTATTGGAGAAGGCCGATACGCAAGCATCGATTGAGCTCAGTGATGATGGATGGTTTGTAGTTAAGGGCGAGGGAGCGAAATTTACGCTCAATGTGTTGAACAAGCTTTGCTATTATCCAGTAGCGGTCGGACAAGGTGAGGAAAGAACCTCAAAGGTTTCCGGGGTCGATTCGTCCAAGGCAATACATGTTATGTACCCGAATGAAGACGGTAGGACGGCAACCACAACGATTACTGTCAAAGAACTCATGGCACGGTTGAAGGTGAAAAGGATAGGGCGGAGCGAATTTATCAGAGTGTTTGGTATCGTCGAGAGGCTTCCCTTGAGTATAATTCCCTCAAGGGGAACTATTTCGGACCTTTCTGTTAATTTTTTCATGAATTTTCTGAAGGGCGGGTTGGACCTCGTCTTAGCCTTGGACCTTACACCAATTGAGGCTGATGAGTTCATAGGTTCGAAGGGGGTTAGCGATAACGTAGTCGAGATGAGGGTCCTCACACCCCTCAGCTATGCCTTCCTAGTTAAGTTTGGCGTTGAACCGTCTAGCGTAAAGGCGCTACTATCTGAAATCGCAGAATCTATCGGAGCCAGGCCGTTTATGCTCGTGCTCAGATGGGAAGATGCTGCAAGCGTGTTCGCATCCATGCGTCAAAGGTCCAGTTTTGGTCACGAATAATCATATCATTTTAGAAAAATCTTATATAGGCAACGTAAAGACCATACCGTACGATCGTGTTTGAGTAAACGCTTGTGCCTGCCGTTGCTGATGTTTAGGCAGGGCAGAAGAACGGTAACGCTCAACCTTATACTAAAGGACGTTCCAGGTACGCTTGCCAAAATTTTCAACAGAATATATGCCAAGAATATCAACGTGGTCGGTTGTATAACAAACGCCATACCAGAAGAAAGCGGAGGCATATTATGCATATTTTACTTGGACGTTACGGACCTCCCAACCCAAGAGTTTATGAACCTGATAAATGAACTTAAAAAAATGGATGAGGTTTACTACGTTGACTATAACGAGTTTTATGTAGATTCTATAGGTTCGGCGGCTCTTTCACAATATTACGAAGAACTCTGCATATTGAATGAAAGGGCCGTGGTTTTCACCTATGCACATCTAAAGGGATTATTTAACGGTCTGTACGAAAAATTCGGAGAAGGTGCGGCGATTTTCCTATACCATTTAGGCTTGGGGGTGGGAGAGTTCCTAGCCAACGCCCACAAGCCGTTGCTGGAAGCCGGGGCGTCACCAAAAGTATTACTAGAGTTTGCCCTACAGACAGGAAGAGCGTTTGGATGGTTTTCAAAGTATGAGCTTGAAGCTCTCTCAGAAGAAGAGTTTCGTGTTAAAATATGGAAACATGTTGAGTGTACTTTTCTGTCGGGCGTTGCGAATAGCACAACCGGCAACCTGCGTAAGGGCATTTTTGCGGGCTATCTATCAAACTTATTCGGTGGAAATTGGACCGTGAGTGAGGTTAGATGCATAAATACCGGTCACGATGCGTGCGTCTTTCACATAAAGAAAGAGAGGGTCACTTTACCGTGAGATTGCAATCAAACGTATATTAATGCGTGAATTTTCAACTAGTGTGACGGACGTTGTCCGTAAGCTTTGGTGGGAAGTATTTACCGACAAAGTTGGAGCTGATAAGGATACGTCGTTCTTTGCAAGTTGCTCAGAACGTTTACAGGATATTAGAGGATAAGAGAGACATACTCGTAAGGAGGCTGAACGAGCTCATAGAAGAGGCTGAGGAGGCACGGCGAAAACTCATGGAACCGCTCATGAAAGCATATAATGCCCTGCACGAAAGCCTGCTTAGTATGGGACCCTTGAAGTTGCAGAGCATCGCCGCTAACGTTCCCGAGACGGTTTCCGTTAAGGTAAAATCTAGGACTATTATAGGAATAAACATACCTGTAGTGGAAATGGAAGGTGGGAGGATAGGGCTCACCTATGGTTTCGCTGATACATCTGTCTCACTTGATGAAACGGCCAACATGTTCAGGGAACTGGTTGGCACTGTCTGCAAGGCAGCAGAACTCGAAAATGCCATCTTCAGACTTGCCGAGGAACTAAAGAAGACTCAGCGTCTCCTCAACGCCCTTGAGCATGTCGTCATACCTAGATATAAGAATTCAATAAAATTCATATCCATGACTCTCGAGGAGAGAGAAAGGGATGAATTCGTTAAGTTGAAGCGTATTAAAAGGAAGCTTGAGTTGAGGGAGGCTGGCTCACATGCAAGTTAAAGAAGTTGAAGAAGCTTTTGAGAGGGCTAAGAGGGTTGTGAAGGATAAAAAGGAGGCGTACGTAAAGAGCATAGAATCTAAAATTGAGGAACTTATGAAAAAGGCCTACGATGTTTTGAGCAAACAAAAAAGATAGTGTCAGGAAGGGAATTATATGACAGTTTCGAGCAAAAATAAGAAGAAGTTTCTTGAGATGTTGAGGGAAAATTTAAAAGAAGAACTTGAGACGCAAGTGAGAACCCATCATAAAATCCTATCGTGTGAAAGGGAGGAACTTAGGAAGGCACTATCGCAAGAGGTGGAGAGGTTCAGGAGGCGTAAGCCGTCCCATATACTGGGAGTTTTGAGAGGGCTTTCTTGGGTGTTTTAATTAATGAGGTTTAGAGAGCTACTAATAAGGTCAACACTATTGGCCGTACTGTTTACAGGCCCTCCGATAGCATTACTAATAATCTTAAAGTTATTTGATTTGCTCAACGCATTATCGATCCTAGGCTGGGGAATATTTGCGTTATGCTGGACAGCAGTTCTGGTAGCACTTATTGAAAGGCATAAGGGGCGTTTTTTTCGGTAAGCCTTATAAGATGCTAAGCATTGAAAGCCACACGTAAAAGAGGTGCTTTTTAGCATGTTAAGGTCAAGTGTTATTGGTCAGCTGGCGTTTGTGTCCCTGCTTGTGCTTTCTTTGCTGATGTCGTTTACGACGCCTGTTGCTGCTGCCGAACCCCAAGAGGTGACGGAGCTCTTCCCAAAGACTCTTTCTGCCGCCATAGCATTTAGCTTTGCCGTTATATCGGCTGGCTTTGGTATCGCAAGAGCTGGCTCAGCTGGTCTGGCGGCCGCTGCTGAGAGGCCTGAGATAAGGACTACTGCGATAATAGTTGCCGCGTTCGCCGAGGCTCTGGCTATCTATGGCATAGTCATCGCGTTCTTCATACTCGGTACATAGCGTATACTCCAAAACCAATTTTTGATTATCATTTAACGGTGGCTCCGACAAATGCCTCCTCATCATTAATCTGTGTAACTCTGGTTCTTCATCGCCACCGTCAGCACAATATAGCATGGCGCCTATTTAATTTTCGTTATAAAATATATAAGCCCGAACTATCACATTATGCGGAATGCGCTACGTCCAAGAGAGGCCTAAAGCGGTTTACGTCATCATATTGATCAACCTAGCAGTTTTTGTTTATACGTTTATGTTGTCAAACAGGGAGATGACGAGGCTTGCGTACACCTTCGGCGTTGTACCGGCATTTATCATGAACGGTACAGCTCTCCACAGTCTTGTAACATCCATGTTCTTGCATGCGGATTTTTTCCATATATTCTTCAATATGTATGCACTCTTTCTGCTTGGCAGGGATTGCGAAGTAGCCTATGGTTCCAAAAAGTTCATCTTGCTGTACTTCTTGTCAGGCATACTCGCAGGCATATTACACTCCGCCTACACGTACGTTCTATCACCCACTGATGCGTACAGGCCCGCGATAGGTGCTTCCGGCGCAATATTTGGTGTGATGGCGAGCTATGCCGTCTTATTTCCATTCAGGAGGCTGTTTGTGTTCTTTGGCTTGATTCCTATAGCGGCGCCCGCAATTGTCGTAATATTCGGGCTGGCACTGATACAATTACTTTATGCGATAGCGATGCCCTTTAGCTCGATTGCATATATCGCACACATAGGCGGTTTCATCGCAGGCTTGATTATCACGCTAATCTATAAAGCGGGGCTTAGGAGATACTACTATATATGATTTGACTACCCTACAACTCTTAGAGCTACGTCTACCACGTACTTGCTTATCTCTGCCCCGAGCTCTTTAAGGAAGACAGCAAGTGCCACTACAACCATCAACGTCACTAAGAATATCAAGAACAAGACAACTATCGTGAAAATCTCTCTGAATCCGGCTGCCAGTATCGATATCCTTAGCGACATCGAGCTCTCTTACAATCCAGTATGCGGAAAATATAACTATTTTCAGAACCGTAATAATTTTTAATATTCAGAGACTCGTGAATAAATCCGTGATGACCGTTGTCGAAGGCTTTCCTTAAGGCTCAAGAATACGTTATGGAGCAGCTACAGAAAGGTGTTCCAAGGATAACGATTCAGGAAAAGATGCCTGAGTTTGAGGCGGATGGTTTCGTAGTCAATAGAGTGTACTTCATCGGTAAGCCGATAATCGGAATGGCAAAAAACATGAATGTCAAATTCGATAAAAACTTCATAACATTGGTGAGAAAGTTCGCGAAGTTCAGAAACCTCGACGTCGAAGTCGTAGGAGGTGGGATTTTCTTAAAGAAGGGAGAAGAAGTCGTTGCATGGTTGAGAGAGGATTTCTTCGGCGCTGACGAACCAACCCTGTTCGAAGAATTAGGTAGGGAAGTTTATGGGCTGCATTCCAGTCACGAGAAGAAAGTCAAGAGTAGTTTAACGGAATCTTTTCTGGAGTTGCTCGCAGATTCAAGGTCGGGTGTGAGGTTCATAGCATTCATGCTTGTCCTCTCGCTAATCGCTGCAGCGCTTGCCGCACCTTTTGTAACACTACCTCCATACATGCCCAGATGGTCCATATTATTAATCGTGCCCATCGCCATAACCCTCATACTTTATGCTGCCAAACTTTACGCAGAATTTAAGCACGTATTGTAGCAAGTTTTGATGAGTACTTAAATATAGGACTATATGCACGGCGTCATTGGGGTGCCAGTTTCTTGCTTTATAACAACTGTCCAATAAAGCACCCTCATCACAAGGCTGGCACTTTTTGTTATAGCTTAGGCAACTCCAAGACGGTAATAGAATCCGTCGAGGAGAAAATCGTGCCGAGGAGCGACGTTGAAGAAGTGTTGAGGAAGTACAAGCCCGGATGTGTTTATAGAGAAGGGAAGGGAGGGCTGAAGTACGTCATCTACAAGCTGAAGAATTTATCGCTCATTAAATACATAATAAACTGGGGAAGAATCTGTTCGATGTGGCCCGTTCACCTTACGACGGCATGTTGCTCCGTTGAGTTCGCGGCCCTGAGTGGGCCAAGATACGACCCTGAGAGGTTCGGCTGGCTCACTGCGGTCGGCTCTTTAAGGCAGTCGGATGTTCTTTTGATTGAAGGAACCGTTACGACAAAGATGGCTCAAAGGGTTAGGCTAATCTACGACCAGATGCCGGAGCCGAAGTGGGTCATAGCTATGGGGGCGTGCGCCATAAGCGGCGGGCTTTACGCGAAGGACTCTTACAACGTGGTTCAAGGTATAGACGACATAATTCCCGTGGACGTCTACATACCAGGTTGCCCACCAAGACCTGAGACGCTCTTCCAAGGGATACTGATGCTTAGAGATAAGATAATGAATGAGGTGGTCAAGTGAGCTTGTCGGATGTAAAAGAAATTTTGGATAGGTTAATCGAAGATTTAAAGAGCAGGTTTGGTGACAAGGTTCTCGAAGTAAACGTAGATCCCAAGAAGATAGTAAAGATTCTTGTTACACCGGAATGTATCAAAGACGTTGCCAAGCATCTGAAGTCGGAATGGGCAATAGATTACATAAAGGGTGTAACGGGCGTGGATTTGTCGAGACTACCTACCAACGCACAAGAAGCTTTAGAGGTAATCTACCATGTCGGTAGCCTATCTTCAGAAGCGCTTAAAGGTGTAACAATTTCCTTATCGACGAAGGTCAGCATTTCAAACCCAATCATGCCATCTTTGACCAGCATTTGGAAGGGTGCAGAGATGCATGAACGCGAGGTATACGAAATGTTAGGTGTCAGCTTTGAAGGGCATCCAGACCTGAGGAGGTTACTTCTGCCAGAGTTTTGGTCGGATGAACCTCCACTGAGGAAGAATTATACCGTTCCAGGGAGGGAGGGCCAAATTGGCTAGAGAGGAAGTTAAGTCATTAGAGGTCTACGAGATTGGACCAACGCTTACATTCAGTATGGGACCGCAGCATCCTGGAACCGGACACTTTAGAATGGTAATCACAGTTGTCGGTGACACCGTGGTCAGATGCGACCCAGACCCCGGCTTTGTCCATAGAGGGGAGGAAAAAATGTGCGAGTATAAGACATGGATAACGAACATACCTCACCTTGAGAGACCGGCGATACTTGACGCTGCCGGCATGGTTTATCCGTACATTCTAGCCGTGGAGAGGCTCATGGGCATCGAGCCTCCAGAGAGGGCGAAGTATCTTAGGGTCATAATGGCCGAGCTTCAGAGAATATGTAGCCACCTCTATTGGTTGGGTCTGATGGGCGTTTTCGCAGGCCATGCAACGATGTACATGTGGTGTTTCGGTGACCGAGAATACCTCGTAGACTTGACACAACTGATAGGCGGTCAGAGGATAACACATTCGTACTTCGTTCCCGGCGGTGTTAGGAACGACGCGCCGTCCAAAGTTCCGAGGGAACTTGTAAAAAACTTCAGAACGTACTATCGCATGATGTTAGGGAAAGATTATCCCGGTGGTGAGGTGCCCGAGGACTTTCGAAAGTACGTACTTGCCGTATGCGACTTTTTCGACACAAGGCTCGACGAGTACTACCCAATGCTCCTCGACAGTCCAATATTCATTTACAGAACGAAGGGCGTTGGCGTCCTTAAAAGGGAAGATGCTATATCTTTGGGCGTAGTTGGTCCTGTTCTAAGAGGCTCGGGTGTGAAATCCGATACGAGGATAGATGAACCCTATGATGCGTACCCTTACATCAAGTTCAACGTCCCGACCATGGATGGTTGTGATAGCTATTCAAGAATGATGGTGGGCTATTATGAGATGAAGGAGAGTGTCAGGATAATTAAACAGGCCATCGAGCAGATGCCCGAAGGACCTGTCAAACTCAAGCAGCATCCTGTCACGATAAAGGTTCCTGCTGGTGAGGTTTTCGCGAGTGCCGAGGCCGCTAGGGGACAATGCTCCTTCTACATCAGGAGTGATGGGACGGACAGACCGTACAGGGTGAAGATCTGCTCACCATCGTTTAGGAACCTCATAGCTATGCCATACCTGATTAAGGATGTCAGGATCGCGGATATACCGATAATATACTGGTCACTGAATTACTGGCCAGTGGAGTGTGATAGGTGAGTCTGCATGAGCATACTACGAGACGTTAAGAGGACGTTAATGCCAATATACTCCGGACTGAAGCACGTATTTCTTAAGCCCTACACGGCTAAATGGCCATACGAGAGTATACCGAACCTATCGGATGAGGGATATAGATTCGACCCTAAGGCAGGCATAGGGTATCCTGGCAATAAGGGAAGGCACCTCCTCCATATGGAAAAGTGTACCGGCTGCGGCTCTTGTGACTTGACATGTCAGAACATAGCAGAGGCAATAACGATGACTTATGGTTTCGACGTCGTCATAGCTTTGGATGAGAGGTGTTATGAATCCTTTAAAGAATCTAGACCAGAGATTGTGGAAGCCTTAGATGTTATAGTGAGCTCTTTCTCTGCAGAGCCTAGCCGTATCCAGTACAACTCCCTTAGCTCTTTCCTCTGGACGCCAACTGATACTAAGCAAGTCACAAAGGTGGAAGGAGGGTATGAGATTAAGCTGAATCTCGAACCAATATTTGACGTAAGGGCTGTTGAAGTTCTTTACCAGAAAGTTTACCACGGCATTGAGAAACTTAAGACTACAGGCTGGGAACTAAGAAAGTTCGAGGCGGCTGTAGAATCTGCATCGGCTGAGCTTTCAAAACAAGACTTTACGGTAAGGGTTCTCGTGCGCAAAATAGACATGGGATATAAGCAGAACAGGAGGTCTTTGTTCCCGTCAATCGATTACGGCAGGTGCGTAATGTGCGGTTTTTGTGTCGACGCGTGTCCATTCCAAGCTTTAGAGATGACGGGCGAGTTCGAGTTGTCGGCTATAAGTAAGAGGGAGTTGTTATATACTCCGAGCATGCTGGCTAAGAGGCCGGAAGAGTTTAACGTTACCGGAGTTCCTCCGGAGCTTAATGTTATAGAAAGGATGAGAATGGTCTTCAGGAGGGTCTGGTGATGACGGAGAAAGTCTCACCAATTGAATTAAGGGAGAAGATGCTCAGTTTAAGGGATAGATTAAGAGATATTCTCGAGAATTTAAGGACATTCGTAGAAGTTGAGGATTACTCCTTCATCGAGAAGGCAAAACAGTTGTGTGAAGGTTTAGACGGCAAAGAACTCTCAGGTTTCAAAGATTTAAAGAATAATGTCGAGGCGATATACTTAGCGTACAGGGAAGCGGGCGGTAAAATCGATACGGATACCCATGCTCACTTAGTCAGCCAAGCCGTCTACGCGATAGTAAGGACCAACATATTGTTGACAGGTTTGGAATTTAAAGTTAAGAGGATGCGTGGCTTCTGAGGCCGGTGTTGCCGCTATGAGTGTGAAGGCCTTGTTAATATTCGTCGTGGCGGCTTTCGTGGTGTCATTGTTGTTCGTCCTGTTAGGAATGTTGTTGAGTTATAGAAGAGCGAAAAGGACAAAAGTCCTTACCTTCGAATGTGGCCAAAAACCCTTCGAGTGGCGCACGTTGCAATTCCCTATACAATACTTTCCTTACCTTATAATCTATGTTGTTTACGCCGTCGTAGCCATCCTACTCTTGATCTCACTGTTCTACGTCTTCGAAGTTCCGGATGCTCTCATGAAGTTGACGGTCCTCCTAGCGATTCTTACGTTCTCCTCCATATTCGCCAGCATAAACTTAAAGAGACTGATTCAGAGGATATGAGGTGGACGAATTGTCGACATCAATTCTTCAGGAGTGCGCAAGGGCCGCTGCCAACTTTCTCAACGAATTGCCACAACCGTTAAAAGATTTCATATTATTCCTACATAGCGACGCTTTCATAAAGGCCATCATATTCCCCGGACTATTCTTCATATTTACATTCGTCATGTTCACAATATGGTTCGAAAGGAAGCTTTTAGCTAGGGTGATGGTAAGGCTAGGACCGCTCCATGTGGGTAAGTACGCAGGCCTCCTCCAGCTCGTGGCTGATGCCGTAAAACTCTTATCGAAAGAGCTGATAGTTCCCGAGAAAGCCATAAAACCACTCTATGTTTCCATGCCAATCCTATGTGGTGCCCTTTCGATGTTGACATTTGCCTTCCTACCCTTAGGCCCTGGTTGGGTAATATATCCATCCGATATCAATCTCTTGCTGGTCTTTGTTATATTGGCAGTTACACCTATCACAATACTCGTGGCCGGATGGGCATCAAGGAGTAAGTACAGCTTTATCGGAGCGGTTAGGTTTGCATTTCAGGTGTTCTCCTATGAGGTGCCGTTCTTCTTATCGATTGCCAGTGTAACACTGGCCGCAAGGTCCTTCAACTTGGAAAAGATCGTGGAAGCGCAAGCAACATTACCCTTCATAATACCAGCACTCTTGGGATTTATCGTATTTTTGATAACCGCGATCGCGGAGACTGAGAGGGTTCCGTTCGACCTACCAACGGCTGAGCAGGAATTAGTCAGCGGATGGCAGACAGAGTACACAGGCGCGTACTTCGCGCTGTTCTACCTTGCTGCTTACATAAAGCTTGATGCTATCGCAATCCTCACCGCGTTGTTATTCCTTGGAGGATGGCACGGACCATCAATACCAGGCGTACCTGAAAGCATTCTAGGACCATTTTGGTTAATACTCAAGAGTCTAATCGTCGTTTTCCTCGTGTTGCTATTAAGAGGTGTTTTTCCGAGGATTACCTTAGACAAACTACTCGACCTTGGATGGAGAGTCTTGATACCGCTGGCGCTTCTAAATATTCTGATAGTCGCGGTCTTAATCCAAGCGGGTCTACTTTAACACATTAGCCTAAGGTTCGAGTCTGAATTTATCCCTCGGAAAGAGTATGACCTCTCTGATGTTCGTCCTCCTAGTGAGGACCATCATCAACCTGTCGAACCCAAGACCCCAACCAGCATGCACGGGCATCCCATAGTCAAAAACCGCGAGATGACTCTTGAAGCTCTCAGGATTTAGACCCTGCTCCCTCAATCTCTTCTCCAGCAAATTCCTGTCGGATATCCTCGTCCCTCCTGAAGCGAGTTCGAGCCATTGGTACATCAGGTCGAATGATTCTGAAACTTCCGGGTCTTCCTCGCAAGGCTGGATATAAAACGGCTTCGTCTTGGTTGGGAAGTGTGTTATGAAATAGTAGTAAGGATGCTTCTTTCCGAGTATCCTATTCTCCTCAGTTCCGAAGTCGTCACCCCAATTCAGCACCCTACCTTCTTTCCTGAGCTCCTCCAACATTTCCTTGTAGGTAAACCTCTTTAACGGTAACTGAATCGGCTTAAGTGTGACGTTCAGTAAACTCAACTCTTCTGCATTATTCTTAATTACTGTTTCGATTACGTATGCAAGTAACCTCTCTAATACGTTCATGACGTCGTAAATGTCTGCGAACGCCATTTCGATGTCCACTGATGTAAACTCACTGACGTGCCTCCTAGTGTGCGATTCCTCAGCCCTGAAGAACGGACCTATCTCAAAGACCTTTTCAAACACAGTCGTCAGTTGTTCTTTGTAAAGCTGCGGGCTCTGGGCTAGGTATGCAGTCTTATCGAAATATTTAACCGGAAAGAGAGCCGCACCACCTTCTGTAGCGGTCGCTATTATCTTTGGTGTTCTGATCTCTACAAACCCCTCTTTTAATAAAAACTCCCTTATCGCTTCGAGTGCCGTCGTGGCTATCTTGAATATTGCCTTGTTCTCTGGTTTTCGTAGGTCGAGAATCCTATAGTTAAGTCTTGTATCGATGCCGGCTGGGACCTTTCCTGTTACGTCGTAAGGTATTGGTTGACGTGCCTTATTGAGAATTCTTAACTTCTTTAACCTCACCTCTACACCGAGTCTCGCTTTCGGCTCCTCGCTAACTACACCATTAACATACACAACGTCTTCATTGCCGAGTTCTTCCAGCACCGAAAGCTCATCTTCCGATAACTCAGACTTCTTTGCAGTAACTTGACAGATTCCAGAAGCATCACGAAGCAGGATGAATTTTATACCACCTAAATCTCTAATCTCATGGACCCATCCAACCAGGTGGACTTCTTGACCATTTAATTCAGGCTTTATCTGACGTGCAACATGTGTCCTAATCCAAGTCTTTTTTACCAAGAACGGTCATCCCGTTTTTGGATAATTTTTAAGTAACGTTCTGTCTTTTATCCCTATCTTCTGAGGGGCCAACTTTCTGCTTTACTGGACGTACCTTTTTCTGCGACTTCTTTGCAAAGTCTACCTTAAGGTTTATGTTCTTCGTTACTCTGGAAATTTCTTGGAGAGATTCAACACTAAGCTTTAAACTCCTCTCATCATCAAGGATTATTCTTATCTCCGTGGAGTTGTCCGGCAACCATATTTTATTGATAGCAACTATCCTAGCCGGTGCGACGAGCGGTTCCAAAAACCTACCTATGTCAACAGCATCTTCTATAATCTTAACATTTTTTCCCAGAATGTCCGAGAGCTTCCTTTTTATTGATGCCAAAGAATGTTGGGGCATCGCACTCAAATTTCCATCCCTTAACACCACGACTATCGCATCCTTAGTGTCCACACTCTTTACATAAGACATGGATTGCAGCTGGTGAAAGTTCTTCTCCAACTCCAGAAGAGCCCTCATTATTTTTATATCTAACTCTGTTACCTCGCCACGCCTGATCTTCTCTTCGCATCTTTCGCAAAATATACCTGTCTTTAGGTCAAACGTGCAGACCGGTATTTCCATCCTGCACACCACCAAGTAGCCCGCCGTCGCACGACCAGCAGTCGTATGGCTGGAGGTCGCTGGAAGGTCGGCTACCTGCTAATGCTGATCTCTATCGTGCTCACGTTTATCGTTCTGTTATCCTGACCCGTTACTTGGTCAGTACCTATCTTTATGTCGACTATCTTAAGGTCCTTGTAGAACCTCTTCTGAAGTATCTGGACGAGGTCAACCGCCTTGCTTATTGCCCGTCCCCTAGCCTTCACTACTAAGTTATTAGAACCACCCTGAAGGCTTGTCAGGCAGGCGAGTACGTAATTCATTAATGGTTTTTTTCCTACGAGTATTGTGGATACCGGCTGTTCCTTTGACATTTTTACTCACCAGCCTCTTTTTGCTAGCGGGGCTACTGTGGATAACTTCTGAGCCTTAAATAAATACTTTCTCCGAGAGTAGAGGTTTTCTGGTAGGATAAGGTTTAAGAAAGGCCTTATTTAGCGGCTTTAGGGTAGGCTGTTGGTATGCCAATAAGGGATACTGAGCTACTACAACTGGCCCAAAGGCGCAGGTTATACGTGAAGATCTGTAGAAATTGCGGCGCAAGGAATGCGGCCACCGCTGAAAAGTGCAGAAAGTGCAGGAGTAGGAATCTCAGGTGGAAGAGACGAGAGATAAAGCGCTAAACACGTTAGTCTATTCAGGTCAAAGTTCGGGGGGCGCTCTTTTTCAAACAAACGGTTACTCTAAGCCGGCCAATTCTTCTAGCAACGTTATCAGCGATTGGGTTCCATCAGTTCCATGTCCTTTCTGGTCTAAGGCCCTAACAAGCTCGGCCACCAGATTGGTACCAAGCAAAGGTAGCCCAAGCTGCTCGGCTATATCCCGAACGATACGCAAGTCTTTCCGCAGATGCTGAACCTTAAAGCCCGGTCTGAAGTCTCGCTTTATCATTTTTGGTCCAAGTGTTGTAAGTTGCCAAGAACTTCCTGCACCCGTGCTGATAACCTCGACGACCTTCTGCTGGTCAAGACCGACCTTCTTTGCTAAAAGGAGGGCCTCGCAAGTTGCAAGCAAGTTGAGGCTGACTGCTATCTGGTTGCAAAGTTTGGTGAAGGCTCCCATTCCCGAGTCTCCCATGTAAAAGATTTTGTCACCCATAGCCCTAAAAAGTGGTAAAGCCCGCTCATAGGCCTCATACCTTCCACCAACCATGATTGTGAGGGTACCTGCCTCTGCGGCCATCGTGCTTCCAGAGACTGGTGCGTCAAGGAAGTCCACACCTCTATCGGCCAGCATCCTATGAAGCTCTTGAACGAGATATGGTGAGATAGTTGACATGTCAATAACCACCATACCCTTTCTAACACCTTCGATTACACCACTACTTCCAGCAATGACGGTGCGAACATCTGGATTGTCGGGCAACATCGTGATGACGAACTCCGAGCGCTCAGCCACCTCACGGGGCGATGATGCGGGAAGGGCACCTAAAGCGGCCAACTCCTCAACAGGTTTAGGACTTCGATTGTGCACTATCAACCTATATCCAGCCTTCAACAGTCTAGTCGCCATAGGTTTTCCCATCAACCCAAGACCTATGAAACCAACAGATATCATGACAAAAATTACGATCGAACGATTTTTAATTTTTCGGACATAGCTGATTCTTATGTAGAACCCACGTGGATGGGGCCGGTGGGGTTCGAACCCACGACCTCCGCCGTTTCCCAGCCGTATTAAAGTGCCGTGAGGGCGGCTTTATGCGAGACGCGTCATACCGCTAGACCACGGCCCCAATCCTCGCTAACCGTTTTGAACTTCTTCTAAATAACTCTTAAAGGTGCGATACTTAGACTTTCCGTCCAATGCTTTCCGGTGACAGCTTCTTGCTCATGAAAAATGAGGCTGTCAGCCCAAACGCTAACACGGTGCCACCTGCTATTATGAATAGGTTCTTGGCCCAAAAGACATATTCGGGCCTGATGACTTTGTTGAAGATCGCATCACCGAAGGGCGTCATAACCACGCCCACATAAATTGCCATAAACAACAAGAATACCATGACTGAGTTGTACAGCAAGTCCCTAGGTCTGTCGTTTCCAAAAAACTCAGGTCTCACACCCGTGGCAAATCTCTCAGACAGGATAGGTGCTATTCCTCTATAAAGCGGAGGCACTAGGGCAACGACGAATGGTATCATCGTGACCATCCAGAAAAGCGTGAGACCGAATATTGTGGAAATCTTCTCAGCAATCGTCCATGCCGCCCAATTCGGCACGACGAAGGAAAAGTAAGCCGTTACACCGGTCGCAGCTATAAAGTTTCCGACGAAGAGGGCTATAACGCTACTGGTAACGAAGGAGTGCCATGTCCTACCTTTGGATAGTAACCAACTCAATAAGTAAAAGCCAATAAAATTCCCCGGAACACCCGACACTAAACTCAGAAATGGGTTGCTTAGACCAAACGTGGCGAGTATAAAGCTGGCCATAAACGTGCCTATTGCGGCACCTGTCCCAGCTATAAAGGGCGTGGAGATTAGTGCGAACAGGGCAGGTACTATAACGCCTGGTCTGAAGTGACCTACACCCCAAGGAGTAGGTATCGGCGAGGTGGCCGCTGAGGCAACTGCGTATAGCGCAGCACAGATTGCGATAAGCGCGACGGTCTTGCTTATATTCTTGTAACCTTCCTTCGCGTCAGACATACGCACCCTAGGTTACTTAAATTTTGGATATTGTAAAAAGCTAACCGAATTAAGTTATGTAATTTACGTAGGAATATTTTAAACAGGACCATCATCCACTCTTTCTCTTATAGTATTTGAGAATGTACTCCTCCTTTATCTTCGTTAACTCCTGCTCCGGCAGAGTTGATAATATCTCCCAGGCTATTTCTAACGTATCGTCCAAAGACCTGTTTTCATCATAGCCTTGCTGCAAGAACCTCTGCTCGAATAGATCGCCAAACTCCAGATACTTTATGTCGGTCGCGGACAAGCCGGACCTCCCAACTATCTCGGCTAAGGCCCTTAGTTGAACAGCCTTAGAGTACGCTGCGTAAAGCTGATTGGATACATCGCCGTGGTCTGCCCTCGTCCTCTTCTCCGCAATTATTCCGGGACCCATCAGCCTACTCAGAGACATTAGCACGTTTATCGGCGGGTATATTCCCTTTCTGTAAAGCTCCCTGCTCAGGACTATCTGACCTTCCGTAATGTAACCTGTTAAGTCAGGTATGGGATGTGTGATGTCGTCGCTCGGCATGCTCAGGATTGGCATCTGTGTCACGCTACCCTTCTTACCCTTTATCCTTCCGGCCCTCTCGTAGATTGATGCCAAGTCCGTGTACATGTATCCTGGGTACCCTTTTCTCCCTGGAACTTCTTCCCTTGCGGCGCTCACTTCCCGTAGGCTTTCACAGTAGTTTGTAATATCCGTCAATATTACGAGTACGTGGTAATCATGCCAGAAAGCAAGGTACTCGGCCAGCGTTAGCGCTATCCTCGGAGTTATGAGTCTCTCTATTGCTGGGTCGTCGGCCAAGTTCAGGAAGAGGGCGCTCCTAGACATCGCCCCACTTTTCTCAAGACTTTCCTTGAAGAACCTAGCTTCGTCATTCTGAACACCTATGGCAGCGAAGACTACCGCGAATTCCTCTTCCTTGCCGGGGACTGTAGCTTGTTTGGCTATTTGTGCTGCCAGCATATTATGTGGCAATCCGGCACCGGAAAATATCGGCAGTTTCTGACCCCTGACGAGCGAGTTCATTCCGTCTATTGCTGATATGCCCGTCTGTATGAAGTCGCTCGGATACTCACGTCTTTCAGGATTAATGGGCTCGCCGTTCACGTCCCTGAACTCCTCCGGTATCGGCTCCGGTAGTCCGTCAAGAGGTCTTCCGAGACCGTCGAAGACTCTGCCAAGCATATCCTCCGATACGCCAAGTTCCATGACTCTGCCCAAGAATCTCGCAACGGTTCCTTCTATCGAGAGTCCTTGCGTCCCTTCAAATACCTGGACGACAGCTTTACCCATCCCGACCTCGAGAACCTTTGCTAGCCGCCTCTCACCATCTCTTGTCTCTATCTCAACGAGCTCATCATAGGATGCCTTCGTCACACCCTCTATTACCATCAATGGACCCCTTATTTCGCTGATGGTTCCGTACGTTAATCCCGCCGGCGCAGATCTTCTTTCCTTACTCAGACTCATGCCGTTGTCACAACCTCCTTTGTCATTAGCTTCTCGAATTCGGATTTCATTATCTCAAGCAGAGCATCAAGTTTTTCGACTTCATCATTCCTAACCTCCGACTTAGCCCTGATAAGCCTGAATATTATCGGCATGCTCCTTATGCTCTTCAAAGGCACGCCCCGCTTAAGAGATTCCACCGCCAGCCTATGAAACTCCGCGAAGAGCTTTAGCAATTTAAATTGCTTCCTCATGTCACAATAAGCATCCACTTCGTCATAAGCGCTTTGTTGTAGGAATCCCTCCCTTATCATCCTAGCCACGTCTAATAATAACTTCTCCTCATCGGGCAGGGCTTCTGGTCCGAGAAGTCTAACTATCTCCAAGAGTTCATCCTCTCTTCGTAGTATGGAGTAGACGTAAGACCTAAGCTCTGACCAATCCTTACTCACGTGAGACTCCCAGTATACTTTAACTGTATCAACATAACCCGAGTAGCTCGTTATCCAATTGATTGCTGGATAATGCCTGCTGTACGCCAAGTTTGGGTCGAGTGCCCAGAAGGTCCTTATGAAGCGCACCGTATGCGTGGTCACCGGTTCCGTGAAGTCGCCACCTGGTGGGCTGACGGCACCTATTAGCGTAACGCTTCCAATCCTTTCGGGTCTTCCAAGCGTCTCAACTCTTCCGGCCCTTTCGTAGAACTCAGCAAGCCTGCTGGCAAGGTAGCTCGGATAGCCCTCCTCAGCCGGCATCTCCTCGAGCCTGCCACTTATCTCCCTAAGCGCCTCAGCCCACCTGCTTGTTGAATCCGCAACCAAAAGCACATCGTACCCCATATCTCTGTAGAACTCTGCCATGGTGACGCCCGTGTATATGCTGGCTTCCCTTGCAGCCACCGGCATGTTACTTGTGTTCGCTATCAGGGCTGTTCTTTCCATGAGCGGTCTTCCGCTATACGGGTCGGTGAGTTCCGGAAACTTCGTTAAAACTTCTGCTTCTTCGTTTCCCCTCTCACCGCAACCAACGTGGAATATCACTTTGGCATCGCTCCACTTGGCCAAATTGTGTAGCATAACAGTCTTGCCCGTTCCGAACGCACCAGGTATGCATCCAGTTCCTCCCTTTGCTATTGGAAAGAAGGTATCTATGACTCTTTGACCTGTGATGAGCGGTACCTCTGGGTTAAGTCTCTTCCTGAAAGGTCTTGGTGTCCTGACAGGCCAGCGATGGTATAGCTTTATTTCCTCAAGTGCTCCACCTTTAGAGAGTACTGCAACGGTGTCCTCAAGGGTGTAGTCTCCCTCTTCTGCTATACTAATGACTTCCCCACCCTTACTGTTTGGAGGTACCATTATCCTACACTCGATCAGAGGTGTCTCCTGAACAGCACCTACGAAATCTCCCGGACCGAGCACATCTCCTTTCTTTGCAAGCGGTCTAAACTTCCATTTCTTTTCGAGCGGTAGTGGAGAGACTTGGACTCCTCTTTTTACGAATGGTCCAATGGCAGACGCGATTCTATCCAAAGGTCTTTGAACTCCGTCATAAATGCTTCCTATTATTCCAGGACCCAGCATGACCGAAAGCGGTTGTCCGGTACCATAAACGGGCTCTCCTGGAGAAAGTCCGCTTGTGTTCTCGTAAACCTGTATGAAGGCTGTGTCACCCGTCAGCCTTATTATTTCACCTATGAGTCTCTCCTCACCGACGTAAACCATCTCGTACATCTTAGCACCAAGCATGCCATCTGCCTTTACCGCGGGCCCTGCAACCCATACTATTCTACCCTTGACTCCCATAAACGTCCATCACTTAGCCACCTTACTCAATATTAATATCTTTTATTCAGCGGTCAGTATCTTGGCGATTTCCTTTCGAAGAAGCGGTCTTAGACGTCTCAGTCTTCCTTCAACAGTGTTATCAAAGATTACCTTCTCATCTAGGCTACTAACCTTTAGGCCGGCTATGCAATCTATAGGCTCATCACAAACATATACCCTGAGGCCTGTACTTGCAGAGACTTCATCAACCAACTCCTTCAGTATGTGCATACCCTCTGCATTCGTCCAAACCTTTGCATCACTACCTATGGCGTTTAGGCCTTCAAGAAGCAGCTTTTTCATCGCTTCTTTGTAATCCGGCATTGTTTGAGCGCTTCTCAGTTTTTCCATGGCGCGCTCTATTGTTATGTTTACGTACTTCTCGACAAGTGCAAGCACCTCATTCTTAGCCTCTACTTCTGCCATGCCCAGTGTCCTAGACCTCTCTAGTTCGGCCTGCCTCTTGGCCGATTCTATTATTTCCGTAGCTTCAGCGATGGTCTCACATACTTCATGGTCTAAAAGCTCCATGGCATCCTTTTCGGCTGAGTTTAGTAAGGAAAGACATTCTTTCATAGCCTCCTCAGCGACTTTTTTGATGACCTTATCCAAGGCATCCGACATAACTTTTCGGATAATAGTAGCCCTGTCTCATGTATATAAACTGCTACATCAATCACGAGAAAGGAAAAAGGTTATACGGATTCTTCATAGCCGCCTTATTTACTATTATGATGTTTCTCTTACCTTTAATCAATCTCACGACAGAGCTCATAAAGTCGTCCGGTCTATGAGGGGACGTAAATGCTCCCATGTTTCCGCTTGTTATACGTTTCACCGTAAACGCATGGAGAGGTCCAGAGTCGAAATTTAATGGCTTACATTCAAGACTTGTCTGAGCAAAATCCTGCAATCCATCTTCCGATTTATTCATCAACTTGAGCTGTTAAAAGAGGAAAATTTAAATTACGTACATTTTATATTGTATAGAGAGGAGAAAAATATGGGTAACGATATTGAAAGTGTTGAAAAGAGAGTGTTTGCATGGATAGATGAACACAAAGATGACATAATCAAGTTCTGTATGGACTATATACGATATAAATCACCTACGGGAAAGGAGCTTGAAGTCCAGAGAGATTTTATCAAGCCGTTTTTCGAAAAAGCAATGAAATTTGACGAGATCGATTATTTCAGCGTGGCTCCTGATGCAGAACGCCCAAACGTGAGTGGAATATGGAAGGGCGTAGGTGGTGGTAGAAACTTACTACTTAGTGGTCACTCTGATGTAGTGGATGTAGGGCCAGAGGCACTAAAAAGATGGACCAAAGATCCATGGAATCCTGTAATCGAAGATGGCAAAATCTACGGAAGGGGTGCAAACGACATGAAAGGTGGCAACACAGCTATGATATGGGCCACTAAAGCATTAATGGACTTAGGTATTCAATTAAAAGGAGACGTGCTTGTAAGTTGTGTAATTGGTGAAGAACTTAACCAAGAAAAATGGGGTGTGATTCCAGCAACAAAGAGGCTTCAAAATAAGGGAATAAATATTCCTTTCTGTATCGTCCCTGAGCCTACAAACAATGAGATACACATACTTAGTGCGGGAACGTTTGACTTCTCGATAACCATTTATGGAAAAGAGGTCCACACATCGTTTAAAAACTTCACTCAATATCCACAAAGATACGGCATCCCAGTAGGCAGTGAAGTGGGAGTGGATGCCATAGCTATAATGATTGATCTCATACAACGCCTCTATAAATTGGAGCATCAATGGAACCTAAGACCTGGTGATGAAATATTTGGTGGCGGTGGTTATCCTATTCCTAAAGATATGCAAGGAGTAGGAGCTAACTCTATTAACTGTACACTTCTCGAGGGTGGAACGTACATCGCAGCTGTACCAGGCTATGCAAGGCTCAGAGGTCACGTATTTTACAGTCCTCGGTTTGACCCTGAAAAGTTAATGGCGGAAATAAAGGAAGTTGTTAACAGCTTAGCTACAACTTACGATTGGCTCAAAGAACACCCTCCAGAGGTAAAGTTTAAAGAACTCTTTGACTGGCCCTATTACGAAGTTCCAAGAGATCATCCTGGTGTCCAGACCCTCGTAAAAGTGTACGAAAAGGTAACAGGCCAAACAGCAATTATTTCAGGATTTAAAGCTGTGGATGATGCAGCATACATTCAGAGGGAATGTGGAATAGATGCAATATCGTTTGGACCAGGAAACTTAAGCATGGGTACTCACGGTCCAGATGAATACCTTCCAATAGACCAATTAATAGTAGCTACCAAGGTTTTAGCAGCAATGATTATCGAATGGTGTGGATTAGCTAAGGGTTAGCTAACTTCAATATTTTTTTGAATACCTTTTGCGAACAAACTAAAGATTCTGGTTTGGTGTTGCGTGGTTGAGGATAACTCTCCCTATCTGGTACTTCATACCATAATAGATTTCCAACAGGTTCCATTTTCTTCGAGAATAAAACGTTAGGATTCTGGTTTATAGGACTGGCCTCTCTAAACGCCCAAAACTTGTCTGAGCAGAGCCCTGTAGTCCATGCCCTTTGTGCCCGCTGAAGGCGAGGGCAGGATATATATGAGTGGCATAGATTTTTTGGACCTTATCTCGTTTATTTCATTCCTTATCTCGGAGGTTAGCTCCTCGGATAGCAGTATCAGCCCCACTTCCGGGTCATTCATTAACTTGTTAACTGTCGAAAGCACCTCTTTTGCGTCGGCAACTTCTATCCCGCAGACACCGGCAAGCCTAAAACCCATTATAAAGCCCCTGCTACCTACGGCCACTACCCGCACAGTTTATCCTAACATCCCATGTTTTATATAAAGGCTCTCCCGTTATGGCGAATTTTACGATAGATAACGCCCTTATACTTCAAGTGCGTACCTTTTTTATGGTGTGGAAAGGTCCATGGGCGTGAAGCTGGGCGATATAGTTCCACCTGAGGCCGTCCAAACAATATCGCTGGAGGCGCTCAGAGGAAAAGCCATAGCTTTAGACGCTTTTAATATGTTGTATCAGTTCTTGGCAACGATCAGAGGACCTGATGGAAGACCCTTGATGGACAGCAGGGGAAGGATTACCAGCCATCTCAGCGGCCTTTTCTTTAGGACGGTTAACTTGCTGGAGAAGGGAATAAAGCCTGTTTACGTTTTTGATGGAAGACCCCCAGAGCTGAAGCGGGCAACCGTTGAAAAGAGGATGGAATTGAGAAAAGAGGCAGGGGAGCTTTACGAAAAAGCCCTGCTAGCGGGCGATATAGAAGCCGCTAGAAAGTACGCACAGAGGGCCGCAACGCTCGAGGAGTACATGTTAGAAACTTCAAAGAAACTTCTTTGTGCCATGGGAATACCGACAGTTCAGGCACCCTCGGAAGGCGAGGCACAGGCCGCATACATGGCCGCAAAGGGCGATGTTTACGCGTCTGCATCTCAAGACATGGACTCACTCCTCTTTGGCTCACCAAGACTTGTGAGGAACTTGTCCATAGTTGGAAAGCGAAAGCTTCCGGGCAAGAAAGCGTACGTTGAGGTTGAGCCTGAGTTGATAGACCTTCGCACGCTGCTCTCGTCTTTAGGAATAACAAGAGAGCTTTTGATAGATATCGGCATACTCGTAGGAACGGACTACTGTGAGGGTGTGAAGGGAATAGGCCCGAAGAAGGCCCTTAAGCTCGTAAAGGAGTATGGGAGCGCTGAGAAAGTCCTAGAGGTGTTGAACGTAACCCTAGAAGTTCCTCCAGAAGTGATAAGACAAATCTTTCTCAAACCTAACGTGACGGATAACTATACCCTTAAGTGGGAAGATATAGACTATGCAGCTGTAAAGTCGATACTTTGTGATGAGCACGACTTTTCATCCGACAGGGTGGACAAAGCGCTGGCTGAGCTGAAAGTGGCTTTAGAAAAGAGTAAAGGAGAAACGAGTTTGGACGCCTGGTTAAGCTAAGCTTCGATGAGTTCTATCAACTTTCGTTCAGCATCTAAGCTTATAACCCTAATCTTCTCGTGCATCTCAAGCTTTAGCAAAGCTTGTCTGAGCATTTCTGGCATTAACTCCAGACCCCTTACCCTGAGCTCATCCAGTAGATTCTGCTCTAGCGCTTTTCCGCCCATTTTTCGTAAAGTTTCTAAGAGTGTAGAATAAATCTCTGCCCTCATACTCATAAGTTTTCATCCTATCATTGTCAGAGGTTTTTCCGAGAACCTGAGCATTTCACCTATCTTCTCATACTCCTTGAGCATGTGTGGTGAGAGACTTGGCTTCACTATCCTGAGAGCCTCTTGGAAGTCTTGCCTCGTCACTATCTCTGGTTCTGCTCCTCTTCTGATAGTAGACAGGGCAGCTTCCCTGCACAACGATTCTAGGTCAGCACCTGAGTAACCCTCGGTCATACTCGCAATTTCTTCAAGAGATACGTCGTCCGCAAGCGGCATCTTGGCTGTGTATATCTTTAGTATTTGAAGCCTTGCCTTCTCGTCAGGCGGCGGCACGTATATCAACCTGTCAAACCTGCCCGGTCTGAGTACGGCTGGGTCCAATAGGTCTGGCCTGTTGGTCGCACCTACCACGACTACACTATTCAGATCTTCTATACCATCCATCTCGGCCAAAAGTTGACTTGCCACCCTATGCGACACGCCAGAAGTATCCTCTAAGAGGTCCTTCCTAGGAATTATGGACTCGATTTCGTCCAAGAACACTATACAAGGCGCTGCCTGTCTAGCTTTCCTGAATATCTCCCTGATGGCTTTTTCTGATTCTCCGACCCATTTGCTGAATATCTCAGGTCCCTTTATTGATATGAAGTTGGCCTCACTCTCCGTGGCTATCGCCTTGGCCAGGAGGGTCTTACCGCAGCCAGGCGGACCGTAGAGCAGTATGCCCTTAGGAGGCTTTATGCCGAGTCTCTCAAACTTTTCAGGGTACTTGAGGGGCCACTCAATCGCCTCCCTTAACCTTTGCTTCACTTCTTCAAGTCCACCTATTTGATCCCATCTCACCGTTGGTGTCTCTATCTCGACCTCTCTAAGGGCAGTGGGCGTTATATCTTTGTAAGCATCTAGGAAGTCCTTCATAGTAACTGTGAGGCTATTCAGCAATTCTGGTGATATTTTATCCTCTGAGAAATCTATGCTAGGCAATATCCTTCGTATAGCCCTCATGGCAGCTTCCCTACAAAGCGCAGCAATGTCGGCTCCCGTGTAACCCCTTGTAATCTCAGCCAGCTTGTCCAAATCAACGCTCTCATCAAGCGGCATACCCCTCGTGTGTATGTCGAGTATCTCCTTTCTAGCCTTCTTGTCCGGTATCCCAATCTCTATTTCCCTATCGAACCTACCAGGTCTCCTTAGAGCCGGATCTAAGGCGTTTGGCCTATTCGTCGCACCTATAACTATAACAGAACCTCTCGACTCCAAACCATCCATGAGTGCAAGGAGCTGGGCCACGACCCTCTTCTCGACCTCGCCCGTTACCTCGCTCCTCTTGGGCGCTATCGCATCTATTTCGTCAATGAATATTATGCTTGGAGCCTCCTCCTCAGCCTTCCGGAATATCTCCCTAAGTCGCGCTTCGGTCTCACCATAATATTTGTTCATGATCTCGGGTCCGTTTATGAGTATGAAGTTAGCGTCGGCCTCTGTTGCGACAGCCTTGGCCAGGAGGGTCTTACCGCAGCCAGGCGGACCGTAGAGCAGTATGCCCTTTGGCGGGTCTATTCCAAGTTTCTGGAAAAGCTCAGGGTACCTCAACGGAAGCTCTATCAATTCCCTTATCCTTTGTATCTGCTCCTGAAGGCCTCCTATGTCTTCATAAGTCACACTAGTCCTAAACACCCTCTCCTGTACAGACCTAGCCTGAACGATCAGTTTTGTCCTAGGAGTTATCTTGACGATTCCCGTAGGTTTCGTCTGTATTACGGCGAATGTGAATAGGTTGCCGAAGAATAGGACGGGCACTATATTTTTCTGAACTGTAGGATACTCTATTAGCCTGCTCTTCACAAGCTTTACAAAATTCTCGTCCGGTTTTATCGAATTATTCACAGGCGCAAGCACAACTAACTGTGCTTCCTTTACTTGCGCCTTCCTAACAGTTACATAATCATTTAAGGATACGCCGGCGTTGCTCCTTATGTAACCATCTATCCTTATTGTGTCTTTCTCGTCCTCTGTGTAGCCCAGCCACAGCGTGGCAGCTGTGACTTTTTTACCCCTTATTTCTATTATATCTCCGGTCGTGAGGCCGGCGGAGGCTCCGACATCCTTGTCTATTCTAGCTATGCCATAACCAACGTCGCGTTGCTTCGCCTCAACTACCCTAAGCCTAAGCTCCTTGCTACTCATTTCATCAAAAATAGCCAGCGCGCATTATTTAAGTATAGTTTGGAGAAAGGATGATAAATTCGAAATACCTTAAACCCTAGTTACGAATTCTGTTACGAATTCTTGTATCTCAGGAAAACTCCTTAAGTAGTCCTCAAGAACGCATACGTAACCCTCTTCGTCTGGCATGGTAAATGCTACTAGAAGGCATTCTGCTCCAAAGGCGAGGGGCTCTTTCCTACTTTCGCGTAACTCTATACCGTTAGGAAGATTCTTAGATATTTTATTGCTCAGCTCGTCCAAGTCAACGTTCTCGTCAGCCGGCATTATCTTGATGAGCATAAGCACTTTACCCAAGAACTAAACCCCCTATGGTCCTTCGAATCCGCATGATGGGCAGACGTAAGGTCTCGCCAACTCCCTGCAAACTCTGCATCTCCATATTGTCACCCTTCCACAGTTCGGGCATGGAAAGCTCACTGCCCTCTCGTCTGATAGTATAGTCCTATGACACCACGAGCACGTCGGAAGTGTTACCTGCCTCATTCCAACTTATGCTGACCTTTTCACTACTATAAAAGTATGAGCCTATAATCTACGGAATACCTAGAACATCTTTCAGTATTTGAAAAATAGTCCTTGTAAGAAGTTTCAGAGCTACGCCTGATTTGAACATGGCCTTTACTGTATCCCCATGTCTATCCATATCTCCTTCAGTGCTTAACCACGTGTCTAGATGTATATCACTGGCTGCCTTGAATACGTAATCGTAGAATTTTGGCGGAATTTGAGAGATAAGGATGCGTAACTTATGTATGGATTTCAGCTGAGCGTATATTTTGTTCATCCTTTCCTGATATTCACGAATGCCTGTCCCTTTCAAAAGAAAGTTTGCAACATATCTTCCTGTCTCAATTGCGCAAAGACCGCCATAAACTACGCCACCACCGGTCGTAGCCTTCACGTGACCGGCTACATCTCCGACAGCTAAAACCCCACAGTTCTGGCGAAGTTTAAGCGGCGGACCGGTGTATATAGATGCTGAAGTTGTCGAGAGAATTTTAGCATGTTTGAACTCTTCTTGCAAGAAACGAAAGAACAACCTCTTCGTATCCTTCATTGCCGCAACGCCAAGCTTTCCTAGATTATCATCTATTGGTACTAAGTATGCGAAAAAGTCCTTGAGGTACTCCTTAAAGTACAGGTAAACGAAATCCTTGTCCATTCGATGATTTTCCACCACTGCCTGAATTATTGGAATCCAGCCCTTAGGTTTCCAGTCTTTCCATACATATCTTGCCAAGAATCCAGAGCGGCCTTCCGCATCAACAACCATCTTAGCGGACGTTAAAGTATTAGACGTCTTGACAGAAGGCATATCGTCGCTTGGGATTATTCTAATAGCTGCTTCACCAGTAACTATCTCCACGCCCTTAACTGTTGCTTGCTGTGCTAGGAATTTGTCAAACATCTCACGATTTGAGACGACAGCCACAGGCCTTTCCACATCTAGAACGAACGACCTTCCAGATGGTGAGAAGAAAACTGCGCCCCTTATGATGTTTTGGATGTATGATTGAGATAGGGGTATATTGAGCATCTTAAGTCCGGATATGCTGAAAAGGCCGGCGCACTTCTCGGGCCTTCCTACTTCATCGTGTTCTTCAAACACAAGCACGCTACAACCCATGCCAGCGGCTTCTCTAGCCGTAAGAAGTCCAGCAGGTCCTGCACCCACGATAACAACATCATAATCACTATTTTGCATACTATACCGCCATCATGGGTCCCATGATGTTACTGCTGTATCATTTTCCTGCTAAAGTGGACGTCCTTGTTTACTAGATTCTTAGGTGGCATGCCATTAAGTATCCTTATTGCTTCCTCTGCCACTGACCTCTTAAGTCGCTTTAAGGCCTCTTCTGTATACCAAGCTATATGAGGTGTCAGAACTACGTTGTCGAGTTTGAAGAGCGGATTATCACGATCCGGAGGTTCCTTTTCGTAGACGTCAAGCGCCGCACCGGCTATCCATCCATTCTTTAGCGCTTCATAAAGCGCACTTTCCTTCACTATCGGACCTCTAGAGGTGTTGATTAGATACGCGGTCCTCTTCATCTTCTTTAACTCTTGTTCACCTATCATTCCTCGCGTTTCCGGCGTTAATGGTGCATGGATTGACACGAAATCGGAATTCTTTAACAAAGTGTCCAGATCGACGAGCTCCACACCTAATAACCTTGCTCTATCTTTTTCAAGGTATGGGTCGTATGCTATGACCTTCATACCAAATGCTTTGGCCCTAATTGCGACAGCACTCCCTATATTACCCATACCTATAAGACCCAATACCTTACCTTCAAGGTCGGTACCCATGAGTTCCCTCGGTTGTTGCGTCCAAACCTTCCAACTGGCATTCTTGACTATACAGTTGGCTAGGATAACCTTTCTGGCCAAAGCGAGTAGCAATGCAAACGTATGTTCTGCAACTGTTCCTATACAATAGTCCGGCACGTTAGCAACGTATATTCCCATCTCAGTCGCCGCCTGTATATCTATATTGTCTACACCTATACCGTATCTCACAATACCTTTCAGACGTGGTGCGGAATCCATTACCCTTTTCGTGATTTTTGCGTAAACAACTAATATCACATCTACATCCTTTACCTCAGCAATCAAGTCATCTTCTGTTATACCTTTTGCTAACCTAACGGTCGCATGCTTCTCGAGAATTCCCCACTCTTCCTCGATGAACGGAGTAGGTTCCGTTATCAGTACCTTTTTGTCCACTTGTGACCTACCTCTGCCCAAAAAATCTACATAAAAGAATGCTTATAATGATTAACGCGGGTTTGAGGCGGAACGTAAGGATTGCTGCCGTCCAACTGGAGCCCGGCAAAAGTGTACAAGAAAGCGTAGCAAAGGCAGAGTCGCTCATAAGGACTGCAACGGAGGCTGGAGCAGAGTTCATCTGCCTACCAGAGATGTGGTTGCATAAGGAGCCCATTCCTCATATAGATGAGGTAATTGATTCTGCTAAGTATGTCATATCAAGATTCTCACGTCTCGCTAAAGAACTGAACGTTACGTTGATTCCCGGGGCAGTATATGAAGAGAACGAGAACGACGTATTTGTATCGGCGTATGTGATAGCTCCAGACGGTAATGTGGTGGGAAAACAAGAGAAGGTCCACCTGTTCAGGGATGAAAAAGCTTTCTTTAGACCCGGCACAAATTTCAAGGTCTTCGAGGTTAACGGCATCAAACTTGGCATAATGGTGTGCTATGATGTGGCATTTCCAGAGTCCGCCCGATGCCTGACTATCAAAGGTGCGGAACTTATATTTAATCCATCAAGAATTGTAAAAGAAGCCATGGAACCCTGGTGCTTGTACGTTAAGGCAAGATGTCTCGAGAACAGAGTACCCGTCGTGGCAGTAAACATATACGACCGTGCTCACCCGGGAGGTTCATTCGTTTGCGTACCGTTAGAAGGTGCCAAAAAGTTTGTTCACCCAGTAGTCTTAACTCAAGCAGGGCCTGGACAAACAGTAATAACTTGCGACATAGACCTACTTAGCATAGTAGAATTTAGGCTTGATAGACTATCTAGAAGGAATCCAGCAGCTTATGGATGCATAGTTGAGCAGAACATTCAGAGGTGAACGGTATGAAGGTCAGGGCTCACGTATACGTGAGCGGCCTCGTACAGGGCGTATTCTTCAGGTCCAATACGAAGAGGATGGCGGACATGTTGGGCGTGAAAGGTTGGGTTAAGAATCTTCCTGACGGGAGGGTCGAAGCGGTCTTCGAAGGTGAGAAAGAGGTCGTTGATTCCATGATAAAGTGGTGCCATAAAGGACCTCCGGATGCAATTGTGGAGCACGTTGAAGTCGTATGGGAAGAATATAAAGGCGAATTCAAAGATTTCAGGATAGTCTATTGAAGTTTCACGACCCTCTGAAGCATTCTGGAGACACTTAACCCTTCCTCAATTCCTGCGGCTATGATTGATATATTTCTTACCTCAAACTCTTTGAGTTTTAAGAGCGCGATGGGAACACTTACACTGAATATATCTTTCAAAAATGCTTCCGATGCTCTATTCAAAGTTAGTCTCTCGAAAGCTTCTTCGAGCGCCTTTATTATTGACGTATCCGGTGCCGATGATTCAGGTATTATGGATTTATATGGGGTCTCATCTAAAATGCGTAGGGCATCGGTCACATTCCCTGCCTCTACCATCCTGTCTATGACGTCACTTGGAATGTTTACCGCCTTGTCTAATAAGAAGCGTTTAGTTTCGGCGATTGTAAGTCCCCATAATTTGGACCTCATGATCGCCAGTATCATATAGCCATCTATATCAACTGCCACAATCTCTCTGACCCTTTTACGTTCTGCGAAGCGTAACTTGTTAAACTCTTTCAGAACTTCCGAGAAGTATGCCTTATCCATGGCCATGTCAAAGACGACGAGGTCTTTCTCCTTCTCATACACCTCCATAGCCATGCTCGCCACGTCACTAAACCTCGTTCCGGACAAAAACCTCACCGCCTCCGCCAAGTCCTTTGCAGCCATGGCTCTTACAACGATGTCTCTCCTTTTTACAAGCTCCTCGGCCCTGAGGTCAACGAGTTCTAGGAGTTCCTCGTAGCTCTTGCCTAAGGCCTTTCCCTTTAGAACGGTCTTGAGATTCGATGTTAAGTATTTCATGAAGTAAGCTTGAATTATGCCAGCATTCTTTGACTTCATGGCCAAGTCGAAGTGTACCTCAACTAGACACCTTCTTAGCGCCAACTCTATACGTGTGGGATTTAACGGTCTCGGAAGACTGGATACATACGGACCATAATCTGTCGGCCTTAGCTTTTCGACAAGTTCCTCAAGGTTTTTGGAACTGGCTAACTCCTCCAGCATAGTGTATGGGAATAGTTTGCCCTTTAGGCCGTAACTCTTCCCTATGACATACTCTAAATCTCGAAATGTCATGTTATTTCCTTCTTCCCCAACAAAACATCTATCGTGAATACTATTGCGTCGTTAAGCTTATCTTCTATCCTTTCCTTTAGCTTTATCAAGGCTTCCTTGTTCTTCTTGATTATCCTCTCCGCCTCAGCTTTGGCTTCGTGTTGAGCTTGCTTTACCATATCATCCGCAACCGTCCTTACCCTCTTCAACGCCTCCTCCTTAGCAATCGATGCCTCGTTCTTAGCCAACTCTAAGATTTCTCTCCGGGCCTTTTCGGCGTATACCCTCAGCTCGTCCAACTCCTTATCAATGTTTAACAGCAAGGATATAACGTTCTCGAACTCCTCCTTATTGACGAGTGTCATATCAAGTCAACTCATTGACAGC
>CAZZKR010000006.1:0-3505 GCA_964655015.1 uncultured Nitrososphaeria archaeon
TACGGTCTTGAAACTTTGGAATAAATTAAAAAAATATTTAGATTGTTCTAAACTGGGAGTGCGGCCTTTAACTCCTCGAACTTTCTCACGTAGTATTCGTTGTTGTCAGGTAGGTCCGGCGATAGGAAGTATCTCGTCATCCTCTGCTTATCATCGACGGAGCCAAGGTCCCTAACGTTACCCCTTGGGTGAGGTGTACCCTCTCTAGGCGGTTCATCTGTCCAGAAGTGCTTGAAGTATGCGTCAGGTAAGAAGAGCGCGTTCTGTAACCTTTCTGGTAACGTCGCAAACTCTGGCTTATCGGGCCATATGGCCTTTATCGCTTCCTCTATTGGTAGGTACGTGCTTTTACCCTCGTAGAACCATCCGTAGAACTCATCTCCCATAGCGTTCTTGTAATCCTCCCAAGCCCAAGCGGGTGACGGGTATCCCTGTCTAGTGTAGAGCATCTGCGTGTAAAGCTCGAGGTGCCAGTTGAGTAACCTTATACCTTCTTCTGCGACCTCAGGTGAGACCAAAGAAGAAACGTAACCAGAATTGTACCAGAAGAACGGCCCATGTTGTAGCGCTGCGTAGTATGCAGGCGTACCAGCCTTTCTTGTATCAAAACACACGGGCTGCCATGTGCTGGCTAGCCATACCTCTCTAGTCGAGAATAGTGAAACGATCTCTCCGTAGGAGAACCAGAATGTCTTGATGAAGCCCTGCCTAACATAGGGTAAGAGATAATTGAAGACGGCATCAACCTCCTCCTCGGTTAGAGAGGTTATGGCACCTGAAAACGTCATCTGCTCCGTTGCTTCTAAGTAGTTTGCAGTCTCACTGAACACCGTGAAAGCCTCGTCTTGCATTCCTGTCCTTCCTTCCCATTCTGGGTTCCAAAGTTCTGAATAGGCCAACGTCCTCTTTGTACCGCCGCGCTCCTCATAAGGTAAGAACTCAGGTAGGTACGTTACGGAGTCGAAGTTCCACATCACTGGAACGGCTATGAGGGTCTTTCCATGCTCGTGCCATAGCAAATAGTTGAACCTCTTTACCTGTGCCGGCTTAAAGTACTTCTCGACATGGTAGAATATGTCTAAGACCTTATCTGGTCTCCATCTGGGCACTTTCTCAACAGGTATCGGCCTCGCCAACCCCTCCGCTATTATAGGTCTGTATCTTCCCGAGGCGGCCACGTCCCATGCAGTAGGGTCAGCCAGTTGTTTCTGGGTCATGACGAAGAATTCTAGATAAGTGGTTTCTACGTCAATACCTGTTATCCTCTCGTATTCTTCCTCGGCATCAGGTGGGAAGTAGAACGAATGCGTTGAGTATCTGATTCTTGAGGGCCTCGTCACAGTAGGTGTCGGGGTTGGTGGAGCGCTTGTATAGAGGTACCATGCCACTCCGCCTACGACGGCAGCGGCGGCGATTCCTCCAACCGTGGCTAGGAACTTTCTCCTAGAAATTTTTTCCGACATTGACAACTACTTTTTTGCAAGGGATATTTAAGCTTTTTAACGAATTTTTATAATATGAAAATATAAATTCCGTTTAGCGAACTCTTCGGGACATTATATAAGCGAATATTGCTAGGCCTATGAAGGCTATTATCGCGATGAGTGTGCCAGCCGCAAACCACTTCGGGGTTATCGGGTTTATCGAGAGCTCGTTTCTGATATAGGTTGCTAAAGTTCCTGTACCTTTCATAACGAATTGCGTCCTGATCACTTCACCCCATGAAAGCAGGAAACCTATTATAGCTGCCGATATGACCTCGAATATTATCAGAGGCAAAGTTATACGTCTGAATACGTTGAGCGGGCTTGCTTTCAATACGCTAGCCGCGTACTCGTATAGGGCTAGGTCGGGGTCGAACCTCGACATCATGAGTATAAGGCCGAATGGTACCGTGTAGACCGTAAGAACAGCAGCAACAGCAAAAAGGGACGATTCGATACCAAAAAGCCTGAACATGAAGGTTACGCCTAGGCCAAGTGCGACACCGGGAACTATGAAACCAAGCAGGAATAGATAGAACAACAAGTCCCTGCCTACGATTCTCTTCCTAAGGGCTAGCGCGGTCGTAGTGACCAAAAGGCAAGTAAGTAGCGCAGTTATGATTGATACGTAGAGTGAGTTGTTTAGGGCCACAAAGAAGTTCTTGTCATGTAGTATTGAAATGTATGCAGAATACTCGTAACCAGACGGCGGCTTCACGTACCAATCCAGCGTAAAGCCCTCTATGGGGAAGCTTACCTTAGAGCCGCTCTTGAACGATAGGAATATCATGAAGAAGACTGGAAGGTATATGAAGAGTATGATCAAGGCGATGTAAACTTTTGCTAACCTATCTCCCCATCCCATCTTTAACACCTCACTAATACACCAACTTCTTTATATCAACCACCTTCAGGAGCAGGTAGAGTATGAGTAAGGCTATCGCTACCAGAATCGTAGAGAGCGCGGCAGCGTAGGGCCATACGAAGTTGGCGGCATAGTTAGCTACCGATAAGCCAAGCGTTTGTATACCTCCTGCCCATAAGGCCGGTGTTATGTAATCTCCTAATGCGCTTACGAAGACGAATATGAAGCCCATCACGACACCGGGAAGCGAAAGCCTGAACGTTACGTCGAAGAAGACACGGTGCGGCGGAGCCTTTAGTACCTTGGCCGCGTTTATTATGTCAGGATCTATTCTCGTTAACGCAAGATACGACGGAAATATCATCCAGAGCAGATACGTCTGGGGCCAGATTATGAGTAGGGCACTGCGCCCGAACAATAACTCTAAGGGCTCTTTAATCACACCTAAAGACATAAGGGCATAGTTGACTATGCCGCTCTCTCCGAGTATCGGTAGCCAAGCGACAACACGGACGCTCCAGTCAATCAGGAAGGGCACGAGTAGCAAGCTGACTACGAAAAACCTCGCGCGTGCACTCTTAACTCTAAACACCAAAAAGTATGCCATAGGATAACCGAGCAAGAACGTTATCAGGCACGCAAGCAAAGACATCCCAAACGTGTTCAACAATATTACCGGTGTTTGGGGAGATGTGAAGAATGCAATGTAGTTTTTCAGCGTGAAGTTTTCAGGACCCGCAATCGTAAACCTTTCGAAGAAGCTTATGGTGATTATCATGCTGAGGGGTATCAGCAAAAAAAGCAGTATCAGAACAAACCCTGGAAGAAGCAATAGGTAACGAGAGTACCTGGCAACCCTGTCAATCAGGCCCAGCTTCAACTGAGGCGCACTCAAGCCGCACACCTACTTTCCGTAGATTACTTCTTCTATATCCAGCCCTTCTATCATGCACGGTTTCTCTATTAACAGAGCATCCTTTGCACCCCAACCCAGGAGGTACGTGGACCCGAGTGTAAGGTTGCCTACCTTCTCCGTAGGAACGGAGACCTTTATCTTTGTGTTATTGCCTGCTTGGAACACATACTCCATGTAGTGGCCGAAGTAGTAGTAGCTGACGAGCTTTGCCTCTACTTTATTGTCGCATAGCTTGGCCTC
>CAZZKR010000007.1:0-70525 GCA_964655015.1 uncultured Nitrososphaeria archaeon
GATGTGGAGTGGAAAAACGGAAGGCAACAAAAATTCTCTGGAATAGTCGTTGGTGAAAGTAGGAACATGCTCAGCGTGCAACTAGTTGAAGGTAAGAGACGTTTCCCGAAGGCGGCGTGCATATTTTCATTTAAGCTTCCGAATGGGTCTTGTGTGAAGGTAGATGGGGCCGTTTTGGTAGGAAGGCCTGAGGATAGGTTGAAAAGGGTGGTGAGAAAGTGGTAAACGTGAGGAATATAGGTATTCAAGTAAAGCCCCCTGAGGGGACGTGTAACGATCAGTTATGCCCGTTTCATGGTCACCTCAAGGTTAGGGGGATTATTCTTACAGGTACGGTTTACAAGAAAAAGATGAAAAATACAATAATTGTGAGAAGGGATTACCTACATTATGTAAAAAAGTACAAGCGTTACGAGAGAAGAAGGAGCAACATACCAGCCCATTGTCCACCATGTATAGAAGTTCAGGTGGGTGACCAAGTAAAGATAGCTGAATGCAGACCCATAAGCAAGACCGTCAGCTTTGTAGTCATAGAGAAGCTTGGAGGTGATAAGGTTGGCTAAAAAGTCCAGGGCAGTTGCAGCAGTAGGTGTTCTTGAAAGAAGGCCGAACATACCTAGGACAATAAACGTTGGAGCCCATGTCGTGTGCGCAGACAACTCAGGAGCGCGTATTTTAAAAATAATTCAAGTGCACGGTTATAAAGGCAGACTGAGGCGACAACCCGCTGCATGTGTAGGCGATTTAGTCTCTGTTACTGTTGCAAAAGGACCTATAGACCTCAGAAAGAAGGTCATGCAGGCGGTTATAATAAGACAGAAGAAGCCTTACAGGAGACCTGATGGTACTTGGATATTCTTCGAGGACACTGCCGCTGTTTTGATGACGCCGGATGGTGGGTTGAAAGGTACTGAGATAAAAGGTCCCGTGGCAAAAGAGGCGGCCGAAAGATGGCCAAGGATAGCGAATGCTGCAAGCATAATAGTGTAGGTGATATGATATGAAAGTTTTATCAAAGAAACCAAGAAAACAAAGAAAGTTTTTGTACAACGCCCCGCTCCATAGACTATCTAAACTCATGTCGGCTCATCTTTCTCCTGAGCTAAGGGAAAAGTATGGAAGGAGGTCATTCCCTGTAAGAAAGGGCGATACCGTTAAGATACTCGTGGGAGAGTTTAAGGGCGTTGAAGGAAAGGTAATAGGTGTTGACAGGAGAAGGCAGAGAGTGTTTGTCGAGAACGTCACGATAAAGAAGGCAGACGGGCGTGTTAAACCGAGGCCCATACATGTATCAAACGTGATGATAACCTCGCTAAACCTTGAAGATAAGTATAGAAAGCAAGTCCTGGAGGCTAAACTGCTAAAGGAGGGGTAAAGCGGCATGGGTCACTTAAAGAGGTATGCAGCTCCACGACATTTTAGGGTACCTGTAAAAGCCGCAAAGTTTACCGTCAAGCCCTCCCCAGGCCCTCATCCAGCAGATGAATGCATACCCCTCGGTATATTACTAAGGGACCATCTTAAATATGCAGAGACTATGGACGAGGCTAAGAAGATAATCAAGGAAAGGAAGATACTTGTGGATTGGAGAGTTGTAACGGATCACAAGTTCCCTGTCGGTCTTATGGATGTTATTTCGATACCTGAAACGGGCGAGCACTTCCGTGTCATACCAACATACAGGAAGGGTCTTAGTTTAATCAAGATACAAGAGGATGAAGCTAATTTCAAAATAGGAAAAATTATTAGAAAGATGCATGTAAACGGTGGTCATCTTCAATTAACGCTTCATGATGGAAGTAACTTCAGGTTTAAGGAAGTCGGGGCAGATGTTTTATCATACAAAACCGGAGATTCTTTTGTCGTATCCTTACCTGAAAGAAAAATTGTCAAATATCTAAAGCTTTCTGAGGGTAATTATGCACTCGTAATTAAGGGACCAGAGGGAGGGAAGCATGGCAAAGTAATCGAAATTAAGAAGGACGTCGCTTATCCTAATAAACCGACAGTCACACTTGATACCAAAGACGGAAAAGTAACGACCCTTCTCTCGTACGTTATGGCAGTTGGTGAGGATGCTCCTATGGTGAGTTTAGCATGAGTTTGTTGGAAGTTAGTAATGTGATGAAGCGGTTGAGAATAGAGAAGGTCACTGTCAATTGTTCGGTAGGTGAGAGTGGAGCCAAACTAGAAAAAGCAGCCAAGATTCTCGAAAGCCTGACTGGACAGAAACCTCAAATCAGAAAGGCAAAAAAGACCATTAAGGGATTCGGGATACATAAAGGTGAGCCGATAGCCCTCAGGGTTACACTAAGAAAGCAGAAGGCCGTCGAGTTTTTGGCGAAGGCGCTAAAAGCCGTCAACAATACGCTCAAGGTATCTAACTTTGATTCTAATGGGAATTTTTCTTTCGGAATTAAGGAGCACCTAGACATCCCCGGTACAAAGTACGATCCCGCACTTGGAACAATTGGTATGGACGTTTGCGTGCATATTTCGAGGCCTGGCCTTAGAGTTTCTCTGAGAAGGAGGTCGAGGTCTAAAGTTGGCAAGAGTCACAGAGTAACACCAGAAGAGGCAATGGAATACATTAAGCAGAACTTTAACGTTAAGATAGTGGGTGAGGGGCATGAAGCATAAACCACCGAAGGAAAGAAAGTTCGGTAAGGGCGTCGTGAAGTGTAGGCGTTGCGGAACGACAGATGGTGTGATAAGGAAGTACAAGCTCTACATATGCAGGCGTTGCATAAACGAAGTAGGTCCTGAGATGGGTTTCAAGGTTTATGAGTGAGGCGAGCGTCTTTGACGAGGCATGACTTGATTTCGGGTCTTTTCACAACGTTGCAGAACAACGAGATGGCAAGGAAGAGGGAGTGCATTTACCCGGCCTCAAAGCTCATTGCGAACGTGTTAAAGGTACTTCAAAGACACGGTTACATAGGCGCGTTTGAATACATAGAAGACGGTAGGGGCGGAAAGTTTAGAATACAGCTCCTCGGTAGAATTAACAGGTCTGCTCCTATAAAACCTCATTTCAGTGTTCGAAAAGATGAGTTTAAAAAATGGGAAGAACAATACCTACCGGGCAAGGATATAGGCATCCTTATAATAACCACACCAAAAGGGGTCATGTCACACATCGAGGCAAAGTCCCTTGGAATAGGAGGGAGACTACTTGGCTATGTCTACTAAGCTAGAGAGCCTTGAAGAAAGGATACAGATACCCGATGACGTGAAGGTGAGCCTAGAGGATTTTAGGCTCAAAGTTACGGGAAAACTGGGTTCGAATGAGTACGACTTTTCTCATATGGGCATAGGATTATTCTTAGATGGTAAGGAAATCGTGGTAAGGGTACTAGGTAATAAAAGGAGGTCAAAAGCGATGCTGGGTACTGCAGTATCCATTATTAAAAACATGCTAACAGGCGTTACGAAGGGTTTCACGTACAAAATGAAAGTCGTTGCTTCCCACTTTCCGATAAGTGTGAAGGTTTCAGGAGATGAGGTGATAATCGAGAACTTCTTAGGTGAAAGATACAAGAGGCGGGCGAAGATTGTTGGTAATACTAAGGTTGTCGTAAAAGGCGAGGATGTGATAGTATCGGGTATAGACAAGTACGCTGTTGGACAGACCGCCGCTAACATAGAGAACGCCACGCGTATCAAGAAAAAGGACCCGAGGAAGTTCCTTGATGGTATATACGTATATAAGAAAATGGAGGGGCTTGAATCTTGAGCGAAGGATTACCTGAATCCCAAGAGGGAGCGGCCACAACGTCAACAGAAAGCACATCGGTTACAAGGAAGGCGGCAGTGAAGTTACCACTACGCGTAATAGAGCAAAGAAGAGAAAGGCCAGAGTTTGTTAGACAAGAAAGTTGGAGATATAAGCGACTGGACGAGGCGTGGCGCAGGCCAAGAGGTAAGGACAGCAGAATGAGGTTACAAAAAAGTGGCGCACCTCCTCTCGTTAAGATAGGCTACAGGGGCGATAAGGACTTCAGAGGGTTACATCCATCTGGTTTTGAGGAGGTCTTAGTTAGTAGACCGGAGGACTTGGAGAATATAGACCCAAGTAGGCAGGCAATAAGGATTGCAGCCGGTGTTGGAAGACTAAAAAGGATTCGCATAGTAGAGGTGGCACGCGAAAAAGGTATAAAAATTCTAAACCCACCGCCGCAATTTAGGGAGGAAAAAATATGAGCCTTACACTTCAGAAAAGGCTAGCAGCGGAGCTCCTAAAGTGTGGTGAAAGCAGGGTTAGGTTTGATGAGGAAAGGCTTGAGGAGATAGAGGCAGCCATATCTCGAGAGGAAATAAAACGGCTAATAGAAGACGGTGCAATATACAAAATTCAGGAAAAGGGAATAAGCAAAGGAAGGTTACGGGAGCGGAAAAAGCGGAAAGGGCCAGGCAGTAGGAAGGGCGGAAAATATTCTATAATACCAAGAAAGACACAATGGATGTTGAAGGTCAGAGCGCAAAGGAAAGCTCTGAAAAAGCTTAGGGATTCAAAGATGCTCGTGGAAGGTGCTTATAGAAAGGTTTACAAGATGGTAAAGAGTGGAGCCTTCAAGTCCGTGAACGCTATGATGGAATATCTAAAGCAGAATAAGCTGTTGAGGAGGGTTTTCGCGTAAATGTGTGGTTGCGTAGCTCTGCTTAGACGTACACCTCCGAAAAGAAGGCGCATGGGTCTAACGAACTACAGGAAAAGGTTAAAGTTAGTAAAGTCAGGCTTGCCGAGGCTGGTTATCAGAAGGACGAATAGGTACATAATAGTTCAAGCAATCCAGAGCCTGGCCGGTGGTGATAAAACCTTAACGGCGGTAGTATCTAAAGAGCTTAGAAAGCTAGGTTGGAAGGGAGGGTTAAAGAACACACCTGCGGCTTATCTTACAGGACTTCTTGCAGGTATGAAGATGAAGGCATTAGGTATAAAGAAGCTTGTAGCAGACTTGGGCCTATTTTCAAAAGCATCTAGGCTATATGCTGTCATCAAAGGCGTAATGGATGCCGGTATCGAAGTACCGGTTGGTGAAGAGGTGCTTCCCCCAGAGGAGCGCCTCAAAGGCACGCATATAAGGGAATATTTTGAGAAAGTTTCCCAAGAACCTTTTGCTAAAATTTTTACAAAAGTTGACAAGGAAGCTTATTCAAAGCTTGAGGAACATGTAGAAGAAGTTAAGCAGAAAATTCTCTCGGAGGGGTCGAAGTGAGCACGACAGAGTGGGTACCTAAAACAGAACTTGGTAGACTTGTACGGGATGGAAAAATAACATCCATAGATGAAATTTTTTCAAACCATTATAAGATAACTGAGCCCCAAATAGTTGACATACTTCTACCAAACCTCGAGCAAGAAGTCTTGGACATAAAACTCGTCCAAAAGCAGACAGATGCAGGCGAGAAAAGAAGGTACAAAGCAATAGTCGTAGTTGGTAATAGGGACGGGTACGTTGGAATAGGGACAGGAAAGTCAGTCCATATCGTACCAGCCATAGAGAAGGCAATAAATCAAGCAAAGCTCAACATAATCCCGGTAAGAAGGGGCTGTGGAAGTTGGGAGTGTGCATGCAACGAGTTGCACAGCCTCGTAACGAAGGTTGAAGGAAAATGGGGGAGTGTGAGGATTGTGTTAATTCCTGCACCAAAAGGCTTAGGTATAGTGGCGGGCGAGATGCAGAAAGCCGTCCTAGAGATGGCAGGCATAAAGGACTGCTGGACTAGGAGTTTTGGAGAGACGAGGACGACACTTTCTGTAGTCGGCGCAACATACATGGCACTCAAGAATACGAATAAAATAGTTTTGCCATCCCTCTGGAAGACTGTTTAGGGGTGTATACTTTGGAGGTGAGTACGAGTACGTTTTTAGTGGTTAGAATAAAAGGCTCGGTCGGTGCGAGTGAAGAGGAACGTGCAACGCTCAAGCTACTGAATCTACCAAGGGCCAACTATGCCACGATCGTCAAGAATACGCCAAGCTATCTTGGCATGTTGAGGAAGGTTCAACATTACGTGACTTGGGGTGAGCCTACGCTAAAGACAATAAAGAGGCTCTTAATAAAAAGGGGCGAGCTAAGCGGCGGGAAAAAGCTCGACGAAGAACAGGTTAAAACCTTAGGATTTAACTCGGTCGATGAACTGGCCGAGAAGATATTCTCTGGAGAGGTTACGTTATCACAACTAAAAGAAAAGGGACTGAAACCTTTCTTCAGGCTGCACCCACCGAGAAAGGGCTTTAAACACAGTATTAAGAGGCCGTTCAAAGACAAGGGAGAATACGGGTACAGGGGCCAAGAAATAAACGAATTAGTGGTAAGGATGTCTTAGGGTACCGGTTTCCTTTTTGTTCGCATACAGACCCGGGCAGTATCGTGCGGGATTATTTACGTGTTTAACCCGTTAATGAAGGGTTTGGGATAAAGGGTATATTAGGTGTGTCGTATACTCAATAGTGAAGTTTATGCGACTCAAGGTGTTAACTGTATGTTGCGGATCGAAAATCTAACAGTCGAAGTTGCTGGCAAGACCGTTATAAGAAATCTTACTTTAGAAGTCCCCAAAGGAGAACTACATGTTCTCTTCGGCCCTAATGGTTCGGGAAAGTCCACGTTAATTAAGACCATTCTCGGCTTCTCCAACTATAAGGTCGTTGAGGGAAGGATATACTTCAAAGATAGAGACATCACAAACATGCCTATAAATGAAAGGGTGAGGCTTGGTATAGGTGTCGTATTCCAGAATCCACCGGCGCTCAGGGGTGTCAAGTTAAAGGATCTTTTGAGCGGCGTTTTTGTCCAAGCGAAAGACGAATTAGGAAAACTCACTAAGGCGCTGAACTTAAATCATGAATTTCTCGAGCGGGACCTAAACGTCGACTTCTCAGGAGGTGAGATGAAACTATCCGAGATTCTCCAGCTGCTAGCCCAAAGACCAGATTTTGCGCTAATCGATGAGCCGGACTCGGGTGTTGATGTCGAAAATCTCGAGAGAATCGGGAAAATCCTGAATGAGTACTTAGCTGGGAGTACGGGTCTGCTTATAACTCACACAGGCCACATTCTTCGATACCTTAACGTGACAAAAGGTCATGTTATAATAAACGGAACGATAGCATGCTCAGGCAATCCGCTCAAAATTCTTACACAGATACTTCATGAAGGTTATGGCTGGTGTGAAAAGTGTCTTTTAATAGGCAAGGGGGAACTTCATTGAATGCCTCACAAGAAGACAGGCCACCAATGCTGAACTTAAGGGAATTCATTAGAGGCGTTAAAAAGTGGACACCCTGCCCCCTCACGAAGTTTCCTGATGATATTGTCGAACGCTCCCTTCAGGTCGGCATAAGACCTGATGAAAGTGATAGATCTGGTACATACTTCCAAATGGATGACGTACCCGTCTTTCATGGGATTAAGAGGGCTTTTGAGGGGAAAGTCGAGATGGGGAGCATGAGGCAAGCGCTTCAAAGGCACGATTGGCTTAAGGACTACTTCTGGAAGCTCATCGACAAGAGCGCTGACGAGTTTACAGAGCTTGCCGATAAAGATTGGGATGATGGCTACTTTGTTAGAATTCTCGAGGGGCAGAAACTAACATTTCCGCTTCAAGCATGTTTGTTCGTCGCGACTGACAGATTCAATCAAAACGTCCACAACGTCATAATCGCAGAGCCAGGTTCCGACGCGCAGATAATCACCGGTTGCACAATCCATCCAAGTGTCAGTCGTGGTCTTCATGTTGGTGTTACGGAGATCTATGTCAAACGAGGCGCAAAGTTGACTTTTACTATGATACACAATTGGGCCCCTAAGTTTGACAGCAGACCTAGAACTGCTATCTTAGTCGAAGAAGGTGCCACGTTTATCAGCAACTACATCTGCCTGAGTCCCGTCAGAAGCCTGCAGATGGATCCGGCGGCACATTGCGTAGGAGAGGGCGCTAGGGCTAGGTTTAACTCTATTCTCTACGTTAAAGATGAGAGCTATGTTGACGTAGGTGCGAAGATAATGCTCAATGGTAAAGGTTCACGGGGAGAGATAGTATCCAGAGTAATAGCTACAGATAGTGCCCAAGCTTACTTGAGGGGATTGATCGTTGGAAGGAACGAAGATGGCAAAGGACATATAGAATGCAGGGGCTTATTACTTTCAAATAAGGCCTCGATACATGCCATCCCGAGGTTGGACGCAGAAGTAAGGGGCGTCGAGCTGACCCATGAGGCGGCTATCGGAAAAATCGCGAAAGAACAGGTAGAATACCTAATGGCTAGGGGATTGTCTGAGGAAGAAGCGGAGGCTCTTCTCGTTAGAGGGTTTATGGATGTAAGCATATTCGGCCTACCAGCTACATTAGACGAGGAGATACGCAGAATAGTCGAGTCAGCCTCAAGGGCACATTGATAGTTGGCCAAGCTCAACAGAAAAAGACTTAAATTGTATTCGGGAAAATATTCATGTTGTGGCTAGAAAGTACGTCCTTCCGGAGTTACCATACCCTTATAACGCCCTTGAACCTTACCTATCGGAAGAGATTGTAAGAGTCCATCACGATAAGCATCACCTAGCCTATGTGAATGGTGCAAACGCCGCTATCGAAAAATTGGAGAAAGCAAGGGCGATGGGTGAGGTGATAGACTTCAAGGCTGTAGCACGCGATTTATCGTTCAACCTGTCGGGCCACATACTCCACTCAATCTATTGGGAGAACATGAGTCCGAGGGGTGGTGGAAAGCCGGGCGGCATCTTAGCGGACAGAATTGATAAAGACCTAGGCGGCTTTGAAAATTTTAAGGTGCAGTTGAGTTCCGTAGCCGCGACTGCTGAGGGGTCGGGTTGGGGCCTCTTGGCCTACGACTCCGAGGGCGATAGGTTGATAATCTTACAAGTTGAAAAACATAACAACCAGCTCGTTCCGGGTGCAGTCCCACTCTTGGTTCTTGATACATTCGAGCACGCCTACTATCTTCAGTATAAAAACGACAGGAAAGCATACATAGATGCGTGGTGGAACCTAGTAAATTGGAGCGACGTGGAGAGAAGGTTATCTAAGGTTTTGTAAAATATCCCAATTTTTTATTACGGGGTCACATGAGTGGACTTAATCGCGTTATCCTACTTCTTCGCCCTAACTTCTTCTAATGTTTTCTCGAAGATCTTGTAGGTTTCGTCATCGTAAAGGCAAAAGACAACCCGCTTGAGGTTCTTCGCCTCTTTTTCCAAGAACTCAACGACCGTCGGCACCATTATTCTTGCGCACCTCTCCTTCGGGAAGCCGAATATTCCAGTCGATATTGCTGGAAAGGCTATGCTCTTCAGACCATATCGTTCCGCCAGTCTAAGGCTATTAAGTGTCGCGTCCCTTAGCTTCCTATCCTCGTCGCCTTCGCCGTATCTCGGACCGACGGCATGTATCACGTACTTAGCCTTCAACTTGCCAGCACCTGTAATGACCGCACCACCTACCGGACAATAACCTATCGCGTCGCACTCTTTTTGAATCTCGTAACCTCCTTTTCTGAGTATGGCACCAGCCACTCCCCCTCCCATCTTCAGGCTACTGTTGGCAGCGTTAACTATGGCATCCGTATCCAAATCCGTTATATCGCCCTTCACAAGCTCTATGCGTGGCTCAGCTTCGCATGTCATACCATCACCAAAATATTTACGATAAAGTTTAGGACAAAAAGTTTTCGGAACATATAGCTTAATGGTCTCCCCCTACTTTCTCAATTGCTTTTTTGATGGCTGTCACAGCATCTGATCTCTTTTTGAAGTAGTGTAAATGGGATGGACAATCGCAATCGGTCGAGCCCACACCAGCCAGACTATAATTCGCCATCAAGGATACCATGCGTGAGAGGGCACACTCTGTCCTCCTCATAGACGGCAGAATGCCTATAGCTACAACTTTTGCAACCCGTTTGTTCAAAAGCCTGTCTATGTGCCAGTGAGGCCTTCTTCTGAAAGGGCCTATGTGACGAAGGAGTCTCCATCCAGCTTTTCCTATGGCCGAGCCGGCGTAAACATAGTAGCCTGGTTCTAAGAACCTTGTACCCACGGAGCCGAACGTCACCTTGACCGCTTTGGATAGCCTAATCAACAGCAAGTAGCCGCCAGAAAAATCTCTTGAAATCTTCTTGACCTTTTTAGGATCGTACAATCCTAGATTAACCTTGAATTTCAACAAGAAGTCCGATTGTCAACAACTATTTTAAAATAACTAAACATTTACGGGCATAAGCTGCCAAGTATGGCTTAGCTGTTGGTAACTTTAGGTTTGAGTCGACCGAATCTTTTGATGTAAGAGAGTGGGTTTTTTATTTTACCACAAAGTCTGCCCTGTTCTATACATAAACCGTGCGTTTGCATCGTGCTGCATGAAGGTGACATGTACTTCGTCCTGCTGCCCCTCATGCCCGCTATGTGCTCAATCTGGTACCTCGTAATCTTCTCGTCAAAGTCGCTCCTGTTAGCGTAGATGCTTACAATGTCGTCCACATTCATGCCAATGTTAAGCAGAAAGGATGCGAATGCAAAGTTGGCAAAATGTGATAAACTTTCCCCTTTGGTGAGATTTTGGTGAAGTGCCTTCATGCATGGTGGCCAACTACTTGGTGATAAACCGGAGGCGAGCGTCTCTATCTTATACTTTCTCGCAAGCAGTTTATCCTTCTGCTCCTTTATGAAATCTCGCATATAATCGGGCGGTCTAACGTTACCTATCGCTTTTATCCTTGTTATTATGTATCGCTCGATCGAGCTCCTCATCAGCCTTGCCAGCTCTCTTTGAGTTATGTAGACATAACCATTTTCCAAATACCTATTGACAAGTTTCCACTCATTTGCGTTAAACTTGGATGCTTCTCTAAGGTAATCCATAAAATGTATCATAAGTTCGTAATCTCTATCAAGCTTCTTTCTTACTCTCTTCAAGTCGAGACCCAGTTCTTCTGTAGCCAAAATCTCGACTATCTCCAACCGTTCCTTCGAGATGAGAGTTTCAGCCCTGATGGCCTCGGTTAGTCCAAATCTTCGCGATGCAAAATCATCGTCAAGAGCCGCGATCATGAATGTGGCTAATGGAAACGACAAAAGTTCGACCTCCAAGTCTCTATCCATAATGGCCCCTGCATCACCGACCTCATACGACCTACCACCTCTTTCTAACGCTTCCTCGACCCTAAATTTCGCCCTTTCATAAACTCGGGCGAATTCTGGATTCCCTAGACTTTCTATGTCTATACGAAGTGACGAAACGTAATCCTTGGCAGCCTTCGTGAAGGGATACTTCGCCATCATCTCAAGGCTTAGCAGGATGCTCATTACCTTATTCTAACCTGAAGGACGTATTTAAGTTCCCTTGGACCCTTGGGCCTCTATAGCACGTTGTAAAATATCGCGAAGGAGCTGGTCTTGCGAACTATTTAAAAACTCCTCCCAGAAGTGCTTTAAGGCTCTCTTGAGGTTGCTATTCTTTGTGTATCTGACGGCCTGCATGGCCCTTTCAAAACGGTCCAGCTCTTTTACAAGTTTCGCCTCGACCGTGGACTCGGTTTTGTATTCCTCCCATAACTCAAAATATTTTTTGGCAAGAGCAGGCGGTAAGAACGATAAGATGCGCTCCGTTGCCTTATGCTCTTCCTCCACGGACTTTTCGATGCCAAGTTTGGCCCTGTCTTCCGGTGTTAAATCACCGACTATCGACTCACAAAGGTCGTGTAGCAACGCTATTCTAACAGACCTTTCGGCATTAAGACCTCTCAGGTCAGCCATTACCATAGATAGCAAGGCTAGGTTAAAAGAGTGGTCTGCGACCGATTCAATCCTTTGTATTCCCTTCTTCATCCAACCCCGTCTCTTTATCTCCTTTAGAGTGTAAACATATTCTAGGAATTCCAACAACCGTTCCGGCTCGGGTTCCGATAAACTCATCACCTATCACCTGTTCACCGGTTTTGGTTTCACTAAGACTTTTATAACAAACAAGAGCTAGAATTTTAGGCATATATATGCTAGACGAGTTGGACTTGGCAATAATACGTGAACTGATTAAAGACGGAAGGGCATCCTACAGGAGCATAGCAAAAAAGCTCGGAATATCTGTCGCGACTGTGGCTTCAAGGGTGATGGCTTTAGAGAAAGATGGTATCATCAAAGGTTACACGGCCCTCGTTGATTATGAAAAGCTAGGCTACGAGATAACAGCCATAATAGAACTGACAATCTCTAAGGGGAAGCTAATAGAAGTTCAACGCCAAGTGGCTGAAAAACCTAACGTGAGTAACGTATACGATGTAACTGGCGAGAGTGACTCTATAATCGTTGCAAGGTTCAAGAATAGGGAGGAGCTTAATAAATTCGTGAAGTGGCTCCTCTCGATGCCTTATGTCGAAAGGACTCTAACGCATTTAGTGTTGAGTATAGTAAAAGAAGACCCTAGGTACCCCTTGGGGGCTGAGGAGTAATAGAAAGTATTTATCTTGCCCCTTTTGGTGTGTTATCGATAAACTTTCCTTAACGGATGGCCGGTGCTAGAGATGGGCCATAGGAAGTACTCTGCGCCAAGGAGGGGGTCGCTGGCATTCTTACCTAGGGGCAGGGCTAGCCGCTTAGTTCCTAGGGTGAAGTATTGGCCTGAGTATGAAGGTGAGCCGAGACCTCTGGGCTTTTTAGCATACAAGGCTGGCGTAACTTCAGTTTACTATATAGATACGACACCCAACTCTCCAACCCAGGGGATTGAAGTACAGAAGCTTGCGACAATACTCTCAGCACCGCCCGTGATCGTCGCAGGCATAACCCTCTACAAGAATGAGGGAGGGAAGTTGGTCGAGTTGGTAAAAATATGGAGTAAGAATCTCCCTCCCGATATTAAAAGAAAGATACCCACGCTCAGGCCAAATGAAGATAAAATGTTGAGTCGCATAGAGGAGTTCAGGAAGGACGTATCCGAAGTCAGGCTGATAATAGTATCTCAACCTAGACTCGTCAGACTTCCTAAGAAAAAACCCGACATACTGGAAATAAAGGTCGGCGGTAACGATGTGCAAAAATGCTTAGATTATGCGCTCTCAAAACTTGGCAAAGAGTTGTCACCCTTTGAGGTATTCCGAGAAGGTGAATTTGTGGATGTTATAGCAGTCACAACTGGGCACGGATTTCAAGGCGTAGTCAAGCGGTACGGTGTTAAGATACTGCCTAGGAAGTCCAGGAAGACAAAGAGGGGCGTCGGTGCTATCGGGCCTTGGAAACCATCATACGTTATGTACACCGTTCCCAGAGCTGGACAGATGGGCTTTCACCGTAGGACGGAATTCAACAAAAGGATACTCAAGATAGAAAGCGATGGAACAAAGCTCACACCGAAAAGCGGTTTTCACAAGTTTGGAATATTACGTAGTAGCGCAATAGTATTAGAGGGGAGCGTTCCTGGTACGCCAAAAAGACCCATCGTGTTAAGGATCGCGGCAAGGCCACCTACTCATCAAGAGCCGCCGCGTATCACATTGATACAGGTGTAAGCGTATGAGTATCACATCTTCTTTGCTAATTTCCCAAAAAGGGCAAAGACCCAAGGTTCCGGTACTGAACCTTGAGTGTAAAGAGATTGAGCTTGTAGAGTTGCCAGTGGTCTTTGATACACCGCCGCGTGAAGACTTAGTCAGAAGGGCATACATTCATTTGTTGACACATACCCTACAGCCAAAGGGCGCTTCGAAGGCTTCTGCTCACAAATATTCTGTGGAATCATGGGGAGCAGGCTATGGTATGGCAAGGATATCAAGGGTTAAAGGTGCCGGTACGGGAAAAGCAATGTCGGGCGGTTTTGTACCTTCCGCTGTTGGCGGCAGACCCACGCATCCACCAAAACCCGAGAAGAAAATTTACAAGAAGTTGAACAAGAAGGAGAAGCTCATAGCCTTGCTCTCTGCGATTGCTTTTACAGCAATACCAGATGCGGTAAAAGCAAGAGGTCACAAACTACCCGATAATTTGAAACTTCCGATAGTCGTTACAGACGATATTGAGAACGTTAGCAAAGCAAAAGATTTGAAGAAATTCTTAGAACTGTTAGGCCTTAAAGAGGAACTAGAAAGGTGTGAGGAAAGGAAAATTAGGGCCGGAAAGGGAAAGATGAGGGGTAGAAGGTATAAACGTAGAGTCGGTCCGTTGATAGTGTGCATGAATGATAAAGGCATTAAAAAAGCAGCTTCAAGTATTCCTGGCGTTGAATTTACTAAGTTGAATGAATTGAGTGTACTACATTTAGCACCTGGAGCAAAGCCCGCAAGGCTTGTGATATGGTCGAAATCAGCACTACTATCCCTTGACTCAAAATTGGAAAAAATCTTAGCCTAAAGTTCAGAAAAAGGACAGAAGGAGTCAATACATGGAACAGCTGATCTTCTTAATCGTGACACTTGTAGCAATACTTATCGCGATCACCGTCTTCAAAATAAATATCGGAATATCTCTGTTTTTGGGCACCCTGTTATTCGGTCTAATAAGTCAACCACTTCCCGATGTACTGAACACGATGTTTTTAACGCTCATTAATGAAACGACTGTTTTACTGCTAATAATCTCGATAGAGATCGTTTTCTTTGTGAATATTTACTCTGCTACAAAAATGATTGATGAGGCTCAGTCCTACCTCATAGGAAAGATTCGAAAACCTAAACTTATTGCCGTGATGATTCCTTCATTCTTGGGCCTTCTACCCATAGCGGGTGGTGCCCTTCTCTCCGCACCATTCGTTGATAAGATCGGTAACGATCTTGGGCTAAGTAAGGGCGAGAAAGTTTTCATAAATGTATGGTATAGACATTCATTACTTTTTGCTTATCCAATGAACGACGCTCTCATACTTGCTGTCGCCTTAGCTTCCATTAAACTCTCGGATCTAATACTGGTTTTGCTTCCCTCAATGCTCATAATGTTCGCATTTGGATATCCATTACTCATAAAAAGGAAAGGATGCACAAACGCAAAGTTTGTCGAGCAGCGCTCTAGTGGCGTGTCGCTTATCCCATTTATGTTAGCGGTCATTACTGCTACAGTTCTATCAACGGTCCTTAACATGGGATTCTACGGAATAGTCTTAGGGACTATGGTAGGTATAATTAGCGCATTGTTGATAGGCAGACCAAAGGGCACGAGTATCGTGAGGTCATTCATGGATAAAAGAATGTTAACGATAGCGCTCGTGCTTTACTCTGCCATGTTGTTAAGGGGATTTATCGCAAACACTAGCGTACCGGTATTGATTAATACACTTAGTCTTATGCTCCCACGGCTCATTATCGAGGTGTTGCTTCCATTCTTTTTAGGTTACATGTTAGCTTCGATATCCGGAGCCATTGCCCTTTCGTTCGTAACATTCGCAGCAGGGATGACACTAACCGTGTATGAGGTTGCTTTAATTTATGGCTCCGCATTTATAGGTTACACAGTTTCGCCGTTTCACCTTTGTCTTGTTTTCACAGCAGAGTATTTAAAAACCAACATCACGAGTGCTTACAAGTATATGCTACCTGCAGCTGCCGTAACAATACTCTCTTTAATCGCCTTAACGTTCATTTAGCGTTACTACCCTCTCGCACTTAACATCCTAACCGATGAGATAACAACCCACGTTGAAATCGTTAGGGATGATATTAGTTCCGGAATGGCCACACCTTTCCACGGAAAGAGCCAAACCACTATCGCCAAGACTGCCAACAATAGCATCATAATACCTATCGTTATCGAACGGGGATGGGAGATTAAGCTACATATCCCAAAGGCTATTAATGTTAGCGCTACAAAAACAAAGAACGCGACCGAGACGTAGTAGTGAATTATTCCTGCAGTCTCCGGAAAGAGCCCTACCATGAATAACGAGATTGTGCTCAGTGCATAGAGCATAACACTGACCGCACCCAAAACGCCCCTATGAAGTCTTTTCAGACCTATTGCAAAAACGAGTGCCAAAACCGAAGATGACATTAACCCTAAATTGAATATAGGGCCAGAGGGGTATCTCGCACCCAAATCGCTTAGAGCATTCTCTACCCAACTAAACCAAGGGGATACTGAAATGCTTAGCGCTATGGAAGAATATGCAACCACAAGGCTTAGCAAACCAATTATTCCGAATACTTTTAGGTTGGGCATACTATGAGGAAATATTAGGGAGGAATTAAATTTACTTACCTCCGAAGAAATCTTAGGACTTCGTAAGTGGCCATTATACCAAAAAATAAGGTATTAATCAGTGCTATGTTTTTTCAAGGACAAACATGGAGTACATCGAGCTGGGGAAAACCGGTTTCAAAGTCTCTGTAATAGGACTCGGTACTTGGCAAATAGGGACGAAACTCTGGGGATGGGGCACAGATTACGATGAATCTGATGCTATCGCTGTGATACACCAAGCCATAGATTTGGGAATCAATTTTATAGATACCGCAGAAATATATGGTGGAGGGAAATCCGAAGAAATCATTGGCAAGGCCATAGCTGAGAGAAGGGACGAGGTCTTTTTAGCCACGAAAGTTTGGGTCACTAATCTTTCGTACAACAAAGTTATCAAAGCTGCTGAGAGGAGTCTTAGGAGGCTAAGGGTTGATGTAATAGACCTTTACCAAGTACACTGGCCCAACCCTTTTGTTCCTATAGAGCGAACGATGAGAGCAATGGAAAGGTTGGTAAAAGAAGGAAAGGTGAGATGTATAGGTGTTAGTAATTTTTCGGTTAACCAACTGAAAAGGGCGCAAGAAGCACTTTCCTCGGAAGAGGTCGTCTCAAATCAAGTCGAATACAATTTACTAAACAGAAAAATCGAGAAGGACCTGCTACCTTATGCTAGACGGGAAAAGATTACGATTATAGCCTATAGCCCCCTAGCTAAGGGCATACTGACTGGAAAATACGCTCCCGGAAACGTCCCTAGAGACATCCTGAGAAGAATCGACATCCTATTTTCCTCTGAGAACTTGAAAAGGGCAAATAAAGTCCTCGAAGTTTTGCATGAAATCGCTGAGCGGCGAGGTAAAGCTGTGTCACAAGTTGCCCTTAATTGGTTAATAAAAGAACCTACAATCATCGCAATACCTGGCGCAAAGAAGCCAACGCATGTAAAGATAAATGTTGGCGCTGTTGGATGGAAGTTGACTGAGGAAGAGGTAAAGAGAATAGACGAGGTGTCAAGTTCGTTCAAACCTGAAAGATTAAAAAGCTATCTCTCCATACCTTTTAGATTGTTTAGATTCTGAATATTTTAAATAGTTAAATATAGTCGGCCAGTTGTATTTGTCGGAGTAAAGTATGAGTGTAAAGGACGAAGACATACAGCGCATGTCACAAGCTTTGAAGTCTGGGGCAAAGTTGACGTCTGAAATATGCCCCGTATGTTCGAGTCCAATTTTTGAAATAAAAGGGGAGCTTTGGTGCTTAAAATGTAACAAAAAGGTTGTTAAGATAAGAGAAGAGTCGGAGATCGCAGGCGCCGTATTGCCCTACATATTAAATAATTTAAATGCGGCTATTGTTGAGAAATTGGAACAACTTTCTGCTACCCTCTTAAGACTTACAGACCCTTCAGAGATAAAGAACGTAGCCGATACACTTTCTGTCCTCTTGGGAGTCCTTTCACAAAGTGAAAGCTTAAAAGAGAAATTGCGAAAATAGGTGTGAAGTTTTTAGAGTTCCCATGTCTTCGCTTTGTATTACAAAGATGTTCATCTTGTGTTTAAAGTTTGAGTATGCTATAGTATATATTGGCATTATGTGAAACCACGCCTGTAAGAAGTCATGGTTATGATATGCAGCCATGTAACCAATTTCTGATTATTTTCGGATTAGTGAAATTCGCATTACCCATTTTTTGTATAAAATCTTTATTGTTAGATTGTATGAAGGGTCCGCCGATCTAATAGTTCATGTTTTCACAACATCATTCACAGACCTTCATGGACGTACCTTATACGTTTTCAGTCCACTTTCCATAGGAAATAAAGGGGTGTCTAAATTTTTAGTTGTTAACTGTGAACAACTGATATTATTGGATTTTTCGCAAAAATAGTCGAAAATATGGGTTTATTTGTAGTTTGGACCTTTATATGTTCTCAATTTGTGAAGTTTTCATTATTTTATTGGATTTTACTGGGAAGGGATACACCCCTTCATTTCTCATGGAAGTCAGGTTTTCATTCTTTTCTTCTTTGCTGTGCTCTATTCTTAACAACAGTAGAAAAATTTGTTGAAAAAAATAAACCAAGAAATTTTTTCATCTAATCTCTAAAGACCGTACAGAGAGTAACGCTTTGTTCAAAAGAAAAGTGAGAAACAATGAACAGAGAGTCAGATTTCCAATGGAAGATATGGGGTGCCCGGCTAGACCCGTTATCCGACCTCCTATCCACCACCTCTAAAAAAACAATATTTAAAAACAGAAACGTTTTGAGGTCGGACTATCTACCCGATAACTTGCCACATAGATGGGAACACATCAGGCAGCTGGGCGAGATACTTGCACCAGCGCTTAACAATGCTAGACCATCAAACGTCTTTATATATGGAAAGACAGGTACGGGTAAAACAGCTGTAGTTAAGTACACCTTCAAACGTTTTAATGAGGAAACGCTTCGTAACAATCTACCGTTGAAGTTCATATATATCAACTGCCGGATGGCCGGTACGGAGTATCGAGTACTAACAGAGCTTTGTTCGGCAATAGGGCAAAAGGTACCCTTCACAGGTTTGTCAAAGGCTGAAGTATTCAACAGGTTCGTATCAGGTCTTTCATCATCTAATCTAATGGCGATAGTTTGTTTAGATGAGGTTGATATTCTCGTTAAAAATTTTGGCGATGACTTGCTTTACGAACTCACAAGAGTTAATGAGTCCCTCAATAATGGACAAGTAGCCCTCGTCGGAGTTTCAAACGATTTGATGTTCAAAAATATGTTAGACCCTAGAGTGCTGAGTAGCCTAAGCGAGGAAGAGATAGTCTTCCATCCGTACACAGCCTCTGAACTCATGGATATATTGAGTGAGAGGGCTGCTCTTGCATTTAATGAAGGCACGGTTTCCCAAGACATAATAGCGCTATGCGCAGCGCTTGCAGCCGCGGAACATGGTGATGCTAGAAGGGCTTTAGATTTACTAAGGGTGGCTGGCGAGGTAGCAGAAAGGGCAGGAGCTCAGAAAGTTGAAGAGAAGCACGTGAGGATGGCTCAGGGAATAATTGAAAGGGGTAGGATCTTTGAAGCATTATCCTCCCTCCCGCTACATAGTAAGTTAGTTTTACTTTCTGTGGTGCTAGCAATGAAAAACGGGAGCGAAATAACTTCAGGGACCTTATATACAATCTACAAAGAGTTATGCGAACTAATCGGTATAGAGCCATTAACAGACAGAAGAACCAGCAGTCTATTATCAGAGCTGAACATGTTAGGGGTATTAGATTGTGAACTCGTGAGTCTCGGAAGATACGGCAGAACCAGAAAAGTGTTCCTTACGCTACCTTTAGATGAGGTCGTTGGAGTCTTCGAGAAGGATGAGGTGCTTTCGAACATGTTAGGTTACGTGCCCGCTTCCCTTAAAAAACAACGTAATACATAAAAATTCTCTTTCTAGTTGTCAAAGGTAGAAACTTAGTTGTCGTCTTTGAACGATGATAGAAAAATAATCCTAATGGCTTTAAAGAATGGCTATCACTTAACCGAGGAAGCTCTAGAAATTTTAAGAAAATCGGAAGACCCGGTTGGAACGTTAACTACAGTGATAGAGCACGTAAAAAAGACGGACCCACACCGCATAGTACTCGATGCTGCACTTATAGAAATGTTCGTTCAACAAACGACAGGTTTGCAGGAATCCGCGCCCGTGTATGAAGAGGAGTCCTTTACATGTCCTGAAGTTCAAATTATCCAATATTATCCTGAGGACGTCATAATTGAAGGGCGCCTCGAGGAATTTTACAGGTACTTTCACAGCCGTTACATAAAGCTCAGAAAAATACTCGAAGAAAGGGGTATCAAGTTCATGCCTTTATCTGAAATTATAAAGATGAGGAAAGACCAGGATGTGGCCGCCGCTGTTATGATATTAGATAAAAGGGACACGGAAAAAGCCATAATATTTGAATGCGAAGACCCTTCAACAAGCACAACGGTCCTCGTTCCAAAGAAATCCGGAGACGTTTTCACAAAGGCTGAGATGGTGCTGGTTGATTGTGTGGTTGGTATGAGATTAAGAAAGGTCAACGATACAATTATTGTTCAAGACATCATACAACCGGACGTTCCAATAAATCAAAAACATCCACAATCAGGACCTGATGTATATGTCTGCATAATATCCGACATTCACATCGGAAGTAAAAATTTCCGAAAAGATCTATTCGAATCTTTTCTTGATTGGATAAACAGAAGCAGAGATGGTGAGGTTAAAAGAGTGGGGTATGTGATTTTATGTGGAGATTTGGTTGACGGCGTAGGTGTGTATCCTGGACAAGAAAAAGAACTCGAAGTTGTCTCAATAAATGAGCAATTCAGCATGGCTGCCAAATTTTTATCAGAAATTCCTGAACGTATTAAATTGATATATTTGCCTGGAAATCATGAACCGGTTAGAAAAGCATTACCTCAACCTCCATTACCAGAAGTTTACAGGAAAATCTTAGAGAGTAAGCGTGAAGTGTCATTCATTAGTAATCCGGCAAAAATTTTAATAGGAAATAGACTTATGCATCTGTATCACGGCCAAAGTCTTGATGACCTAATTCAAACATTACCAAACGTCTCATATAGCACGCTAAACGAAACCATAGGTAAAATTCTCGAAGTTATGCTACAGGTTAGGCACTTGGCACCATGTTACGGTCAGAATACGCCCATCTTACCGCTTGATAACGACCCCTTAGTTATCGAGGAGGTGCCAGATGTGCTTTGCACAGGCCATGTACATGTGGCCGGTGTTAAATCCTACAAAGGCGTGCTTCTCGTAAATTCTGGTTGTTGGCAGGAGCAAACATCATTCCAACAAAGCTCCGGTCTTAAACCGACAGTCGGGACTGCCGTGCTTGTAAACTTAGCTGATATGTCAACGAAGATAAAACTTTTCAGCTAAAAACGATTTAGGTTGCCTTAATGTTTACTGGAAGCATGCACATAGGTTTCATGAATAATCCTTGGCTACCGGTGTTAGATGAGATTAAGTTTGCCATAGAGAACAAATTCGACTTTATAGAGATAACAGTTGAATACCCCGAGGCCATGCCAGAAAGGCTGTTGCCCCTTTGCAAAGAAATAAGGAATGCACTCAGAAAAAGCGGGTTGGGCGTTATATGTCACGTACCTTGGTATTTTCATATGGCCCATCCTTATCCAAGCGTGAGGCTGTGTTACGTTTCAGAGACGTTAAACGTCATAGAGGTAGCAAGGTTTTTAGATGCGACCAAGATAGTCATTCATACAGAATTTGCTGAAGGGCTTCCATCAAAATATTTCGGGGAAAATCGGAACGAGATGATCCGAAACTTCTCATTAAGCTTGGATAATATAAAAGAGAAAGCGAACGAGTATGGTATGTCGATTATGTTGGAAAACACTGACGATAAGGCTGCAACACTTAGCGAGCTGATCTGGTTACTCGACTCAAAGAACATTAAGGCAACACTCGACGTAGGCCACGCATTCTCAAACTATCATGGTGACAATAAAGCATTAACGGACTTCATAAAGGCGCTTGGTAACAGGATAGGCCATGTCCACCTAAGCGACAACTTCGGCTCTGGAGACCTGCATCTGCCGATAGGTGTGGGTAGGATATGCTGGCGAGACGTTCTGTCTGAACTCAAAAATTTAGGTTACGACGAAAGCATCACTTTAGAAGTCCACTCACCAGATAGGGATTATTTGCTATTGAGCAGGAATAAGGTTCTAAGGATTTTACGAGATTTAGGTTCTGTATAACAAACGATTTTTGAACATAACGATGAGTTTTATGCAACCATAGCGTAAAGAAGTATTGGTTTTTGTCTTTTCCGGCTACGTAATGTTGTTGATGAAACTGTCGTTTTGATTTAAGGTGGTAAAAATATGAGCTTTTCTGGTGGTAGTATTTTGTTTATTTGGTTTGCTATGAGCATATACAATCCTCCCTTAAGCATTCTGAGCGGTGATAAACTTCTTTCTAGCTCCTCGTTCGAGGAGAACCTTTTCCTCTGCTTCTCTTTATTCGCCTCGATCTTCTTGACGACTTCCTTCATCAAGCTTTCGTATATCTTTACAGCCTCTAATCCTTCCTCAGCCTTTGTTATGGCCTTTACGGCTAGACGTCCACTGAGGGCCGCATTGTCCATGCCGACGCCCCGATAGAGATCGACCAATCCAGCAGCATCACCGATCAACAATATTCTTCCTTCTCCCAAGTACACCGTGTCTCTCAATGTTGAAGAGAAACCCTCCCTCTTAACAACTTTGCCCCTAAGCCCATACATCTCCTTGACATAATTAAAGAACCTGTTAGCATACTCTAATGGATTCTCATTAGCGCCCGTGCCGATCACCCACATATTATCCTTCAAATAAACCCATGCGAACATTAGTGGGCAGAATTCTCGTTTGTAAAACATATATAGCGTATTAGGATCCAAGTTCGCCTCTCCAACAAAGTAATAGTTTATTGTCGCACCTAAGGCTTTTCTATCAAAGTCCTGCGGTCGCAATTTTCGCCTAACTCTAGAAAGCATCCCGTCAGCGCCGATAAGGTAACGGGTTTTAATCTCCTTATACTTACCATCCATTGAAACTTTAACGGTTATCTTACCTTCGCTTTTCTCATCAACAAAATCTACTAACGATGCATTATCGCAAAACTCTGCACCAGCATCCGCGGCGAGCGAGTTGAGCCAGCTGTCAAAGGTGGACCTCCAAAAGTTCAATATCTTCATCTTTCCCTTCAAAACCTCGTCCTTTGGGGTTATGATCTCCACCTTAAAGAGCTCGTTTTTACAAAGCTTGTCCTTTGGTATCTTCTCGCCGATAAGTCTCTCAAAATATTGAAACTGAATTCCAGAGCAGGGCTTGTTCCTAGGGGTCTTGTATTTTTCAAGCAATAAAGTCTTGAAGCCCTTTTTTGCAGCAAACCTTGCGGCAATGGAACCAGCTACTCCACCACCAACGACGATTATATCATATTCTTCCATGCCTTTCACATCAACCAAATTTGCAGAAAACCATGCCCATGTTATTAATTTTCAAATTTTCTGTCGTTTTTTCGGAGTAATGTTTATGAGGGCTACTCGCCAGTTACGATATATTTTACGGCCTCGCCTATATAGGTGGCATGATCAGCTATTCTTTCCAAGTACCGCAAAATCAGTGCTGTAGCCATATCACATTTCTTTCCAGATGATGGGTTTTCGATTGCTTTCTTAACAAATCCTATGTAGGCCCTGTCAATCTCATCATCCATTAACTCTAGCTTTTTAGCTAATTCGACGTCTTTGTTTTTGAAAGCGATTACGCTTATGTGTATCATCTCGCATACCTTTTTGCCCGTTTTCTTGACTATTTCTTTATCACACTCGCTCAAATCACCAAACATGCTAAGAACTTGGGATATGTCATAGGCGTATCTGCCATACCTAAAGAAGCCGTATGCAATCTCCATACAGGAACGAATGTAGCGAAGATCACTCGCGACGGGTTGATATCTGGCAATCAGTTCCATGCTCAGCTCTGCCACCTCGCCCTCCAAGATACGCAATTGAGTAGATGTCTGAAAAACATCGTTGGAAACGTCGCGCCCACTCACGTAACCCTCGATGGCCATTTCAACAACCTTGCTACTGATTGTTGCCATGTCCAATATCATGTTGGTGAGTTTTTCCAATCCCTCATCCAAAAGCCTCTTCAAACCTTTACACCATCCAGAACCCTGCCTGTTATGAACAACTCCGTCAACTCGTTAACTGGAGACTTTAATACAGTTGCGGCAGGACCGAATTCTATCAACTTGCCGTTGTAGATGAAAGCTATGAAGTCTGCTATCCTGCCCGCTTGGTCAACGCTATGCGTAACAGTTATGACTGTATATCTCTCCTTCAACCTAACCATGAGTTCTTCTATTCTTTTTGTGTTATATAAATCGAGACCCGTCGTCGGTTCATCAAACAGTATAATCTCCGGTTCAAGTGCGAGTGCTCTTGCGATACAAAGTCTTTGTTGTTGACCGCCGCTTAACCTCCATGCCGCCTCATTCAGCCTGTCTTTCACCTCATCCCACAGTCCAGCCTCTTTTAGTTTTTCTTCAGCCAGTCTTTCTAAGTTTTTTTTGCCCTTAGCTATACCGTTCAGCATAGGCCCTATTGTCACGTTTTTTAAGATTGAGAGGTGAGGAAACGGGTTTGGTTTCTGAAATACGTAACCCACCTTTCGTCTAAGGTATGTTGGGTCAAGCGTATAAGCATCATGAAACTTACCCTCTATACTAATCCAAACTTTCCCCGAGACTTTAACTCTTGGAATCAACTCAATAAGCCTATTAATGCTCCTTAACAACATGGTTTTTCCGCTACCTGAAGGTCCTATTATGGCGGTAACAGCGCACTTCGGAAAGTCTATACTAATGCCCTTAAGTACCTCTTTCTCATCTATGCTGACGCGCAAGTCTTTTACACTAACAGCTACTCCATTTAACAACCTCTACACACCTGTCCACGATTTTTTGGTAAGTCGCCTGGCTAAAAATCCAATCCCCATTATCAGTAACAGAAGGAAGAGGGATGCCGCCCATGCCTGGGTTTGCCACTCCTTAAATGGTGAGAGTCCATAGACGTATATAAGGACCGGTATAGATGGTGCCGGCTCCGTCCACCTACTGAACCAGAAGTTGCTGATTCCGTTACTGACTATTATAGGTGCAGACTCCCCAGCTATCTTCGCAAGTCCTATCAGCACGGCAGTAACGACGCCGGCCTTAACTGCAGGCAGAAGTATCCGGAAGATGACTTGTCTACTCGAAAGGCCGAGGGCGTAAGCACCCTCCCTGATATCACTAGGTATTGTCAGGAACGCCGTCTCGACACTCCTAGCGACTATAGGTATCATAATTAGGGCTAGCGCGAACGATGCGGCGAAAGCCGCTGGACCTGTTGCTAGTATGCCAGTAACTTTCGACACTAAGAATATGTACGTGACGACTCCGACAAGTACTGTGGGGAACTCGACTAAGATGTCACTCACAAAACGGGCCGCTTTGGCTATGAGGCTGTCTTTACGTTCGGCTAAGTATATGCCAGCGAGTATGCCCGTCGGAACACCTATTAAGAGTGCCAGACCTAACATGTAAAAGGAGCCTTGTATTGCGTGTCCTATACCTCCGCCCTCGATACCTGGTGGCCTGCCTATGTCCGTGAAAAACTCGATGGGCCTATTAACGATGTAATGCCCTCCTCTTATGATAGACTCAAAAAGTATCCAAGCTAATGGAATAATCAGCAATAAGAGAGATAGGTATGCCAAACACGTATAAAGCATGTCCCTAAACTTTTTTAGCCTCATCTCATATACCCTCCAAGAAGTTTACTATATATCAACCTGGATGCGAGGACTGTTGATATCGAAATCAGAAAGAGGACTAAACCAAGTCCTATGAGGGCTGCGGCTTCAGTCCCCGTCGCCTCGGCAAAGTTGTTAATTATGAGTGTAGTTAAGGTGCATGCTGGCTCCAACAGGGAGATTGAAAAGCTACATGTGTTGCCTATTACCATGGAAATGGCCACGGCCTCTGCTATCGCCCTTCCAAGCGCCAACATGAGCGCCGCAAATATTCCTGGCTTAATGTAGCTTAATGCAATTCGTATGACTTCCCATTTGGTGAGCCCGAGCGCGTACGCCGCCTCTTTTATTTCCATGGGCACTAAACGTAAGTTTTCTTTTATGACCGATACGGCGAAAGGTGTTATCATGTAGCTGAGCACGAGCGCCGCAGTCAGCTTATTATAAGCCGTCAAAGTCCTGGCTTGAAATATTGGCAAGAAACCCAGATTTTCTACCAAAAACTTGTAAAGCGTATTAGATAAGAATGGCCCTAAACTTAAGACTCCCCAAAGCCCTACGACGACGCTCGGAATCGCAGCTATCATATCAATAATCATTCCTAACCTTTCTGACAACCACTCAGGTAGTAGCTCGGACATAGCCACCGCTGCCGCTATACTTACAGGTGTGGTGATTAACAGCGCCAAGCCCGCTGTTAGTAAAGTGCCGTAAATAGCTTGAAGTGCGCCATACTTTTGTTCAGGCAAGCTCCATTCTCGGCCTAAAATGAAATCTAAGAAGGAGAACTTTGAAAAGAACTCAGAAGCACCGTAAAGTTCTCCGAAGAAGTAGAACGGTAGAATAAGTATCAAAAATAAGGCAAAACTTCCCAAAAATATAAAAATGGTTTTTCTTACCTTGACCATTCTGGTCGCAGCTCCTCACTTCCCTTGTATATAAGAAACTCCTTTCAGACCAATCTGCACCGCATTGTCCGGCAAGGGAACGTAGCCAGGTACGTCAGCAACGTATCTCTGTCCTTTCTCGTACACCCATGTTAAGAATTCACGCAAGGCTGCCGCCTTTTCGGGCGAGTTCTCGACGTATAGCATTACATAGCTAAAGCTCACGATGGGATATGCATCTGGACTCGGCGGCTCGAGCTTAATTAATGAGACATCGCTCCAGTCGTCGAGAGGATCTGGCAAACTCACTTGCTCAATAACGGACCTAACTGCCTCCGTTACGCTTTCCATTGATGCGTTTACGAATTTGCCTGCTTTATTCTCTACTGCAGCGTGGGGCAGTCTGTTCAGTATAGCGTATGACAACTCCACATATCCTATGCTATACTGTGTATTCCTCACGGCCTCGGTAACGCCCTCGTTGCCCTTAGCGCCTATGAAGCGCGTCCTATCGGCCTCTTCGTCTGGAAGCTTGAATGATAGGTCGCTCGGGAACTTCCCATTACTAACCTTTTCCAAAAAGCTCGTCCAGATGAAGGTTGTTCCGCTTCTGTCTGCTCTGTAGACAACGATTATCTCCTTGTCTACGTTACTAAGTTGCGGATTAAGACTTACTATTTGGGGATCGTTCCACCTCTTTATGCTCCCGTCGAAGATCTTTAGGAGGACCTCTTGTGAGAACTTAAGCTCGTCCACGCCTGGTATGTTGAATATCGCGACGACCGAACCTATGGTTATGGGTATCTGTATAACGCCTCCTCTGACACTTTTTAACGCCTCCCAATCGCTCCTCTTTAAGGGGGCGTCGCTGGCCGCAAAGTCCACAGCTTGCTCCTTAAGCTTTGCTATTCCCTGTCCGCTACCTATGCTTTGGTAATCAACACCGAAAAGACCCTTCTCTCTTTGAAATTCATAGGCCCATTTTTGCATTAACGGATTAACGAAACTGGCTCCACCAGCCAAGAGTTTCTCTGGCCATCGAATAGTTGATGTCGGAGTCTGGGTCGGTGTTGTCGCTTCTTTTGGTATATTTAACGCAATTAGCGCTACCATAACAACGATTACGATGACAGCAATCGCGGAACCCAAGGCTACGGTTTTTGAGATACCTTGCCTGTGCATGCGTTTCCCTCGCCAGCCGCAGATACTTTTGCTGTATATATAGATTGTGAACCAAAAATATATTGAAATAAAGATATATATAGTGAAATATAGATACCTCTTATTGTATGGAGCAAGCATACCTCAGAAAAATTCAGATGTCTGGCGGCTCAACGCTAATAGTTTCGTTACCAAAGAAATGGGTAAAGTTGGTCGGTTTGAAAAAACTTGACGAATTACTCATGGTTCCGCAGCCTGATGGTACGCTTCTCGTTATGCCGTATAAAAAAGGCATCACCAACGAGGCGTGCATAGAGTTCTCTTCTCAAACAACGGCTGATGAGATTGTCAGGGCCTATATATCCTACTACCTAGCAGGTTATGACACCATCAGGATAAGGTTCGAGAGACCCTTACCCGAGCTCGCTCAAAAGGTTAAGGACAGCATTAGGCGATGGCTTGTGGGTGTGGAGATAGTCGAAGAATCTTCGATTGATATGCTCACGATGTGCCTCCCGATTCATGCAAATCTTCCGTTAAAGAATGCGATTGAAAGGATGGGCAGAATAGCATCCGCTATGCAAAAAGAGTCATTCGTGGCATTCGTGGAAGGTGACAAATCCTTGGCCCAAGAGATAGTTGCAAGGGATGACGAGGTTGACAGATTATACCACTTTATAGTAAGGCAGTTAAACCTAGCAATTTCCAATCCGCTTATACTGCTTTCTTTGGGGCTTTCCAGCAGGCAAGACTGCCTCGGTTACATGCTTGTCGCTAAAAGTATAGAGAGAGCAGCGGATCATGCACTAGCTATAGCCGAATCAGTGAGCGCCTCAAAACTTAACAATTCTAACATTATGGATGCCATCGAGAAAGTCGGTAAACTTTCTAACACGTTATTCGAGGATGCCCTCTCAGCATTATTGAAAGGGGACATCAAGCTCGCGAACGATGTTATAGTCAGGGCTTATGATTTAGTAAAGAAAATAGAAGATATCGAAGTACAGTTGTTATATCAAAAGCATAATGTGCCGCTCGCAATCTTGGTGAGGTCAGCGCTTGGTAATGTGAAAAGAATATCGGAGTATAGTGCAGACATCTCTGAAGTGACTGTTAACCTATCTGTTGCAAAGCCTAGGATGACGAGCGGCTCCCTTTCACCCTAAAGTTCTGAAACGACTCTGTTCCTGATAGTCCCTATGTTCTCTATCGATACCTCTACGACATCCCCAACCATTAATAACTTGGGCTCAGGCTTCATGAAGTATCCAACACCAGCCGGTGTTCCCGTTGATATCATGTCGCCTGGCTCGAGAGTCATAACCATGCTCATGGAAGATACTATCTGGGGTATTTTGAACACCATGTTGGCCGTTGACGAATTCTGTCTTAATTCGTTATTCACTTTTGTGAGTATTCTAAGCCGATGTGGGTCAGGAATTTCATCTTTAGTTACAATCCAAGGACCGCATGGAGCAAAAGTGTCAAAACTTTTTCCACGAGTCCATTGTTTGTCACCAAACTGTATGTCCCTCGCCGAAACATCATTCATGACTGTGTATCCGAAGACGTATTCCATCGCATCTTCTTCACGGATATTCTTACCGCGTTTGCCTATAATAACAACCAACTCACCCTCATAGTCGAGTTGCTTAACTATCTTCGGATAAACGATATCATCATATGGTCCTGTAAGGCTAGTCCTTGGCTTAAAGAATATTATCGGCTCGGCAGGTGGTTTCACACCTTGTTCTTCGGCATGATCAATGTAGTTTAAACCCAGGCAGATAATCTTGCCCGGTTTTGGAATTGGCGGCAGGAGATGAAATTTATCGAGAGGTTCGGCATATTTTTGAAATTTTTGCAAATCTTTCCTAAGCGCCTCTATAAGTGCCCTTTCAGCTATAAAATCTGTGATATCATCTGGAAGTTTGATACTTAGTGCATTTCTTCTAATGAGCTTACCATCTAAGACTATGCCGTAATCCGCTTCATCACCTATTTTATAGCTTGCAATTTTCACGAACCTAACACCGCATCCTAAAATCAAATAGTTATCCAATCTTAAACCTTTCCATTCAATTCTTCAATGGTAACTTGGATTGTATAGCAAATGATGAAATAAGGGGCGTTGTCTGACAAATATAATTAATAATCGCCATCAAATCAATCAAGGCACTCAATAAATTGGAGCGATTATATTCCCAAAAACTTTCTGAAGTTTTCAGCTACTATGTCTTCAACAACCTTCCTATCCATGCCCTTTACTTCGGCTATTATTTTCAATGAATTCTCTACCATTGGTGGCTCGAGTAGCACGCCTCTATATACATATGGTCCATCGCTTTCTGTTAATATTGAGCGTATATCCATTAGTCGAGCAACCTCTCTGTTTTTCTTTTGAATGGCCCCCATTGGGTTTATTGATACAAAGTAGCCGACTGACGAAATCTTTTCCAGCAGATTCAACGGGCCGGTATACCAATGAAAGAGTGCCCTAGGTACGTCATTTTTAAGGAGTATATCCAAAGCTTTCTGCCAGGCGTCAAGACAATGTAGGTTCATCGGTAGTGAATGCTCGGACGCCAGCTTAGCAAAAGTCTCGAAAACTTCTAACTGCCTATCAAAGGACGCTCTACCATAGCGTCTATCAAGACCAACTTCGCCGATGCACCTGACATCCTGCCTATCAATTAGCGTACAAACATTTCTAATTTCCTCATCACTAACTTCTGAAAGCATCCAAGGATGAACTCCCACGGAGGGGAATACGTTATCAAATTTCTCACCCAATCTTAATGCTTCTAAACTCGTACGATAGTCCTCTGCGACCGCGATTATAGATATCGTTCTAAACCTTTCTGGGTCTTTAAAACCATAAAGATGAGCATGAGCATCTACTAACAATTTTCTCGACATGTTATCCAAAATAAACTTATATTTATACCGTGTGGTGATGGTTTTTTGTATAAAGTGTATCAGCGATAGGATACGGCTTCGTTAAAATCTTCGATGACTTTTTCGTCCTTTAACCTTTGAGCTGCCACTTCGCTGGCTTCCATCAGTATCTTTCTCACCTCTTCGTCATTGACACTTGGTTCAACTATTGTATCGCTAACTGTTCCAATGCCATATATGGCATCCTCTACCGCCTCCTCTACTTCGCGTATGCTCCTCGAAGCATTCGGTAGTATTCCTGAGAGCTGACCCTTAAGATCATCAAGCACGCCCTTGATCGGCGATATAACCTCGCGAAGCTCAGCTACATCATTAATCGTCTGGAGCCTATTAATTAACCCCTCAATGGAAAATTGGCTCTTCATAACAGTACTCATGGTCTTTCTCATATTTGATAACTCGTTTGCATAGACTATCGCCTTGTCTTTTTCGCTACTCATCAAAGACTTGACACAAGCCTCAAACAGTTCTTTACTCCTGGCCGAGTATTGATTTTGTCTTTGCTTAATTCTTTCACTTATCAGCGTAAGCTTCGTGGTAACTTCATTTAATTTATCTCTGAGGGGTTTTGGTGGGGGTTGTGACTTTTTACGTCTGAACAAATTCATCAAGTTCACAAGTGTCCACACCTTAATGTTAGATTTAACGGTTTATGTGCAACGTCGCCACACATCTTATGCAGTAATATACGCAAAGAATTCATAGATACTCTAGTGACGCATCCCTTTTAGTACCCGTCTTACTATCTTCCAGACGCCGGAACCATACTGGATCGCTAACTTTGGCATGTTGATAACCTCCTCGGGCATACCGAGTAGCTTGGCCGCGACCCTTAAGATATGCTTTCGCGAATAACCCGTAACCTCTTTCTTAAGTTTTTCTTCAATAGGTATTCTGAAGGCACATTTGATAACTGCAGTATCAAGATATGGATAGACTGGTTCTACTGAGTTTGCAAGATACACATTATAATCTCGCTCTAAGTTCCTTTCATGTAGTTGTGAAAAATCTTTCAACAACTCCTCCCTGAGAAGTTTATAACCGCCTTTTTCCACAATCCTTTCATACCGTTTGTAACCTGCGAATATTTCATCAGCACCTTGGCCTACTAAAATGCGACTCAACTTTCTTTCTTTAGCCACTTCTAGAGCAAAATATAACGGTGCGCTAATAGAAACGTCAAGCGGGGCACGTCTCTCTATAATTTGAATGATATGCGGCAATGCTTCCTTAATTTCTTCTTCATCCAACTCGCGTATGTTAACATGCAGCCCAAGCAACTCAGCAACTCTTTTTGCTCTCAAAACGTCCTTAGACATTGGAAGGCCAACACATAGAAGTTCCGGCTCTATACCTAAATCGTCTAGTATCTTTACTAAGATGGAGCTATCAAGTCCGCCTGAAAACAGTACGCCCACGTCCCTTCCTTTTACCATCTTCATGATGGAGCACCTCAAGGTTTTCAACAAAATCGATGCAATTTCTTGAGATGACCCAGTAAATGGTTGGAGTGTTCGAAGTTCTTCTGAGAGATTATAGGCCTCGTATTCTAGCAAACCGCTGCCATCTATAATGTTAAGATAGCCTGGTTTGAGTGATTTAATCTCTCGAAAACTGGCTGCTAAGAGTGCCTTCTGTTCAGTTGCAAAAGCATGACCTCTGTCATCCGATGCAATATAAAGCGGCCTGATTCCTACGGGGTCTCTCACGAGTATAACGCTATTATCATGCATTATGGCAAACGCATAGTTTCCATCTAGGTTTTTTATCTTGCTTGGTTCTCGAACTTTTATCAGGGAGAACAGTCCCTCACTTTTACACCGGCTTTCGAGATTATAGATTTCTCCGTCAAGCACAATAGCAGAATCTTGAAAAATTGAGAGAGTGGTCGAACATAGACACGTCTTTCCCTTCAATGCTATGCGGCCCAGCCCCTCAATTTCTTTTACGTGGAAAAGATTACCGTCCACCCATAGGCTAAAGTCTGACCATCGATAACTAGTCGCCTTTAACATCCTTAAGGTTATGTCTACGACATCGACATCCTTCTTACCCACGAAACCTAAAAAAGGATTGAGCAGATCCTTCCCTCCAAGTTTTCGATAACATGAACTCTTTGCTGTTTACAATCTAATAAATACCTACAACACCGAGCGTTTGGTATCTCCTAAGAAACTCAATAACGAATGGCCTGTACGTGTAATAACCTTCGGCCGATTTATGTATGGTGGACAGGCCCAATGCCAATCTGAATGCCTCTGCTTCGTTCTTATCGCCCTTGATTATGTAAACTCCCTCCCCCAACTCTCTCCGTTTAATAAAAATTAGTGGAAGGGAAACGTCAAACCCTTTAGGAAGGGTCTTCTTAAACTCTTCCAACTCTCGTTTGTCAAAGTAATGCATTGTTCCGCCTACGGTCCTTACACAGGGCTCCTCTAAGTTCAAAAGGACACTAAGGGGGACGGTATGGGCGGGTAACGACATGTTAACAATTCTAAGCTCATGCTTAAGCCACTCATCTAAGTCATCTGGGAACATTTGTTTTCACATACTTTTTGTCCATACTGTTCATTATAAGCTTACTACGACGTTGATGGGGCCGCTGGGATTCGAACCCAGGACCTCGCGGGCCCGAGCCGCGAATCATACCATGCTAGACTACGGCCCCCTTACTAATCCAATTAGCTAACTAAAAGTTAAGTTTTCTGCCAAATTTAGATCTTAAGTGTAAAACACGTGTACGTTGATGTAAGATTGACCTCTGTAAGTAACCAAAGTCTTTTGAAGACCCTTTCAAAATAATCCTCCCTTGCCTCCTCCCTGACCGAAATTACAACATCGTACATACCAAAGAGTTGATGTGCCTCCATTACATCTTCTATGCTTTTTAAGAAGGTATCCCAGAGCCTTGGTGCCGCAGGTCTCCTCAACTTCATAAATATATAGGCACACTTCCTTATCTTATCTATGTCTTTTACCTCAAACGTCAGCCCGCCCTCTTCATTAACTATTAATGTGTTGGTGTCAATGACTTCGCTATCGTGAAGCAAATCCAGCACGGTGTTCAGTTGCCCTAATGAGGAAACCTCTACCTTACAAATCATGTCGTACGGTCCCCATATTAGATAAGCCTCTCTCACAAGACCTGAATCCCTTACCGTCTTTAAGCTGTCTACGAGCGCGCTTCTTGTGCTTACAGACCCCAGAATGAACGCTTTCATGACAACTTAATCTTTTAAAGTATTATTTAATTTTCACCTTAAAGTTAGGTGGTCTCTATCCTAGGAGCTATTAGGTAGCCTAGCTTCCCTGATGGTATAGGAAAACTAAACTTGATAGGCTTGTTTGTCGAAAGCTCGATAGTGAGCTCTTCAGATAAGGTTTTAGCGGCTTTGATTATTTTCTCGACGTAATTTATACTAAAGTTAGCCCACACCTCTTTGTCAGCCTTTATCTCGTATACGGCAGTACTGGATTTACTCAGCTTTGTTTGAACGACCCCTACTTCACCTTTGGCCGAAAGTATGACAGCATCGGGGCTTATGGTGAACTTGACGTAATCGCTTACTAAACTGCTATCTTCTATCGCATCAGCTATTGCATCTGTGTTAACTCTTGCAGCCGCCTCAAAGGTTAGGTTCGGGACTGCTGTTCTAGAGGTTACCGGCTCCAAAGTATTCATCGTGAAACTCCTCTCTTTTGAGCCAGCAACATCGCTTAATACAATTGTCAGTTTTTTCTTATCATTGTCGTACAATAGCGTTATGTTCTCACTCTTCTTAGCCCTCTTCAAGAATTTCAAAAGCTCAGTTATGCTAACGGTTATATTCATAGGTCCCGAACATACGTATTCTTCAGCCGCACTCTTATCTAACTCGAAGTCGACCAATGATATGTGCGCAGGGTCCATTGAGACCATCTTTATGGAGTTTTCGTCTACTACAAAAGTACCTTCCTCCACAACCGCGGATATCGCCTTAATCAGGTCCGCGAAATAATCAGCATTGGGTAAACGCATTCTAAACGACATCAAAATTATTTAATATATCGTAATGTATAAGGATTTCCTGCATTCTAAATTTAAACATTCTAAGCATAATACTAACGAACAAAAAGACAAGGATGCGGTCTTGTACAAAACAGTTAGTCCAAAAGTGATTGTTACAAAAGATTTAAATCAAAAATTTTCTCGTAAAAATTATGAAGCAGATGAGTGAGCAGCATTACCTTCGTGAACCCATTAGACCCATCAGGCTTGATGAAAACATTAATCTTGCGGGTTTGATCGAGCAATTTAGATATACGTCCTATCAAAGTAGGAATCTTTACAATGCTTTTCATGTAATGGAGCTCATGCAGACGGATCCAGAGAGGCCGATAGTCTTTTTGACACTTGCGGGCGCGATGATTCCGGCCGGTATGAAGGGTGTATTGAACGAGATGATGAAAAGGAAGATGGTGGATGTAATAATATCTACCGGTGCGAACGTAACGCACGACGTGGTCGAGAGTCTCGGCTTTCCACACTATAAAGGATCACCTTATGTCGATGATGAAGAGCTAAGGAAGGCTGGGATATGTAGAATTTATGACACGTTCCTTCAAGAAGATGGTTTCTGGAAAGAACAAGAAGTTGTCCTCAAGGTTGCAGAGAGAATCGGAGATAAGGTTTGTTCCAGTCGAGAATTTATTTACGAACTCGGAAAGGAACTCAGAAACCGTGACTCATTCGTAGGTTTAGCGGCCGAGCTTGGTGTGCCTGTATTCTGCCCGGCATTGAATGACAGCGATATAGGTATAGCGCTCACAAAATACTACGAAGAAAGACACGGCAAAGATGGATTTAGGATAGATCCAATCAGAGACAATTATGAAATATTTCAAATATTCGTAAAGGCAAAGAAGACCGGTATAATAATAGTCGGTGGTGGAGTCCCGCGAAATTATGGACAGCAGATACCAGTCATAGCGGAGGTTTTACTAAAAAAACCGGCCAAGCTTAACATGAAGCTCGGACACGAGTATGGTATACTCATAACCACTGATGATCCAAAATGGGGCGGACTTAGCGGTAGCACTTTCTCAGAAGCAATATCATGGGGTAAATATTCAACCGAGGCACGTAAGGCAGAGGTTTATTGTGATGCGACAATAGCCCTCCCACTTATAGTGGGTGCTATTATTCAAAAGATCGGCAAACAATTGGATACTAAACCAAGATGTAAGTTTATTTGGGAAGGTGACGTGCTTAAGGAGATAAAGTTTGAGAAGTAATTGATGAATGGCCAAACGTTATAGGACATCTCTCGGTAATTTTTGGATATTTTTGGTGTAAGTAGTTCGATAATTCAGCGGTATAATGCATAGTTTTATGAAGGTGTTATATGATGAATGGTTATTACCATCTACATGATTAAATAAGTTACCTCATGAGCTTCAACAGACGTAGGGTTAAGCTGGAACTGTTTGACGAGAACGGAGATAAGGTTACGTTGATATTTGAGGGTAGGTTGACAAGAGATAAGATAATTCAACTCGCCGACTTCATAGAACTTTATGGTGGCGCTGAGGTTGCTCAACCGCAAGTTGTTGAGGGGAGCAAGCTTGTTAAAGTCATCAGACTCATTGAGCGGTACTTCCCATTTAGCTACTTTTCTTCAAAAGAGATCCAGAGACTCTACGAGGCTGAGTACAGAGAGCCTATAAGCTTGAGCACGGCTTCGACGTATCTTTCGCGCCTAGCTAACAGAGGCATACTCGAAAGGGTTGGAGGAGGGAATCAGGTCAAATATAGGTTGCTTAGACCTTTACGCTCAGAGATAGGTGATGTTGAAACTGAAGAGTCGCCGTGATGTTATCATGAAAATTTAGAGACCATCTCCCTGCAGAATGTTATTAGCTCTGTCAACGACTCAAAGGCCCTCCCTACGTCGCTGGGCTTTATCACAATTATAGTGTCCGTGTAGCAACTAATTACCTCATCAATATTTATGCCCCTCCTCGATACTTGTTGTAAGATTGTTGCTATACATCCAGGGGTGCTAGATATTTCCTTTGGACTCTTTACTATTATTGCTGCCATGTTTGCACTTTCGTAAATTATGTCTTTTGAAGGGAATTTAGAAACGATCTTTTCATGTAAGCTACTATCGTACACTAGTGTGATCGTAGATAACCCCTCGAGAACCTGAACGAAACCTTTTTGATATCTAGACACGATACTCCTTGAAGCTTTAAGGAGTTTTGTACTCCTCTTTAACGAGAGTCTTGCAACATCTGTCCTAACGTTGACCGTACTTTTTGCTATAATGTATGCAACATTAGGTGTTATCATGTTATAAGTTCCCCTTAACCTTTTTAACGTCGTAATTATAGTGTCTAAGCTAACCTCATCTCCGACCAACTTCTCAACTGTGGGTTTCAGAAGTCTTGCCATAGCAGATAAGTTTGCATAACCCCTTTGGAGGCTATCCTGGAGCGGTACGTCAACATCAATTAGGTATCTAACGACCTGAGCTATTGACCTATTTTGGTACATATTTGTCCTAATTTTACCAAAATTGGGCATAATATATATTACGTGCCGTATTTTCCAGGATAGAAGGGTGTAATTATAACAAGCTGGCAAAATGCCCCTTCAGACCCGTTACCCGAGGTGAAGGACAACGTCACACAATAGGAAAAAAGCTCTACTAGTGCTTGAAGACGGAACAGTCCTACGTGGTGATGGGTTTGGAGCTTTAGGCGAGGCAATGGGCGAACTGGTTTTTAATACCAGTATGACAGGTTACGTGGAGGCATTAACAGACCCATCCTACGCTGGACAAATTTTGATGATGACTTATCCGCTTATCGGGAATTATGGTGTTTGTGATGAAGACTATGAATCAGATGGAATAAAAGTGGAAGGGTTCGTGGTTAGGGAGTTGTGCGAGACGCCCAGCAATTGGCGTTCAAAGAAGTCTTTATCGGAATTTTTAGAGGAGTACGGCGTTCCGGGAATTCAAGGTGTCGATACACGGATGCTTACAAGAAAAATTAGGATTTATGGAACGATGAAAAGCACGCTTATAGTCTATGAGGGGAACGACGAGCCCAACATCGATGAAGTGATCGAGAAGACAAAGGCACAACCAGCAATAACTGAGTTGGACCTCGTAAACAAAGTTTCAGTTTCTAAGCCGACATTTATAGAGGGTGACAATGATTTGAACGTTGTTTTAATCGACTGCGGAGTTAAGTGGAGTATAATAAGACTCCTCAAGAAAAATACAAACATAATTCTCGTGCCTTATAACACTCCAGCAAAAAAGATACTTGAATACGACCCTGATGGAGTTTTGATATCAAACGGTCCTGGAGACCCAATTAGGGTAAAAGAGACCATAAACACTGCAAAAGAATTGGTGGGGAAGGTAGTTCTTTTCGGCATCTGCCTCGGACATCAGATAATATCGTTGGCCCTTGGTGCGAAGACATTCAAACTGAAGTTCGGTCATAGAGGTGCAAACCAACCGGTAAAAGATTTTGAAACTGGGAGAGTCTTTATATCGACTCAAAATCATGGTTTCGCGGTTACCAAAGAATCCCTCAAGGATGCTGGGCTGATTCTTACACAGATTAACCTAAATGATTACACGGTCGAAGGTGTGAAACATAAAGAGTTACCAATAAAGTCAGTCCAGTATCATCCTGAAGGAGGTCCCGGTCCTCATGACACGTATTTCTTCTTTGATGATTTTGTAAAAACGATGAAGGAGTATAGATGAGTATGCCAAAACGTGAAGATATACGTAAAATCATGATAATCGGCTCCGGCCCTATTGTGATTGGACAGGCATGTGAATTTGACTACTCGGGAAGCCAAGCCTGCAAGGCGCTTAAAGAAGAAGGCTATGAGGTTGTGCTAGTAAACTCGAACCCAGCAACTATTATGACCGACCCCGAGATGGCTGACAAGATATACATCGAACCGTTGACTCCCGAGGTAGTCGCGGAAATAATTAAAAAAGAATTGCCTGATGCTCTACTTCCAACACTCGGAGGGCAGACGGCTCTAAATATAGCGGCTGAACTTGCAGAAAGGGGCATTCTGGATGAATACGGTGTGGAACTTATTGGAGCAAAGTTGGAGGCTATAAAGAAGGGAGAGGACCGAATTCTTTTCAAAGAAGCTATGGAAAGAATAGGTCTGCCCGTTCCGAGAAGTTTTCCAGCATATTCTGTTGAGGAAGCGGTCGAGATAGCTGATAAGTTGGGGTACCCAGTCATCATCAGACCTGCATACACTCTAGGCGGAACTGGTGGTGGAGTCGCATACAACAGGGAGGAACTGGAGCAGATAGTTGCCAGAGGTTTGAGTTACAGTCGTATAGGACAAGTTATAATCGATGAGTCCCTTATTGGATGGAAAGAGTACGAACTCGAGGTCATGAGGGACTTAGCGGATAATGTCGTGATTATTTGTTCAATAGAAAATATGGACCCGATGGGCATACATACAGGTGATAGCATAACGGTCGCGCCGGCCCAAACGTTAACAGATAAAGAATACCAAGTTCTAAGGGACGCAGCAATAAAAGTCATACGTGAAGTAGGTGTTGAGACAGGTGGTTCGAACATACAGTTTGCAGTACATCCAGAGAACGGTCGTTTCATGGTTATAGAGATAAACCCCAGAGTTTCTAGGAGTTCGGCCTTAGCATCAAAAGCAACAGGGTATCCTATAGCAAAGGTAGCAGCGAAGCTTGCTGTCGGCTTATTGCTCGATGAGATTCCAAACGACATAACTAAGAAGACACCAGCATCTTTCGAACCAACGATAGATTACGTGGTAGTCAAAGTTCCCAGATGGCCCTTCGATAAGTTTCCCGAGGCTGATAAAACACTAACAACACAGATGAAGTCTGTTGGTGAAGTTATGGCAATAGGTCGTACTTTTGAGGAGGCTTTGCAGAAGGCAATAAGATCGTTGGAGATTGGGAGGTACGGTCTAGGAGCCGATGGAAAGGATGAGGAAATGCCTGATGTGAAGACCCTTCGCGATTATCTCAGGATTCCTACACATAAACGGGTATTCTATATCAGGCATGCAATAAAGATCGGCATGAGTATTGACGAGATTTATGCGCTTACGAAAATCGATAGGTGGTTTATTCAGAAGATCAAGAACATAGTCGATATGGAGAACGAATTATCAAAGTACACGGTTGAAACTATTCCGAAGGAGGTGCTTCTTAAAGCCAAGAAGCTTGGCTTCTCAGATAGACAAATAGCATTTCTGTTAGGTACCGATGAACTCACAATCAGGGAGCTTAGAAAGAGGATGGGTATAGTGCCTGTGTATAAAATGGTAGATACATGTGCGGCCGAATTCGAGGCAGAAACACCATACTACTATTCTTGTTACGATGATGAAGATGAAATACGACAGAGTGAAAAGAAGAAGATAGTCATACTCGGCTCAGGGCCTAACAGGATTGGACAGGGAATCGAATTCGACTATTGTTGTGTACATGCTGTCAAGGCATTAAAGGAGGAGGGTTACGAAGTTATAATGGTGAATTGCAACCCTGAAACCGTAAGCACAGACTTCGATATTTCAGACAAGCTATACTTCGAGCCCTTAACATTTGAAGACGTGATGAACATAATTGAAAAAGAAAAGCCTGAAGGCGTAATCGTTCAATTTGGAGGTCAAACTCCCCTAAACTTAGCTATACCTCTGGAGAAGCAGGGCGTGAAGATTCTTGGAACAACTCCAGATGATATTGACAGGGCGGAGGACAGGAAGAGGTTTACTGAGGTTTTGGAAAAGCTCAAGATACCCCAACCGCCTTACGGAACGGCTATGAGCGTAGAAGAAGCAAAGGAGGTCGCCAGAAAACTTGGTTATCCCGTACTGGTAAGGCCCTCTTACGTTCTCGGAGGAAGGGCTATGGAGATAGTATATGACGAAGAATCCCTAGTCAAGTATGTGAAAGAGGCGATAAAAGTTTCACCAGAACATCCGGTCTTAATAGACAAATTCTTAGAAGATGCCATAGAGGCCGAAATCGATGCAATCTCTGACGGAGAAAATGTGTATATAGGCGGTGTCATGGAGCACATAGAAGAGGCGGGAGTGCATTCAGGAGATGCTGCATGCGTTATACCGCCCTACAGTCTCAGCAAAGAAACGATCGAGACCATGATAGATTATACGCGCAAAATAGCGAGGGAGCTTCACGTTGTAGGTTTGATAAACGTCCAGTTCGCGATAAAGGACGGCAAAGTGTATGTGTTCGAGGCCAACCCCCGTGCCTCTAGGACTGTACCGTTTGTTAGCAAGGCTACTGGTGTACCGCTGGCAAAGATCGCAGCGAAGCTTATGGTAGGTCATCGCCTCAGCGAGTTTGGTCTAGGAGAAGTAGCAGAGTTAGATCATGTAGCAGTAAAAGAGGCAGTTTTCCCCTTTGCAAAGTTGCCTGGAGTAGACGTTGTGCTAGGTCCTGAGATGAAATCTACGGGCGAGGTAATGGGGATTGACAAAGATTTTGGAATAGCTTACTATAAGGCTGAGCTGGCAGCGGATACGCGCCTGCCAACCGAAGGAAACGTCTTCATAAGTGTGAGGGACGACGAAAAGCTACGCATAATTCCAGTGGCTAAGAAGCTGAAGGAATTGGGTCTAAACATCTTGGCGACAAAAGGAACCGCAGAAGTTCTGGCCGCTGCCGGTATAGATGTTAAAATCGTACCAAAAATCGGTGAAGACCGTCCAGACATACTTGATTACATAAAGTCTGACAAAATAGACCTAATAATAAACGTCCCAAAGGGCAAAGGTTCCAAAGACGATGAATTCCAAATAAGAAGAGCAGCGGTGGAACACAAAGTGCCATACATAACGACAATAGCAGCGGCTCAAGCTGCCGTTAAAGCGATCGAGAAGATAAAGAAGGAAGGCACCTTTACCGTTAAATCATTGCAAGAATATCATGCTAAGCTACTCGTAAAAGAAAGCAAAAGTGTAAATCGTAACGCTTAGCTAACCCCGATACAGCTTTTTGAATGCCTTGTAGAGCGGTATCGCAACTGCTGTTCCTATTATCGACTGTCCAAGGTTCACAGGTATCTCAGCCAAAGCAGCGACGTTCAAAAAGAACTGCTCATACACGAAGTATCCCGAGACCATGAGAAGTCCGCCAAGGAGTAAAGAAAGTATTAACCAACCTTCGTAGCCTTTTTCTTTAACAACAAAGTAGACCGGCGTGGCTACAGCTGCGGCTGCCAAACCGATCCACGAGTAGGGTGCGATCGTGAAGATGAACGATTGCGCGCCTTCACCAATCGGGAATATAGAAACTTCAACCTCACCGACAAACAACATAACGCCTATCAGAAGTATGAGCACAAAGTACCCAGCAACGAGTGCATAAGACGCCACTGCAAGCTGCCATCCGCCCTTCTTCGGAGCTTTCTTGACAAGGTATCCGACAAGTGCCCCCTCGGCTGCCTTTATGAGTAATGTTGCAGGGGCATAATAGTAGTAACCTAGTGCTAAGTCAGCTATCATAGAACCTACGCCACCTGCAAATGCGGCTATTCCGGGCCCCATCGTGAGCGCCGTGAAGTATATCATAGTTTCACCCAAATTGAAGTAACCTCTGGTGGCTGGTACGTAAATGGATAGGACCATCGTGGCAACGGCGACTAGCGATGTAAAGACCGCTAACTTTGCTACGATTACGCTACGGCGCTGCATGCCAGAATTTTTCAAAAACAAAATATATAACCTTCAACCTACATATAGGTTGTATGGGCTTCAGGTTTTCATGCGTGAGATGCGGCAGACATTTTGATAACAGAAAAAACCCGACTCGGTGTCCAAGCTGTGGCGGCCAAGCGCTTATCGAGTACGATTATGATCAACTTTCATCCACTATAAGTAGGGAGGAACTCGTTAAAACTCCTCCAAGTATGTGGAAGTACTCGTTTCTCATACCACTCACGAAAGACGACTCTGTTGTGTCTTTGGGCGAAGGTGGTACTTTCCTCCAGAAAGCTGAAAGGTTAGGAGAGGAGCTTGGAATCAAGAACGTGTATTTGAAGAATGAAACGGTAAACCCTACCGGATCTTTCTTAGACAGAGGAGTTTCTCTCGAAGCAACGAAGGCAAAGAGTATGGGCTACCGCATCCTCAAGTGCGCGAGCAGAGGAAATTTGGGCGCCTCAGTCGCTGCGTATGCAGCAAAAGCCGGTTTAAACTGCAGGATCTATACAACATTGGGCGTCGAGTTAGGTAAGCTTTATCAGGCCGTTGTCTGTGGCGCTGAGATAAACTTTGTTAAGACATACGACGATGCCCTTAAGGTTTTAGAGAATCCATACGAGGGAGAGTATATAATATCTGTGACGAACCCGTTTTTTCTTGAAGGAATAAAAACTACTGGATACGAGGTTTGCGAGCAACTTTGTTGGTCTCCTCCTGAGTTCTTCATCGTACCCGTCGGCGAAGGTGGACACTTATCGATGATATGGAAAGCTCTGAGGGAATTAAGCTATGTTGGGCTTATTGATGATGTGCATTCAAGAATGTTAGGCGTTCAGGCAAAAAGCTGCTCACCTATAGTTGAAGCATTCAGAAAGAATCTTGACAAACCTGCCAAACCTAAAGATTTTGGGATGACGTTCCACGACATAGCAGTCAGGCAACCTATGTTGGGAGAACTTTGCCTGAAAGCTTTAAGGGAATCAAATGGTTATGCTCTCGCAGTATCCGAGAATAAGATACTTGAAGCCACAAGACTTTTAGCCAAATGTGAGGGCATATTTGCCGAACCAGCCGCAGCCTCAACGATAGCAGCCCTTAAGGTTGCCCTAGAAGACGGAATAATAGAAAGATCCGATAAAGTTGTATGTATAATAACGGGTGCAGGTTTAAAGGATCCAGCAGCAGTCAAGAGTTTAATAAAGCACTCGGCCACGGAAGCTCCTATAGCACTTATGCTTGCATCCTCGTTAGATAATCGATTAGGAAGGACAAAGCGCTTAATACTAAAAATTTTACAAAGACATCCAAGTCATGGATATCTTTTATGGAAAACTCTTACGCAAGAATTCGGTCTGACAATCACGTTACCATCAATGTACCAACATCTACAGGAACTTTTGGCCGCCGGCTTAGTAGCGGTTGCAAACGAGGGAGGCCCATCGGAAAGAAAAAAGAAAGTTTATGTTTTGACGAAGAAGGGAGAAACAATTCTGTCATCAGAGTTCGTGACATGAGTTTTGTCAAATTTATTAGCTGGTTTTCATCGAAAATAAATGCATGAAGATTGTTGTGGCGATAACAGGGGCTTCGGGCGCACCAATCGCTGAAAGGTTGTTAGAAGTTTTGAAAGCGGGTAAGCACCAAGTTTACTTGATTCTTTCTAGGAACGGCGAAGCTCTCATCCGGACCGAAGCAAACCTAGAAAAGGTAAAATCATATGCAGACAAAATTTTTCGGGAAGACGAATTTGAGGCTCCACTCTCAAGCGGCTCTTTTTTCGTTGACGGAATGGTGGTCGTGCCGTGCTCCATGAAGACGCTTGCCGCAATTGCCAACGGTATGGAAGAAAACTTGATAGTAAGAGCGGCACTCGTCTCTCTTAAGCAGAGAAGGAAGCTGATTCTAGTACCGCGTGAAACACCTTTAGCCGAACCATACATTATCAATATGCTTAAGGCAACTAGGGCGGGAGCAGTCGTGTTACCACCGGTTCTAACTTTCTATCATTCACCGAAGACCATTCAGGACCTTATAGACTTTATAGTCGGGAGGATTTTGGAAATCCTCGGGATTGAGCATAATTTATACAAAAGGTGGGGAGAATGAGGGATTTCCTGAGCGAGCTTGAGAGGGAAGGTGAACTCATTAACATCGTAAAACCGGTCTCGACAAAATTTGAGGCAGCCGCAATAATGAAGAAGCTTGATGGGAGGCCCGTACTCTTTCACAAGATTAAGGAATGTGAAGGGTTCAGGTTAGCAGCGAACATCTGCGGTAGTAGAAGGATTTTAGCAAAGGCCTTAGGTGTGAGCGAGGACGCTATACTCAGGAAGCTGAACGATGCCATAGAAAACCCAAGCAGGGGCGAAATCGTCGATGATGCGCCGTGTCAGCAAGTAATCGAGAGAAATCCTGACCTAAGAAAATTTCCGTTCTTGATTTTCGGCCAACACGATGGTGGACCTTATACTACCGCCAGCATAATTATTGCCCATGACAAGGAGTATGGTTTTAATGCAAGTTTCCACAGACTGATGCTTATAGGTAAGAACAGAGTCGTCGCTAGAATACTCCCAAGACATCTTGATGAGTTTATACGCAGGGGCAATAGAAATGTTGCAATAACTTTCGGAAACCATCCTGCATTCATGATAGCGGCGGCCATTACTTGGAAGATAGGTGTCAGCGAGTTAGATATAGCAAACTCGTTAAGGAAGATGAGATATGCGCGATGCGTAACGAATGAACTACTCGTACCCGCAGACTGTGAAGTTGTGATGGAGGGTGTTGTAACAGATGAATGGGCAGACGAAGGTCCAATAATTGACATAACGGGTACATACGACGTTGTGAGAAAGCAGAGGGTAATTGAGATAGAGTGCGTAACTATGAGACGTGACCCAATCTTCCAAGCAATATTGTTGGCGGGTAGCGAGCATAAAATCCTGATGGGCACACCGAGAGAAGCAACGATATACAAAGAGGTTGGAAAAGTTTGCGAATGTTTAGACGTTAGATTGACGCCTGGTGGTTGTAAGTGGTTCAATGCTGTCGTAAAGATAAGAAAAAGACATGCAGATGATGGAAAAAAAGCCATAGAGGCGGCATTTAGGGGACACGGTAGTCTAAAACATGTTCTCGTAGTTGACGAAGACATAAACATCGACGACCCGCTTGAGCTGGAATGGGTATTGGCGACAAGGGTGCAGATGGACAAGTGCCTAGTGCTCAAACCTAATGAGTACGGCTCTTCTTTGGACCCATCTGCTGACCAGTACACACGAAAGACATGCAAAGCTGGAATAGATGCAACATTGCCTTTAGACGCTGACCTGAAGCTCTTTAAAAAGGCCAAGATACCAGGAGAGGAAAGTATAAAGATTGAGGACTACATAAAGTAACTAAAACTGCACAATCGTTGGTGTAATGAAAATGTACCTTTCAAAAGAAGAAGAACGTATGCTAGTCGGAGAGTGCGGATATGCCGCGCAAAAAGCTATGGAGATACTCGTAGCGCTTGGAAAAATTTACGATGCTGAGAAGTTAGTTCCCATCACAAGTGCTCACATATCGGGTGTATCGTATGCTAACGTGGGCGAAGATGGGCTAGAGTTTTTGGAAGAACTTGCGTCTGATGGCAAAGTTCTCGTGCAGACGACACTTAATCCTGCGGGCATGGATTTGGACAGATGGAGTTTGATGGGCATTGATAGAGAGTTCGCGGAGAATCAGCTAAGGGTGATAGATGTATACAGAAGGATAGGTGTCAAGATAACGTGCACATGTACTCCATACCTTGTTGGCAATGAGCCTAGAATGGGCGACCACATCGCGTGGAGTGAAAGCTCGGCAGTGGTTTATGCAAATTCAGTCATAGGCGCTAAGACAAACAGAGAGAGCGGAATAAGCGCTTTGGCGGCCGCGATAACTGGTAGGACGCCCTTTTATGGTCTACACCTCAAAGAAAACCGTCAGCCAACCGTAGAGGTTAGGGTACCACAACCAAAGGGGGCGTTTGAGTTTGCTTGCCTCGGCATAGTCGTCGGAAGGTTAGTCGGCGACGGCATACCTCTTTTCAGGGGTATGCTTCACGCTGAGCCAGATGAATTAAAGGCGTTGGGCGCGGCGTTGGCCAGCGTCGGCGGCGTGCCCATGTTCCACGTGGAAGGTATAACGCCGGAGGCTGGAGAGTATATAGATAGACCCATGGAGAAACTCACCGTTACAGAATCTGATATAATAAGTGTCAAAGAAGAGTATGCCAGCGAGGTGGATCCGGATTTGATATTCCTTGGCTGTCCCCATCTTTCACTTACAGAGCTTAAAAGGATTGCATCATTCTTGGCCGGGAAAAGGGTTAGAAAAAAGCTCTGGTTATGCTGCTCGAGGAGCGTCAAGCTGGAGGCAGATAGGCTGGGCATAACACAGGTTGTAGAAGCTGCTGGCGGTACGGTCGTATGCGATACCTGTCCGATAGTCGCGCCTGTAAAGGATTTAGGGGTAAAAGCCATCGCTACGAACTCGGCCAAAGGAGCATGGTACTCAAGAAACTTAAACAATTTATGTGTGAGATTGCTTCCGACGGAAGAGTGCCTCAGGGAAGCGACCAGATGAACGCTGTTTTAGAGTTAAGGGGTAGAGTCATAAAAGGGGGAAGAGCCGAAGGTGAAGCGTTAGTTTCGTCGCAACCGATATCCTTCTATGGGGGCGTTGACCCTGATACGGGAATAATCAAGGAAAAGGGACATGAATTAGAAGGAAAAAGCATAGCTGGAAAGGTGCTGATCTTCCCGCATGGAAAGGGCTCGACTGTCGGCTCTTACATAATCTACAGGTTGAAGAAAAAGGGCATGGCACCAAGCGCGATAATAAATCAGAGATGCGAGCCTATAGTTGCTGTCGGTGCGATAATAAGTGACATACCCGCTGTCGATTGTGTTGACACTAGCAAATTTAAGAGCGGTGACTGGGTAAAGATAGAAGACGGAAAAATAATCGTGGAGCGGCGTTAAAGCTCGCTTACGAAGAACTCCTCAATTTTTTCAGTAATGTAGCGTAATTCGTCGGTGCTAACTTTAGGATGCACTGGTAAGGAAAGCACTTCGTCCGAAGCCTCCTCGGATATGGGCAGCAAGCCCCTCTGGTAACCATAAAGTCCCATGTAGAGCGGATGTAAGTGAACCGGGGTTGGCCAGTAGACTGCTGTCTCAATACCGTTCTCCATGAGATACTTCTGTAGCGCATCTCTTGACTTTTTAGGCCCGCTCTTAACTCTTATTGTGTAAACATAATGTGACGGTTTAACGTAAGAAGGGAAAGTTGGGGTGACAACACCGGATATGCCTTTAAGATAACTTCCTAGGATTTCTGCATTTCTTGCTCTGATGTCATTCAGCCTATCAAGTTTCGAAAGTTGTACAAGACCAATCGCAGCCTCAAATTCCGTCATCCTATAATTTAGTCCCGGCATTACAGCCATATGCGCTTCTTCCTGACCATGCGTTCTGAAGAGTCTGCACTTCCTAGCGTATTCGGCATCGTTGGTGGTTATCATTCCCCCCTCACCGGTCGTCATGTTCTTGCTGGCGAAGAAGCTAAAGCAGCCCATATGGCCAATGCTGCCAACCTTTCTACCTTTGTAGAGCGCTCCATGCGCCTGAGCAGCGTCCTCGATAACGATTATCCCCTTATCTTCGGCGATTTCCATTATGGCGTCCATCTCGGCGGGGCATCCGTAAACATGCACGGGTATTACCGCCTTTGTGTTATCTGTTATAGCATTTTGGAACTTTTCAGGATCCATGCAAAGCGTTACGGGGTCTACGTCCACGAATACGGGCTTAGCACCTTGGATGAGCACGACGTTTGCTGTGGCTACAAAAGTCATCGCAGGTACTATGACCTCATCACCGTGTCCTATACCGCATGCTGCGAGAGCAGTATGCAGAGCTGCGGTTCCAGAATTCACAGCAATTGCATACTCAACACCTATGTATGATGCGAACATTCTCTCAAAATCGCTGACCTTCTCGCCGCTACCGTGCCATGTGGTAAGCATGCCCGTTCTGAGAACTTCAGAAACCTCCTCTATCTCAACTTCATCGATTACGGGTTGATTTATTCGAATCTTTCTATCGATCAACTCTCTACGCCCCGAACGAGTACGTTTAAACATATAACACTCCCAAATTTAAGATGAAAGTCATGGTTTACAAAATTGTCAATCACGGCACCATCCCTTCTAGGAGGCTTTCTGGGCGACTCAATAATATGTGGGTATGTTCCACATGTTATGGTGGTATTTTAATTCTACTTGATCAGGTAGGCACGACCAACGCCGCAACTTCGAAACTACATATGTGTCAAAACTCAATCATAAAATGAGAACCGAACCAATATGTCCCAATTTTTCAAAAACGAGTAACAATGCCGCTATTGAGAAATTTTAGTTAATGCTCTAGGACGTTGCTGTGACATCACATAACATCACTCATATATCACACATTCAGAAGTTTTAAGCCCTGCCCTTTAACTGGAAACTGGAGATGTATAGGAAACAAGATGACATCACGTAGCATCAATGCTGGGTAATACAAAAAGATTTTCGAGTCAACCGTCGCAGGAAAAATTATTAATCACGCGTATATAGCTCCAGTTTACAAAAGCGTAAACTAGGTGATGCAATTGGATGCTACGCTTCTTGATGAGATAAAACAGTATTGGGAGAATGACGTCATATTCAAGCTACTCAGCGAGAGGTGTTCCCTTACCAAGAAACAGCTCGAGACGCTACTCATAGAACTCTTGCTAGAAAGTAAGGGTGCAAAGCTTACGGTGGACGAAAAGGCAAAGCTCCGTGGGGTCTCGAAGGGCTCATTTTTAAGGACAAAGAAACAGGCGATGGACAATATAACTAAGTCGCTTTACACCGTATTGCTGCTGGGTTACCTCGGGTTGTTCGAACTACCGACGTACTCTTGGTTCTTGCAGGCTTCTGAGACCCTAAACGGCAGGGACCCTGAAGCAATATCTAAACTGCTACTCATGCTTACGGAGGTTAAGAAGTAAGATGGATGTGCTAGTCCTCATCTTTGTTGTGTTGTTTGTTACACAAACGATGATATTTTACGCTCTGCTACGCAAAGCTAGTGCGCATAGAGGAATGACGTCAAACCCCAGCTCCTATGACGCAATCACGAATGAGCTGGCAAAGATAAAAGAAACACTCATTAGGATAGAAAACAGACTTAATGCGCCAAACGATGCCTCTAGCGTCCTTGAAAAAGTAGTTGAAGAGGATTTTAACCAAACATGCTATAGGGTATTAGAGCTTTTAAAAACCGAAGGGCCATCCTCATCTTCAGAGCTTAGCATTAAGCTCAGTAGAAGTCGTGAACACATCTCCAGAATTTTAAAGAACCTTTATATGAAAGGCCTCGTCACAAGGACGGGTAAGCCCTTTAAATATAGAATAACGGACAAAGGCCTTTCTTTTCTGGAGAATGCCGCATAAGATTTTTTAGAAAGGGTTTAGCAAGATAGATTTGGCTTGCCGGCCATAGATGGGGGGAAACGCCCGGACCCATTCCGAACCCGGAAGCTAAGCCCCCATCGCGTGGAGGTAGTCTGGTGCGAGAGCCCAGGCGAGGGCCACGTGCTGGCAAGCCATTCTTTCTCATCTTTTTAGAGACTCATCTGGAGCTGCAGTGTATGAATCGGTTTTTCATAAACCCTCCTGATACAACCTGGATCCGGCATCAAGTAGTCTCCGAAATATCCATAGGCCCTAGCCCTGCAACCTCCGCAAATGAACTTATACGTACACGTTCCACACCCGCCCTTCAGTTTTTTCCTATCTCTAAGCTCGTTAAGGACGCTTGAATTGAGCCATATTTCTTCGAATCTTTCATGCCTCAGGTTGCCAAGTTTTATGGGCATGAATACGCATGGTTGAACGTCACCTTCAGGGCTTATCGCCGCATAAACTCTGCCCGCGCCGCAACCACCAATGAATTCGGCGACTTCCGGCGTTATGCCCGGAATGTTTGCATAATGAGTCGTAGGAACTGCGAGCTCAACACACGGAGCTGTTGGATTGATCGTACAAATTTCCTCCACGATTTTCTCCTTCATCTCGAGTCCGACCCTAGCAAACTGGGGCGCCGTTGTGAAAATTTTCAATTTTTTATTTTGGAGCATATTGAAAACCAGCCTTTTATACAAGTACTTCAGGATTTCCTCCCTTTCCTGCGGTGTTGGATCGTCTTCTAGGATTTTTGTGGCCCTGCCGGTCGGTATAAAATTGAAGCATATGAAATAATCTGCCCCGAGCTCTTCGACGAAGTCAACCATTTTTTGTATCTCTGATATGTTATGTTTGGTTACAGTTGTGGCAACACCTACTGTAACACCTTCTTCCACCAAATATTTGATTGCAGAAACCGCTCTATCCCAGCTACCGGGAATTCCCCTAAACTCGTCATGCGTCCTTGAGTTTATACCATCTAGGCTTATTTCTGCGTAATGAACGGTTTTGGCAAGTCTCTTGGCAACATCCCTTGTTATGAGTGTGCCATTTGAGGCAATCGTTACATACATGCCGTTATCTCTCGCACTCCCTGCGACTTCAAAGAAATCCTGCCTGACGAGCGGCTCTCCTCCTGAAAATGCAATAGAAGTAACGTCCGCATCCGAGAGTTCCTTAACAACACGAAGCGCCTCGTTTGTTGTAAGCTCTGCTGGTAAACTTGAACTGGCGTTTTGATAACAATGTTTGCATCTGAGGTTGCATCTATTTGTAAAGTTCCAGACAACGAAGAGTGGCGCACCTGTGACGAAAGGTTTCGTTACGCCAAACCAAGCCAGACCCTTTATCGTCGAAGTCAGTCCCTTCCTCCAATATGATACGCTCAAAGCCTTGACCAACGCGTCTTGGTTAGCATTCAGTGCCTTCAAAGTGATAAAGGTAAAGAACTTGAGTGCAGAAACGATCGATGCGCATGTAATGCACTTCTTTTGCTTAATACCAAGACATTCATCAAAAAATATGTCTATGGGTCTTTTACCGCATTTGCTGCATTTCTCCAGACTTTTCTTCAGTAGTGCCCTTGGCTGCGAACCCGAAAGAACAATACGCATGGCGTTGAAGCCAAGCGAAATCGGTATGCTACTCATCAGGCTATTACGAGATCTAGAGATAAAAATAAGTTTTCCATAGTTTTCAACGGTGAAAAATCTAGTAAAGAAGGGTTACGGAAAGACTCAAATGACTATTATGTCTTCCCTAAGAAATTCTTCATTTTTCTTATCAAAAATCCATGCGGTAACCTCTTCAGGCCTCTTATCGCGTATGGAAACTATAAGGTAGCTCATAGAGGACCAAGCGACTTCTGCATCATAGACAGACGGTCTTGCAGGATAATCGGGATGAGAGTGGTATATGCCGACAAGCATCAACCCGTGTCTTTCAGCATCCTTTTCCACGTTGTATATGTCTAACGCATCAACCATGTATCTCCTCTTTCTATCTCCCACGTAAACGTTTTTACATTTGACAACCTTAACGACAACTTTCCTTTCGTCTTCCCTTTTTCCTACTAGAAGTCCACAACATTCTTCAGGATAAGTTTCTAAAGCATGTTTGATAACTTCGTCCAGATTGATTTTGCTTATTATGAGTGTCAATTCTTTAAAGAAGAAGAGGACAAGGCATTATAAAACGCCTTCGAGTCCAGATTATGTGCTGAGTTTAGAACACTCATTTCCAGAAACATTCCTCAACGTACCTCTCGCCTCCATCCGGAAAGATGGTCACCAGCAAACCTTCCTCCAACTCTCCAGCTACTTTTAAGGTAGCGGCGAGTGCGGCACCTGACGATACACCAACGAGTATTCCCTCAATCCTTGCAAGCTCTTTAACCATCTCATAAGCCTCGCTTGTGGATACGCGTATGCGTATATCGCTAAAGTTCTCGTCGTATATCTTCGGCCTAATGCTTGTATCCATGTGTTTTAATCCCTCGATTTTATGAAAGTGTGAATCTGGTTGAACCTCCACGAGCTTTATGTTTTGATTGAATTCCTTTAACTTCCTACCGGCTCCCATGAGCGTTCCAGAGGTCCCTACGCCGGCGATAAAATGTGTCAATCTCCCCTTAGTTTGTTTGATTATTTCAGGACCTGTCGTCGTGTAATGGGCCAGCCAGTTTGATTCGTTGTCGTACTGGTTCGCGTAAAAGTATGCCCTAGGATCTTGCTCATATAGTTCACGGGCTTTTTTAATTGCCCCGTCTAGTCCGTCCACAGGGTTTGTACACACGACCTCGGCTCCATAGGCTTTCATAATAGCAATCTTCTTAGCACTGATATTCGCCGGGACCAACAGCTTGCATCTGTAACCTAGGATCGTAGCAATCATCGAATAAGAAATTCCCATGTTACCGGAAGTGGCATCAAGGATTGTTTTGTCGGGTGTTAGAGCCCCATTCTTTATGGCACTTAGGATTATGCTCAGGGCAGCCCTATCCTTGACAGAGCCCCCTGGGTTAAAAAACTCAAGTTTAGCGTAAATCTTAACACCGTTCTTTATACCATGTTTTGCGGGTAGTTTTTCAAGTCTACAAAGAGGTGTATTACCGATGAGTTTTAGAAGTTTATCGTAAACTCTAAGATGTTGCGCCTCATAACCGGCTTGGACCCATGAATTGTGTCGATTAATCGACACAAAAGGTCAGCCACCCCTCTTTTACTAAGTTTACCCCTTACTGCTTAATAAACGTACGTTTAACTGGTTCATCGTTTTTCGGCGGCTTTTTTGCCCCTCATTTTCATCTCTATCATGGCAATCTTCTTTTCACATTCGTTCACAACAAACCTTTTTCGTGAGAAGACAAAGTGAAAGGCAAGTCCGATGCCCCAGCCAAACAAGGGCCATATAAACCATATGGTTTGGGGAGATATGTAGAGGTTTATGAAGGCTAGAAAAATGTTGACTATCACATATGCAACCAAATGTGATAGGAAACCCCGATTGGCCTCTTCCAGCTCAAAATCTATCCAAGCCCGCTTAAACTCTTCCAATATCTCTTCAGATGCATTCATAATGTTAACATTAAAAATAACCTATTTAAAGCTGTCTTTTGGATGAATGAAAACCATTTTTCCTCGATTACTTTCACCCATACCCGAACTGATAGAGTATCATGGATGGGCTTAATATTTTTGCTTTAGTATGGGAAAGAAGCAAGAAGGCATCTCCTGGTCTTATGTTATGACTCATGCCTTCAACCTCAACCGCACCGTTCCCCTCCACAACGAAGCATATCAACTCTCTGTCCTGATTGGGCGGTACGTATTCTACGCAAACCTTAACTACGTCTTGGAATAGACGCATATAATTCGGTGAGAGTCTTTCGTAGAAAGTTTGCTCAAAGCTCCTAACTTTTTCTAAGACCTTATAGAGGTCCCTCCCCCCGATATCGTCAATATTATCAAAACCAGCATCGGGAAATTTTTCGTCAACTAGTTCTATATCTTGGACAAAATCCCATGGGCCAGTTTCCTTAGAACCACATATGAACACGAATGACGCTTCGCCTGCTCCTTTGTTTTTAAAACCATGCACTTGGCCCCTCTTTATGTAAAGAATGTCGGTCTGCGTGGTCTTACATACCTTGCCGTCAAGATAATGTAGCCCCTCAATATACTCTGGTAGAAAATGATGCTCATCGAGGAAATGGTGATAATGAAGCGGTGCCTCGCCCCTAACCTTAACGACGTAAAGGCCTATGAACTTGCTAGCAATTAACCTAGCAATCCGCAATCCAACTTTTTGATAGAGTGTAAAATGATATTCTGGGACATTCTTCCAATTAACTACGTATATGCCATTCCCTAGCGTGATTTGCTCGACCGCATTTACAAAATTTTCATAGATGTTTTTCAAGACAGCGCAATAATCCTTTGCAGAGGCTAGTCCATCCTCAACGAGTTTTAGGGCTTGAACGTATTGATGTAACATCGGGAAAATTCTGTGATCTTGATACACTTGATGATATCTTGCGGAGTGCAGCAAAGTAAGCCCCCTAAGAACCACTTTAACATCTTGCTCGCAACCCCTTAGCTCACCAGCTTCCATCATTTTCTGGATTGAGCACATTATGGGTCTATATACATCAAGGCTCCTAAAAGCACTCACGTAAAGTCTAGCATGCTGAATTTGGCTTTTTACAGGCTCCAATGTCCTAGTGTTTACAAACTCTTCCGCAGCCCTTACAGTATCTTCAAATTCTGCAGAAAACTTCATCAATATCACTATACCAGTCGTTGATTAAAAGTGTTCTATAAAAAATATAAGAATCAATCAAACTGAACTTTTACGCCCTCTTCCCCACTTCTCACGATCTTCTCAAACTCTTGCATTATCTTCTTGGTTATCGGTCCAGGTACGCCGTCTCCGATTTGTATGCCGTTGATCTTAACAACCGGAAGTATCTCGGCTCCCGTCCCCGTCAAGAAAACTTCTGTTGCGGTAATTAACTCAAATGGTGTTATGTCCCTTTCTACGACCTCCATCCCAAGTTCACGTATTAACTTTATAATCCTTCTTCTTGTCACGCCGTCCAAGATGCCTGCGGTTGGCGGTGGTGTGGCTATAATACCATTCCTAACAATGAAGAGATTTGCCGCCTCCGCCTCCGAAACGAATCCTCTGCTATCAAGCATTATGGCCATATCGGCACCAGCTTCGATGGCCTCTAGCTTTGCGAGTATGCTGTTGAGATAGTTCAACGACTTGACTTCATGCGTCGTTGCTGCTACGGAATCTCTTCTCGTTGATGCTATGATTGCGGATATGCCTTTCTCTTTAGCGGCTCCACCCACCAGTTGTATCTGCTCGACTATGATTATTATGCTTGGTTTAGAGCACTTTCTGGGGTCTAGACCCAAGTCGCCCACGCCCCTTGTTACAACGAGTCTAATGTAGGAATTTTTGGCGCGATTCCTTTTGACAGTCTCAACGACTGCGGCTATCATTTCTTCCTTAGAAATGGGTATGTTAAGTTTGATGAACTTTGCCGAGTTGTATAGTCTATCTATGTGCTCCTTCAGCAGAAATATTACTCCGTCGTAAACTCTTATGCCCTCGAAGACTCCATCACCATAAAGTAAACCGTGATCATAAACGGAAATTTTTGCTTCAGACTTCGGGTAAAACTTTCCATCGATATAAACTAGTGGCTCACTCACATCCGTTCACGTATATTACTCCTCTCTCATGTTATATAAATTGTTACGTTTTCTGCACACTCAAGAAACACTTTACATAACGCCTGGCGGTATGTCCGTTCTGGTTTTTTGTTGCTTGAACTCTTCAATTCTCTTAAGAGAGCTAATGTAGAGTTCAACCTTCTTTGCCTGCTCTTCGAGCTTTGTATAGTCTAAATGCTCGATACCTAAAGCGGCAGAGAGCCTTTTCAACACTTCTATCGAAGCCTTAGGTTGTGCTATATCGGGTCTCTCTATTTCCCCAAGAAAACATACGCCTTCGATGTTACGTTGTGCTGCTAAGCCCAGCAATAGACCATTAAAACCTGTTATATACCCCTCTCCCCTCATTTTCTGGGCTCCATAGGATTCTATCTCCTCGTTAAGTCTAGCATCTGTTACTGCATAAAAAACTCTTGGTTCTGATATTGAGACACCAGTATGTGCCGCTCCCAACGTGTATATTCTTCTAACACCTAAGCTGACTGCCAAATCTAACAAATCTTTACACAATTCATACAACATGTGTGGTTCTTGAGGTTGATAAAATCCGGTAAAGACAGCAAAATCTTTTCCGCCCCAATACAATCTGAAAGAAAATCTTTCAAATTCTATGAGAGAGTTTTTATGAATTACATATGGTGGCATATAGTCCAATATCTCTGCTATTGGTTCCATCTTCAACTCCTCTATGAGATACGCTGCCGCAATGCCGCCTACGTTGCCCATTCCAGGAAGTGCTGCGACCAGCGATTTTACGGTGACGCCCCTCTTCAATATGTTTACTTCCAAGCCTGTAGTACGCCCTCCAGTAGAGACGGTATGTGCTCCTAATAGAGTTTGCCTAAGAGACGCTCAGCTAACGTTTATTAGAACCTTAGCTTATAAAGATGACGATATGGGAAAAAGGAAGATAGTGTCCGAATCTGACGTCTTAGAAGAAGTGGTGACACCGGGGCCTGGAGATGTTTATGGTGTTGTTGTGAAGATGTATGGGTATGATAGGGCTCTAGTAGAATGCTCGGATGGGAAGCAAAGATTATGCAGGATAAAGGGGCAGTTAAAAAGAAGAATCTGGATTAAGGAGGGAGATTTAGTACTGGTCAGCCCTTGGGAATTTCAACAAGATAGAGGAGACATTTTTTGGAGGTTTACGAAGAATCAAGCGATAGAATTGGCTAAACAAGGCGCCTTGCCGGACTTTCTTAAAGCCAAGATAGAGGCTGGTTAAAGGTTTGCATGTGGTGAAGTTTTTCTGAGCTCTGATAAAATTGAGAAGAAACTTAGGAGAAGAGAATTCGAGGCAGACAAGGAACAAAGATACCTACAAAAAAGATCAGAACTTGATGAAGTCTTGGAGGAGGTTTTTGATAGGCTTACACTCATGACGATTTATGATTTAATGAATGCCGGTGTGTTATTAGAATTTTATGGTGTAATTAGCGCTGGAAAAGAGTCGAGAATATATCTTGCAAAAGGTCCGGAAGGTTTCATGGCTGTAAAGATATACTTGATAACTAGTGCAGAGTTTAAGAAAACTAGGATGACCTACGTAGTGCATGACCCGAGGTTTAAAAGGATTCCAAAAGACTTCAGGGAATTCATATACCTCTGGGCAAGGCGCGAATTTGGAAACTTGAAAAAAGCATATGAAGCTGAGGTTCCAGTGCCGAAACCATATTTTGTTGAAAATAACGTTTTGGGCATGCAATTCCTAGGAAAGGATGGGGTGAGGTATCCAACACTAGAAGAGGTCGAATTAGAGCCTAGCGATTATGAGAAGATCTATCCGCTAATTCTTGAGAATATAAAGCGGCTTTACCAGAAAGCGGGCTTGATACATGCAGATATGAGCCAATACAATGTATTCGTTACGGATACCTTATCAATCTATTTCATAGATTTATCTCAGGCAGTCCACACTTCGCACCCTCTGGCCGAAGTGTTTTTAGAAAGAGACATAAGAAACATTACAAAATTTTTCGAGAAAAAGGGTATTAGCGTTAGACCTCCAGAAGAGGTCATCGAATGGATAAAATCTTAAAAAAATCTTTACGTAACGCTCTCCTGTTCCTCTAATTTTACTTTCTCCATAATATCAGGAGTCACGCCCATCTTTTTCAGAAGTTTCGTGACATCCGGAGGCTCTTTTCTCTCTATAATCTCTGCTGAAAATTTTGCTATCTTCGGAAGGTACTTAGCATATATGCTCAATCTTTTTATCGTAATAGTGCGTTTTTCGACCTTTATCAGATAATGCTTGAGAGCTCTAGCGCACTCCCTTATTGCGATAGTGAGTTCGCGCTCGATTTCCGGTCTGTCGGCTATTGCCTCTTTGCCTACAGTCTTGTAAGGTACTTTCAGAGAACATATGTGTGTGATGACGGCTAGTGGTGCGATTTTCGGAACATTATAGTTATTCCAATCAATTTTTTCAGATACTACCTTCCAAACGACGTCGGCCCTCTCATCGTAAAGGAGCGGTATCTTGTTCGCAAACCTGTATATTTGTATATTCTCACTCGGCGGTATCTTGCCACCATATGCTATTGCGGCCTCAACTATAAACGGAAAGCCGGAGTAAGATTGTGGCGGTCTTTGAACCACGTGGAGAAACTCTGGCATCAGTATTGCCTTAATGCCTGCTTCGAGCAATTCCTTGCCTATTGGACTTAGAGGTGTCGGGTCTGGTGCTCTGAATTTTTTATACCTTTTGATAGCCTCTACAAGTGCAGTAAGCTGATCATGAGTTAATTCTTTTGGATTTAATGTATGCGGAAGCCCAGCTAGTTCCAGAACCTCTTTGGCGGTTTTAGGGCCGACGCGCTGGAAGCTACCCGTCAAGAAGGATAAAAGGGTTTCAGACTTTGTTAGAGATATTAGCCGCTTCATGGTTTCTACATCAACCCCTACCGGATGTGGTAATGCCTCTTTTGGAGGTTCTGGTATTTTTTCAGCAACTCTTGGGAAGTGGTATAGTCTGCCCTTAGGATCAATGAAGGTTAATGAAGCATTCGGGTTTGCAATGGCAGTATTTCTGAAATACTCAACGATCTTTGCCTTGCTGTTGGTGTAATCAGCCTCAAGATAATAATCTATTAACGTTCCCCTCCAATTATCGTTATTTTTATGAACTTTATGGTCGAGCACTATGGGTTCATTCTTAATAATATCGATTCTTAAAACGAATTCATGTATATCACCATTTGTACATGATATGACGGTCACTGGTCTGTTTGTTGTAATCTGGCCGTACAGTAGTGCCATTGTACCGCCAAGTCCGAAAGTTCCACGTGATTGACGGTATCCGTATTTACTTCCATAAAACACAGTCGCAAAAGCATGCGGTATGTGTTCCGCATCAACACCTATTCCATTATCCTTGACCCTCAGCCTGAAGATTTTAACGTCTTCGGAGCTCCCCTCACCCACTTCTTGTAATTCGACGATTATTTCAGGCAAGATCCTGCCCACTTCACAGGCATCAAGCGAGTTTTCCACGAGTTCTCTGATGGATGTGTAAAGGGAACGGCTGGGGTTTGTGAATCCAGCAATATCTCTATTGCGATAGAAGAAGTCGGCAGGTGATATCTTCTCGAACTTTACCTCTGCCAATTTTCTATCACCATTCTTCGATTTCACACCACAAGTTCTGTTACAGGTTTGTTACGCAATTTGGGCATAGCGCCTATTTTATCTTTATCCCAGAAAAATCCTATAGTTTAAATCCAGGTATAAGTTTTCCCGCTTTTCGCTTCCTAGCGTACTCATCAAGCATTTTATACACTGCACTGTGCGGCGAGCCGGTTATCAGTCTTATTACGGCTTCTTTAGCAGCTTCGACATCCTGAGGATCACCTATTATTGCCACGGTATCTCCATATATTGACACTAGCACATGAGCATTCTCCTCGATGATTTTTCTTGTTTTTCCTCCAGTTCCTATAAGTCTGGCCCTAACCCTAACCAAATCATTCACGTTCTTACCGATAAAATCCTCCAAATGTACAATGTCCAACACCACGTCCTCCTCAAAAAGTTTGAATGCTTTTTCCGGCGAAAAACCTCTCCCTATAGCAACTACGACGTCACGGGCCTTAAACATAGCTGCCGGATCTCCTCCTTCGTTTGGGGATTTTGCAAGCTCTATTGTCACCACTCCATCTTTGCTATCGACCGTGAGCTTCACACCTAACTTTTCCTCTATTGTCTTCTTAACGGAACCATTGACCCCTATCAATACGCCTATCCGGTCCTTAGGTATGGTCACTGTAAAGGTTCCGTGCTTTGGCTCCACGTTCTCAGGATACATCCCGTTATTTTTCAAAAATTCTAGTATTATATAAACAACAAACTAATTTCTTCCTTTAGCGTCTCAGAAAACGACCTCTGTAGGAAATACGACGATCCCATCCTGTGTTATCTTATAGGGTCTCGGCTGGGTGTCGTGATTCACGCCCCTCATCTTCTCGATTATGAAAGCATGGACGAGACTGCCAGCTCTAAAAAATCTTTGTAAAAGTATCACGCCATGGGCAACGTACTCTTCAATTTGATACTTTCTTTCAGTTGATGAATGCGTAAGCTCTGAAATCATTAACGTCGTACAATTTAATGGAGCTATGCCCCGAACCAAGTCAATAATGGCCTCTCTCCTTTCCACCTCATCCGGGTACTGCAATATGAACGTCGAGAGTGTGTCTATAACGAGCCTTTTAGCGTTTATCCTTTCACACTCCTTTTTTATTTTTTCTATCAAAGATATGAGCTGAAATTCTTTGCTCCCAATGGTTATTTCGCCTAAACTAATGCTCTTTGTTATGAAACGTATTGGCGAAGCATCAATTATGGCAATTTTATTCTCCTTCTCTAATCTTTCTAAATCCCAACCAAACCTCAGCATGTTAAGCTTAACCATTTCAGGCTCTTCTTCAAGAAGTACTAAGATGCCATTTTCACCAAATTTAACAGCGCCATTGTAAAGAAACTGGACGCCGAGTGTTGTTTTACCACAACCCGGCGGACCGAGAACTAGTACCACATGCCCTTTTGGTATGCCGCGCCCCTCTAACATAATATCAATACCTTCTATGCCGGTACGGGTGTATGTTCGCAAAACTTATCACTCCATACAGTACACAATAAGTTGTTTTTTAACTTTTTTAAGCTATTTAACGCCGCCTCGCCTGCCTCTTTTGGTTGGTGCTTTACTATCGTCCTCCACGTACTCCTTTTCGGCTGGATACGTCCCTGTCTTTTTGGATAATTCCTCAAGCTCCTTTACTGCATCTAGATCATCCACTTCAATCACTACTGGTCCGACGTAACCACATGAGGCACATCGATATAACATTCCCGCATATCCACCCAAATATAAGTTAATTTTATCGCTTTTACACATAGGACATATTAGAGTTTTCACACATCATCAGAACTCCTCTTTAATCGTAAGAAACGATGCACATGTCATGCTCTTGCCAACCCCCTCAATAGTCCTAAGCTTGTCTATGACGAGTTCACCTATTGACTGTATTGACTCCCCTCTTACCTTCAAAAGTATGTCCCACTCGCCAGATATTAGATGAACTTCATGAACGTCGGGTAACGTTGCTATGTATTCACCAAGCTTTTTCTGGGAAATGTTCGCTCCCGGAAGAAAGGATATTAATACGAATGCCGTCGTTGGCTTACCGAGCTTCGAGTAATCTGGTATTACAGTAAATTTTTTAATTATCCCCTTGCTCCTTAGTTTCTTTATCCTTTCTTGAACAGTCGTCCTTGGCATGTTAAGCTTTATTGCAAGCTCCGAAATACTTTGACTAGCATCCTCAATAAGTTCATTTAATATTTTCCAGTCTTTTTCGTCCATCATCTCACTATAAAATAATATTAATGGTTGCTTTTGGTTCTTACTCCTATAATGTTTAGTGTTATTCATTAAAAGACGAATTAAGGTAAAGGTGTCAGCTGGTAGTGGAAGCTTGCGCCTCCTTCCAGATAAGTATTATTGCATATTCCCTAGGTATGCCCAAAGACTGCATAATGTTTTCTATGTTTTTTTGCAAAGATTCATCAACTCTTGGACCAAACTTCGCTCCATGCTTTTCTTTCAACTCTTCATAAAGTTTGTCAGCAAGCTCAGTGTACGCCGTTAAGGAGTAAATTTTTTTCGGCAAGTCAGTAACCATCCTGGCCATTTCTTCTAACTCTCTAATCCTCTTTTTCTTCTCGGAAAGTTCTTGTCTGAGAACTGTGATTTTTGTCTCTAAGCTTGCTTTAAGCTCCTGAGATACGGGAACGTTCGAACTTTCTTTATATTTCAGCGTATCCAATTCGACGATCGAGATACATAAATCTGTCTCGATATTTGAAAACTCTGCCTCCAGTTTACTCTTAGCTGCATTAATTTTTTCAAGCAAGGATGCCGACTCATTAATTATTTGCTCCCTCATCATGTTCCACCTTGATAATATCTCCTTGATGGTTGTTATGCTAATGTCCTGCTCCAGAAGCATCTTTTGGAATATTTGCTCCCGTATCTTTATCTCTTGTAACTTTGCCATGAGCGCATCATATCCTTCGAAAGCTTCTTTTACAACAGATGCCTCGAGGCCCTTAGATGTTACAATACTCTCGGGCGGTTTTGTTTGAATTTTTGCCTCAATTTCTGGAGCGCTCACCTCAGGCTCTACTTGAGAAACCTCTTCTATTGCATCCTTCGCCATTTTTTCTTCCTTAAACTTTATAACTATCTTTTTCGGCATTATGGCTCCTCCCAACTAAACTTCGGTCTTTGAGGAATCAACACAATTTCATCCCTTCTTACTCGGTAAAAGTTTTTTGGTTTTGCTAAAAAACTTTACTATGTGATCGATATCAAGTATTTTGGCAGTACTAGTCTTTACGCTCTCCTCATCGAGAACGTCGGCTTTCTTGGGGATCAAATCAAGCATTTGGAGACCGATTAGTGTGCTTTCAAGGACCTTACGCCGCTGCAGACCAAGCGTGAACCTTACTGGCACAACCCTTTCATTTTTATCTATTCTAAACACACCGATCTTTAGATCCGAGACTTTCCAGCTGACGCTAAATTGTAGGGGGTCTATAACTAACGCAATGGCCTTAGGAAACATGGCTTGGTACGCTTTTTGCGTCTCGACATCGATGGGCGACATAAAGACGTCTAAACCCGGATGTGAATGATACCAACCAACTATGTATAGGTCCGGAAGGTTTTCCATTAGGACTTCAGCAACTAAGGCCATAACGCTCTCTTCGAGCTTAACGTATGCGGGCGTGCTTTGTTGGATACCAGTAACAGCATCCCAGACCTCAACAACGTCCGATACTACTTTTCCTACCATCAACCCTGCAACTTCTTGATTAATGTTACTAATAGAGTGATAAAGTATCTTACCAAGAGCCAGAGGATAAATGCGTGCCCTCATGGAACCTGCATATTAGTGTTTAGCCATATTAATTAATGTTTGAAAATAACTGATAAACTCGTTAGATAACATATGACGTAATGCGCCCAACATATACGGGAATTTCTGGCGTTGTTTATGCGTAACCCCTAACCTTTTTAAAAAGTTAATACTTAAATACATTACAAATAGAGTGCCAGTGGGGGTTAAAGACTTATGAAAATTAAGGTTATACCTGCGGTTGGTGGTGGTAGCCCTCTAGAATTAGAGGTATCGCCGAATGCAACAATAGGGGCAATTAAGGCTAAGGTTTGCGCGATTAAGAAACTTCCGCCAGATACTACATACCTAACCTACAAGGGTAGAGCCCTTAAAGAAACGGAAACGCTTACTGAATTAGGTATATCGGAGGGCGACAAATTGGTCATCATAACGAGAACAGTGGGGGGTGACGCCACTGGAAACTTATTCAGAATTACCCGAACCTCTATGGAATAAGAGGTTAGCCGTAGAATATAGGTTGATGCAGGAGCGTGACCCTCCGTTATTTGATATAATTGACGGGGACTTGACACACTATATGGGCATAATAGTGGGCTCCGGGTATTATGAGGGTGGCTACTTTAAGGTAGAGATAAAAATACCAAGAGCGTATCCGTACGTGCCGCCAGATGTTATTTGGCATACAAGGATATGGCATCCTAATTTCACAGATGAGGTTCCTGCCAAAATATGCGAATCCATTTTTAAAGATGATTGGAGACCTGGTTTGTATCTCGTGAATGTCATCGAGGCTCTCCAGAATCTACTAGCCAACCCGAACCCGGATGACCCACTTAACTCGATAGCAGCTTATGAAATGAAGTATAAGCCCGACGTTTTTTTCAATAGGGTTAAGTACTACATACAGCTCTATGCAACTCCAGAAAAGGTTTTTGATAAAAAGCTAAAGTGGCGAATGTAGTTAAAATTTTGTGCTTTCAATGGTTTTAACATGTCTCTTTTAAGCTTCAGCACTAAACGTTATTATACTGTTTAAATAAACCTTCAAGCTGCAAATGGAGCCATATCTGCTGGAAAGATATGATAGGCAGATAAGAATCAGTGGTTGGGACCAGTGGAAGGTCTCAAACTCAACAGTTTTAATAGCGGGCGTGGGTGCAACAGGTTGCGAGTTAGCAAAGAACCTTTGTCTTGCGGGAATTGGTAGGCTGATCTTGGTTGACAACGACGTGGTAGAACTCTCAAATCTTAACCGTCAAATGTTGTTTGATGATTCTGATATAGGCTTACCAAAAGCCATAGTTGCCAGAGAAAAGCTTCAGAAGATGAACCCTTATGTTAAGATTGATGCCTATTATGAGGACTTAAGAAAGTTTGATGAATTTATACTAAAGGATGTGGACGTGTTTTGCTCTTGCCTAGATAACTGGGCAACGAGAAGATGGCTCAACTCGCTTGCCGTTGAACTTAAGAAGCCACTCGTTGACACAGCGATCGAAGGTCTATATGGAAATGTACAGGTTGTAATACCAGGAGAAACTGCGTGCCTTGAATGTCATGGTGACGCCTTAATTCCCAAAGACACACAATTGGCCGAATGTACGCTCAAAAGGCGTAAACCAGAGGACCTCGCCGAGGACCTAAGGAAAAACAAAATTGAGATACCCTTCGAACTTGTTAAGGAGCTATTTTCCATGGGCATAAAAACGATTTATGACTTGAAATACACACCAATAGAAAGACTTCAAAAAGAGAATAGCAAAATTTCTGAGGAGATAATCAGACTAAGGGATCTGTTAAAGCCCAAGTTGCCAGCGATTCAAGGAGGAGCATCAATTATAGCGGGTGTGGCATCTTTAGAGGTGCTAAAAATAATACATGGCGGAAGTATCGGAAAGGTAACGAAGCATCTTATAGTATACGATGGCGTATCACAAAGGTTAACTAAAGTCGCTTTAAAAAGAAGAGAGGATTGCTTTGTCTGCGGCGATGCTATGCAGGAAGGAGAACCAATCGAGATAACGGTCAATTTCGATGACTATGTATGGAACTTAAAAGAGAAGGTAAGTGCTTTATTTAGCATCCCGGACCCCGAAATCCAGTATAAAAAATGGATATTAAAAGACGATCAAAAGTTGTCAGAGATAAACATTAAAAGCGACGACATACTGTATATTCATACTAGTAGGCGGTACACACCGATAGCCATAAAGGTGAGCTTTATTGAAAATAGTGGTAGGGCATGAAGTTTGTGTGGGCAGGTGGATTTGGACAAAAACTAAAACGGTGAGTAGAATGTGCCCAATTTGCGCCTCCGAAATTAATGAGGGTGTTGCTACAACAACATGCCCCCATTGTGGAACGATAGGTCACAAGGTGTGTTTTGATAGTTGGTTAAGTATAAGGAATGCCTGTCCAATATGTAAGAGACCAGTGCTGGAGATGGTGTTATGAGCGAGGAAGAAGAGTTTGTAATAGATCTTGAGTATGTTGATACGCCTGCTGGAAAAGTGGCATCGCTCAATACGGTCAAGAAATTAGCTGAAGCAATTTCCATAGTTCATGAGGAAGCTGAAGAAATCTCAAGTAAGGTTCAATCACTTGAAAATAAAATGCCCAGCACCGATTTATTAAACAGATTAGAAAGTAGGCTGGCGGCTTTAGAGAAAGGCCAAGATCAGATACTTGCGCATATAGATTCACTCATAGAGGCCTTCAACAGTTTGATTGAGACTTTAGAGAGAACGCTCAAAAAAGATTAAGGAGTAAGTATCGCTTTTCTAAATTCTCCAACCAATTTTTCTAGAGCCGTTTTACGCTCCGTAAGTTCGTTTATATCATTTAACAACTCTGTTTTCTTTGCCTCTAGCTTGGAGATCTCCTCGTTCATCTCTCGCACTTTATTTTCTAGCTCACGCATCATCTCCTCGCGTTCCTTTATTCTCATCAGAGCATCCGAAAGTTCTCTTTCCTTTCTCGCAATCCTCTCAAGCCTTATTTCTTTTAGCTTGAACATACGGTCTATCTTATTCACCTCTTCGTCGATCTTATGCAGCATTTCTTCTAAGGATGTCAAGTAACGCTGGGATAGTTCTTTAAGCTCCGCCTCTATTCTGTTTTTCTTCTCTTCAAGCTCCTTAATATATGCGTTAAAGTTTGAGAGTTTATACTCCTTCTCATCAAGATCTGCCTTCCACTTCTTCAATTCGTTTTTGAGGGTTTCAAGTTCACTCTTTTCTTTAATTAACCTTTCTACATCCTCCCTGAGCATCGCTCTTTCCCGGGAAAGCAACTCTAAAATGTCGCTAAGCCCCTCTTTGATGGAATCGAACCATTCCTTGTATTCCCTTATAACTCTTAGCTCCTTAACGACGTTCTCAGCACTCATTGCCACCTCGCTTGCTTTCGCTAAGAACTCTTCCGGGAATGTTCTTTCTTTTGCAAGTGCTCTAACATTTTCCGAAACTTCAATAAGTGTTCTTTCAAGCGAACTAATCCTATTATCCACCTTCTCCTCGAGTTGAAGCCTGAACTCCTCTAACTCTTTTCTAAACTCGTTGAAGATCTCCTCTCTAGACTTTCCTCCAAGAAAACCCATTTTAACCCACAAAGTCTTGTATAAAGCTCGTATAAAAAGTATACAGGGCACAATTGAAAGATCAAAGTCAATCATTACATTCATTACAACTAAAAATATTAATAAATATAAACTCTAAAAATAAAAGTGAGTGATGGGTTTGGAGGTTTCATCCCAGGCGGTGTTGGGGCGGTTTTTTAAACTAGCGTTAATCGTGGCCGGAATTGGTGTAGTCCATATCCTTACGCTACTCATGTCATGGTACACCATAACATCGGACACGATAACCACAACTCCTCTACAGGGATACGTTATCGCCGAATCTCTTTACATGTCAATTGCTGGCGGTATAGTTTGTGGAATTGCGCTTTTACTATCTTCCACCTCATCAAATATAATGACAGCAAAGTGGCTTGTCGGAGCCACCGCACTTGTCGGAGCTCTTCTTGCGATAGCATCGCCAGCCTATGCACATTTTATAGTAATACCTGCGTTACAGGTAAGGGGACATTTGGAAGTAGGAATGTTCATGTCCTATCTCTCGGCAATAGCAATGTTTGTTCCTGCCGTCACCATAATAACCACGCCCATCAGGATTGAAGTAATACCTCGTGCCGGACCTTCTTATCTTGAAACTTCAGTCCCGCCGGTTGTTGAAGAAGCAGCTGAACTGGTGCATGCAACAGATGTGCCTCCCGGTGCAATTTGCGGTATATGCTACCAAGAGCTAGATCCAGAAACCACTGTTATGTGTAGCAATTGTCAGACGTTGTTCCATAAAGGTTGCATCGACATTTGGGTAAAGCTAAATGGTGTGTGTCCGAGCTGCAAGAAGCCCGTAATTAGGTAAATCTTTTTAACTAGGTTATTATATATACCCACTCCTAGGCGTATGGAATCGACAACCTCGTTGTATAATGAGATAGTCAGGCTGGCACTTGAGCGAAACTTCTTCTTCCCCTCGTCTGAAATATATAGCGATGCACCGGCAGGCTTCTACGAATACGGACCGCTAGCAGTCTCGATGAAAAACAAGTACATAGAAGTCTGGCGAAGAGAGCTAATCAGAAGAGATGAAATGATAGAGATAGATGGTTCTCAGATAATGCCAAAGAGGGTATTCGTAGCGTCTGGACATCTTGAGAGCTTTACTGACCCAATAACTAAGTGTAAATCATGCAATTCAATCTTCAGGGCTGATAAATTACTTGAGGAAGTCTTAGGGTTTTCAGTACCCGAGAGGCTATCCACGGAGGATATGGATAAGCTCATCTTAGAACATAATGTGGTCTGTCCAAATTGCAAAGGTCCGCTTGAGAAGGTTTCAAAGTTTAACATGATGTTCAAAGTAAACGTTGGCGTATCAGGAGATGAATGTTATCTTAGACCGGAAACTTGCCAAAGCATATTTGTTGATTTCCTCAGGATTTACAAAACGATGAGAAAGAAGCTTCCGTTTGCAATTGCGCAGTACGGTAAGAGCTTTAGGAATGAAATATCGCCCAGACAAACTTTGATTAGGCTTAGAGAATTCTATCAAGCAGAGATCGAAGTCTTTTTCAACCCAAAGAAGGCGAACGATTTTCCAAAGGCACGTGAATACGAGAACTTCATCCTAAGATTGAAACCTTTGAACGAGGATAAAATCATCAAAGTATCTTGCAAGGAGAGTGTTGAAACAGGTCTTATATCTAGTATGCTTGTAGCCTATTACCTTGCCCTCATACAGCGTTTTTACCAAATCGTTGGCATCGATATGGAAAGATTCAGGCTAAGACAGTTGAGTGATGAGGAAAGAGCATTCTATGCGAAGGAAGCATGGGATGTAGAGGTCTTGACAAGCATTGGATGGATAGAGCTGGTTGCGTGCAACAACAGAACAGACTATGACCTCTCCGGTCACTCTAGAGTTAGCGGTCAGGATTTGAGTGTTTACGACGATGGAGAAAAAATCATACCGCACGTATTCGAGCTTTCCATGGGTGTTGATAGAAGTCTGTTTTGCATATTGGAGCATAGTTACGTGAAGGAAAGTGAAAGGACCGTCTTAAAACTTCCGCCCATGTTGGCACCGGTTCAAGTAGCAGTCTTCCCGCTCGTTACCAAGGATGATTTGGACAAAAAGGCGAAAGAGGTCTATGAATCATTAAAGTTGGACTTCGATGCGGTTTATGACGATAGTGGTTCTATAGGTAGACGTTATAGGAGACAGGACGAAATAGGCACGCCGTTTTGCGTAACTATAGATTATCAGACGATGGAAGACGAAACCGTTACGGTCAGGGATAGGGATACGATGAATCAAGAAAGGGTGGCCATCAAGGACCTTAAGAGGTACCTCATGGAAAAGTTAAGATACTGAACCCCCTCAAAATTAGGAAAAGGTTTAAAATAATAATATTCGTTACTTAAAAGTGAACAACATGACTCTACCAAGGGATAGGGAAGAAGAGTATTGTGCTAGGTTGCTCTCGTTGCTGCAAGACCAGATCCGAAAGGTTATGGAAATGTTTAGGTCAGTCCTCTTAATGATAGAGGATGTTATGAATGAAGTCCCCCTTAAAGACATAGAGGCCAAATACGATGCGATCCTGAAACTTGACGAGGAGGAACGGAACATTAGGAGAATGATAGAAAAGGACATTGCGAATATAGGGGCGCTCTTAACGAGCAAGGAGGACTTCATAAGGTTGATGAACAGTCTTGATAAAATCGCCGACACCTCAGAAGGGATTGCTTACAGACTCGTGAGCTTAGTAAAAATGAAGTTCAAGATAAACAAAGACATCTTTAAAGGGGTGCTCCAGTTGGGTGAGGCGGTTTATTCAATTCTCGGGAAATTAAGGGAGGCGTTGTTAAGTGTCGCATTCGACTCAGAGACTTTCATGAAAAAGGTCGCAGAAATAGATAACGCGGAAAGGGAGATTGACGACATATACAGAAACCTAAGCCTAGTAATCCTTCAGAGCGACATGAAGGTGGGCCACATGTTTCTCACAAGGGAAATAGTGTCTCTGCTTGAGGACATAGCGGACAAAGCTGAAGAATCCGTTGAAACATTAAGGACACTCTCACTCACGGTGTTCTAATTGACACACACTTTAAGCGACCAAGAGAAAATAATCGCAGACTTAGTCCAAGATAACATAATAGTTTGGGACGTGAGGAAAGGGAGGGAACTCTATAAGTTAGGATATTATGGAAAGCCGCTCGGCATACCCAAACCCAAGACCTTTGATTTCGAAGCACCACTCATTCTCGACGTAATAGAGGCAGTTTATTTGGTGGAGAAAGGAATCATCAGCGTTAAGAAAAACAATACGTTGATGAGTCTGGACGAACTGAAAGAATACGGAAAGAGGAATTATGAGCGGTTCGAAGAAAAGTATTTGGTGTACAAGGACCTAAGGGACAGGGGTTTCGTTGTCACGCCAGGCATAAAATTCGGGAGCGATTTCGCAGTATATAAGCACGGCCCGGGGATAGATCATGCACCATTCATAGTGCAAGTCAAGCTTGAGGACGATGAACTCTCGGCCGCAGAACTGATAAGGGCGGGTAGGCTGGCGACGACCGTCAGGAAACACTTTGTAATAGCGATCCCAGATCTACTGAATAAAAAGGTCACATATTTGGCATTTGAGTGGTGGAGGGCTTAGGCCTATTTACGCGCAACATCCTACATAACTTTTTAGCCCTTGTATTTTTTTATCGGTGAAAAACGGGCCCGGCGGGATTCGAACCCGCGACCCCCGACTTAGAAGGCCGGTGCGCTGTCCATTCTACGCCACGGGCCCATCCCCGATACTCAGTTGGCACGTAACTAAGTTGAATATTTCAATTTATAAATGTCCCGGCTCGATAGGTTTCATGTTATTCGTAGTAGGTCTGGTATTGGGGGTATTTTGTCAGATTGTAGTTGGATGGCGTATAGTG
>CAZZKR010000008.1:0-3226 GCA_964655015.1 uncultured Nitrososphaeria archaeon
GCAGACGGCAGTAGTAATTGGCCTTTACCAAGCAGTAGCTTAGGACCTGAGCCAAACTCGCCGACGCTCACAGAGGATATTCGCTCACCGTCTATCTCGACGGTAACCTCATCTAGGAGCCTGCCGTCTACGACCGCCTTGCCGACTATCCTCAGGTCTGCCATGACCTTCACTACTGCGTCAGTTGCTTCAGCACTTCTTCCTCCTCGAGGTATCTACCGCAGTATTCGCACTCGAGTCTCAGAGGACTCTTCGAGACTACTATAAACTTGGAACTCACGTGCTCCATAGGCTGCCTCGTTATGCAACCTGGGTTCGTGCACCTGAGAATGCCGACTATCCTATCGGGCAGCTTGACTTTCTTCTTCTCCACAACCTCATAATTCCGTATTATGTTTATCGTGGCGTTTGGTGCTATCAGCGTCAACTTGTTGACCTGCTCGGTCATGAGTTCTAGGTCCTCGACCTTCACGAGGTCCTTTTTGCCGAGCTTCTCGCTCCTGACGTTCATCGTTACGGTTACGACATGCCCCTCGCTTCCGGTTATCCCTAGCAACCTCAGGACCGCTAAAGCCCTTCCTGCGGGTATGTGGTCTATGACCGTTCCATTCTTTATCTTACTCACCCGTAAAGTTTCCTGGTCGTTCATGGAGGACACCTAAAACACTCCGAGAACTAAACCTATCAGGGCCATCCTCACGGGGACGCCAAGCTTAGCTTGGATGAAGTATGCTTGGTGTGGCGTATCATCCACATCGTTGGAGAGCTCATCAACCCTCGGAAGCGGATGTAAGACCTTTAGGTCCTCGCGCGCCCTTGATAGAAGCTTCCTCGTTATCACGTAGCTACCTCTGAGTTTTTCATACTCCGCGGGGTCGGGAAACCTCTCTTTCTGTATCCTCGTTACGTAGAGTATGTCAACGTTCTCAACGGCGCTCTCCAAGTTCTCAGTCTTCACAATATCTACGTTCATGCGCCTCAGCCTATCCATTAGCTCCGGTCTTGGCGAAAGAGGCTCCGGTGATACCAGCCATATCCTCTTGACGTTAAACTTCGTGAGACCGTATATGAAGGATGCCGCAGCCCTTCCATACTTCAGGTCGCCAACCACGCCAACCTCCAGCCCATCTATCCTGCCCTTTAACTTCCTTATGGTGTAAAGGTCTATCATCGCTTGCGTAGGATGATGCTGTGTTCCATCGCCGCCGTTTATCACGGGATGCTCGCAGACATCAGCCGCATGCTTTGCCGAGCCCTCGTACGGGCTCCTTATCACTATGAGGTTAGCGTAATCATCCAACATCCTCAACGTGTCGGTCAGACTCTCGCCCTTAGCCATAGACGAGAGATGGGGCTCAAGGTTTATGACCTCCGCACCAAGCTTCTTGGCGGCCGTCTCGAAACTCAACCTCGTTCTAGTGCTGGGTTCTATGAAAGCCGTAGCGACTATCATTCCATCGAGCGGCTTTCCGACGTCCAGCGAGCGCTCGAGTATCTTGTCGGTCACGGAGAAGAGGTGCTCAAGGTCATCCCTAGTGTAGTCTAGTATCGATATTACGTCCCTAAACTTCCACAATAATGACCCTTATAGAAAATTCTCATTCCTCTATATAAGGAACGCACGTATCTTGGCCAACGATAAGACCGACGAAACCCCGCAAAGAATAATATTGTAGTTTGTCGTACGGGGGGCGGTAGTTGTCGTTTAGGATAAACCCTGCCGTAAAGCTCTTGGCGCGTGTCCTAGGGCCAGAGCTCCTTCATACCGCTTGGCTCGAGCTCCTGAAGTACCTGCCGCTGAAGTTTGAGCCACCAAAGAGCTTAGAGGTCGAGACGAGGATGGGAAGGCTGAGGAGCCCGATAGGCCTTGCAGCAGGCTACGATAAGAGCGGAAAGTACGTCGGAGCTCTGTCCAAGCTCGGCTTCGGTTACGTAGTGGTAGGCAGCTTTACGCTAAAACCGAGGAAGGGCCATCCCAAGCCGAGGATAGCTTACAGGGATTCAGAGCAGGCTGTCGTGAACGCCATGGGCCTTCCGAATCCTGGCGTGATGGAATTCGTGAAGAACTTCAAGAGGGTTGAGGGTTGCAAGGTTGTCGCCAGCATAACGGGCGATACGATAAGCGAATTCGTCGAATGCTTTACCATAGTGCAGAAAGTTGTCGATGCCGTCGAGGTCAACATATCGTGTCCCACCCATGAAGCGAGTAGATGCATGAAGGAGCCTAAGAATATACGCGAGCTTGCCGAGAGGTTAAGGGAGGTCAAATCGAAGCCCGTATACATCAAGATTCCGCCGCCGGTGACGTCCGAGGAGATGGACGATGTGTGCAAGCTACTGAACGTATGGATGGACTGCGGGATGGATGGTGTAACAGCTGTTAACACTCTCTTGGTCGATGCACCAGAGCTCGCGCTCGGAAGGGGCGGCTTGAGCGGCAGACCCCTGAAGCCGATTATGCTGAAGACCGTGAGCAGAATCAGGAGGGAGCTGGGTGAGGGGATAGAGATAAACGCGGTCGGCGGCATAATGACGGGCATGGATGCGCTGGAGGCGTTAAGGGCTGGCGCGAACACTGTTCAGATAATGACCGCCATGCTGTTTAGAGGGCCGAACACACTGAGGCGCATCGTCGAGGAGCTAGTTTCGGCTACATCCGGTTGAAACCCACTTTCACTTTCGGCAAACCCTCCCGATGCCATGCGCAAATAACCTTTTAACGAAAAGCCCCCCTTTGAAACTCGACGGATTTTGGTACCGAGGGACGTACTCGAAAGGGACGTCATTAAGCACATGTCAAGGCAAGGCCTTAGGTTTGAGGGCAGCAGCGAGAAGGATGGCGTGCTGAGGTTTGTCGGAAATGGTTCCGCATGCGTCGTCAGGGTGCTAGACGAGACGGACGGCAGGCTGGAGCTGATTTCCGCCGCGTTGCAGTCAGCATTTCGGGCGGCCAAGGGCGAGAGAGCGTACGTGCTTGTTCCTAAGAGCATGGCCTCTACGGACGAGCTCATGGTCATCAGGCTGCACGGCATAGGCCTCCTGCTGTACGGACCTCACGGGATAGAAGAGCTGCCGCCCATCATAAAACACGTAAAGGATGATGAGAGAAAAGATGGGGAAAAGGTTCCCGTAGAGCATGAGGGCATGATGCGGGTGCTGGAAAGAATAGAGAGATTGGAGAAGCTCGTCCATAGGATAGACGAGGTGGCGGCGTTAGCCTCGGGGC
>CAZZKR010000009.1:0-2975 GCA_964655015.1 uncultured Nitrososphaeria archaeon
CGCTCAGGGTTGCGTTTTCGGCATCCCATTCTGAGCTGTCCTCAGTCCAAAGACCGCGAGCATCGGGCAGATATGGTATTTCGTAAGTGCCCGGGGGGTCTATTGTTATTGGCTCAATATAGCCATCAGAGACTCGCTTTAACCATACATCCCCTACTTTTGTTAATGTAGCACCATAAATTGTGCCATGATTGTTGTAGCCTGAATAATCATAGGCTATGCCCTTGGAGCTTTCATTAAACTTGAGCCATAAAACGAGGCCATCTTTGATTGGCATATATGGGTGCTCATAATTCCACTTGATTTCGGCATCGGTTAGAGCGCGGTTATAAATTAATACGTTGTATAGAATCATGTATGCATAAGGAGCCCCCCATATTGAGCATCCTATCCTTAGGTTTGTGGTGTTTCCACTCGATTCCGGGACGTCCGTCATCGATGCCGCTAGGACTCCATTCTTGTAGCCTTTCAGGACTGAGCCGTCGAGCACCATCGTGTATTCGTTTAATTCGCCGAGGCTATGCGGGACGTTTATGCTATAGAGTTTATTATTCGCATGAATTCTCATTCGCATACCTAATGCATCGAATTCCCAGTTGTAATTTGCCGTCCTTTCAATCCTCTTATCTATCACCACACCTGATGAGTATCCTGATTGCCAGCCGAGCGGCTTAAGCCTCATGATTATCGTTATTTTGTTGCCGGGCTGAATGTTCAACAAATCGTTGTGAGGTATTATGATTCTATCATCCACACCGTCAAAAGACAACGCAAATATGTCTACATTTCCCTCACGTTTATCAAAATCAGCCCCTACTCTGAGCCATCGCCTGAACAGCATGGCCGCAGGCGTGCACGACACTTCAAAACTGCCGAATGTAGCATCAGGGGGTAACGTGGCATAACCGTCAGAGTCTAGCGTAACGTTTTGTGCATTCTCCAGCTCAAGAGGCGGATAATTTATGAGCCTGTAAACCGTTATCGATGTGGGCGCTCTTTCTTTTTCAGCAGACGGCGTAGGTGGTTCGATTCTCGCGGTCTTGCTGAGCGTGTCGGCCAAGCTTTCGAGGTAATCCTTGTGAACATACTCGGGGTTCACGAGCGACAGCCTGCTCAGGAAAACTCTGCCCGAAAAATCATGTTCAACGCTCTCGATAAGATAATAACCATCAACTCCTAGCCATTCAATTTTAACGTATGCATAATCACCCGCCTCGAATTCAGCATTTCCTTCGGCAATGATATCGAGGATGATAGGTGTAACCTTAAGCTGCTGAAGTTTTTGTTTTGCAATTCTTTCGGCATCCTGAGCATTCGTTATCGTCAGGTCGTAAATCGTGAGCGGCCTATCGCCATCGCCCTCTTGCGCAACCGCCTCAATCCTTTGGCCGTTCTCATCCCATCCACCGACAACTATGATTTTGTTGCGCCTAAGGTAATCCTTCTCGCTCTTCGATGCCTTGATGACGTTTTTTGTATCGAGCAGCTCATGAACCTTTACGGCATACACATCATCAATCCGCCCGATACCTTGACCAACGCATCTAGCTGAAACTTTTACCTGAGCAGCATTCGATGGTGCGACAGCATTAACGACAATTTCCCTATATTCGGGCGTTAGCGCCAGAGTTTGCGAATCCGTCGAAATCTCGGAGCCTCCTGAGGTAAGCCACGTAATCACGAGCTTCCCCGTATTCGTTCCTTTCATCCATGCCGAAAACCTGTAACGCTTTCCAGCCTCGATATCTATCGTCTGCTCAACTCCGCCCTCATCGCTCGCATTAACACAATCAACCTTTACGCATCTACTGCCTGAACGTGCATCATAAGTATCGTAGGCGACTGACGGAGAGCCGACATACTGCTTTAGCGTCCAGCCTGCATCGCTTTCAAACGATGGGTTTGCTAAAATGTTATTACCGAAACCTCGGGGCTTGAATACCAAAACTTTTTCGGCCGTCGTTCTGATAATGCAGCCTGCCTTCTCCGCCAATTCCAAGCATGCCCTAAGGCCGCTCTGGTGCTTAAAATTCGGTGAAAGAATCAAGCCCGTCGGCTCGATGCCTGTCGTTGAAAGCCCAGCACTCTCGGCAATACTTTTGACGATTTCAGAAACTTCAGTAGGCGGATACTGCTCGTTTACCTCGACCTTGTCCAGCAGCATGAGATAGCTTACGGCTTTGCACGCAATCTTTCTGGCTCTTAGTTCGACACTCGGCTTGTATTCGGTTATGAATCCTGCGAATTTCAGAATGTTATCGATGTAAAGTTCCACATCCCTTCCGGTCTGAAAAAGTGGTATGAGCGACTCATCCCCCTCGACGCTCAGCAAAAAGCTTAGTTCTTCAGCTTCTCTTCCCCATTTTAAAATAAGCTCAGGCTTTGCAGTTTTTAACGAAACATCTTGCCATGACCCGTCTGCTTTCTTAATTCTTAACGAAAGCGCGGGAAAGCTCATGCAGGAGCTTCACCCCGCATAGATGCGATTTTTGTTAATTCATCGAGGAATTTCTTTGGGTCATCGGTCTTTACCTCAAGATTCTCAATAATTACAGTGGGAGGTTGGATGCCCGAGTATTTCTTGGCTAATTCCATCCAACCACTTGGCGTTGTTGGTAGTTCTGTAGCGGGCGGTATGCCTATCGCTTTTATCCACTCTTTTTTCTCAATCCACTCCTCGAGCTGACGCGTGTATTGCCGCTCTGCCTCTCGCCTTCTATACTCTGCCTCTTCTCTTCTGAGAACTTCGCTTAACGCTCGCTCTAATTTTTCCAATTCCTCGCGGAGACGCGGTATGCGGTATTCAGCCAAAGTCCCTTGAATTCTCGGTATATAATATTTCAGAAAATCTATTTGCGCCTGAAGCGCACTAGCGCTAGACCTGAGCATTTCTTCATATGTGATTTCCGTTTTTCCGTAGAGGTATTGCCTGAGCTGCTCGAGCGATGTATACCACGATAACGGTATGGGAGTGC
>CAZZKR010000010.1:0-17570 GCA_964655015.1 uncultured Nitrososphaeria archaeon
TCCACGATTATTAAGGCGGAAGTTTTTGCATCCAGAGTAACCTTCTGCGGTTCAGGTATGCTTGGTACCTCAACCATTTTCAAGAACGATCACCCTGCTATGCTCATAAGTGATATGCGGTTTCTCTTTAACCGTTGTTTATAGGCAAAAAATTCATAGAATTATGCTGCATTCTGCATTTTTTGCTGAATCTTTTAGAATGAAGTTTGTCTTATAAAGAAAAAAAGATGATTTACTGCTGCTTTGACTAAAAGCGCTTTATAACGGAAACGGTGCCGGAGGAATGGGTGCCTAACAATTTGTACGAGAAGTTTGACTCCAAACTCCATAAACACATAGAATCAATAGGGTCCTATGAAGTATGTACTTATTTAGCTCTAAGCATAACAAATGGATGATTGGCTATGGAAATAAGACAGGTCGATATTTCAGATAAAGTTCCCGAGAAAAGGGTTGCAATAGCAGCAGGCCGCATAAAGCTTAGGCCCGAGACCGTTGAACGTATAAGGAAAGGTGAAGTGGAGAAAGGCGACCCGCTACAAGTAGCAAGGCTCGCTGGGATACAAGCGGCCAAACTCACGCCCCTACTCATGCCATTATGTCATCAACTCAAGTTGGAACATGTTGAGCTAGAATTGAGACTTACCGACTCGGCGGTGGAGGCAACAGCAAAGGTTGTTGCTACGGAAAAAACCGGTGTGGAGATGGAGGCACTTACCGCTCTAACGGTCGCACTTCTTAATATTTGGGACGTAGTTAAAGCGTATGAGAAGGATGAAAACGGACAGTATCCTGTCACAGAGATATCGAACATCAGGGTTATCAGTAAGGTGAAGCAGCGCGTTGACGTCCCATGAACTTCATAGGAGAAGGGCACCAAAAAAGGTCAACATGGCTATAGTAACCGTAAGTACTTCCAGATACGAGCAGAAGATGAGGGGTGAGGATTATACCGATGAATCTGGTGACATCTTAGCGAACGGCATGCTTGCCAAGGGCTACGACGTAGTGTGTCGCGAACTTATTAGGGATGATATAGGACAAATAAGGTCGGTACTGCTCGCTTTGCTGAACAGGAACGATGTCGATGCGATATTGTTTTGTGGCGGAACGGGCATAACAAAGACCGACCTTACGATAGAGGCCGTGGAGCCCTACTTAGAAAAGAGGCTAGATGGGTTCGCTGAAATTTTCCGGATGTTAAGTTACCAAAGAGTGGGCTCTGCTGCAATACTCTCGAGGGCTATAGCTGGCATAGCAAGGGAGAAGCTAGTCGTCTGCATACCGGGCTCGCCCGACGCTGCTAAAACTGCTCTCGAACTTCTCGCCGACGAGCTGCCGCATATAATTTACATGGCGAGGAGCTAAACAGGTATGAGGCTCACTTTTCTCGGTACGGGCTCAATAATACCGACACCCAACAGATTTTCTTCGGCGATACTCGTCGAAATAGGAAACGAGAGGTTTCTCTTGGACTGCGGTCCTGGGACCTTAGAAAAGCTCAGGAGAAGCAATGTGGATCCGAACACCATATCAAGGATATTCTTGAGCCATTATCATATAGACCATATGCTCGACCTTCTGGCCATAGTGAAGCTTAGGGCCTTCGACCGATACGGTGGCCCCTCCCTTAACCCTTTACTTCTTAAGGTTTACGGCCCGCCAGGTCTTAATGCTTTAGTAAGTCATCTTTTCGAGAAAATACCTCAGTTCAGGTATATCTCGGAAAGCTTGTCATGTTTGAGGTATCTTGAGTTAAAGGAGGTAACGAAGGGTCTTGTGGAAGAAGGAAGTAAATGGCGCGTAACGTGTGCACCGGTTAAGCATTATAACGGTGTGGCGTACAAGATCGAGGCCGAGGGTAAGAGCGTAGTTTACTCCGGGGATACAATTCCAGACGAAAACCTGATAGAGCTTGCGAAGAATGCGGACGTTCTGATACATGAATGCTCGTTTCCTGAGGAGCAGCTCTTAGGACTTCATACCTCAGAAAAGGGGCTAGCTGAGGTGGCTGCTAAGACGAGGCCGAGACTTCTGATACCCATCCACCTTTACCCAGCGTGGGAAGGAAGGGAGGATGAGCTTAAGATGCTACTGAACGAAACCTTCAGCGGGAACGTCATTGTGCCAAAGGACCTTGAGAGTTACGAGATTTAATCAGGCATACATCGGCTTTCTTTCAGCTGCTTCTGCAACATCTCTTAACGACCGTAGTCTGTCTTGCATAACCTTTGCCTCTCGGTAGAGTGGCTCTAGGTCTATCTTTATCCTAGGAACAAGCTTCGTTAAGGTTTCTAACAACATTGCAGCTGCGGCAAAAAGCGGCGTATCTTCTGTCACCTCTGCTAAAAGCACCACGACATCGAAGTTGTTCCATCTTCCTTCGCAAAGCAGGACTCCGGGGACGCCCGGAACGACACCTATAGCTAGCTGTTCTATACCAGCATTAGATAACATCTCCCTCGCCTTTGCCGTGCTGCCGATACCGTAAATCTTCGCCTCACCGGATTCTTTGGGAACACTCAACGTTGAGACTATCATGTCACAGCCATTCCTTAAGGACCATTCTATGATCATGTTGGCTGCAGCTCTTGAAAGCCAGAGCGGCAAGTTAAATTCCGATAAGAATGTCGCTAACTTTAACTCCTCCTCAACATACACTCTCGCAGGATACCTTGGCTTGCCTCCATAAACAAAGGCGACGGGAGGGAAATGGGCGGATTCTAGGAAAGCCACTTGGTCCATTTTCAGATGCGCCACGAGATAGCTGGCCACAAGTGAAGTAACTAGGCTTGAAGATGGAAAACCGTCTATTACGATGCCCCCTCTCATGTCAGGCCTCTTGTATTCTTTAATTTTTATTATCTCAGAAGCTTCGTACGCCATAAAGAACTTTATACAAATTGACGTTTATAAAATTTATTTATGGGACAGACTAGCTGCTTGAGCAATAGAACAGCAGTTAGGTAACAAACGTTTAAAAAGAGATGCTTAGAAAACCCGACCGGGGGAAGTTGCTTGGCTATACTAAGCGACTTGGATCTGTTGAACTACATCAGGAGTGGAAGGTTGTTAATAGAGCCTTTCGAGGAAAGCACCGTCAGGGAAAACGGTGTAGATCTTAGAATTGGTGGGACTATAGCTAGGATGAAGAACATCGGGAGACCCCTTGACACTAGAAACGATAACGTCGAGGATTTCTACACAATTGAAAGCGGCAGCAGTTTTATAATAAACCCCAGGGAGCACGTACTTCTCCACACAAAGGAGTACATCAAGCTTCCGATCGACCTAATGGGCTTCGTCAACCTCAGGAGTAGCTATGCAAGGGTGGGTTTGAGCATACCGCCGACGATAATAGACGCCAACTTCGAGGGGCAGTTGACGATAGAGCTCGTTGGCGGAGATTTTCCGGTCAAGCTTTATGAGAATGACAGGTTCATACACGTTGTCTTTGCTAAGCTAACATCGCCCGTGGAGAAACCCTATAGGGGGAAATATCAGGGACAGAGAGGCATAAGGCTTCCTTCATTCAAATAACGATGCACTAGCTTGAAGCCTTAAATATTTCCCATCAGGTTGCTGAATCAACGGCAATGAGCGAGACTAAACAACAAGTTGAGCAGAAGCAAAGTCAAAAGAAACCTCTATGGGGAATTGTCCACATCTACTCTAGCTACAACAACATCATAGTTCATGTAACGGACTTGAGCGGTGCCGAGACGATCGCCAGAGCTTCTGGTGGAATGTTCGTTGATGCCGGAAGGCTTGAGCCAACACCATATGCTGCCACAAGGGCGGCTAACTACGTTATGGAGATTGCGAAGCAGAAAGGTATATCCGCCGTCCACATTAGGGTTAGGGCTCCTGGTGGTGTGAAGGCGAGGACACCAGGCCCGGGCGCTCAAGCCGCAATTAGGGCTATAGCCAGATCCGGCGTCCAGATCGGTAGGATAGAGGACGTCACGCCTCTTCCCCACGATAGCATAAGAAAGAAAGGCGGAAGAAGGGGAAGAAGGGTCTAGAAGCATTGAAGGTGGAGCGTAAGAATCTTGGCAAGATGTTGGGCTATGTTGTGGATATTGCGCCGAATATAAAGTGGGGCAAATTTCTATACACCATTAAGCTAGTGGTGACGGGTCTCCCTAACGTTCTGATCCAGAACAGAGAAGAATTATTGGATTGGATCTGGTACGGCTCTGCCGTAAATGTAGAGGTATCGAGCGTTCAGCAAGAAGATAAAGTAAAGTTAGTCGTGGACAACATGTCGCCAAATGAATACGAGTCTTCCATACAACCAGTACCGGTAAGCATCTTAAGCTTTGATGCTCAAACTGGAGAGCTGGTACTCAAAAGGGACGATGGCCGCACGTTGACTCTTAGGGTCTATGAAGAGCACGTGAGGGACGAGCTTTTAGCAACCTCTGAAAAGGACTTCTACGCGCTATTTCTCGAGAAACCAGTTGGGCTAAGGATAATCGGCCTTATACGTTTATCGAAATATAAGCTCTTTAACAGAGCCAAAGAATTGGCTAATTCATTCATCCCTTCATTCTTAGAACATAATCTCTGTAAGATGTGACACCAAGCCTCTCGACAGCTCTCTCGAAGTCCAGCTCCGTTTCTATTCCCAAACCATGCATGGCCTCATTTGCTTCGTCTACCGTCTCCGAGTTTGCCACAACCTTTGCTAACTCGCTTGCTTCGTAAAGTATTCGAGCGTCGAGAAAAAACGTTATGCTTGAAAAGATAGATACTTGCGCAACCCTTGTCCCCTCCCTTATCGGTACATTACCCCTCACGCCCTTAGCTGCCATGACGGCGAGCTTACTTGCCTCAGTATTCAACCCCTCTGACAGGAACTCCATAAGCTTCACGTCATCTTGCGTCATGCCCAACGCACCGAGTAAACCACCCATCGAGGCTATTTCGGACAATCTCGACTCCAGCTCTTGCGGCTTAAGCTCACCGTCACATCCCAACCCCACTACGCCCACTATGCTCTTGACACCAGAGTTAACCAAGGCTGCGAGTACTAAGGAATCGCATAGAGGGGATTTGAGACCTTCCTCCTTTCCAGTGGCTAAAACATCCCCTCCGACATCGATTCCGACGATGAAGCCTATACCAAGTTTATCAGCCATTTCACGAATGCCGCCCGCAAGGCCTTTGGCTCCCTTAGTTAAATCTAAAAGCAGAACCTTCTCACCTAACTTTGCGGATAATCTGCATGCCTGTGGTACAGCTCCGCCTCTTATTCTGGTTTGACCTCCAGCTAAGCATACTGTTTCGCTTAAAACTTCTTCTATGTTATCTAGCTCGTCCAAGGACCTCGGGCCGGGCTTTGGGTCTACGATGAACCTTTCCCATAAGGCTGAGCCTATCAATACTTCGAACTTATCTCTCCTTAAAGAGTTTCTTGTTGGTATCGTTCCCAGCACATCACCACCGCCGCCTATACCCACGACTGCAACTCTCCTAGTACCTTTTAGGTTGAAACGTTCCCAGTCCATGAATGACACCCGAACCTTCAAAGAAGCGCCTTCGCAAGCTTTATCGCAAAGATTGGATGGGTTAGCAACTTCATAGCAACCCTCTTAACGTCAAGTCCGTTTGCCAAGTCGAGTATGTCCGATGCATCGAGTAACGTCTGAAGAAGATTCAAGTCGTCATCCGTCATCTTTTCCAATGCGCGCATAACCTTTAGGCTCTTATTTATTCTCGTTATCCATGGCTCGTATTTCTCGTAGAATTCTGAAAGTCTCCTCTTCGACGTGTCACCTTCATGACATGCCTTCGAGGCAACCTCGCCTGCTACTAAACCTGCCGCTACCGATGAATGTATACCTGCACCGGTCAAGGGTATGACCATTCCAGCAGCATCTCCTATGAGCATAGCGCCATCTAGTACGCACTCTTTTATCATTCCACCGATTGGTACGGGAGCACCTCTGTAGTCGATTATCTTGGCATTCCCCAGCTCCTTATCGAACATCTTGACAAACTTGTCGAGGTAGAGTTTTGCTGGAGCACCCCTCACGCCTATGCCGACCTCTGCGATCTTCTCGCTTTTGGGGAATATCCATGCGTATCCGCCTGGCGCTATCTCGTTACCGAGGAAGAACCTTACGACATCTGTATATTCAAGCTTGCAGTTTACCATCACGTACTGAATGGTCGGTATGGGCTCCGAACGTTCATTTATGCCAAGAGACCTTGCCACTGTTGAATGGTATCCATCGGCACCTATGACGACATTTGCCGAGTACTCATCATGATTCGTCTTGACCCTCATAATGTTCCCATCCCTCCAAACCGATATGACCTCTTCCCTCACGTGTATGTCAGCACCAGCCTCAGCGGCTTGAGCAGCTATCTCCTGTATGAAGAGCGATTTGTTTATCAAAAATCCTACGTCCTTTATCTCCACGAACTTCATGTTTGGTGCATAAACCCTTGCGTATGCCTTGTTGAGGACTATGCTGGGCTTCGGCTCCACACCGGCTGTTTTAAAAGTTGTTTGACTTACTGCTTCGCCGCATGGTTTGTTTGCCATAATCGTCGGACACTTCTCCAACAAAAGGGTCTTAGCATCGCCCAGAGCTGCCGCCTTCGCCGCAGAGACGCCGGCCGGTCCAGCACCAACAACTATGACATCGTAGCTACCCATGTTGAGCACCCTATTTGACCTTCAAAAACATGTATTTATCCTTGCTACATTCTTCCATACCGAGTTTCGTGGTGTGAGGCTTTGTTAAATAAAGGGTTGAGAGTTATGGTTTTTCCATGTAGACTATGCTCTCCTTCGCCTCGCCGATCTTTATAACCCTTCTCGTCGTTGCAACCCTTCTATTTACTATGCGTATCTTTTCAACGTTAAAGCCTACGCTCTCGGCCAGTCTTGCAATCAATATATCGGACTCAACGACCCTATCAGGAAAGACTCCGCCTGCGACTACTAGGGCTACTTTGCCTTTTGGCTTTAGAACCCTGAACATCTCCGAGAGGGCCTTTTTCATATCTGAGAAGTAGGCTTTCGCGATTATTGGTAGGTCCATTTCGGGAAACGGGTCTTCAACGTTTTTCGGGTTCAGACCCAAGTAAGAGCGAACCGCATCCACCTTAACACCGGGAAGGAAGAGCTCGTATTCTATCCTATAGACCGTCGTATATTCTATCTTATTCAGGTATGGTGGCGATGTTATTATTGCGTCGAACGTCTCGTCGGGTAGTTGGAGCATTCTCGCATCGCCGAGCATTATCTTAACTTCGCAATCCTCGAGCTTTATCGACCTAACATCTTTGATCATCTTCTTAACAATTCTCTTGAAGAATTTCCTAAAGGGTGGTGTCGGCTTCTTCACTATCTTTATCACACCACCGTCCTTGTAAGCGTAAGAAGCTTTCATGGCACTCCTCATAAGAGCTAGCATGAAAAAGCCCTTGACGTTGTCCTCCAGTTCGGCAATCCTGTCCCTGAAGAAAATAACATCCTCAAGGACTGGTCTGCTGAAGGCCTTCTTTACGAGCGGATCAAGACCGTCCAGCGAAGGTTTGGAGTAAGGAATCGAAAATAATGAATCCGCTACCTTTTCCAGCAAATCTGCGTCGTATCTAGTGGTCTTAGTTTGTGATACAAAAACAGCTAAGGGTGACGAATCGACACCGCAGGAGTTTACGCCCACCTCCATACAAGCAAGCGTCGTCGTGCCTGAGCCGAGAAACGGGTCAAGTACCCAACTTCCTCTACCTAAGTTGAACTCCTTAAGCATCAACCAGACGAAGTCTCTCGAGAAACCTTCTTTAAAGAAAAAACCAGTTATGGACGGGTATGTTCTTATTCGGGACGAAGGTCACAAGCCTTCCGAGGTCGTACCTCTCTTCGATCACAAACATGTGCTACTTCCCCCCAAGCTTAGTGACCTCTGCTATTATTGCCTTGCAGAAGCTTGGGAGGTCATCAGGAACTCTGGACGTTATTATGTTGCCGTCCACGACTACCGGAGCGTCTATAAATATAGCGCCGGCATTTATTACATCATCCTTAATTCCGCTAACACAGGTCGCTTTCTTTCCGTTTAGTAGCTTAGCAGATATTAGAAGCTGTGGTCCATGGCATATGGCGCCTATTATCGCCCCCTTCTGCCCATGCTTCTTGACAAACTCCACAACCCTACTATCCCTCCTCAGCCTATCGGGAGCCCAGCCGCCGGGAATTATGACTATGTCGAAGTCCATGGTAAGGGCTTCATCTATCGTTAGGTCCGGAACTATCGACAGACCGTGCTTGCCTCTGTACACATCCCTCGTCGGTGCCACAACCTTCACTTCAGCGCCTTCCTCCTTGAACCTGAGCAACGGGTAGTGTAGTTCTAGGTCCTCATAATCAGGGCCAGCAAGTATTGCGACCTTTTTACCTGAAAGGCTCAAGCCGGACACCCCTTTAGTGTGGCACTCACTGTATAAAAAATTAGCGCACGTATTAAGTCCTTATATAGAGCAATAGTTAAAGTTAATTTCGAGGGATGGTTTTTGCAAAAGGATGTGCCCACCGTGAAGCAAGTCATCGAGGCTCTCAAGAATTGTTATGATCCAGAGATTCCGATAAACATAGTGGACTTGGGGCTTATCTATGACGTTCAGGTAAGGGACGATGCCAGCGTGTACGTTAAGATGACCCTTACGGCTCCAGGTTGTCCAATAGGATATTTTCTTGTGGAGCAAGTAAAGGAGACCATAATGCGCAATGTGAAAGGCGTACAGAGAGTTGACGTGGACCTAGTATTTGATCCGCCGTGGAATCCGGGAATGATGAGTGAAGAAGCTAGGAAGATGCTTGGCATCGAATGAGTTAAACCTTAATCCCTAAACTACGACTTAATGGGGACAGTCGCCCAGACAATATAAGAAAGCTTAAGCAAAGGCTTTATCGAACACCTAAAGGGTTAACTGGCGTATGGAGCTGGTACCGAAAATACAGGAAAAAGTGTGGGACCCATCAATTGAAAAGAAGATGCTTGAGCTTTGGGAATCGGAAAACCTCTACACGTTTAACATAAGAAGCAAGAAGAAAAAATTCGTTATAGACACACCACCACCGTACCCCTCAGGAAGACCATGGCACATAGGAGCGGCAGCCCAGTACTCTCAGATCGATATGATAGCAAGGACTGCTAGGATGTTAGGTTATGAGGTACTATTCCCCATAGGTATCGATAGGAATGGCATACCCGTCGAGCTTTACGTCGAGAGAACGCACAAGATCTCTATGAGGTCGGTGCCAAGAAAAGAGTTCATCGAGCTCTGTAGTAAAGCTCTCGACGAATTGGAGGCGGAAATGCTGTCCATAATGCGGAGGATGGGCTTAAGCGCCGACTTCAAGAATTACTATAGGACCGATTCTCCGGAGTATAGAGCCCTAACCCAGAAGACCTTCATCAAGCTTTGGAACGAGGGCCTTATCTATGAAGCAACAAGACCGAACAACTACTGCTGGGAGTGCGGAACGACGATAGCCGACGCCGAGGTCGAGTATGAGGAGCTTCCAACGAAGCTTGTTTACATGAAGTTCAAGGTCAAAGAAACAGGTGAGGACTTGGTCGTAGCGTCAACAAGACCAGAACTCCTGTGCTCCTGTAAGGCCATTATCGTGAACCCAAACGACGATAGATACATCCATGTTCATGGATTGCATGCAATAGTCCCAATTTACTCAACAGAAGTGCCAATAATACCGCACCCGGCAGCCAAGCCTGAGTTCGGTACTGGCGTTATGATGGTCTGCAGCTACGGTGACTACACGGATGTCCAGCTATTCAGGGAGCTTAGCTTGGAGGAGGTTGTGGCAATAGGCGAAGATGGAAGGATGACGGAAAGGGCGGGTAGGTATGCAGGTCTCAAGGTCGAGGATGCAAGGAAGAAGATCATCGAGGACATGGAGCGCGAGGGGCTTCTCGTAAAAGTTGAGGATATAATCCATAGGACTCCAATCTGTGAAAGGAGCAAGACACCGATAGAAATAATCCCGATGAAGGAGTATTATCTCAAGCAGCTTTATGCCGTGAAGGACTTGGATAGGTTAGCAAGGAAGATGAAGTTCCATCCGGAGATGCACAGACAGCTCCTGCTGGACTGGATAAACTCCCTTAAGATAGACTACCCTATCTCGAGACGCAGGTACTACGCTACCGAGATACCGATCTGGTATTGTAAATGTTGCGGTGCACCTCTTGTACCACCACCAAACAAGTACTACAGGCCGTGGTGTGAGCCTCCTCCCTTTGAAGCATGTGAGAAGTGCGGATGTACGGAATTCATCGGCGAGGAGAGGACCTTTGATACATGGATGGACTCAAGCATCTCACCGCTTTTCATCACAAAGTACGGTAGCGATGAAAAATTCCATAAGGCCCTCTATCCCGCTAGCATCAGACCACAAGGCAAGGACATAGTCAGGACTTGGCTTTACTACACCCTCCTTAGATGCTATCAGCTCACAGGGAAGGAGCCCTTCAAGCACGTCTGGATATCTGGATTAGGTCTTGACGAGAAGGGAGAGAAGATGAGTAAAAGCAAGGGTAACGTCATAGACCCCGTTCCTATACTGGAGAAGTATGGCGCCGACGCGTTCAGGTTCTGGAACGCGCAGGAAGCCAGCTTAGGTTACGACTTTAGAATATCTGAGGCAAGGATTGCGAGTGCCACGAAGTTCTTGACGAAGCTCTGGAACTTGTCAAGATTCGTATCCTCCTTCCCAATACCGAGAAGGGCGAAGCTAATGCCGACGGACAGATGGATACTTGCGGAGCTTTCGGCCCTAATACGCGAGTCCTTAAAGCATTACAAAGACTTCAACTTCTTCTATCCTGCTAGGTTGATTAGGGACTTTGTTTGGAATGTGTTCGCCGACCATTACGTAGAGCTCGTTAAGACTAGGGCTTACGGGGTAGGGTTCACGAAGAGCGAGCAAAGGGCTGCTTGGTTTACGTTGCATATGGTGCTCAAGAATGTGCTTCTGCTTTTGGCACCCATAGTACCTTTCATAACGGATGCGCTATGGAGACAACTGTACGGCAAACGTAGCATACATTTGGAAACGTTCCCGAAGGCTATATGGTCCACCGCATACAAGAAGTTTACCGAACCCCTCATCGAGTTTAACTCTAGCGTCTGGGCAAAAAAGAAGAGCTTGGGTCTTTCTTTGAAGGACTCGATAGAATGCGAGATACCGAGAAAGCTCAAGATATTCGAGAAGGACCTTAGGGCCATGCATAACATAAAAAATGGGTGAACTAAATTTAGCGTTCTACCTTACTCCAGTATTCATCAACTTGCTTTTGTATCTCAGCGATAACACTCTCATTCTTTACCGGCTTGAACAGGTGAGCAAACCTTCTCTGAACCTTTAGGTAATCCTCAACCGGTCTTCTTTTTAGCGGAATGTATGTATGTGTAACCTCACCATAAACGGCCTCCTTCAGCGGCCATATCCCAGTTTCGACGGCAAGCCTAGCCAATTTCACGGATTCTGAGGTTTCCGCGCCCCAGCCCGTAGGGCATGGAGAGAGAGCCAAGAAGAGTTTCGGTCCCTTGAAGTTAAGCGACTTCTCTACCTTTCTAAGCATGTCAATCACATGCGACGGTGATATCGTCGCAACGTACGGCGGTCTATGGCTTCGCCATATCTCGAAAAGATCCTTCTTAGGAAGTATGTTTCCCGCAGGATATAGGTGCGTGGGTTTTGTAGTCGCTGTTCCGCTACCCATCGGCGATGAAGAAGAAGCTTGAAAACCGGTGTTACCGTACGCCTCGTTATCTACGCATAGGTAGAAGAAGTCTAGGCCCCTGTGTATGGCTCCTGACGTTGCTTGTAGACCTATGTCTGAGGCGGCTCCATCTCCTGTTATGACCACTACTTTGAGATTTTCTGCTGGGTCCAGTTTGCCCTTTTTGATGAGTATGTCTAATGCGTCCCTTATACCTTGCGCACCGGCTGGTGCGGAGGGCATCGCTACGTAAAACCACGAAGACCTGAGCGGCGTGTATGGAAATGTTGCCATTAAAGTTACACAGCCAGCCGCATTCACCCATACAACATCACCACCTAGCGCCTTGTGGAAAAGCCTCATGACCAGTAGAGCTCCGCATCCAGCACAGAGTGGTGTCCCTGATACAAGGAATTCTTCCTTGGGTACGTCCTTTAACGTTTTATACTTTATGATGCTCATCTTGCTAACCTCCTGAGGCCAACTTCAACAGGGATTCAACAAGCATCGCTTCATCTTCACGGAATAACAGCAAGGGTCCATCCGGTCCTGCCCTAAGCGATGCCAACCTGTCGGCAACTTTTACGGCATGCTTAATCTCTTCTAGGCTTATGGACTTGCCTCCCAGACCCGCGATGACCGGTAGGATAACCTTGGGTCTGTCTTCTAAGTGGTAGAGGGCCTCGGCAATTTCTGGACAGATTATTCCGCCTTTACCTACGGATATGTTCTGATCGATGACCACTACGCACCTTTTACCCCTAAGGCTTTTGATGATATCGTCTGTCGGGAATGGTCTGAACAACCTTATCTTAAGTAGTCCTACTTTATACCCTTCTCCCCTCATAGCATTTACGGCCTGCTTACCGATCGATGTGAAGGAATTGGACATGACGATGACGGTATCCGCATCATCCAGCATATACTCCTCGACTGGTGCATAGGTTCTGGAGAATATCCTTTCAAACTCTTTTGCCGCATCCCTGAACACATTTAGGGCATTGCGCGAGGCCATATGCATTTGATACTTGAAAAACGAGTACAAGGGCGGTATGAGGACTGGTGTGCCCTTTGCGACAGGCGCTGAAGCCCTAATCGGGTTAACGGGTTTGTACTCTGGAAGGAACTCGTCTACTGCACTCTGCTCAGGTAGATCGACACGCTCTCTCGTGTAAGAAAGGTGAAAACCATCTATGTTGACGATAGCGGGTAGCAGAACCCTATGGTCTTCAGCCACCCTATACGCAAGGAGTACAAGGTCCAGCGCTTCTTGCACGTTTTCGGTATGGAACTGGAGGAAACCAGAGTCCCTTGCCGCAAGTACATCGTTGTGGTCAGGCTCGAGCGTTATCGGAGCTGCAAGCGCCCTTGCGACGTTTACAAGAACTAGTGGAGCTCTCCAGCCAGCTATGTTGTACAACATTTCAAAGCCATACAAAAGACCTTGACTCGACGTTGCTGTGAAAACTCTAGCACCGGTCGCTGCGGCGGTGCCTGCTGCTGTTAGTAGGGAGTGCTCGGACTCCATCTGCACAAACATGGCATCCATTTCTCCCTTCCTTACCCACTCGCTCAGTATCTCGATGATCTCTGTTTGGGGTGTGATTGGGTAAGCAGGTATGTAGTCAACCCTTGCCAACCTCGCAGCCCACGCAACGGCTTGCGAACCTGTAAGCATATTCAGGACCATACGATTTCCCTCTCCGCTTTTATTGCATTTCTTGGACACTCCGTCGCGCACACTAAGCAGCCTTTACAATAGTCGTAGTTTATGATTGGGTAACCCTGCTCGTCCAAGGAGATGCATGCCTCAGGGCAGTAGATGTAGCAGATGCTGCATGCCGTACAAAGATTCTTATCCACGATTGGTTTGAATATTCTCCAGCTACCTGTTTTTCTTAAGGCTGCGTTTCCTGTGGAGAGCAAGTCTGGAATGCCCTTCTCACCTAAGTACCGAACCTCTACCACTTTATGTAGCGGCTTATGACTTAACCCGCGCAATTCCACCGACTCTGTGCTTAAATAGCATTCTTTGGCTAATTGGACGTTCTTCTCAATTATATCAGTTTCGAGTCCTAACTCTGCGAGCTCTTCTTCTACAGCGCCGACCATGGATTGAAGACTTATCAATCCGGAGAGCTTGCAGGCAACGGCACCCATAGCGGCGCTTAGTATGTCCTTACCTACGTACTTCAACGCTAAGCCCGTTAAGTCACCGTAGATTACGCGTATCCTCTTCGACTGTTCAATCGGTATTTCTTTCGGCGAGTTGACGAAAAGAACAGAACCTTCGGCCATACCTTCAAGCGGTTTAACGGTCATATCAAATAATAATGAAGGTGTTGTGACGAGTACATAACTTGGATTAAATATGTGCCCGCGCTCCATTATCGGAGCGTCGGATAACCTTACAAAAGCGGTTATGGGCGCTCCACGTCTTTCAGCACCATATATCGCAAAGTCTTGCGCAAAAAGCCCCTCAAAGAAGGCGGCTTTGCTGAGTATACGGCCAGCCGTCTTTATCCCTTGACCGCCCCTTCCATGAAACCTAAACCTTATGATAAAGGAGCCTCACCTCATCATAATTTATGATGATCGAACGATATAAAGTTGCACGAATTCAGCACTTGGTAAACTTTTTAACGTCCTACCAGCATTTAAGAATGGGGCGCTGATGAGTACCGCCTTCTGAGTTGTGATGAGGCGGGAGTACCACTGAAGCCCCCAAACAAAAGAAACCGTTAAATCCTCAAAATCACAGACACGCTATAGCGATGATGAGTCTGACCAGGCTGAAAAGATGATCTGGATCTTGAGCTCTGAGCAGAAAAATCTCGACAACATGAATCTGCTCTTTAATATGCTGAAAGGATAAGCGCTCTGACAGTGCTAGCAGAATCCTACTAAAGAGGAAGTAAACCACTCCACATTCAGCAAAACGCATAAACCGTTAAACGGTAAATTTTTATACAAAAGGGGAAGGTTTACGTTTCATGAAGGGAAGGGTCCCCTCGTACTTTGAGGGCGTGTATGAGTACATCTCGATGCCAAGAAAGCTCGTCTTCGGACCGGACTCTGTCAAGCATGTCGGTAAGGAAACAAAGCGGTTTGGTAATAGGGCACTCGTGGTGACGGACGAGGGCGTTCAGAGGGCAGGCCTAGTAAGCAAAGTGACGAACGTTCTGCTTACCGAGGGTGTAGATTTTTACGTGTTCAACGGTGTGAAGATGGAGCCCGATTTGGAAAACGCAAGGACCGTCGCAAGGACGTCTAGGGAGAGGGATTATGATGTTGTGATCGGTGTCGGTGGTGGAAGCTGTTTGGACATGGCGAAGGTCGCAGCCGTCATGGCTACAAACGAAGGCGATGTTGAGGAGTACTTTGGGGACGAACTCGTCAAGCGACCCGGTCTTCCCCTGATACTGATACCCACGACCTCAGGCTCGGGCAGCGAGGCTACGAGGGGATCAGTCATATCGGTAGGCGATATCAAGAAGGTAATCTTCAGCAGGTGGATGATAGCTGAGGTGGCGATCGTCGACCCCACGATGACCCTAACGATGCCCCCAAAGCTCACGGCGATTACGGGCATAGACGCGCTGAGCCACGCGGTCGAGAGCATCCTCTCGAAGAGGTCGAACATCGTATCCTCGGCACTCGCCAAGGAGAGCATAAAGCTGGTGTCCGAAGGCCTGGAGGTTGCGTACAGGAATGGAAAAGACGTGAACGCGAGATATAGGATGGCAATCGCCGCGACGCTTGCCGGAGCCTCCTTCGCCAACTCGAGCGTCATCCTCGGCCATGGAATATCCTATGCGCTTAGCACGCTCTTCCATGTGCCGCACGGTCTAGGTTGCGGCGTCGCTTTGCCCTACGTCATGGAGTACAACATGCAGGAGCGCGCTGACGTGCTAAGGGACGTGGCGGCTTCGTTCGGCCTGAACGTCGGAGGTCTTGAAGATTTAGAGGCGGCCAAGATGGCAGTAAGGGCTACGGCGAATCTGATAAAAAACGTCGAGCTTCCAATCAGCTTAAAGGAGATGGGAATTCCCAAGGAAGCAGTACCGGAGCTTGCGAACGTCCTAGTGTCCAAGTACCAGAGGTTGCTCCTCAACAACCCCCGCGAGGTTACGTATGAGGATGCAAACAAGATTTTCACGAACATGTGGGAAGGTAGGCTGGAAAGTCTTGGCGGCTGAATGCGGCCATCGGTGTATGGTACGCTTTCTCCCCTTGGTAAAGTATGAAGAGTATTTAGTTAAGCATTCGGGAAAAATTTTTCCACAGGTGCTGAACTAATTGGTTGCGGGGATGATGAGCTCGGGAGGCATGACCGGATGATATCGGTCTTAAGTTCTGACCCTAAAGCCTGTAGTAGGACTTCGGAGCGTGCCTCAGCCATATCCTCTTGAGCTTCTCTATGTCCTCGAGCACCCTGCCGTCCTTCACCTCTTCGACTCTTTTTCTGTTGGATTCTAAAACAAGCTCAAGCAACCTTGAGCCTGTCTGCTTGAAGAGGACCTCGGTATTCTGAATCAGGCAGTGGCCACCTATGACGTCCGGATAGTATACCGGCCTATCCTTCAGAACCTCGTGCACCTCAGAGACGAACTCCGCTACGACATCTAAGTCAGCTCCGAACCTCATCGCTATGCGATGTACCTCGTGCCACGATGCTATCATGATGGCCCTGTACACGGTCTCCCAGAGCTTCGCCAACTCCAGCGACTCGGGCTCCTGAGCCACCCTTACCTTAAACCCTGCCGTTTCCAGATGCTCCCTTGCATGGTCTAGGGCGGCACGATTAATCGCGGCAACCCATTTCGTCCAGAAAATCATGTGGTCTTTCATTAGCGGATGCTTGCCCCTTACCGGCGAGTAGGCGACCTTTGCGTTCGTTCTTGACTGTAATGCTCTGGTGGTTCCTAGCGCAACAGTCGAGTGAACTATCACCAAGGACGGATTTAGCATGTTGATATAGCCTAGCGTAACGTCTATGAACTGGTTAAGTTCCTTGAACGGATACGCTATGTGGAGTATGCCGATTGGAGACTTGACGTCATCGAGGCTGTCGATTGTCTTGTTGCTATCTAGGTCGTAGCCGTATACTTTTGAAAACTTCTCGGAAAGAATATCGTACAGTGGCCTTCCAACCTCACCGAGTCCTACAACGAGTATTTCCTCTGCGCTTTCTGTTTTCACGTCCTTTGATGAATTTGTGTCGAATTTAAGTTTTGATGAATGAACGTCTTTAGCGCTCTAGACTCTCCACGAAAGTACAGCGTGCCATCGAAGGGGTCAAATCATAAATTTTTGCCCTTTAGAATCTTTAGCATTTAAGGACGAGAGATTGATGTCGGACTTTACGTTACGTCTGCTAATACGGTGATGCACCTCGCTTTCTTTACAAGACGAATGTTTAAATATGATGCACGTTTAAGGGGAAGATGACGAAAGTTGTTGAAATTGCACAAAAGGCCAGAGTTGGTCAAAAAGCTCATACACGAAGACTACCCGAACGCTACTTTTCTTCACATAGGCCCAGTAGGCTCTGGTAAGAATACTTTTTTGATGCACCTATTGTATGAGAGGTTGAAAGAAGGTTTTAAGTGCGTCTATGTCTGCGTAAAGAACTCACCGAAAACGTTTATGTGGAGAAAAGTAGCGTTCGGGTAGTCTTCATGTACGAGCTTTTTGACCAACTCTGGCCTTTTGTGCAATTTCAACAACTTTCGTCATCTTCCCCTTAAACGTGCATCATATTTAAACATTCGTCTTGTAAAGAAAGCGAGATGCATCACCGTA
>CAZZKR010000011.1:0-91206 GCA_964655015.1 uncultured Nitrososphaeria archaeon
CACAAGCCTTTTTTAGAAGCACTCACGAGCTTGCTATGAAACTACCGGTATTTAATGAGGGTGACTTGATTGCATAGAAAGGGTAGAATCGAACGTGAACTCGACGTAGACGCGGCTAGGTACACTTCATCACTTCACTTCGATAAGGAGATACTGGAAAGCGTCATCCTGGTAAACATAACGCATGTGAAACTTTTGGAGAAAATGGGTATAATACCCTCGGATCTTGCCGAGAAGGCGGAAAGGTATCTCCAAGAGATGTTAACAAAGCCGCCAAGTCTAGACGATCCGAAGTATGAGGACGTGCATATGGTGATTGAAGCCGAATTAACAAAATACGTACCTCAAATTGGTGCGCTGCTTGCTCTTGGCAAGAGCAGAAACGACGCGGTTGCCACGGCTATAAGGCTCAGACTCAAAGAGAGGCTTTTGAACATTCACGAGTGCTGTGTAACGTTCTGCGAAGCTTTGTTGAGAAAAGCGTTGGAAGAATCCGAGACAATATTCCCCGTCTATACACATCTGCAGAGGGCTGCGCCGGCAACGTTTGGATTCGTCATGCACTCTTACGCGATCAGGTTTCTTAAGGCACTTCAGCATGTAAAGATGATTTACGAATTAGTCGACGAATCACCACTTGGCTCAGCAGCAGTCGCAGGAACCAGCGTGCCTTTGGATAGAGAATATGCAGCCTCGCTTCTGGGCTTCAGCAAGGTAAGTCAGAACGCGCTTGAGTCCACAGCGTCAAGAGACTTTATAATAGAAGCGCTGTCATGTTTAAGCATCATCGCTCTTATATTGTCATCCCTATCCGAAGAGTTTGTGGTCTTTAGCTCGGAAGAGTTTGGTCTTATAGAATTCCCTGAAGAGTTCTCGGCCACAAGTAGTATCATGCCCCAGAAGCGTAACCCTGTGGTCGCGGAAATAGCGAGGACGAAAGTTTCGGAGTTATTGGGCCTGTTAACATCTGCCATCACGATGAGTGCGAGGCAAGTCAGTGGTTACAACCTTGACCTCCAACAGATAACTCCAAAATTATGGCAGGCATTTGAAATTGTGGAAGAAACCTTGCATGTAATGGCAAAACTCATACCAAACCTAAAAGTCAATAAGGATAGATGTATGGCAGCATGCAGCCCGCCGACGGGCATCGTGGAGGTTGCAAATAATCTATCCTTAAAATACGGTGTGCCCTTCCGCAACGCTCACGCATTCGCAGGTAGGATCAGCAAGCTTATGTATGAAGGAAACCTCGATGAAGCCTCGTTCCAAAAAACTAAAGCAGAATTCAGCATAGATGCTCCCCTAACTCTCGAAGATGTCATGAAACTAATGGAACCAGCAAGGGTTGTACGCTCTTACACAACTTTTGGCTCGGCCAACCCAGAGTTGGTAAAGCGTGCCGTGGAGAATGCTATGAGGGACCTCGAGGACGAGAAAAGATGGACACGAAACAAAAAGACAAGCCTCGAATTCGCCCTAAATAAGCTAAAAGGGCGGGATTGGGTGCAAAAAGTCTAATAACAGTTAGAGCGCACCGTTGAAGATTTATTAATAACCTAAGCTAGTTTCCAAACTTAGACTTGATAATTGATTTGTATATCTCTGGAGGAGCATCATAGATGACCGACAAGACTAAACTCTCAGAACAAGAAAAGACCCAAGAGTTTTCACCTAGTAAGCACGTCTTAGTTCCAAAACACGAAATAATGACGAAGGAAGAGGTGGAGGAACTTTTAAAGAAATATCGTATAAAACCCCAACAACTTCCTTATATTCTGGCCTCTGACCCGGTCGTTAAGGAAATAGGCGCAAAGCCGGGAGATGTGATAAGGATTATAAGGCAGACCGAAACTGCTGGAAAGTCTGTCTATTACAGACTGGTTGTGAGGGAGTGAGCCATGCAGAAAGAGAAAGACCGCAAGCTTACCGTGGAAGACCTTTGGTACGTCGCTAGGAGCTTCCTAGAAGAAGAAGGATTAGTTCAACATCAAATCAGGTCGTATAATTATTTTGTTAGAAAAGGTCTCCAGGAGCTTGTCAACTCTTTAGAAGTTCAGGAAATCAAGACAAAGCACGGAACATTAACCTTCAAGTTCGGAACGATAGAAATAGGCAAACCACGGGTTATCGAAATAGATGGCACAATCAATGATAACATCACGCCCGCTGAATGTAGGCTTAGGAAGCTTACGTACGCGGCACCGTTATACGCCAAGATGAACTTGTATTTAGATGGTAGGCTTCTATCATCTGAAAATGTAGAAGTTGGAATAATACCGGTGATGGTGAAGAGCGACATATGCCCGTTATCAAAGATGACCCACGACGAGCTATTAGCTATAGGCGAAGACCCAATGGACCCAGGGGGTTACTTCATAATCAATGGCTCAGAGCGTGTGATCGTTGCCATAGAGGATTTAGCACCTAACAAGATACTCGTAACACAAAAGGACGTCGGTGGCAAGCTACAATATTCTGCCGTTGTGTTATCTTCTGCGTTTGGCAGACAAGCTAAAGTCGAGGTTACGTACAGAGAAGGCGGTCCAATAAGGGTCTTCTTCTCAAGAATCTACAAGGGTATACCCATCATAATCCTTCTCAGAGCGTTGGGTATGACAAACGACAGAGAGATCGTAAACTTCGTATCACCGGTGAAGGAAGTTCAAGAACTGCTAGAGCTCCCCTTCAAGGAAGCGGAGGGAATAGAGACTGTTGAAGATGCCTTGAAGTACATAGGCAACAAGATAGCATTTGGGTATGCTGAAGAGTACAGGGTACAAAGGGCTGAGCAACTGATAGACAACGTTCTGCTACCGCATATCGGGACAGATAAGGCATCGAGATACCTTAAGGCGATATTCTTATGCGACATGATGGGCAGGGTGCTCGAGACCAGTTTGGGTCTTAGGAAGCCCAGCGATAAGGACCATTATGCCAACAAGCGTGTGAAACTCGCAACGCCCTTATTGATGGAGCTATATAGGATGGCATTCCTGAAACTCATAAGGGATATAAGGTATCAGCTGGAAAAGTTGTTAACCATAAGGCAACCGACATCGGTATCAACGTTTGTTAGGCCAGGAATAGTTGCCGACTTTGTTAAGCATGCCTTTGCAACCGGAAACTGGCCCGGTGGTAGGGTCGGTGTAACACAGTTGTTGAACAGGACCAACTACTTGGCAACATTGAGTCATTTGAGAAGGGTACAGTCACCTTTGAGCAGAAGCCAGCCGCATTTTGAGGCGAGAGATCTCCACGGAACGCATTGGGGTAGAATATGCCCTGCTGAAACGCCTGAGGGTAGTAACTGTGGCCTTGTCAAGAACCTAGCGCTATCAGCAGAGTTCTCATTCCCCATGAATAAGCGCGAAGTTTTGGATAAGCTCTACGCACTTGGTGTTATGCCCCTAAGCGAAGCCATAAACCGGAAAAAATTCCTGCCCGCAAAAGTGTTCGTCGATGGTTTGTTGGTAGGCTTCCATCACAATGGACAGGAGCTTGTTAATGAGCTCAGAAGCCTGAGAAGGAATGGTGAGATAAACAATAACGTGAACGTTGCGCTTTATAATTACAAACATGTACAAGAGGTCTGGATAAACACAGACGAGGGTAGGGTTAGAAGACCGTTAATAATCGTCGAAAAGGGTGTACCGAAACTAAACCATAATCATGTGGAGGCCATAAAGAATAGAATATCTAGGTTCAGAGACCTCGTGTCCATGGGTATCATCGAATTCTTGGATGCGGAAGAAGAGGAGAATGCGCTCGTTGCATTAACGCCGGATGCTGTCACGCCTGAGCATACGCATATGGAGATATCCCCCTACCTGACGCTTGGCATCGTTGCATCAATAATCCCGTACGCTGAACATAATCAGTCCCCAAGGAACGTTTACGAGTGTGCTATGGGAAAGCAGGCCTTAGGCTTCTTCGCCTCGAATTATGAGATAAGAACGGACTCGAGAATGCATCTGCTGGTTTATCCCCAGAAGCCCCTCGTCACGACAAAATCTGTCGAGTTGATAGGACTCAACAACAGGCCGATAGGCCAGAACATGGTGGTCGCGATACTGTCAGCCCAGGGCTACAACATGGAAGACGCCGTCGTACTCAATAAATCGTCCGTGGAGAGAGGATTAGGCCTCTCCTTAAGCTACAGGACATACGAGGTAGAGTCGAGACAATACCTTGGCGGTCAGAAAGATAAATTTGGGATACCTGAGCCCACCGTAAGAGGCTATAAGGGCGAGCAATACTACAGAATACTAGACGCGGACGGTCTGGCTCATGTAGAGGCCGACGTGAGCGGGAATATGGTAATAGTCGGCGTCATAAGCCCGCCAAGGTTCATGGAGGAATATACGCGTGCGCCGGCAAGAGAGATGGTTTGGAGAGATGCATCCGAAGTTGTCAGACAGTCCGAGAGCGGCGTCGTTGACCAGATATTTATTACTAGAACGGACGAGGGCAACAAGCTTGTAAAGGCAAGGGTAAGGACCACATGCTTTGTTGAGATAGGTGACAAATTTTCATCGAGGCACGGACAGAAGGGTGTCGTTGGCATGCTCTTCCCGCAAGAGGATATGCCATATACTGAGGATGGCATAGTGCCCGATCTGATAATAAACCCGCACGCATTCCCATCAAGAATGACAATCGGTCAACTCATCGAGAGTATAGCAGGAAAGGTTGCTGCTATAAAGGCTGAACCGGTCGATGGAACGCCCTTCCTTGGAAAGAAGCTTGAGGAATTAAGGGCAGAGCTTGAGGCTTTAGGTTTCAAGAGCTCAGGGACTTCCGTGATGTATGATGGTTTGACCGGTAAGAAGTTTGAAGCGGAAATCTTTATCGGTGTAGTTTACTATCAGAGATTGCATCACCTTGTTAGGGATAAAATACATGCGAGAGCACGTGGACAGGTGCAATTATTGACTCGGCAACCGACTGAGGGAAGGGCTAGGGGTGGTGGTTTGAAGTTTGGAGAGATGGAGCGTGACTGCCTAGTCGCATATGGAGCCGCATACTTGCTTTTGGATAGATTGCTCGAGCAGTCCGACAAATACACCGCATACTTCTGCGAAAAGTGCGGCTTGCCTGCATACTATGACCTTAAACAGGAACGACTCGTATGTAGAGTATGTGGAAAGGATGCGAGTATAAAACCTGTCGTTATGTCTTATGCGTTCTACCTTTTACTGAACGAGTTGCTGAGCATGTGCATTTATCCAAAAATAAAATTGGAGGAGTTGGTGTAAGATGTCCTACAGGGGTTCTGTGGCCGCTATAAAGTTTGGTATACTTTCGCCAGACTTAATCAGGAGAATGTCCGTAGCTGAGATACAAAACCCTGACACATACGGCGACGATGGTCTTCCGATACCCACGGGCGTAATGGATCCGAGATTGGGAACCCTAGAGCCCGGCCAACGTTGCAAGACATGCGGCAACACTTACCTTGGATGCCCAGGACACTTTGGACATATAGAATTACCTGTCCCTGTTATACACGTTGGTTTTGCCAAGACTATACACACGCTCCTAAAAGCCACCTGCAGGTCATGCGGTAGGATACTTTTGAACGATGAAGAGATAAAGAGCTTTAAAGAAGAGTTAGAGAAGGAGAAGCAATCCGGGAGACCATACAGGCATATTTACTTCAAAGTAATACAGAAGGCCACATCGACGCAGACATGCCCGCACTGCGGCGAGAAACAGCTAAAGATCGAGTTGGAGAAGCCGACGACATTTATAGAAGCGGCGGAATCGGAACTCGTAAGACTTCCAGCCAACGTTGTCAGAGCTAGGCTAGAGAGAATACCTGACGATGACCTAGTGTTGCTGGACATAGACCCTAAGAGCGCAAGACCGGAGTGGATGGTGCTTACGGTCTTACCCGTACCGCCTGTTTATGTAAGGCCATCCATTACACTTGAATCAGGTTTTAGGTCAGAAGACGACCTGACCCACAAGTTGGTAGACATACTTAGGGTTGCCCAGAGGCTTAAGGAAAACATAGCCGCCGGGTCCCCATCCCCAGTAATAATGGAACTGTCAGACCTTCTCCAGTATCATGTAACAACTTACATTAATAACGAAGCGGTCGGAATATCGCCATCTGTTCATAGGTCTGGCCGTGTACTAAAGACATTGGCGCAGAGATTGAAAGGCAAGGAAGGCAGGTTCAGGCTAAACCTTTCCGGCAAGAGGGTTGACTTCTCAGCTAGGACCGTTATATCTCCTGATCCCAACATTGGAATAAACGAAGTCGGCGTCCCCATAGAAATAGCGATGCAACTTACTGTACCAGAAAAAGTTACTATATGGAACATCGAAAGGTTAAGGGAATACGTAAGAAACGGTCCGGATAAGTATCCGGGCGCCAAGTACATAATCAGGCCGGACGGTAAGACCATCAGGCTAAAACTTGCGCACGACTTAAATGAGCTGGCAAACGCTCTAGAACCTGGCTACATAGTCGAGCGGCATCTCATCGACGGGGACATTGTGCTGTTCAACAGACAACCTTCGCTCCACAGAATGTCGATAATGGCTCACATAGTAAAGGTACTTCCCTACAAGACGTTCCGTCTCAATCTTGCGGTTTGTACACCATATAACGCAGACTTCGACGGTGACGAGATGAACCTGCACGTTCCACAGAGCGAAGAAGCCCAAACTGAAGCTCGAATACTGCTTTTAGTACAGAATAATATAATATCTCCACGTCATGGTACGCCCATAATCGGAGCTATTAGAGACTTCCTCACAGCTACGTACTTATTGACGAAAGATGATACCTTGCTTAGCTTAAAGGAACTGTCCTATTTACTCTCAGCGATAGGGTATGATGGTGAGCTACCAGAACCGGTAGTAAAGGAACCGCAACCGTTATGGAGTGGCAAACAGGTATTCAGCCTATTACTTCCAAAGGACTTTAGTCATAAATTCAGATCCACCTTTATGCCCGAGGAACCAGTCATAATACAGGATGGCAAGCTCATAAAGGGCGTGATAGATAAGGGCGGCATAGGTGTAGAAAAAGCAAACAACATAATACACAGATTAGTAAGAGACTATGGGCCCGATGTAGCTAGGGAATTCTTAGATAGGGTAGTGAGGCTTGCTAATACCTACTTGCGTATAAGGGGCTTTACGTTCACCATAGATGACCTAACAGTGCCAGCTGAAGTTTACCGAGACATATCCAAACTTTTTGTGAGGATGGATGAAGAATTCAATAAGCTTAAAACGGACTATGAAAAGGGTAAAGCCCCCGTCTACCCAGGCGAGACACCTGAACAGTCATTTGAATCCGCAATCTTATCGTTACTTTCAAAGACTAGAGACACAGCAGGCAAAATTGTGAGACAACACATACCTCCATCAAATAATGCCTTGATAATGATAAAGACCGGAGCAAGGGGCACATCGCTTAACATTGACCAAATGATGGCTGTCGTCGGTCAGCAGGCGGTTAGAAGGGAGAGGATAAAGAGAGGATACGCGGATAGAGTTCTAACATTCTTTAAACCAGGAGATCTATCGCCTAGGGCTAGAGGCTTTGTCTATAACTCGTTCATGAGCGGTTTAGATCCGATAGAATTCTTCTTCCACATGGTGGGCGGAAGGGACGGGCTGGTTGACACGGCGGTGAGAACCCAGCAAAGCGGTTACATGCAGCGCAGATTGATAAACGCTCTAGAGTCGTTGTATGTTGAGTACGATGGCACGGTAAGGACAACGGATGAGAAAAGAATAATACAATTCCAGTACGGTGAGGATGGTGTTGACCCTGCTAAGAGTGAACATGGACAGCCAATTAACCCGACTCTGATAGTAGAAAAATTCATGAGGAGCTTACCAACAGAGAAGCCTGCATCGAGCGAGTATATAATGTCAAAGTCTAACTACTACAAAGAGCTCATGCCTGAAAAGATTGTTGAAGATTTAACGAATGAACTCATAAAAATGAAAGCCTCAGAGCGTGTAGTTGATAGCTCTTTTGAAGAAGCATACAGGATCTATCTGAACTCTCGAGTAGAGCCCGGTGATGCCGTAGGAGTCGTGACAGCTCAGTCGATAGGCGAACCAGGAACACAGCTTACGCTTAGGACGTTCCACTTTGCCGGTGTTAGAGAACAGAGCGTATTGCTTGGTTTGCCAAGGCTAATTGAGATAGTCGACGCTCGCAAAGTCCCCTCCACACCCATAATGAGGATATACCTTCAGAAAGAATTCGCAAAGGATAGGAACAAAGCACAAAAAATCGCAAATCAAATACAACATACAGCACTCAAAGACATAGTTTCCGAAGTAGTTATAAACTATAAGCGCGGCACTCTAAACATTACATTGGACACGGATGCGATGCATGAAAGGGGTATAACGTTAAGTGACGTGAAAAATGCCTTGAAAGCTTACAAGCCAGAAGTGAAAGACACGAATACCGTGATCTTAAAACCATCTGAGGATAGTGTGCAAACGCTTGAGAAGCTTAGAGACAGAATACTGATGGACGACAAAATGACGGTTAAAGGAATTAAGAAAATAACGAAGGCTTTGGTTGTACAAGAAGGCGATGAGTACGTAATATTAACGGAGGGATCAAACCTAAAAGAGGTTATAAAGGTACCTGGTGTTGATGCCACTAGGGTTATCACGAATGACATACATGAAATTGCGGAAGTTCTAGGGATAGAGGCCGCAAGAAACGCTATAATAAACGAGGCGAAGAACGTGTTGCGTGAGCAAGGACTAGACGTCGACGTTAGGCATCTTATACTCTTGGCAGATATGATGACAGTTAGCGGTAGCGTAAGACAGGTAGGCAGGCATGGTGTGATTAAGCTAAAAGAGAGCGTACTCGCCAGAGCGGCTTTTGAAATAAGCGTTCAAGTGCTACTCGATGCAGCAGCGAGGGGCGAGGTAGATTACTTGAAAGGTAATGTTGAGAGAATACTTATGGGAAAGGAGATACCTGTGGGTACGGGTATGGTATCGTTGCTGATGATGCATCAAGCTGGGCAGTTGAATAATGCGGTCGGTGATAAAGATGAACATAAGGAAGGAGCTTGAAATAATAAGCAGGACAGGAAAACTCATCTTAGGATTTAGACAATCCTATTTATCGTTACTAAACGGCAAATCAAAACTTGTTTTGCTGGCAAAGAACTGCCCACCAGATATAGAAAAGAGGATTTACATGGCCTCTAAGATGGTAGGTGTGCCTATGATAAAGACGGAGTTGAGCTCAAACGAGATTGGCTATATTCTCGGAAAACCATTTAGGGTATCGACACTTTCTGTCTTAGATCCCGGTAGTTCAAACATACTCGAGGAGGTTGCGCCAGAAGTTGAGTGAAGGATTCAAGCTTACAGAAAAAGAGATGAAATACATATCGTTATTCGAGGCAGCAACTGGTGTAACTGCTATAGATTGTGTCGAGAGTGGTGACTTGATTGTATTCGTTGTAAGGGAAGGTGATCTGAAGAAGGTCTTGAGTAAGGGCGGTAGCAAAATACAGGAATTCTCTAGGATAATCAAGAAGCGCGTCAAGGTAATCGAGCTCTCGGAGGACCCCGGCATTTTTGTCAAAAATGCCCTCATGCCGGCTAGGCTTTCCGGACCGGTTAGAATAGCCTCGAGACCTGACGGTAGGAAGATAGCAATAGCCTCAGTAGAACCAAAGGACAAGGGTCTTGCCATAGGAAAGAACGGCAAGACCATAGAGCTTGTCAGACTTTTAGCTAAGCGACACTACAGCATAGACCACATCACTATTCAGTAAAATACGTTATCGAGGTCTGTCGACCGATTTTTATGTTTTTAATAGTCCCGGATCTAAAACTCAACTTAGTGGTTAAAGAGTCCGAGAGAAGGGTTTTTAAGTTGCTTACCAAAACCCCATTTTTAGCCGAGGATGGGCCATGGGTAATGGGCTATTCGCAGCAAGGAAATTAGTCCAAAACAGGAAGAAGTTTAGGTGGAGTCAGCGAAAATACCGAATCAGAATGTTACGGCTCAAGCTGAAGAATGACCCGCTTGAAGGTGCGCCCATGGCCCGTGGTATAGTTTTGCAGAAGATTGGGATAGAATCTAGGCAGCCGAACTCAGCAGTCAGAAAGGCCGTCAGGGTTCAGTTGATTAAGAACGGTAAGGTCGTTACGGCATTCTTACCGGGAGACGGTGCCCTAAACGTTGTTGATGAACACGACGAGGTGATAATCAGCGGCATAGGCGGTTCCATGGGCAAAAGCTATGGTGACCTCCCAGGCGTTAGATACAAGGTAGAGTTGGTGAACGGCGTCCCGCTTAACTTGCTAATTACTGGCAAGGTCAAGAAGCCTAAGAGGTGATGCTTTTTGGTAGAGTTTAAGATATTCGATAAATGGAGCACGGAGGGTATCGAGATAAGGGACCCCGGTCTACAGCGCTACATTTGTCTTAAACCGATAGTACATTCCGGCGGAAGACACGAACATAGGAGGTTTGGAAAAGCTAACGTCAGCATAATCGAACGCCTTGCAAACATGCTAATGAGGCCTGGGAGGAACGGTGGAAAGAAGTCTAAAGCCCTTAAAATTGTGCGTAACGCTCTTGAAATAATACATCTGAGAACCGGAGCGAATCCTGTGGAGGTCTTGGTGAGGGCGCTCGAGAATGCCGCACCGAGGGAGGATGTAACGAGACTCAGCTATGGAGGCATAGTGTACTTTAAGGCGGTTGATATATCCCCCCAGAGAAGGTTGGACTTGGCGCTTAGGTATATAACAACGGCCGCCCGCGAAGCCAGTTTCAGGAGTAGGAAAACCGTGGACGAGTGTTTAGCCGAGGAAATAATATTGGCCTCACAAAACGATAGCAAGAGCTACGCCATAAAGAAGAAGCTTGAATTAGAGAGAATAGCTTTGGCGTCAAGGTAAGGAACCGCCGTACCAGGCATAAAAAGTTTTAGAGAGAGGCCCCTACAAGCTTATATATACCCAATCCAATCCAAAAACGTTGAACGTAAATAATAAGCGGTGGAAGTAACATGTCTACTAAACCACACCTAAACTTGATAGTCATCGGACATGTGGACCATGGAAAATCAACGACGATGGGTCATCTACTGTATAAACTGGGCGCTATAGACGAAAGAACCATTCAGATGTACGAGGAAGAGGCGAAAAAACTCGGAAAGGAGACGTTCAAGTACGCATGGGTACTTGACAGGATTAAGGAGGAGCGAGAAAGAGGACTGACAATAGACCTCGCATTCCAGAAATTCGAGACCAAAAAATACTATTTCACGTTAATTGACGCTCCCGGTCACAGGGACTTCGTGAAAAACATGATAACAGGAGCGAGCCAGGCAGATGCCGCAATCTTGGTAGTTTCCGCAAAGAAGGGCGAATATGAGGTAGGAATAGCGCCCGGTGGACAGACAAGAGAACACGCTTTCCTAGCCTTCATGCTAGGCATAAAGCAACTCGTTGTCGCAATCAATAAGATGGACGATAGCACGGTCAATTGGTCCCAAGAAAGGTACAACGAAGTAAAACAAGGTGTACAGGACCTGTTGAAGCGTATCGGCTACGACGTCTCAAAGATACATTTCATACCTATCTCTGGATGGTTGGGCGACAACCTAGTAGAGAGAAGCAAAAACCTCCCATGGTACAACGGACCGACCTTGCTGGAGGCCTTGGACCTCTTCCAAGAGCCACCGAAACCCATTGACAAGCCTCTGAGGATACCGATACAAGCAGTTTACTCTATTAAGGGCGTAGGAACGGTGCCTGTCGGAAGAGTTGAGACTGGTGTTCTGAGACCCGGTGATACCGTTGTTATCATGCCGCCTAACATAAAGGCTGAAGTCAAGAGTATAGAGATGCACCACCAGCCTTTGCAACAGGCAGTGCCTGGTGACAACATAGGCTTTAACCTGAAGGGTGTAGAAAGGTCTCAGCTTGCGAGGGGGATGGTTGTCAGCCATCCTGACAATCCGTGTAGCGTAGCGAAGGAGTTCATCGGCCAGATAGTGGTGATATACCATCCGACGGCTATAGCGGCTGGCTATACGCCGGTCATGCACATACATACGGCACAAGTGGCTGTAAAGTTCGTTGAACTGATAGCGAAGATAGACCCAAGGACTGGACAAGTTGTGGAGAAGAACCCACAGTTCCTTAAGACGGGAGACATAGCGCTCGTGAGGCTTGCACCGTTACAACCGACGGCACTCGAACCGTACTCCCAGTTCCCCGAGTTAGGCAGGTTTGCAATCAGAGATAGTGGTATGACAATAGCAGCCGGCATCGTCAAGGAGATAACACAGAAGGCTTAGCAATCCAGGACGGATAGGGGCAGTATCTTCGATGCCTCAGATGATACGCGTTAAGCTTACCAGCACAGACCTAGAAAAGCTAGAGAGAGTTTGTAAGGAGATAAAAGACATAGCGGAGAAGACGGGTACGAAGATTTCTGGCCCAATACCCCTGCCCAGAAAAAGACTTGTCCTTCCGGTCAGGAAATCTCCATGTGGCGAAGGGACAAAGACTTGGCGTAAGCATGAATTGAGGATTTACAGAAGATTAATAGATATGAGCATAAGCGATCAAAGGGTCCTTCGCCAAATAATGAGGATACAAATACCGGACGAAGTAAGCGTTGAAATGACCGTTAAGTAAAATCACACAAATCCCATAACTTTATTTACGAAGAACGAAAAGTAAAGTAGCGAGAAGCTAACCATCGCGGCGCTTTGCCACTTGATGTTTTTAGCGTAAGATATACCAGCAGTCATCAAAATTACGGTTATGCCCTGTGATATTAGCAGTAGCACGTCTCTGGCTACAAAGTAGTCACCAGTGCCCGGAGGTGGTATTAAGTTAAGCTTGAAAAGCCTGTCTATTGTTATGATCCCGGGCATTATCGCAAGTGGTAGGAGTGATAGTAACAGACACAATAAAAACTTGATATGCTCTGCATAACCGCTCTTGAACCAATCCTTTATACGAGATAAAGATCCTTTTCCACTGGTTACTCTAAAAGTTTTCACACCGCCTGCTACAAACCAACTCATGATCGTTGCGTAAATGTAAACAATGATAACGCTGACGATAAAATTTACCCCGAACTCCAAAACGGTAAAGCGTGGCCTCTCTAGCACGTGAAGTATGAACGGAACGAATTTCGCATAGATCATCAGGGCGCTAATAACGGAGATAGAGAGTAAGGGGAGAAAAATTCTCATAGCCATGTTCTCATAGATAGGGGTAAAAAGGCTGATCGGGAAGAATATGCTTGAGAGCACAGAAACTACTTTGTTGGGAGGCTCTTTACTAAGCAACTCCTCGGGCTCCATACGCTCTATCAAAGCTTTATAAACTCTTTGCCCTTCTGGGGTCAGCGTATAGTTTCTCTTATTATCTTGTTGGACTAACCTTCCCAGTTGGCGCAAGTTGTAGTAAAGTGAACCGGTGCTTATTCCCAACTTATCACGGAGGGCTGTGGCGCCTATCTTACCCGCCTCGCCTATGGCCAAGATTATTCTGCGCCTGTTTTTGTGTCTAAGAAGCCATATTATGTCTTCTTCTTCCAACATTTAGTGCCCCCATATGCTTAAGGTTAAAATTAGGGGCACATTAATATAAACAGTTGGGTAATTTTCGTAAAGTTTTGAGACCTAAAGTCCACAAATTCCGAAAAACAAGTCATACCAAAATACTACCAGAGATATGTTTAAAGCATTACACGTGTACTAAAAATTGGGGAAAATGTCGCAAAATCAAAAGAAGGATGCGCCCGAATGGATGGAGGACCGTGTGGTTTTTAGGGGCGTGATAAGGCGAAGCGGAAACAGTTTAGCAATAACGATTCCTACAGAATTGCTTCAAAGGTTTCTTTTAAAAGAAGGGCAAGAATTCGTGATATTGGGAATGAGCAGGTTTAGGCCAGATTTCGAGGGAGCCTTTCAGGTTTATTTGGGCTACTTCATCGTTTATGAAAAAGCGTTTGGAATTTCCCTTACGCTCTCTGTTAATGAGAAACTTAACGAAGTTTTAAAAACTCTTGAGCATCTGGTCACAAAATATGATGCAACTAAATACACAAAACGCATTCTTGAGGATGGTAAATTGGAAATTAAAGCGACATTTGGTATGATAGCTGATGGGAGCTTTAAGAGGATGAGGTCAAAAGAGGAGGTAGAATCCATACTGACGGACATGCTGGCGGAGTTACTCAGTATGGGTGTAAAGGTCGAATCCTCCAGTATCTTCGAAGAGGTGCTCGAATGGAGGAATATAGACCCGTCTATAATATCTAAGCTTCCGCGCAAGATGATGGAAATGATACGATGGAAATGGGAAATATGATTGATGGAGCTTACAGGTTGGAGAAGGACGGCGCTTGAGAATATATGCTGATTTGCATATTCACAGCTACTATTCTGGTGCAACTTCAAGGAACATGAATCTGGAAGAGATTGCCCGATATGCCATAATAAAGGGTCTAGGGTTGCTGGGAACAGGTGATGCTCTTCATCCGGGATGGTTTAGGGAACTAAGCGAACGTTTAGAGGAAGTTGACAACACCGGAATCTATAGATTAAGGTTCTCCGAAAGTCCTGTACGTTTCATCTTCCAAACTGAGGTTGCTACTGTGCATCAATATAGAGAAAAGGCAAGGAGAATCCATCACGTCATCTTAATGCCGTCGAAAGATGTGTCCGCGCAGCTCGCGGATAGGCTTTCAACATATGGCGACCTAGCCTCTGATGGTAGACCGGTCCTCACGATGACGCCCGCCGAGCTCGTTGATATAGTCTTGGAAACCGAAAAGAGATGCCTAATATTTCCAGCACATGCTTGGACACCATGGTGGTCGGTGTTTGGAAGCTTCAGCGGGGTTGATTCTTTAGAGGAAGCCTACGAAGACCGGGCTAAAGATATTCACGCATTAGAAACTGGGCTTAGCAGCGACCCTCCCATGAACTGGAGGGTTAGCAGCTTAGACAGACTCACATTAGTAAGCGCTAGCGATGCGCATAGCCCTTATCCATTCAGGCTTGGAAGGGAAGCCGTCGTGTTCGAATTGGACAGGCTTACTTACGATGAGGTTACCGATGCCATTAGAAAGAAGGACAGAAAGAGGATAGTAATGACGGTCGAAGTTCCGCCAGCCTACGGCAAATATCACTGGTCGGGGCACAGAAACTGCAACGTCGGCCCTCTATCGCCAGAGGATGCTAGAAGTGTGGGATACAAGTGTGCTGTTTGTGGCAAAAAATTAACAAAAGGTGTTGATGATAGAGTTAATGAACTCGCGGACAGGCCTCCAAGTTACGTACCAGAGAACTCTATAGGTTTCAAGTACGCCATACCTCTCCAAGAGCTTATAGCAGTCTCAGAAGGCGTAGACCTAGAATCCGAGCATAGACTCACGTCTGGTAGGATTTGGAAGGAGTACGTTAGGATAATATCTATCTTAGGTGACGAGTTCAGGGTAATGTTCGAAGCATCAGATGAGGAGCTTAAAAGTGCAATGAATCCTCAGCTAGTAAACCTCATAATGGCCGTGAGGCAGAACAGAATTAAGATAATTCCAGGGTTTGATGGGGTATATGGTCGGATAATATTTGGCGCGGAAGAAAAGGCAGAGGAGCGAAAGCACCTCAGCAAAAGATTAGAAGATTTTTTCTGAAATTTACAATTTCAATTCTAAAAACCTTGCTGCATTTTTCCATAATATTCCCTCGATTTCCTCATTGGTTAGTGTTGACCATCCTGCCCTTTCTGCGATTTGATTTACTTTGCTTCTGATGAGTTCTACTAAGTTCTTCCGAGGGCCGAATAGGGGATAGTCGCTACCGAACATCAACTTATGTAAAACACCATATTCCTTCGCCTTAACGAGGTTCCATGTAAGAATCGTTGGTCTAACTACTGCACTCACATCCATGTACATGTTCGGCGACTTTCGCACTAACAATAATGCCTCTTCCGTCCACGGGAATGCCATGTGTGATATGCACATCTTTAACTTTGGAAAGTCCATCGTGACATCCTCTAAATACATGGGATGGCCGTATTTCATACGTGCCGCAGTACTCCCGACCGCTGCTGAGTGGAACATTACGGGAACGTTCAGTTCCAAGGCTTTCTCGTAAAAAGGATATATCCTTCTGTCGTTAGGAAAGAAGAAGTTGTAGACTGGTAAAAATTTCAGCCCCCTAAACCCATACTCGGTAACGGCTTTTTCAAAGTCTAAGAGACCCTTGGCATTAAATTCATTCTTACTGTCCACGGGCTGGACACAGGAAAATCCTATGAACCTATCTGGATCGTTCTTAATAAAATTATTGTAGACGTATTCATCAGGTACAAAGGTTGATGTTGAGTAGTGAACGAATCCCATAACCACCGATATCCTAACACCTGCCTCATCCATGTCTTTCAAAATTTTTTCCCTGTCAAGAGGGAAATGTTGTAAAACTGACTTGAGGGGGTCGCCCACAAGGTGTGCATAGGAATCGAACCATTCTTGAGTCCACTGCTTAGGGTATTCACCTACATGAGAATGCACATCTATTATCATAAATTTCACTCAAATGCCTAGACGTCATATAACTGATTTTTAAGTTTTAAAATCATTTTGAAAATTTATAGAGCAAATAGGACGTGACAAAAATCCTTAAGAGATAAAACTAGAACTGAGCCTTTGTATTTGTAATTGATTAACCTTATTTATTTCTTAAGTACTTTTAATTCAAGAATGATTATCCCGATTATGAGTATCGTTTGCCATACTGCGACGTCTATGAGTAGCATTGTTGGATCGACTATCCAACGGTCTGATGGGCCTGTAAATGTTATCAGCGTATGAGTCGCCCACTTAGCTGGGAAGCCATAGTCCACGTGCACAAAATCTGGCCAATCATATCTTACACCCCATCCTGCACCCATTATTGTTAAAAGTGAACAAACAATTATCCAAACCAATCTTACAAACGGACCCTTCATAGGATAACAATAAATGTGCTACTTTATTAGCACTTAGGTTAGCGTAAAGTGCTGACCTTTATGTCAGACTTGGATTCTATTAGAAGGTCACATTTTTGGATCATGAATATTGCTTCATCATCCTTATGAACGAGCTTAAAGTATTTTCTTAAGAGGTTCTGAATTGTGTAGTGGGAGGGCCCGTCGCCTAGCAAGGATAGGGCGCTGGCCTCCGGAGCCAGTACTGCCTGGGTTCGAGTCCCAGCGGGCCCGCCAACTTTGGTTATGCTGAAATTTGATGATTTACAGATAATCCTCCAAATGAGCCTAAGGCGGTGTTGGTAAGGAAAATACATGCGTTTTTAGGTATTTTGTCACAGCTTTGATAGTGCGCTTTATGATGTAAAACTGTTTTTGCCTGAGCAACCTCCAAAGCATTTTAGGCCTCACATAGAAGGTTAGATAGGCCTTCTCAAGCAAGGATTTTAGCTGCGTTGGGGTTATGTTCTTTAACTTCATTACAGGCTCTATGGCAGTGAATTTAGACCAGTCCTTCGTCAGCAACATGTCGTTCTGTTTTGCATACTCATAAAGGGGCGTTCCTGGATACGGTGTTAAAATCGAGAACTGCGCATAATCTAAGTCAAGTTTTTTGGCTAAAGCTATCGTCTGTTCGGCTGTTTCGATGGTTTCTTCAGGAAAACCTAATATGAAGGAACCTAAAACTTGGATACCTGCCTCCTTCAATATCCTAACGGCCTTCGCAATTTGGTTCATGGTTATTCTCTTACCTGTTGCGTCCAGTATTTCTTGAGACGCAGACTCTATGCCTAAATACACTATCCAACATCCGGCTTTTCTCATCTTCTCGGCCAATTCCCTGTTGACGGAGTCAACCCTAGAGGAGGCGCCCCATGAAATATCGAGACGCTCCCTTAAAATTTCGTCGCAAATTTCTTCAACCCTTCTTTCATTTAACGTGAACGCGTCATCCACAAACTCGATGTTTTTTACCCCGAATTTGTCATGTATGAGCCTAATCTCCTCGACAACGTTTCTGGGACTTCTGCCGCGCCAGTAACCTCCAAAAATGCGCGATGAAGCGCAAAAATAACATCTAAACGGACAACCCCTGCTACTGATTACTGACATGTATCTAACTCCTTGGAGTTCGTACTTATTCATTGGTAGCATATCGAAACTTGGGAAAGGAATCTTGTCCAGATCTTTGATAAGGGGCCTCGGCTTCGTGACAAATATTTTCTCGTTTTTCCTGAAAGCTATGCCCTTTACATCTTCTAGCGGATCCCCACGTTCTATTGCGTTAATGAGTTCTCGGAAAGTCTCCTCACCCTCACCCAAAACAACAATGTCAATGTTTTTACATTCCATAAGGACCTCATCCGGGAGAAAGGTTGCATGGGGGCCGCCCATAACAACGATACAGTCTTCCCTCACACTTTTAGCAATCTCAGCAACCTTGTAAGCCTCATAGATTGATGGTGTCACGGAGGTTATACCAACAACGTCTGGATCAAAATTTTTTATTTCCCTTCTGACATCGTCAAAACCGTACTCAAGAACGTTCGAGTCAATTATCTTAACCTCATGTTCGTTCCTAATCATAGAAGCCAAGTAAGCAAGTCCTAAGGGTGGAGAGTTGACACCAACAACAGACTTTACGGCTGATATGTATGGTGGGGAGACTAGACAGACCCTCACTACAACCACCTATAGGGCTTTTAACAAAACACTTATCGGGGGCCAATTTTTGCACTCTTTTTGAAGTTATCTGAGAAACTCCACTTTATCATCGCGCCGATTTCAGGGGTACAAAAAGGCACTATTTTGAGCATTGGCCCCCATATAATTGAGATGACCTCGAACAATCTCGTCAGCACTTTTGCATATGTACCATTCATGTTATAGAAATCCGGTTTTTATAAAAATATAAACATTAAACTACGTCAAATGTTTTGCATGTTTGTAAAGCACGTGTATAGTGCATCATGCCCCATTCTTTTGTATTTAAAGATACATTAAGTTCATCGTGGTTGTGAAAAGGAAAAAGTGGCTTATTATTGCCCTTTACTTTTAATCTGGCTCTTTAATGGGCTCGTCTCAATACTTTTATTGGTCGTGTATTATCGATAATCTGCTTACGCAAATAACTGGGTCTAGGATAAGGTGAGGAAATAATTGCGCATAGCTATATTCGAAGACGAGACGTATCGGAACTTCTTTCCCTTAACGTTAACGAGACCTGTATACGAGCTATTTGTCGGCACCTCATCTATTAGAGAAAAGATAATCAAGAATATTGCAAAGTTAGGAGAAGTGATCTTTTTTTGCAGAAGTTATCTTTGTGATATTCTGAAGGAGAGATTGCCGAGTAGTTGTATAAATGATTTCTCAACAACAGACGATGACATTCTTTTGGTTAACGGTCTACTCGTGGCAAATGAAAGCTTGAATGATGTGTTACAAAAGCTTTCGAAAGCAGGCACGGTCGTCCTACAAAAAGGAAGAGTTGTAGCGGCACGTATTGGACGTGAGTTTTTGGAACTCCCGGAAATACAAACAACAATGACCTCGGCCGAGAACGTGACGGAGACGATCCTAAAATTTGCAACGGAAAAATTACATGTTGAAAATTTCCGTCTATTAGAATATCCATGGGAACTGATAGAGCTTAATCCTGAATTGATTACGGCCGAGCTTAGGGAAATTAAGGATAAAGAATTGAGGGGTAGGATAGAACCTTCTGTAACGGTATACGGAAGTAAAGAGAGTATTTTTATAGCTGAGAATGCCCTTCTTGAGGCCGGCACGGTTCTTGACGCAAGGTACGGGCCTATCTACATCGGCGAGAACACGTATGTGCAATCACCGACACGAATATCTGGCCCAGCCTACATAGGCAGGAACTGCATAATATACGGAGGGCAAATTAGAGAGGGTTGTAGTATAGGCAATGTTTGCAGAATAGGCGGTGAGGTCGAAAAATCAATCTTCCATGGATGCTCTAATAAGAGGCATTACGGTTTCATCGGTCATTCTTACATAGGTGAGTGGGTAAATCTTGGTGCTGGGACAACCAACTCAGACCTAAAGAACACCTATGGAACGATAAAAATGGACATTGGAGGACAACTACGCGATACCGGCAGCATGTTTGTTGGCATATTCGTTGGTGACCATGCAAAGACAGCCATTGGTACGCATATATTCAGCGGGAAGAAGATAGGTGTCTCCAGCCACCTGTATGGCATAGTACCGGAGGACGTTCCGTCATTCACAGCTTACGCGAGGACACTGGGTGTTAAACCGACTGAAATTTACCTCGAATCGGCGATAGAGACTGCTCGCAGGATGATGCATCGCAGAAACGTCCAACTCTCTAGGGCATACGAAGACATGCTCAAGAGAGTTTTTGAGTTAACCGAGCAGGAACGAAGTAGGGCGAACGTCGTAAAGGGTAAGTTTTCAATCTGATTGTAAAAATATGCGGCCGGAATAATGAAAATGCATCTGACCGGTCTGGAAAAAGAAAAAGGAATGACTATATCTTAAAAGGCTAAGAATACTATGCACATCTTGATGGGCGAAACTTCGTTGGCGGTTGTTGCTAAGAAGTGCAGGGCTGAGACTGTTAGGCGTAGGCTTGCGGCTCTTGGGATTCTAAGAACATCCATGAGAGTATTTTCAGACGACGAGTACGTTTACTTTCCGGTTGAGCGACCCCCAAATCCAGACGAGTTGCCAGAACTGATAACCGGCGATGCAAAAGTTCAGGAAGCTATTTTTAACAAACTTGCGCTCAAACCAAAGACCCTGAAGGAAGCCATGATGGGTGTTTTGGACAAGGAACTCATAGAACTCGTTCCTAGATCTTTTGACATTATAGGTAATGTGGCGATACTCGAGCTGGACGAGAGGTTAAGACCTTTTGCTAAGGATATCGCATCTGCGCTGAAGCTCGTCCATAAGCATGTTGATACGGTACTCCTAAAAGCCGGCCCGTCAACTGGAGAATACAGAACGAGACCATACGAGGTTATAGCTGGCTCTGGAAACACGCTGACAGAGCATAGAGAGCACGGATGCAGATATAGACTCGACGTAAGGGAGGTCTTCTTCACACCGAGACTTTCTGGCGAAAGGTTGAGGGTCGCATCTCAGGTTAGGCCTAATGAATGCGTTGCAGATATGTTTGCTGGCGTCGGTCCCTTCTCGATAACGATTGCGAAGATGCAGCCCAGTTGCAAAGTCTATGCATTCGAGATAAACCCTATGGCCTACAAATTCCTCGAAGAAAATATCAAACTGAATAAGGTTGAAGGTAGGGTTACGGCAATTTTCGGGGATGTTAGGCATAATTATGTGGTTCTAGAAAAAAAGGCCGACAGGTTGATAATGAACCTCCCGTTTTCCGCGGAGAAGTATCTTGACGTGGCGACAAAGCTTGCTAAACCATCAGGTGCTATCGTGCATTTTTATGGTGCTACAGAAGATGAGAATGCGGTAGAGACGGTCAAGGCCAACGTCAGTTCTATCATACAATCACTAGGCTTCGATTCCAAATTCCTCTGGGCTAAAGAATTGAAGGAAGTAGCTCCGAGGAAAGTCGTAGTTGCGTTGGATATTGCCATATGTATGCGCTAAAGCTATATTTATGGAAAAATCGTAGATTACCCAGCTATGGGCCTTGCGAAGCTGGCTAAGATCTCCATAATCGCGCCGAAGGCAGAGGTCGAGGACGTCATCAAGGAGCTTTTCAAATTTGGAGATTTCCATCCGGTAGAACAGGAACATGATTCCATTGATAAAAATTTGGAGGAAATGTTAGAGAGGGTTAAGAAGATTGAGTTAGCACTTGACATGATAATTAATGATTTTGGAATAAAGTCAGAGATTGGTGTCATCGATTCAATAATAAAGGGGGTCAAGGTTGAGCGGCATACAATCGAGGCTGAGGACGTGAAGGGACTTGTGGATGCGTTGGAGTCCGAAGCAGGACCAATCATATCGGAGCTTAGGGAACTCTCCTCAAAAATTGATTTAATAACGAAAGAGATACAGAAGAATGAAACACTTCTTTCCGTCTTAAGACTTTTGAAAGATTTACGCATAGCGCCGTCAGCTCTTTCAACTTTGAGGAGAACTTATGCAGTCTTTGCCGTAGTGCCGATTAGGGACCTTCAAGAGATAAAGAGGAGCCTTCCAGAGGCCGCAATACTTCACGTCACTCTAACCAAGACGTTGAGTGCCACCCTCTTTGTGGCATCTGCTGAGGATGCAGAAAGGGTCGAAAGAGTTCTTAAGGGCTTCGGTGTAAAACCATTCACACTCCCAGAGTGGCTGCCTGGAACAATCCCTGAGGCATACGCGACCGTTGAATCTAAGTTGGTCGAACTCAACGCAGAGCTATCCGATGTTAAACAAAAGTTGAATTCAATATTGGAAAACTCAAAGGAAAAGATCTTATCACTAAAGGAGGGTGCAAGTATTCTTAAAGAATCGTTAGAAAGGCTAAAGACTACGGGTAGGTTAAAGAGGTTCGCTACGATTGAGGGTTATGTACCCTATGAGAAAAGCGGCGAGCTTGCCAGAATGTTTAGCGGCAAATATCCCGTTTACGTTTCAAAAGTGGAAACACTGCACACGGGCGAGCATGGTGCAGCCCACACTGAAAGCCCGCCCACGCTGCTTCACAATAGAGGTATTGCAAAGGTCTTTGAGAATGTTACGAACATACAAGGGTTGCCCGGCCATGGCGAAATAGACCCAACACCCTTTGTCGCACTCTTTTTCTCCATCTTCTACGGAATAATGTTCGCAGACTTCGGCCAAGGACTCGTGTTAATGATTTTCGGACTCTTCATGAGGATGAGGACCAAAGGTAGATTGAGAGATTGGGGTACGCTTTTGGCTGTACTCGGTTTATCGTCCAGCATTGCAGGCTTCCTGTTAGGCGAATGCTTCGGCTTCAAACTGTCCAACTGGGGCATAGCTTCACCAGAACTTGTGCATTTGGTGGAGGAGCATGCCGGCGTTAAGGAGCTTAATTTGGCAGCGGTCCAGAAACTTCTACAATTTACGATAATGCTCGGGATTATGCACCTAACCCTCGGCTACTCCCTTAGCGCATATAGACACATTAGGAACCGGGAATATTTGGAGGCCTTAACATCCAAAATCCCGACGATACTCATGTACATCTTCGGTGTACTCTTCGCCCTTGCGTTCTTTGGCGCTGGGGGCATCTCACAGATGTTAACATCCCAGAACCCAGCACCCTTCATAGGCCTTCCATCCTCGCTTGTTGGAACGATTGGTATGGGGGGCGGTATCGCATGCATTTTCGTCTTAATTTTGGGAAGACCTATTGCGAACATGTTAACCCGAAAGGGCGGCTTTGTGGGTGCTGCTGGTATGGGTTTGCTCGAGGTCTTGGAGAACATAATCCACTTCCTATCAAACACGATATCTTACGCTAGGCTCACAATATTACTAATTGTACATGTAGCTCTCCTGATGCTATTGAACAACGTTTGGTACGCGCTCGGTTTGCTGTCCTTGCCGATACTCATAATAGGAAACTTGGGCATAATGGCCCTAGAGGGTCTGATAGTCTTCATACAATCCCTAAGGCTCCATCTTTACGAGTTCTTCACGAAGTTCTTCGAAGGCAATGGCAAGCCCTTTAAAGGTCTAAGGTCTGAGACGACATACGTCGACATAAAGATAAAGTAAGCTTCATGAATAACGTAAAAGGTACCTTGTGGCCTAAACTTGAGAGTAACCTCACAAAAATATTGTGTCGAGTATCATCATGACGATAAAACCTATGAGAAAGCCGAACGTGGCCTCCAATTCATGCCCCCGCCTGTGGCTTTCTGGAATCACCTCATCGCTTACTACGTAAACCATGGCGCCTGCTGCGAAAGCTAAGGCCAGTGGGAGGACCTGACTCATGAAGGTAACCGTCAGAACACCTATGATGCCTCCAATGGGCTCAGCTAGACCGCTAAGTAATGCATACAAAGATGCCTTTCCTTTCCTTAAACCTACACTTATTAACGGAAAAGCTATTGCCATGCCCTCGGGTATGTTCTGTAGTGCTATAGCTATGGCTATTGTCGTGGCCAGTGCTAGGTCCCCTGAACCGAAGCCAACGCCGACCGCAAGACCTTCTGGAAAATTATGTATAATTACCGCAAGCACCATGAGGCTCACCGTAGAAAGTGTGCTCACCGGCCCTTCCGCTCCCTTTATAATATGAGTGTGGGGTACGTATCTATCTAAGACATAGACAAACGCGCTCCCAAAAACAAAACCTATTACCGCAATGAATACGCCTCCCACTTCTATCGCAGGAACGAGTAAGCTGAAAACCGAAGCCGCTATCATAACGCCACCAGCAAAACCTAATGCCGAATCAGTTATCTTATGCGATACGGTTTTAAAGAATAAAACTGGTATGGCGCCTATTCCAGTCGCTAAGCCAACGACGAGGCTTGCCAAAATTCCTAGCTGTATTAACTCTATTTGCATCATTATGCATCAACCGCTCGTACGTTGTCACACTCTAACCGAGACTTCGTCGGAGCTTAGCAGCCGTAACTAGCGCCTGTTTTGCCTCGTCCGTCTTTCCTTCAGAGAATAAAATTATGAAATCGTTCGTGTAGTTCTCATGTCTTTTTGTAACAGAGCTGCTTGGTCCTATCTTTAACCCCATGTTTTCCTCTGCTACCTTAACGTCTTCAATTAATAACGGAAGTGCAAACTCTACGAACTCTTTATCAAACGCCTCACTTTCTCGAATAGCTTCTAAATTTCTCCATGAGAAAAATTCTGCTGCAGTCCTTAAGTCTTCCTTTATGTTCTTATACGCATCCAAAAGCGCACATTGTTCCTCCTCTTTTAAAGTTCTAAAAACTCTCAAGCCTATGAATTCAGGCGGCAGGCCCAAAGAGTATAAGGAAGCAGTAAATGGTATCGCCCTCGGTAGAATTACGTCGCCTATCATCCTATTGTAGCCAAATAAACCGATATGCAACCTTCTGGCCCTTCTTGCTGGCACAAGCCTCGAGATACTTTCGATGACCTTCGCAGCATGTAGCAAAAACTCATAGTACGCGTCTTTAAACTTAGATGCAACGGATAGGAGCGTTTGCTCTATTTGCGAAAAATCTTCAGCCTCACCTTTCGGTAGATTTCTATTCAGATATTCTACAACAGCTTTCGCATCGCTTTCAGGATAGTCGTATTTGAGTCCGCATTGTACTGTGACTGTACTCACGCCCTTATACTCTCTAACGAAGTTCGTTAGATTATTCGGCGAAAGATGGCCTCTGAAGGGCAAACTACCGACGCCTATAATGGGATATATGTTCACACCTTCTTTTTTGACGAGTGCCCAGATTTTAGAAAGTGCGATTTTTACTAGAATTACTGATGGCACGAGTCCGTAGTGGAGGGCGGGATCGGATCTAGCGAGAAATACGCGCAGATATTTTGGAGAAGTTGCCTCTAGGAGTTTAAAAAGCAAACTGTCTAAGCTTACCAAGCATGTCCACTCTTCGAACAAAGGTATTACATTTATGGATTTTGGTTGAATTTCTCCTACCAGTTCTTGCAGTGTAACGTCTGGAAAGTCGATCTTTACTTTCTCTATGTTGACCACGGCCTCAGAATATGTCCTCAAAACCTTCACGACATCCCTGTGACTACTAGTGAAAGGTAGTATAACCTCAAAGACGGGTGCGTATTCTCCGTTTCCATAAAATTGTTTGGCCACGTCAAAATGCTTGGGTATTGCTTGAAGGGTTTCTAGGAATACTTTTTTCTCCACTTTTTCCAGCATTGGGTTTGGGATCCTGTAAGTGAGAAATACATCCCTGCCGAGAATCTTTTCTTTAAAGAAATCAGGATAACTTGTCAAAAGTTTCCTGACAACATGCGGGTCTATGTCTTTTCCTTCAGAGTCCCACATAACCTCCTGACAACCTAGGTTGCTATAGGCGTAGTATGCTTCGTAGACCTCTTTTTCACCTTCTATTACGTCCGAGTCGCACCAAAGAGGAATGGAGGCGTTATCGGGGTGTTGCGTTGACATGGTTTTTGGTATCAACCTTTGTTCGCTCAAACCATCCACTCCTCCATATTGTGTCCCCTTTTTAACATTACTCGATTTTAGGAAGGAATTGTTGGCGGGCCCGGTGGGATTCGAACCCACGACCTATGGGTTACTCCGTTAAACAAACCTAAGAGCCCACCGCTCTAGGCGGAACCCCCTACCTGGCTGAGCTACGGGCCCCCAGCTTTGGTGTTTTAAACACCTCAATTATAAACTTATCCGAGCATACGAATAAAAATCTAGATGTTGGCCCGTATTCAAATACCGGTCAACCCAAGATGTATATATCGCCCTCTTGACCTCATGACTGGGTGCGTATGGTTTTAGTCTTAATCGAGTTTAAAGGACTCGGTAGCGTTAAGGCTGAATTTATTGAACCTTTGAACCCCAAGACAATCGCTGCTATATTGAAAAGATTGCCCATAGAATCCAAGGCAATGAGGTGGGGAGATGAGGTATATTTTGAGACGCCGGTATCCGTTGACGAAGAGAACACAAAAACTATCATGGAAGTTGGTGAGATAGCATACTGGCCACCAGGAAGGGCCATAGCGATATTCTTCGGTCCTACGCCCGTCAGTCAGTCTGGCGAGCCGCGTGCATACAGCCCATGCAACCCTATAGGCAAAGTAGTTGAAGGGATTGAGATTCTTAAGATGGTAAAAAGCGGAACGCCAGTAAAAGTTATGATGCTGTGTGAGGATAGATGAGCGACGAAGTCTATGAGAAGGTCATAGAAAGCAAACTCGTCTATAAAGGCAGACTGTTTAATGTAAGGGTTGATAAAGTATCCACATCGTGGGGCAGAGTAACCACTAGAGAAATAGTCGAACATCCGGGCGCAGTCGTTATAATTCCATTATTTCACAACGACTCAGTCGTTTTAGTTAGCCAATATAGGCACGCAGTCGGGAAAGTTCTCTTGGAGTTGCCCGCTGGAACTTTGGAAGTTGGAGAATGTCCTGAAAGATGTGCGCATAGGGAGCTTGAGGAGGAGACGGGTTATGTTGCTGGCAAAATGGAGAAAATAACTACATTGTATCTAGCGCCCGGCTATAGCACGGAAAAAGTCCACATCTACGTGGCCTCCGGCCTGAAAAAGGTCGGCCAGAAGCTTGAACCCGATGAAAAAATAAAGACTGTAATCCTAAAGATAGACGAAGCCGTGGACATGATTATAAAAGGTGAAATAGAGGATGCAAAAACGGTTGCGGGCATTATGCTACTGAAGAGGCTTATTTCTTAAAAAATGATCCCATCCTTTGTATTCGATCGATATGCGCCTCCCCTCCCAGATGGCAGTTATGCCCTCTGATCTGGGAACTACCCTACCAATCTCTATTAGTTCTCTATTGATCGAGTTTAATGCCTTCTTTACTACTTCAAGATCATCACGACTAACGGTAAATACTAATTCGTACTCTTCACCACCGTAGAATACTAGGTTGAAGATATCTAACCCGTGTTTTTCAGCAAACTTTTTTGCCGCCATGTCAACTGGAGGTGTAGTTACCTCGAAACCTACGCCGCTTTGCTTTGCCAATTCGTGAAGTGATGTAGCTAACCCATCGCTCGAATCTATGCATGAGGTCACATACTTTGCTAAAATCGGCCCCTCCTTGGATCTGGCCATGGGTCTTAAAACTGCATGCTTTAATGATTCGTCAACATCTTCGATACCTTTGAGTAAAGCATTGAGACCTGCTGCAGATCTACCGAATAACCCGGTCGTCGCCAAAACATCCCCGACGCGTGCACCGCCTCTCGGCACAACCCTTTCCGCGGAACCTATGCCGACGCAAGATACGATGACCTCCCGAGCTTCATTAGTATCGCCCCCAGCTATCGTGCCACCGTAACAATGTGCAGCTTTTTCCAAACCGCTCCAAAATGCCTCAAATTGCTCAAGGGTCATATCTCTTGGAAGGCCGAGAGAAATTAGGTAAAGTATAGGTGTCGCACCTTTAGCCGCAAGGTCACTTGCTACCATCGTAAGGGCTTTCCAACCAACGCTCTCCATATCCATACCAGGCGGAACGTCTGTTGATTCCACCAGCATATCTGTAGATACAACAAGCTTTCCCGTGAACTCGACTGCTACGGCATCATCACCTTTTGGGAGTATGTGGTGCGGGCCTAAAGTTATCCTCGAAAGTATCCGTTCAACAAGACTTTTTTCACCTATATCTTGAAGCGTTTTGGACAAGCTTTAATCGACCATAAAAAAGCCTCATCAGCCTCGTTATATCTTTGATTTTAAGCTAACTTAATCGGCCTTAAACATCCTCGCTAGCATAGTTTTAATGCACCATTTGAAGAATTTCCAAAACTCAGCGATACCAAGCTTGGATTTCCCCCGAAGTCTCGGCATGAAAACAAAAGGACATTCTACAATCTTGAATCCGTTTTTTACTAACTCATAAATTATCTGGACTTGAAAAACGTATCCAGGGTCCAAATCTTCAAGCTTGACACGCCTTAGCACATCAGCTCTATATACCCTATAACCAGACGTCACATCTTTCAGCTTAACGCCTGTCGCCAACCTCGCTAGTAGATTAGCACCCTTACTTATTACAGTCCTACTAAGGGATTCCCATCCCCAACCCCCACCCTCCACATATCTCGATGCTATGACACAATCAGCATGTTTCTCCACTAAGAAGTCGAGCATAAGGGGCAACTTTTCTGGTGGATGCGAGCCATCAGCATCCATTTCTGCTACGTATTCGACTTTTAACTTTTCTAAAGCTAAAGTGAAACCGTCCTTGTAAGCAGAGCCAAGCCCTAACTTTTGCGGCCTTCTTATGACTACGACTTTGCGGTATTTTTCTTTAAAAGATTCAGCAACATCTGCAGTACCGTCTGGACTGTTATCATCGACTACGATTACCCAAACGTCCATATTGCTATTCGATGCTGACGTGAACACCGATTCTAAGACTGTGCCTATGTTTTCCACCTCATTATAGGTTGGTATGACTACCGCGACGTTTCGCCCTTTCAAGCCCATCACGTTGCCTAAGCTTAAGTTTAAGAATATCCGTCTATTGTGAAAACACTGGTAAATTAATAAGTTTCCATGCTGGACTCATTAAACGGGCCCCGGTAGCTCAGCCCGGTCGGAGCGGCCGCCTCGTAAGCGGCATGTCGCGGGTTCGAATCCCGCCCGGGGCTTCTGTACAACATCGCTTAATCGGAACCGTCCAGAATCTTTTGGTACTCATATGTTTGATGCTATGACTTTCTTAGGTATGAGTTTTATTATAACAGACTCGCCCTCCTCTATAGGGGCCATCCTTTTATACTGTTTATACTTTCTATAAAGTAGACGTCTTGCATATGCAAATTCTTCACCACCCTCGCAAATCTCAGCGGTACCTTGAATCATGAGGCTTTTTAATCGATTCCAATTCTCATAATACACATCAACGAGCAACGTAGCCGAAGGGCCCCTCTTCAAATTCTTAACCTTTTTAGAGTTAGCCTCCGTGCCTATGTATATTGTCTTTCCGTCGAAAGCATAACATATAGGAACTAAGTGAACCGTTCCGTCTTCGGATATCGTTCCCAACCTTCCGACCCTCTGTTTTTTAAGAAAGCTCGCATGTTTTCTTTTCAATTCTATCAAAGTTATCAACCCTCTCGTACGTAGTCGTAAAAATATTATATTTATAAAACCATCGTAGTAAAGAATCCAGCATGGAGCTTACGGAAAGGGAACTGGAAAGATACAACAGACAAATTAGGCTCTTTGGTACGGAAGGTCAAAGTAAGCTGAAAGCCGCGAAGGTACTTGTAGCAGGAGTCGGAGGTCTTGGTACTGCGGCAGCTCTTTACTTGGCGGCAGCAGGTGTGGGCAAGCTTGTGTTGGTTGACAAAGATGTAGTCGAACTCAGCAATTTGAACCGTCAAATCCTATACACTACAGAGGATTTGGGAAAACCAAAGGCGGAGGTCGCAGCCAAGAGATTGAACTCATTAAATCCTGATATATCGATAGAGGCTTTAACGCTCGAGATAAACGAGGAGAATGCGTCTGAAATCGTAAAGGGATGTAATGTTGTAGTAGACGGTCAGGATAATTATAAAATTAGATATGCGCTAAACGATGCATGCATCTTACATAGAATACCCTTTGTACATGCTTCCGTGCATGCATACGAAGGTAGGCTGATGACGATTCTACCGGGTAAAGGACCGTGCTATAGGTGTCTCATACCCGTACCGCCGCCAGAAGTTAAGGGTTTTCCGATACTTGGCACGGTTCCAGGAACTATCTCGACGCTACAAGCTACAGAAGTGATTAAAATCGTACTTGGTATAGGAAAGCTTTGCATTGGAAGGATGCTTGTATACGATGCTCTTGATATGGCATTCTATGAGATAAAGATTGAAAGAAATCCCGAATGCCCTTCATGCAGACTGCTTTAAAAAAACGTTTATAAACATCAAAACTGAAAAATTGTATTGTGATTAAGTATGCCAAAAGCATTCGTCCTGGTGAACACTGAGATACCCCGATAAAATAAGGGGCTCAAGAGGTTCTGAAGAAGAAGTGGTTAAGGAGCTAAGAAAGATCGACGCGGTTAAGGAGGCATTTATTGTCTATGGTGTTTACGATGTGATAGTAAAGGTTGAAGCAGATAGTATGGACAAGCTTAAGGAAATAGTTTCATGGAAAATAAGAAGGTTGGATAAGGTCAGAAGCACGCTCACGATGCTTGTGATCAGCGAGTAACTCTAACTGCTTAAAATAATACTCAAAGCTTAATCGCATCGCCTTAAAAGGTCTTAGTTATTATAAGGGTTCACGGTAAAGCTGATGAGATGGGCGGCGTAAGGCACGCATAACTACAAATTTTTTAGACTTTGTTACGAATTCAAAGAATATGGGAGTTTATAAAAAACACAACAAAACTTATGTCAGGACAATAATGGTTCTACTAGGTAAACCTCCGGAAAAGACAACTGTAGTTAGATGAATGTTTACGTAGGAGACAAATGATAGACCTCAAAGTTAATAGCCCCCTCACAACTTCCACAAAATAGTCGTTTAGCAGGTGTAATACCCATAACCTGTTGTATATATTACTAAATATAATACAGGGGCTTTTGGCTGAGAAACGCTCTTTTACTGCCTCTGAACCACCATTATCGAGCGGAAATGGCTAGAGAGCTCGTAATAGTTGAGTCGAAAGTAAGGCAGCTACTACCGGAGGGCATAAGACTCGCATCGGATGCGCTTGAAGGACTCGATCAAGTGGTCAGAGAAATAATCAAAAAAGCAGTTGAAAGATGCCAGGCCAACGGTCGCAAGACATTAATAAAAGAGGACTTCTAAACGACAGAACACTCAACAACTTGCCGTAAAGTCAAAAAAAGTTAGCCTGCAATCTCCTCGCATTTTTTAATTAGTTAATTGCAGTTATCATTGTTGTTCTAAGCTTAATCCACTGCTTTGAACCTCGACTTCAGTCTCTCTAAGATTGACGGCAACGTTGTATACTCCATCTCGGACTCTTGGAGTCTTGCCGGTTGGAATTCGCCCATCGTCCTAAGGTAAATAGCGATCTCTGACGCAAACCTTCGCGAGTAGTCAAAGAACGGATCTTCAAAGAGATCCGCCGGCTCTTTTCCGTTGACCCCGACGAGTTTTCCATTAGAGATTTGCCATCCCATGGCTATCACTCTAGGTGGTCCATCAAAATACGAGACAACGTTCTGTCCCTTCTTGAACGATACTGGCATGAGTGGTCCTACATGCGAGCCACGCATCCAACCGCTTACGAGTGTTGGGACTGCAAAGGCACTGAGCACTTCGCCGACGGCAGGTAATCCTGCCTGACACCTAACTATCATAACGGGGTCGTCCTTACCTACATACCTGCCGGCAATAAGGCTTAGTTTTGTCGTGCTGGTCGCCGCTGCGGGCTCTCTGTCTTTTGCCCTTAAAACCCTTGCGATAACATAATGGTTTGTTGTTCCGATCAAACCTATCAAATCATACAACTCTTCGGGCGTCTTTAGCTCAACGGACTTTGATTCAATGAGGTCCAATACTTCAAAGATAAACCCTTCGTGCATGGTTGGATCGATAACCAGACCTGCTGTATTGTCCGGTGATGCAAATATCCTATATAATGGTATATTCCAAGCACCGGGCTCTGTTTTATCTGCAGCGAAGACTATTATGGGCTCTGACTTTCTTTCTTCGAACTCCATCTCCGCAACTCCTGGGCCCAGACCTTTGATGTTTCCACTAAAGGCATCACTCAAAAGATCCTGTCCTGCAGCATACAATTTCATGGGTTTCGATATTTTCTCTGTTATTTCGCGGAATGTATCCCATGCAAGGCCATGTATCTTGGGATTGTTCGGGCCCTTGTTGTGCGTCATAACAAGTATTATGTCATCGCCGCAGTGATTTACGTAGCCACTATTTATCAACCCTTCTTCTTCTGCATTGGTGAGCTTTCGTTCTGCATACTCTATCATAGCAGTATGGGGCTTATAGTGGCCCACAACGCTTCCAATATCCGCCTTTATAACTGATATCGTTACCTTTGACAGATTACACCACCACGTTTCTTTAGAGTGTATGTGGAAGTATTTATCGTCTTCTGTTAAATGCTAGAAAACTTTTGATGGATGTCGTCGTTGTATTCTCGGTATTTTAAGATGATGGGGCACCAATCCTTTTCTGGACAATACCCTAATAATTTGCACTTTTCGCCCATCATCGAACCTACAAGCTCGTTAGCTTTTAACACTGAAGCCCAAAGCCTATACGCTATACCCCTTTCCTCATGCTGGGCATAACTGCACGTCCTCGTTGCGACAAACCCGATTGGGTAAAGAAGGTTAAACCCATCGTATACCCTAATCACATAAATCTTCACGGCTTGGGGAATGATGTATGCAGCAGATGCGGGCGATGCACCTGAAGCGATAAGTTCTGCATAAGTTTTTAAGGCCATGTTGATGGTATCCAAAAATCGCTTTCTTAGGTCGGAATTCCTATTGATGGTCGGTGGAACTACGGCCCATCTTTCGACATCCTTTGAAGCCCTCTGCACGGCCGCATATATAGACTCGACAACCGTAGGCACTGTTCTATGTCTGATTGCTTGGTGGTATGCCACAAGCGACATGGGTTCCAACATGCTTGCATATATTAGATGAGCAATTTGTTCCAAGCTTCCCAACTTTATGTACGAGAGAGTACGTTCGCCCCCTATTATTCTAAAGTCAAGCAATTTTGGCTCATATGGCAAGCCGTTTTCTTCTGCAATCTTAGTAATTATATCTTCATCCTTGAATGGGTTTGGCAAAGGGTACGCGACGGGTCCACCATTAAACTTCATCCTCGCTCTGAAGATTGCCGGAGATACTTTCTCAATCATGTTGCTTATTTTATTCGCAAGAATTGCAACCTCGTTTGGAATGAGTCTGGATGACTTACTCTCAAGACCGAGCCTGATTAGCGGAATCATAGATTCAAGTGTTGTGCTTACAAAAAGGGAGGTCTTTATACCGAGCGGTAAAACATAACGTGCATCCTCAATCGGTATGCCCTCATCGCAAAATCGTGAGTAAACTTCAAAGCACGTCTCAGCAGAATGCTGGTATACGTCCTCTAAGCCCTTTGCGTTTATCTCTTCAGGACATAAAAGGTAAGACGAATCGACTTTTTTCCTCCTTTGCGACTCCTGAAGATAAGATCCAAAGCGTGACGCCACGAGTAGCATAGAACCTATCCTGCTACATCCTCTAACCTCAAACTGAATGGATACGCTTGTCGATAGTGACGCATGGCCTCTTCGTGTGGATTCGCTATGCATCTTTGAAGCGAACTTTTCCAAATCCTTTCCTTTCTCAAGAAAGCTTTGCAACCTTTCTTCAAGTGATATGCCCTCAAAAGTTCCAGTTCCCTCCAATGCGATAAAAATATCTGGCTCCAAAGTTAAGGTTCTTTGACCTATCGATACTTCGCTTTTAGGTCCGTAAGAATAGAGATAAACCTCTAGGTCTTCGGGTCTTTGCAACTTAACTCCCGTCTAATTCTACTCAAACCTGATAAAAAGCTTACTAAGTGTTATTAATGCATATAATCTCCCATTAAAAGGTATAACATAGTATGAGCGGAATAAGAAGGCCTGAGGATGTGTTACGTGAGAGGCTTGGGGATGTGCCGATACTTGGACAAATTCAGCCCAGACCAGTGCTTTCATCCGACATAGAGTTGCTCATAAAAGAAGTTCAGATGCTCAAGACTGAAATCATAAAGATAAAGGCTGCTTTGAAAAAGCATGGTATAGACGTGGATTAGACATCATATCGGTAATTCTGGCTTGAGTGCCTTAACTAGCGGTCTAAGCTTTAAGAATATTAAACGTAAGACATTCAGGTCGTCTTTACAGTGATTCTTTATCAGCCTAACTGCGGCTCTATCACCTCTCATCGCTTTAACATAAAGGGAGGGAACATCTTGACCCAACGTCGTAACGTCCTTTTTTATTCCGAGAAATTTTGACACATGAAATAAGTCTGTCCTGCTAAGCTTGAGATTATTCCTGACGAACTCTGCTATGTCAAGATGATAGATAGAAAGCAAAGGTTCCACTTTCAAATTATGTTTTATCGTCCTAGAGATCAGAAACGGTATGTCGAAACTTTTCCCGTTCCAAGTGATTACTATGTGGTATTGCTCAAGCTTTTCCAGCAATTCCTCTAACTTATCCTTTTCTAGCTCCGGTCTATTCACAGATATGTAGCTGAATTTCCCATCATCCTCCATAATACCGGCTCCAACCATCGTTCCTACATCTGCCTCCAATGATGTGGCTTCTATGTCAAGGAAACAGATCCTTGGTCCAGCTTTTTTATGCTTTTGCAAAGCATAACACCGGTAACAAATCTTGCATCAAGATTAAAAAAGTTATCCAAACAATGCGCCATCCTGGAAACCATGCCTCTGTTCGTACCATGCCGTCCTTAATGTGCCCATCCTAACGTCGGTAAATTTTCGTAACGTCTTCACAAGAATCATTGTCTTGCTTAACGGAGGCTCCGGAAGTTTATGCCCATAATTGTCATATCCAACGTACACGAAAATCGGTCTTATGTCTATCAACGATTGTACGAAATGCTCGTCAAAGTCTATGATGGGCTCTATGACCACTCCTTTGTATGGATACTTTATTTCTTTCATGACTTCAATTCTTTCGGAAGGTTTTGGGGCTCGTGATAATCCATAATCACGGTTAGATTCTATAGTCGCAGCCAATACAACATTCATTGGAAACTCTTTCTCAAACTGTAAATACCGGTTAGGATTCTTTGTAAGGAACATAAACCGTGCATATGGCTGTCCTCTAATCACGTCTATAATGCTCCGTATCCATTCCTCTGGAACCCAATCACCAAAAAGATCGCCCATATCGCATACGAATACCGTGGAGCCCCTTCTAAAACGCCTCTTAAGTCTTTGAGGGAGGAATGTGGGTCTAAATGCGTTGCTTAAATAAGGCTCCACACCCATCAACGCAAGCCTTCTTGCCAGTCTTACAGCCCAGCAATAGGTGCATTGATGGTTGCACCCTATGACCGGGTTCCATGTCTCAGTTATTTCGCCAAATACATTCTGAGACTCCGTGTTTATCGCAATCACTACGCAGTCTCATAATCCAAGAAGTTAGACGTGCTTTTATCGTTTACTTGTTTGATGCAAGAGAGTAGTGTAAAAGTATAAGTAGTGATAACGATTGTATGCCTATGGCGAAGAGTTTGCCGAAAGTGCTTGAATTTCCAGTCATAGTCATCAATTTCAAAACGTATATCGAGTCGTTAGGTAACAGTGGTATGAAGATCGCAAAGGAAGCAGAACGTGTTTCTAATGAAACTGGCGTATGCATATGTGTAGCACCACAGTTTACAGATCTTAAAAGTATAGCCAATGCAGTCAGCATTCCAGTCTTTGCCCAGCATGTTGATCCATATCCACCAGGCAGTTACACGGGTTCAATATCCGTTGAGGCACTCAAGGATGCGGGTGCGGTTGGTTCAATCCTCAACCATTCTGAAAAGAAACTACAATTAACAAGTATATTTACCGCTGTAAAAATGCTAAAGAATGCAGGTCTGCTATCTTTAGTATGCGCCGACGACGTCGAGCCAGCAATGGCTATAGCCGCATTAAACCCGACGATGCTTGCAGTTGAACCTCCTGAACTTATTGGGACCGGTATACCTGTCTCGAAAGCAAAGCCCGAAATAATATCAGAGAGTGTTCGGCGAATACGTAGCATTAATAGGGACGTAAAAATTCTCTGCGGAGCCGGTATAACTAGGGGGGATGACGTGTATAGGGCAATCGAATTGGGCTCCGATGGTGTTCTATTGGCTAGTGGTGTCGTAAAAGCGAAGGACCCAGGAGCCGTAATAAGAGAAATGGCTGAGGCAATACTCAGCCTCCGCTAACGTCTACGACCACTTGTAGAGGCTCACCCTTGCTGTTATATGCGACAATGTGTTTCTCGTTCAAGTATGGTGCCACAACTATAACTAGAACTCTGCCTATCATGTTGTTAAGGTCATCAACCGAAGGTGTTGGTATACCGGATGGATGGGAATGAGCTACACCGATTATAGAGAAGTCGATGGGTAACATATCCAGACGGAACTCGGAGAATCCTCTACCATACACCGATGCGGGTGCCAGCAGGATTTCTTCTAGAATAATTTCCTGTTTGGTTTCCTTGCCCCTAAGGAGGACTATAACCTCGTTTGGATGGAGGTGTCTAGAAAGCTCCAAAAGGGCAACCAAAACGTCCTTTTTAAGTAATACCCTCTTCATGGACCGCTAGCTTTATAGGTTAAAGGATTTTTAAAATCCTTAACCCTCATGCATAAGCCTGGAGTTGGAGGAAGCCGGTATGTCTGTCGTAGCGACCGCGATTAATAAGTTCACAAACTTCAGCAGTTGGTTTGATGATTTGATATTTCGGGCGAGAATCGCTGACAGTAGGTTCCCAGTTAAGGGCTTCATAGTCTACCTCGAGAACGGCATGTTCATCCTTGAAATGATAAGAAGAAGGTTGGAAGAGCTCCTTGTTGAGACTGGACACAAGACCATGATGTTTCCACTTGTAACTACTGATGAACTTTTTGCTAAAGAGGCGGAGCACATAAAGGGCTTCTCTTCCGAAGTTTTTGTTATAGAGAAAGCTGGCAATAAGCCGTTGGAGAGGAAGTTGATAGTGCGTCCCACATCCGAGACAATAATGTATCCTATGTTTAAATTATGGATACGCTCACATGCAGACCTTCCGTTCAAAGTTCATCAAACAGTAAACGTTTATAGGTATGAAACAAAAGCAACGCGACCCTTGTATAGAGCGAGAGAGTTTCCATGGAATGAAGCCCACACCGCGCATGCTACTGCTGCAGATGCCGAGGAACAGGTGAGGGAGGCGATAGACATATACTCCCGAGTTCTTAAGGAGCTTGGTATAAGTTATCTTCTGCTGAAGAGGCCAGATTTTGATAAATTTGCTGGTGCGAAGTACTCAATAGCTTTCGATGCTTGGAATCCAGATGGTAAGGTCAATCAAGTAGCCACTGTTCATAACCTTGGTAGGAATTTCTCGAAGGTATTTGAGATAGAGTTTGAACAAAAGGATGGTAGCAGGGCATTGGTATATCAACTCTGCTATGGCTTCGGTCTCAGCAGGGTTCTGGCAGCTGTTATTGCACAGCATGGTGACGATAGAGGCTGCGTATTTCCTCCCAGCATCGCACCAGTTCAAGTAGTTATAGTGCCGATACCATTCAAAGGTTATGAGGAACACATAATGTCATATTGTAAGAAAATTCATGAAAGGTTGGCGCGGACCTACCGATGTGTAATGGATGACAGGGAGGATGTTACGCCTGGTGAAAAGTTCTATCACTGGGAAATGCTCGGTGTTCCGGTAAGAGTTGAAATAGGTCCGAAGGAAGTTTCAAGTGACAAGGTTACACTCTTCAGGAGGGATACCTTAGAGAGAATTGAAGTAGATTTGAATGAGGTCGAGGCACGTGTCGAGGAACTCATGACAAAAATTTTCACGTCGTTGAAAGAAAGGAGCGCTAGGATAATGGAGCAGATGATAGTTGACGCCCATAGTCCGGATGAGGTAAAAAAAGCCCTATCAGAAAGAAAAATAGCAAGGATTGAATGGTGCGGTAAAGAAGAGTGTGCCCTAAAACTAAAAGAAAATGCTGGTGGCGAGATAAGAGGCAGCAGGTTTGATATAGTCGAGGTACCACAAGGAAATTGTATAGTTTGTGGCGAAAAGGCCCAAGAAGTTGTCTACGTGGCCAAAGCCTATTGACATCAGGTTACGTAGGCATCTAAATGACGAAGCCTCTTAGCAGGGTGCGGATGAGTGCTGAATAATTCCATCAAAATACTTGGTTTTTCTGCTTTAATCCGTTCTACGAGTGCATCTACATCATCGTAACCTCTAACGGTAACCTCAGGGTCCGTGATGAACAACGCCTTTAATTGCGTGTAAGATGCGATTTTTTCCTTACGAACCCTTCTTGTTGCACTCATTATTCTAACTAAGCCCCTCTGTAGATTCCTTGCACCGTTTTGCACGGAAATCGCAGCATGCGAGTCAGCATAGTACTCTCTTAACCGGCTAAAGTAGAATACAAAAAGGTTAAAGACGAAACTCAGAAGTATCAGTCCTACCCCGATGAGTACAAGGAGCGCACCACCGCCTCTCTGGTCCCTATATGTGCTACCAAGCCAGCCGGAGTAGTAAAGTATGTGCCCAATATAGTAAATAAGCGCGGGTATTATGCTTATGATCATCATGAACATGACATCCTTATGCTTTATATGGCCTAGTTCATGCCCGACAACTGCCTCGACTTCTTCACGAGGTAATGTGGATAGGAGACCCCTAGTGACCGCCACGAAGTTGCCCGTAATCGGGTTACCGTAAGCAAAAGCGTTGGGCAAATCTATCTCCGCTAGCATAAGCTTTGGTTTTGTATTAAGTCCACTCGTTGCTGAGATTCTTGATATGGCTTCATGAAGCCAAGGATATTCATGCGCTTGAAGGGGCCTGACCCTATATATGGCGTTAATGATGTATGGTGCGATCAACCACTGCAATATATGGAACGCGACCACTATACCAAGTATCGTATATATGCCAAATGGGACTCCAAGCCAACTTAATATCACCGTCAAGACAAGCGTTGCTAAGCCGATTATTGCAGCCAGTGTACCTAGCATTGCGAACCTCAGTCGTATAAGTGAAACTCTTGCCTTGGGTGGCATAGAAGACCCCTCTGTTTTAAGCAAAATAATGTGATTTAAAAACCTTCTTCATGCTTTTATGAAAACTTTTCATATTGTCTCGTCCCTATTCACAAATACCGGAATCGTGATTTAAAACTGCTGAGAAATAATAGTGAGACTGGTTAAGGGGTAACTTTCCTTTCTTCCCTTGCCCTTACCTTCAAGATGCCGTAGTGTATTGCACAACTTATGCAAAGGTTTTTCGTTATTACGTTCTCGGCGAGGTATGCGCCCTGTTGCTTTAACTCTTTTGCAAGATCTTTGCTTACAAGCGAGACCCTTCTCGTAACCTTTTGAATCTTGCTCCTAGGCACGTAGGCACCGCAGTTGTCGCATTGCACCATCGGTTCTTTGCCCTTTGCACCCTTGGCCCTACCTCTGCTCTTTCGCTTGAACGGCATAACCCAGCCCTCACAGTATTGGACGTTTGCGGTTATATAAAATGTTAATCATGCTCGAACCCGCCTTTTATTTCCATTCTCTAACGACTGTCTATGCAAAAGTAAACGTTTTAACCCTCCATTAACCACTTTTCTAAGCTAATATAACGGGTAGACGGAAGGCTGAATATCGTTGAAAATCAGGAGAGATCAATGGTATGCCAATTAGTTTGAAGGAAAGGATAGAGATGCTCAGGCAAGGCATACTCCACCGTTACGTGATACCTGCCTTAGAAGAAAGGGGTTTCATGGTTAGTGATTGGAAAAGACCACGAAGTCTCGAGGACATGGTGCTAAGGGATGAGGGCTGGATCCCTTTGTACACACAGTTCACGACATGGGAGACATATTCTAGGGATAGCCCGTTATATGTTTATTTCAATACTTTTTATGGAGATGTTTATGAAAAAGCGTACAGGATTTGCTTTGTTGAATTCATAATAAATGTACTCAATTTCCCTCTTAAGAAGAGTCTTGTTGGAACTTTTACGAGGCTTAACGTAAAAGATGGCTACTACTGGAAGACTAGAATGCCTATAGACCTCTCATTTCCTGAGGCTTGCGTCAGCGAAATAGATGGCAAATACGACGAATTAACGCTACTTATGTCTCGTGAGGGCGTTATAGATGAACTCATAAATCTTAATAACTCAAAAGTGTGGCGTAGGGTTACCTAACGACTCTGAGCACCAAAACGGTGTTCGTGTTCTTCACACCCTCTATCTTTCTTATTTCCTCGATGCACTTGTTTAATCCGGCTACGCTGTTTGCGGAGACTATGGCGGCCACATCATATTCGCCAGTCAACTCATAAACACCTTCAACACCATCTAACGTAGCGAGCTTCTCGCTTACAGAGGGTGTGGGTACTCCAGGATCTATCGTGATAAAAGTTATCGCCCTTACGGAATGCCCTTTCTCGACTTCTATAGTGAACCTAGTTATCACGTTATTTTTAATCAAGTTTTTTACACGTCGCCTGACGGCACCTTCCGAAAGCCCGAGCTCCTTCCCTATTTCCACAAAAGGCTTCCTTGCATCTTTTTTCAATATCTCGATTATTTTATTATCAATTTCGTCCATAGCAAGTATTTTTCTTAACGGCGTTCGTTAAATACTTTACGGAAACCATTACTAAAAATCTTGAAAATTACCTAAAAACATTAAAAATATTCTAAACAGTCTTTTTATAGGAGGCATTTTTTCTTTTAAAGGACGTGCCATGAAGGTGGCATTAGCTTATAGCGGCGGTCTTGATACAACTGTGATAATTAAATGGCTCCAAGAGAAGTACGGTGCAGAAGTCATAACCGTAACAGTAGACGTTGGCCAAGAGGAGGATTTTGACGCGATAGCGGAACGTGCAAAGCTGAGTGGTGCATCGAAACATTATTACGTGGATGCAAAAGAGAGGTTTGCAAAAGAGTTCGTGGCGAGGGCTATCAAGGCTAATGCTCTTTACGAAGGGGAGTATCCACTAACTGCCGCCCTCAGCAGGCCCTTGATAGCTGAAGAAACAGTTAAGGTGGCGTTAAAGGAGAACGCTGACGCTGTAGCTCATGGATGTACTGGAAAGGGTAACGACCAGATAAGGTTCGAAGTAACATTCGCGGCACTAGCGCCCGGAATAAAGATACTTGCACCCGTAAGAGAGTGGAACATGAGCAGAGACGAGGAGATAGAGTATGCACTCTCCAGAAAGTTACCAATACATCCTAAGAAGAGCAGGTTCAGCATTGACGAGAATCTGTGGGGTAGATCGATAGAAGCGGCAGAGTTAGAAGACCCTTGGGTAGAACCTCCACAAGAGGCCTTTAAGCTTGTTGCGCCTTTAGAGAACACTCCGGACGAAGCAGAAGAGGTCACGATAGGTTTCGAAAAAGGCATGCCCGTCTCACTAAACGGTGAAGAATTGCCTTTACTCGAGATAATAAAGCGTCTGAACAAAATTGGTGGAAAACACGGATTCGGTATAATAGACCATGTAGAAGATAGAGTTGTAGGGATAAAGTCAAGGGAGGTTTACGAAGCTCCGGCCGCACTCATGCTAATCAAAGCTCATGCCGACCTAGAGAAGATGACTCTCGGTGGAAGACACCTAATGTTTAAGCAATTAATCGATAGACAATGGTGTTATATGGTCTATGCTGGTTTATGGGTTGACCCTCTGATGGACTCGCTCAATGCCTTCATAGATGCATCACAAGAGAATGTCACTGGCGAGGTAAGAATAAAGCTATACAAGGGCTCTGCTAGGATAGTCGGTAGGAGAGCGGAAAGACCTGTATACTCAATGCTCATGGCAACATATTCGCGTGAGAGTGCTTTCGATCAAAAGATGGCCGAAGGCTTCGTGAGGATATGGGGTCTAGAAACGGTCCTAGGCCGAGCAGCACTAAGAAGGAAGGAGTAAAATCAGATTAAGCTAACACAAAACGTATCCCTCAACAATATGGACGTGATAATCTACATATTAGCGGACATCCCTTCTAAACGTTCAATTAAATTTTGCGTAATCTTGCTCAATGTAAATTCTGAAGCCCTTTTTGCTGCGTTCTTCCCCATTTCGCTTGCAAGATCTTCATCATTTACCAGTTTCAAAACGGCCTCTGTTGCACCTTTTATGTCTTCTGGACCGTTGACATGGATGCCGTCGATTCCATTCCTGATTAGCCAACGCTGGCCGCCAATTGCCGAAGTGATTACTGGTTTTCCGGCATACATGAATTCTAACTGCGTGAGTCCTAGAGCCTCCATTTTGCTCATGATTATGTTGGCGTATGATGCTTTTATCAGTGATATTTTCTCGTCATCGCTAATCTCACCAATGTATTTAAAATTTGGGAGAGTTTTAGTGGCTTTAATTAGAATATCGGCTTGATCGGATGGTGAACCTGCCGCAACAAATATTATATCTTTTCTGTTGCGCAGGTTAGTAGCTACTTTTACTATGGCAGCAGGATTCTTTCGCTTTTCTATAGTTCCTATATATGCTATAATTTTGACGTCTCTAGGTATGTTAAACCTTGAATACACATCCACTCCGCCTAGATTTTTGAACGCTTCTTCGTCAATCCCTCCAGGATAAAGGTGACACTTTCTAGCATCTGCGCCCAATTCGACCATTTGGTCAATCTCAATGGGTGTTGTGCAAAGTATCAAATTCGCCGTCTTGAAAATTGTAGGAAATACTGTGACATTCCATGCCTCCCTATACAACCTTTCAATCGGTGCATAGTGTATAGGACTCGGAGGTTGGTAGTGGGGCATAAAACAAGCTATCACCCCCCTATCCTTTAACCCCTCCCTAACCATCATGTCGTTCCATAATTTAAAACGGGCAAGTTCTTCTGGACCATTCCATAATGTGCTATGAGCTATGAAGCATTCTACTCCTAGGTCTTCAACGATGTGTCTGAAGATTGATTGTGCATCCCTAAGCATTATTCTCCTCGGAGGCCAACTAGATACGTACCCATCCATCCTTATCACAGGAACACCAAATTCTTCCTTAATCACATAGCCCCTCACACTCTTTAGCACTTGTTCATACCAAGGAACGGGTTTTCCGTCGTGGAATAAAGTGGATAAAAGAAAGGCATCCTTTCCTTGCTTACGCAGTTCTTTCGTCATTCGAAGAGCGACAAGTTCCTGACCCTTAGTCAAGCTAGTCTGGTACATCAGTACGGCAATTTTCAATACTTACACCCTCTAAACTCTACAGAGCAATCGATTATTTGGTTCAAAATTCAACTCATGCTTAGCGAGCTCAGAAAAGAGTTTTGGCACGTCCTCAAAATTAATAAAATATTGACATTCCAGTTCCGGAAAATTGTCCTCATGGATCACACCCACGGACACATCAGCAATCCTGAAAGCGGGATTGTCCATTTTGCCATCGCCTATGTACATTATGGGACCATTTATACCAAGAGCCTCTTTAATAAAAGATGCCGCAACTCCCTTATCTGGTCTGATTGGGAAGATATCTAAGAATGGCTCGTATTCGCATCCTTCAACATAAAGCCCAAGCCTTCTCGCGCTTTCTTTAATCCTTTCCATAAACTGCTTTGCAGGAACCCTTCCATAACGCCAGTCGATGCACAAACCAGCAACTTTCTTATTCCTTAAGGCCTTTATCTCAAAAACGATATCGGAATCTATGGTCATCTGAATCAAAACATCCAATAACTTACCAATTACTCTAAGCTTTTGCGTTATATCTTTTCTTATCCAAGCTCTGTCTCCTATGACGACTTCTATTCCACCTATGCACCCGAACGCATCAACATTCGACAATCTGCTTGCGAGAAACCAGTAGTCCTTCGTACTTATGACAACGAACTTTCCGTACTTTTTTATAGTATCAATACTCTCTTCAATTCCTTCTAAGGGTTTCGACTCTATACGTGTAACGTTTTTCGGGGCCAGCGTCCCGTCATAATCTGCGAATATTCCGAACAATTTCATCGTTTTTCACCTCTCTTAAGCATACCCTCAATAATTTCTTTAACCCTGTCTTTTAGAGCCCAGCCAACGACGATCCCGAGTATTATTGCTATGGCCCATGCTATAGGCGTAGCAAATATGTAAATTATTGTAATATCGATACGCATGTTTGCAAGTGCTACTGTAATTACGATAAAGTACAAGAACACTCTTATGACATCCGAAGCCAAGGTTGATAACTCATTCTTGGGCTGACCTTGCTTAACGAGTTCGGCAGTCCAATCAGCGAGTATCAACCCCGCAATGAGGATTATTATGCCAGCAAAAAGACTTGGAAGGTATGTGAGTATTTGTGAAACCCCTGCAGATAGTTCTGGTATATTCAATGTGTAGAGTGAATAAAGTATGGCAATAAAGTAAACTAACCACTTAACGATAGATGCTGAGAATGTGCCTGCAGTGTAACCTGAACTAAGTATTGCTCTACCAATCACTGTCTTACGCATATAATGCTCCCAGCCTAACTTTCCAACGATTCTTGAGACAAGAGCATAAAGTAACCTGCCGACTATCCAACCAATTAGCAATATGAGCACGAGACTTAATAACCTAGGCGCCCACTCGAAAAATCCAGCGGTTAATGTTTTAAGAAACTCTACAGGATCAAACACATAAGTTGTGCTACTCATGACTTTTAACAACTCTACAAAAAGTTGTGCGTTATTTAAGTTTTTAATTTGGTGATCAAAAACTATGAACATCTCATGCTCTGTTATGATTATTGTAAGAGATGCCGAAAAGAATATATCAGGCTATCTCTCTTCATTACTAAATCACGACATTCAAGCCTATAGAAATTATAGCCGTTGATAATTGCTCTACAAGATTCACGGCAAAGAGTGTCGCAAATTTTGATGCGAAAGTGGTTTATGAATTATCTGTAGGAGGGTCAAAGGCTTAGGAATAAACCAGCTATTTGAGAATGTGTCAAAAACATAAATGGCTTGAGTTATGCGAGATTTACAAAAGTATAAAAGGCTTTAAGAAAGAAGAGTATAATAACCCTCGTTAGAGGTTAAGCTTAGTCACGGTAGGGTTGGACTTGAGGAAGCTGGTAGCCGTTACGATCTTAATCATACTTGTCTGTACGGCATTAGCGCAGTTTGCCGTGGCATCCTCTGAAGAAGTCTATGAAGTTATCAGGAACGTTGAGGTAAGGGATGGTGGGTTGATATACGTTTCAGACAATCTTTACATTGGTCCGGGTAAGACGGCAGTAGTCGGGTTTGATATGGCTTTGAAGGATAAGCTAGTTACCTTTTATGTTGAACAAGCTACAATCGAGGCAAGATACGTGGAAGAGCCACCTTATCTATTCTTCATAGAGATGAAGAATACTGGTGAACAAACCGTCAGGGCGAATCTAGTAACTGTTTTCAAAAACTTGGTAACTGAGGAAACTTCTAAAACTTTCGTGGCAAATGTTCCGGTGCTGCCCGTACTCAAGAAGACGGTAGCATCTTTCTACATGGCAGCACACTTTCCGGAAGGGAGCAAGGTAGAGCTTCCTGAAAGACCTGGTTTCAACTACACTGCCGCGATGGATGGCATATTCATGGAAGCTAAAGATATTGACCTGCTTACGCCCATGAGTGTTTCTGTGAGGTTTAAGAACGATTACTTTTCAATACTCTTCGTCGAGAGGGCTGAAGTTACGGTTTCTATCGGAAATCAGAAAGAAATATCTTTCTACCTCAAGATAACTAACCATGGCAAATCTTCTATGAATGAAATTAAGTTGTTGTTACCAAAAAATGCAACTTTACTTAATGTTAAGGATAGCCTCGGGACGTTATCGTATAGTTACACACAGGAAAATGGTGTTTTGAAAGTTAAGACAAGGTGGGAAGTCAAAGGTGGTGAGAAGGTGTCGTTCACGGTCGAGTACCTTGAGCCTTATACCCAAGAACTAGGGAATACGTTCGTTTTGAGCTACCCGTCTCTACTGGATGTAGCATATGGTGAATATATCTTAAAAGTTATTTTACCACCTGGCTACGAATTCAAAGAATCTTCACCAGAACCTGAAGAGTTCGTTAAGGACCAGAGCGGTACCACGACACTCACCTATATTAGCAGAAGTGTGGCATCCCTCCAACCAAAATCTACTATAAGTATTAATTACATCGTAGGTATGAGCTTCGTACAATATCTTCCGTACTTATGGATAGTAACAGTTGGGGTGCTTTTAACAACGGTCATAACTTACAAACTTTCTCGTAAACCAAAGATGCCCGCCCCCTCGGAGGAACTAAAAGAAACACTCAAGACGTTGACCTCCGATGTGCTTGGAATTATAAGGACATGCGAAAAGTTAGCCTCTTCGATTCCTTTAGATAAAAAATCATTAAGCAAGTGGTCAAGAAGCGTTTACGAAAGCGAACTTGTGAGTATGAAAAGGGATGCGGACAGGATTGGCGCATTAAGGAAGAGACTTGGAGGTTTTCCGGAGATTACGTCAAAACTTAGCTCTCTTGAAGTGCACATTACGGAATTATTGGGCATCATGACGGCGCTTGGCAGGACGGTAGAAGACTTCAGATTGGGAAGAATAGGGAAAGCGGCATATGAAAGAATAACAAAAGAGTATACAAAGGACGTTTCGACATTCGCATCCCGAATAATAGATACGATAAGGGATATAGAAGCATCCTTAAAATAATTATCGCGCGCTACTTTTGGATAGTGCTTTTTTTAACCATTCAGCCACAACTTTTGCAGGGTTAACCATCCTTCGCTTAAGTCTATTAGCAAGTTTCATTTGATTATCCCTAACATCCTCAGCGTGCTTTAGTACTTTTGAGATTTCTTTCAGTGCGCTCTGCCAACTCTTAAAGTGCTTTAGAGCGCCAACGTCTATAAGGTAACGGTGGACGGCAGGGAGCCTTCCCGGATAGACCGATATAGTAGGCACGCCCATCAATACGGCCTCTTGCGTCATAGTTCCGCCACCGCCAACGAAAAGTGATGCGTAATATACTATGCTGTGATCCGATACCGGTCTCTCAAATATAATGGCGTTTTTGCCCAAACTTTTTAGCTGTATTGCCTGTTCACCGTACCTTGGTAATATGACAAGCTTGACGCCGCTAAGATTTGATGCTAATTTCTCCACCAGTCTCATTACATATTCTGTATTAATTCCTATAAGGTATGATGCTTGTGTTTCAGGCATTCTTAGGAGGACATAGTTGAACTCATCAATACCAAACTCGTACAGTATTCGCTTGCTTGGTCTGAAACCGTCCAACCAAGCCACGGGATCCAAAGCTCTATACTTTAATACTTTGCGACCGCTTATCCCATACTTTACCCACTCGTCCTTTGGAATTATCCACGGTGTGAAAACATAATTTGAAAGTGGGACACAGTATCTGTTAACCGGAGATTCCGGAGTGTCTGACAGAAGAATATGTGGAATACCCAGACCGAAGGATATTCTTGTCATATCAAGCGAACCGCTTGATACACAGATATCGGGCGAATGCTCTTCGATAATATCAACAAGCTCTACAGTCCTCTTAACACTTGTCTTAAGCTTTCCAAGAAGAGACCCACCACCAAATTCTCCAACGATGATAATGTCTCTACGACCAACATCCTCCAGTATTGGTGTAAGCTGTTCGTATCTTCTAGAGGTAAGCAACACTTCTATGCCATACTCCCTTAATACTTTCTCTATTGATGTAAAAAACCAAAACTGCTTGGGCGTTAGTATATCAAACCATGCCTTCAAGAATTTTCATCCCCAATCATCCAAAAATGCGTGAAACGTGAGTAATAACGCTTATTCGATAATAAGGAAAAAATTAATAGGTTAGGGAACAGAATGAACAATCACATGTACACCACAGTGTTGCTGCTGTTTATTTCGTTTATTCTGTCTGCCCTCCTATCTTACGCATTAGTGCCTTTTGTAAAGAATTTGGCCAAAAAGGCTAATCTATTCGGTGTTGACGTTCACAAAAGTTGGAGACCATTAATTCCGAAGATAGGAGGCATAGCGATTTTTGTTGGTGTTACAGTATCTATTCTGATAACGTCTTTTTTGTTTAACATGGTTGATAATAGGGTTTTAGCATTCATCATATCGACGGAATTGGCAGCAATTGTGGGTCTATGGGAGGATTTTAGGGAACTGAATCCGGTTTTAAAGCCAGTATTATTAGCGTTAGTAGGACTCCCGATAGTTTTTATGGGCGCTTACTACCCGTACCCGAATCTACCGTTTGTCGGTAAGAGAACGCTGACAATACTCTATCCGATACTCGTGCCCATAGCCTTCACGATAGTGACCAACGCCATCAACAGTATGGATGTACTTAATGGCTCTATGACCTTCACATCACTTGTAGCTGCATCTACTATTTTTCTAATAACCTTGATTAAGGGTAACGTTCTTACAGCTTATTTATGTGCTGCACTCCTAGGTTCCTTAACGGTCTTCGCATATTATAACAAGTATCCGGCAAAACTTTTCCCTGGAAACATAGGTAGCTTATACGTTGGTGCCAGTTTAATATCCATAGCAATAATCGGCAGTGTTGAGATAGCTTTACTCGTAACAATACTTCCACAGATAACGAATGAGTTTCACATAATATATTCTATGAGAGGTTTTAGGTCCGCAAAGAATTTATCCGAAAGACCCGTTTTTGTAGAAAACGATATGTTAACCGCAAACCCCTCAAAAAAAGCTCCTTTGACACTTGTAAGGATGCTTACATCCAAATGTAGTTTATCAGAAAGTGAAGCGGTAAATATGCTTGTTATCATTTCAATATTTTCTGCAATTCTCGCACTTATCACAGAGTTTTTCTTCATAAAGTGAGATGAGCACCATGTCGAATATGAAAGATAAAATCTTCACGATATGCATGCTCACCACCTTCCTACTTATCGTGTGGGGTATGTTCCTTTGCGTACTTTATTTGATGTCAGTTTTTGTAATCCCGCTGAGCGTACCGCACCACGAACCTCTACTAATTTCGATATACAGGATTGGTATGGCTTTCCTAGTCCTTATAGCTTGGGTCGTTATATGGCATAGGCTTGCGATATTCTGGTTATATAGGATTTTGAGGAGGAGTAACGGACATGGTGTGTCTAGACAGAACGATAGTTCAAGTTGATGTTTCCGTTAATGGTATACCGACAGCCGTCAAGATGGCAAACTCGGGATATAAGGTGACTTTAGCTACAACTAGTGATTATGTCGCATCCCAGTTGAGGGAGTACCGACCGTCATTACATAGAGTACCCAAGCCGATTTTCACGAAACTCTTATTAGAAGGAGCACTTACAGTAACGACAGATTTAGAAAACGCCTTAGCATCATCAAAAACCGTACTTGTAACGACTCATGCACTGGGAAGTGAAGAGAAAATAAAAAATGTAATAAATCTCTTTAAGCAAATAGCGCCCTATATACTACCAAACTCTTTACTAATTTACGGCGGGCTAGCTCCTCCAGGAACAATGGAAGAAATTGTAAACATACTTGATAAATATTCGCGATTCGACGTGAAGAAGGAAATTAACGTAACCCTAGTTACACCTTTGGATGCCCAAACAGAAGCATACATAATATGCTCGCCTAACTTTGAAGCGGCCAACCTCACGAAGGAATTCATGTCAATTTTTATCCCATTGGACATGATAAGGTTGTGTAACAGATTTAGGGAGGCAGAGATAGCTAATTTGCTACTTGTAGCAAAACGGACAATCACGAAGGCACTATCATCTTACGCTTTGTTGATGTTTAAACAAATGGATATTGACATCAAAAATGCTTTGAACTTTTCTGGATGTAAAGCGGCAACGGCAATAGGAGACGATCCAGTGTCCGAAATGGTGATAAATTATTTGATGTCTGAAGAGAGAAGATTGCCACAAAGATTGACGTTCATGCGTAATATTACTCGGATGAGAAGGTTGTTGTTGGAAGCAATCGCTACGAACCTTAAGCGGGAAATTAAGTCAGCATCAAAAAAGAGTAAAGATTTAAGGATTGCATGCGTTTTTGAACGGGAATCCGATAAGGAGCTAGTAAATATCATATTACCAAAAAAGGGAGTTAAAGTTCATTTTTATAGCGTAGACGAGATTGAATCAAGAGTTAATGCAAGTATAGAGAAAGTAATTCCGTTTAACGCAAATCTAATAATTTTAGCGGCACGGCCACAAAGCATCTCAGAGCAGATGGTGCATAAGTTGGAGGAAGAAGCCAAACTCATAAATTTAGGTTGCATCGTTTCCATTTAAGCTATTCTAGAAACGTAGAATGCATCTTCTACTTTTCGAATGAATAACACTTAAAAAGCAATCGCACGGAAGAGTGATATGTCCGTGGGAATGCGAGAGATTAATGTTGCAATAATTGGTGCAGGTTTTTGGGGCAGAAATCATGCGAGGGTACTTAAAGAGATATCTGGTGTTAAGTTAACCCACGTTTGCGATATAGATATAAACAGAGCAAAGGAATTGGCGTTGAGGTACGGGATTCCAAAATACACGACAAACTATAAGGAAGTTCTATCCGACGACGTCGATGCGGTTATTATATGTACACCATCAACCACTCATGCTGAGATAGCTCTTGCGGTTATAAGGGAAGAAAAGCATGTTTTAATAGAGAAACCTATGGCTACCACGATAAGGCAGGCGGAGGACATAGTCGCTGAAGCAAGACGTAATAAGAGTATGGTGATGGTCGGTTTCATAGAAAGGTTTAATCCAGCAGTCGAGTTAGGAAAGGAACTAATAGAAAACGGCGAGATAGGCCGTATCATACTCTCCTATAGCAAGAGAATAGGTAGCTGGCCTGAAAGGATAGGTGACATAGGTGTCGTGAAAGATACGGCTATACATGACATAGACTTGGCAATGTATATATTTAATGCTGAACCAATCAGTGTATATGCTAAGGGAGGCTCCATAAAGCATAAACTCGAGGACCATGTTCAAGCCGTTTTATCATTTGAGGGTAACAAGAGCGCATTGATAGAGGCCAATTGGCTTACGCCTAGGAAGAAGCGTGAAATGCATATAACCGGCGAGGATGGTGTTATTAGCATACAGTTCATTTTAAGAGAGATTGTCGTGGAAAAGGCTGAAGGTAGCAGATCCCCGATGGTGAAGCAGGTTGAACCCCTAATGGCAGAGGTGCAGTATTTTATAAACTGTATCAGAAACGATGAGAAACCGTTAGTCAGTGAAGTTGAAGGATTAAAGGCTACACTCGTTGCAGAGGCTATACTCGAGTCCATGAAGACGGGAGCTGTTGTGAACCTAGAAGAGTTTAAAGATAGGGAGTTGACTATAACAATCTAAAGTTTATACGTGAACATGAAGGTGGTTTTATGTCTAAGGAATTACGGACAGTTTTTTGGAAAGGTACGCAGGTCAAGCTCATAGACCAAAGAAAACTTCCATCAAAGTTGGTCTACATCAGTTGCAGGAACTACAGAGAAGTCGCCGCTGCTATTAAAAACATGACGGTCAGGGGTGCTCCGGCTATAGGTGTAGCCGCGGCAATGGGTATGGCATTGGCGGCTAAGAGTAGCAAAGGTAAGAGTATGGAGAAGCTCATGTCAGAGCTGGAGAAAGCAAAAAACGTCCTAGCATCAACAAGACCTACGGCCATAAACCTTTACTGGGCACTCGAAAGAATCATGAAAGTCGCTAGGGAAGCAGCTAAGAGTGGAGATACCGAAAAAGTCATCTTGAGTGTGCTGGAAGAAGCTAAGAAGATGGCGGATGAGGATGTAGAAACAAATAAGGCTATAGGAAAACACGGCTCTACGTTAATAAAAGATGGTGATACTATACTAACGCATTGTAATGCTGGCTCCCTTGCAACTGTCGGTTATGGAACGGCCCTCGGTGTAATAAGAGCCGCATTCGAGGAAGGGAAATCTATCTCAGTCATAGCTACCGAGACTAGGCCTAAGTTACAAGGTGCAAGGCTGACTGCCTTTGAACTAAAAATGATGGGAATTCCGTTCAAACTCATCACGGATGGTATGGTGGGTTATGTTATGCAACAGGGTTTAGTAAATAAAGTTGTGGTCGGAGCCGACAGGATTCTAGCAAGAAGCGGTCATGTTGTAAATAAAATAGGCACCCTCACGATAGCCATAGTAGCCAAACACTTTGGCATACCGTTCTATGTCGCCGCGCCTACCTCCACAATAGACTTTGAGAGTAAGCCAGAGGACGTTGTCATAGAGTTTAGGGACGAGAACGAAGTGCACTATATTGGTAGGGCAAGAATAACACCAAAAGGTGTAAGGGCCATAAACCCAGCTTTCGACATGACACCACCTGAACTCATTACAGCAGTTATCACCGAGAAGGGAATATATGAACCATCTCGCCTTATGGAGCTTTACCACAATGCTTAGAATTAGTATAAAAAAAGATTGAGCGAGTAACCTCCAATTTAAGTGAGCCGAGGGTAGGCATATAAAATACGCAAGTGTCCAAACGAGCTTAATAAGTAAAACCTTTATCGCACAAAGAATTCTTTTTATTTGGTGGCGGCAGGTAGGGCCGGGGAGCTAGCCCTTCCCCCTTAGCTCGAAACGGGCTACATGCGAGGGCCAGATAACCTAGCGGGGTGTGGAGGGTTTGACAGGAGTGCAGGCCGGAAGGGGATATGAAGGTGCGCCTACGCGGGGTCCCGGAGGGATGCAGCCCCTCCGTAGGGAGGGGATAGGCATCCCTTGTGCGCCGAACCGTGTCAGGCTCGGGAGAGAGCAGCACTAAGGCGCAACGGCGCCGCTGCGTAGTACCGTACCTGATTCTGCTTCCGGCAAATGCGCCTGTTGGGCCCTCTGCTACCCGCTGGGGGCTGCCGCCACCTATAAGCATTCGCTAAAAGTTTTACTTTTGCAGAGATTCTTAACTCGTCAGTTTAGCTTAGGGATATATAGAATGAAGGTGATTTGAACTAATGTCAGAAATTCACTGTAAACGCGTACTCTAACAAGAACCTGATCAACTAATCGAACTCTAAAAACATAGAATACGTGTTCCAACTCCTTGAAATAAAAAAATATTTTAGCCACTCGCTGGGTATTGATTTTGAAGATGAACGGTTTTCGTGACCTTATGAGAATAGGCATCCTTTTAATAGGTATATCGGCTATAATCATGGCATCGCTCGCCACGCATGTCTATTTGACACATTTCGTCAGACAGCAACCGCCTTTAACAGTCTACTGCTCTGATATGGCGATAATCATCACGGCAGGAAAGGAGTTAAGGGACGTCAGGATATTAGATAACAGGTCGTCAACACTGCATACGTTTCCAAGAATACCTGCCGGATCCCAAGAGTTTTTCATCGTCCCCTCACAGGGCGTTTATGCTGTCCAAGCTAATGACTACAAAGTCGTAGTCCACTGCGTAAAACCACAGGTAATGCCACCACCAATGTATGATTAAAAACGTTTGGAGCAAATTCTTTCTCTGCCCCCTCTAAATTATTGATAGGACGTTCGAATGTTTAGAAATATAGGTGAGCTTTTGTAGTATGTGGATAGGTGTTTGGTGTTGAAGGGTATTTGGAAAGCAATGTTTCCGGTAATCGTCATGGCGACGGCAGTCATGCTATATGTGGTCGGTGCCTTACCGATTCAATTGTTCGAAAATCCACAAACGATTACTGAACTCAAGCCGCAACTAAACTACAGCGTTATTTCAGCATGTTGTCCTACATTGTATGAAGGTGTTGAGACTGATCAGGTCTCACTAGATGTTAAGGAAGGCTATATCCGCTTGGAGCACACCATACTTTACCCCTGTTGCGCGGAGTTTAGTGTCGTTCTTGACGAAAAATCTCTTGAACAGGGTGTAATAGTAATCAAAGAGAAGAACGTGGGTGAGATATGCAGATGCATATGCCAATACGTTATTGACATTCAAGTTGGGCCATTGTCAAAAGGAAAGTACCTCATTCAGATATGGGGAGTAGAGTTCCAAGACCAAGAACCATTCTTACGATGGACTGGAGAGGCGTTTATTGGAAGCGAAAAAGTTTGTAAGAATATGTGCGGCGACGGTGTTTGTCAAGAGGTCGTTTGCATGGCCGTCGGTTGCCCTTGCCCAGAAACTCCAGATACTTGTCCCATAGATTGCAAAAAAGGATGAGAATCCATAAAAACCTTTAAAGAAAGTATAAATTGACAAAACATAAAGATTGTTAGAAAGAAAGATGTCCGAAGATGCATCAAAAGAATTAGAATTTCTTAGAGAGAAGCTGGAGACACTTGAGAAGGAGAATGAAAAATTAAGAAACGATTATCTATACTTGGCGGCAGAACTTGACAACCTTAGGAAGTACATGGTAAAGGAGATAGAAAGAACGAGGAGAATTGCTGTTGAGGGAATACTCATAAAGTTGATAAATGTTTATGAAGCAATAGAGAGGGCTACAGAATCTTGTAACGAACAACAATCGCCCTTGCTTGAAGGGTTAAAACTCATCGGCAAGGATGTTCTGAAAATTCTAGAAGAAGCAGGCGTAAAGAGAATGGAAGTTATCGGAAAGAAGTTTGACCCATTTCTTCACGAGGCGATAGAGCAAGTCGAGACGGACAATGTAGAAGATGGTACAATTATAGAAGAGGTTACGAAAGGTTATATGCTTGATGATAAAGTTTTGAGACCCCCTAAAGTAAAGGTAGCTAAGAGTAAGAAAGCGTGAAAATGGTATGCCGATATTCGTCGTTCATGAACATCATGCGAAGAGAGCAGGTCTCCACTATGACTTAAGGCTGGAGATGGATGGTGTTCTGAAGTCTTGGGCATTCAGGAAGGAACTTCCGACAGAAAAGGGTGTGAAAAGGCTTGGTATACAGCAGGAAGATCATGAGCTTGAGTATGCCTCATTCGAAGGAGAAATATTAGAGGGATACGGTGCCGGGAAGGTGTTAATATGGGATAAAGGTCACTATGAAATCTTAGAACACATTCCGGATGAGAAGATCGTTTGCATGTTAAATGGTTCCAAACTTAAGGGCAAATACGTTTTGTTGAAAATAAAAACGGGATGGTTGTTTTTTAAGGTTTAACGAATGCTTATTAGTTCTTTAATAGGTATTAAAAGTGCATGAGTGGGTTGATACGTGAACTTGTTGAAGTTTTATCTGCTAAGTTTCAGAATGAGTGTTTAGAAGACGTAAGGGTCGGAATATTTTATACTGGCGTGAAGCTTAGCACGGGCCACGGCGGTGTATCCTACACCATGATTAGGAACCTCACAAAGAGTGTATGTTGCCCAGAAATTTCTATGGCTGGTGAGATTGCTGGTATGAGGGTTAGCGATGCCATTAAATTAGCAGAAGAAGGGGATACAATATCATCAGCAATCGGTATAGCTACAATAAATGCTGCATCTCAGTCATTAATATTCGGTGAAATGAAAAATCGCTACAACATCGTCATTGGTCGTGATGCTCTGGACCTAATCAGTATAAAACCCTCTGATAAAGTCGTCATGATAGGAGCCTTTCCACCATACGTCAAAAAGTTAATGCAGAATGTAAGAAGCTTAACAGTTTTTGATGATAATAAGTCGGCCTTGATGGAGTTAGGTTTACCAACAGATCCTGGAGTAACTCTTGAAAGTTCATTGAAAGATGCATCCGTCGCTATAATTACCGGTTCAGCATTTGTGAACAAGACGATAGAGGGACTTCTCGACCTCACAAGCAACGCGAGGGAGGTCTTGGTAATCGGTCCGACGGCTAGCATGCTGCCAGACCCGCTTTTCAAGCGCGGTGTAACCGCAGTCGGTGGCATTAAGATAACGGACGTCGGAAAGATGCTAAGGATCGTAAGCGAGGCCGGAGGGACTCGGGCGCTTTTTAAAACTTGCGCCGAGAAGTACACAATATTAAAGGGTTGAAGCATGTCCGAGAAGAATGCTGAATATCAGCTTAAGGGAAAGACCGCCCAAGTTTACATGTTTTTGATAAAACACACAGGAATGCCAATAGGTGTCAGGGAGGTCCAGAGAGCTTTAGGCTTCAGCAGTCCGAGCATAGCCCATTACCATCTAGAAAAGCTAGTTAGTATGGGACTCGTGAGAAGGACCGAAAGGGGCGAGTACGAAGTTGTCGAAGTCGTTAAGGTTGGTATGCTAAAGAACTTCGTCAGAATAGGTAGGCTCCTGATGCCTAGGTATGTATTCTATTCTGTTCTCTTGACCACGATGCTCTTCATTTATGTCTTGTTATATCCGCAGAATTTTTCAAGTCACAACATCATAGCCCTGACATTCGGCATAGTCAGCTGCTTAATACTTTGGTATGAAACATTTAGGGTTTGGAAGGAGTCTGAGTTGTAAATGCTGAGCGTTCTAACTAATAGAATTATATTCAAAGAATTAATAGGGGTTGATGTGGAATGAACGTCCTGGTAACTAAGATTGTGACGTTGGCGTTCTTGGCCGTAGCTTTAGGTGTTATGCTAACGTTATTACCATTAATCGTCCCAAAAAACGATATGGCTGTGAAATCTTTTGGCGAAGCGGAGCCGACGAGAGGATCCGTGGAACATCCAGGACCATCGGTCATAATTACGGCTACTTCGATAATTGTTCCGGGGCTGATAGCAGGGTTTTTAGCCTTTATTTTGACGAAAAGATTCAGCCATTAACTCTCTCTAGCGTAAGGTTTAATTTTTGCCTTTGATACTCGCTACATTGGTCTTAGTAAATAACGCTTATCCTTTGTTTGGGGTGATGTATCATGCCAGAAAAGATAATAGGTATAGATTTGGGAACGAGCAACTCGGCTGCGGCGGTTGTCATAGGTGGAAGACCAGTAATTATACCGAGTGCAGAAGGTGTGACGCTTTACGGCAAAGCATTCCCATCCTATGTGGCCATTACGAAAGATGGGCAACTATTAGTCGGCGAGCCAGCCAGACGTCAAGCAGTAATGAATCCAGAAGGGACCGTGACTGCCTTCAAACGAAAGATGGGTACTGATTATAAGTATGTGCTACATGGTAAGGAATTCACGCCGCAGCAGCTTTCCGCATTCTTACTTCAGAAAATTAAGAGAGATGCGGAAGCTTTCTTGGGGGAGCCTGTGAAGAAAGCGGTCATAACAGTTCCGGCATATTTCAACGATAATCAGCGACAGGCTACAAAGGATGCTGGCACGATAGCTGGCCTTGAGGTCGTTAGGATAATAAATGAGCCAACCGCCGCCAGCCTTGCGTATGGTCTTGACAAGCAGGATAAAGAGATGAGAATAATGGTTTTTGACCTTGGCGGTGGAACACTTGACGTGACCATACTTGAGTTTGGTGGTGGTGTGTTTGAAGTAAAAGCAACTTCTGGTGACACGCAGCTGGGAGGTACAGACATGGATAAAGTCTTAGTAGATTATATCGTCAATAAGTTCAAGCAAGACACGGGTATTGACCTCACAAGGGATCCGATGGCGATGAATAGAGTGAGGGAGGCTGCCGAGAAGGCTAAGATAGAGCTATCGACGGTCTACGAGACCGAGATAAACCTTCCGTTCATAGCTCAAGATTCTTCAGGACCTAAGCATTTAACGATGACACTTACAAGGGCAAAGTTGGAAGAGCTTGTAAGACCGATAGTCGAAAGATGTGCGGGTCCGATGCGACAGGCACTCGCTGACGCAAAGCTTAGACCAGAAGACATAGATAAGATAATCTTAGTCGGCGGTCCAACTAGGATGCCGATTGTTAGGGAGTTTGTCAAGAATTTCATGGGGAAAGAGCCGGAGCGCGGTATAGATCCGATGGAGTGCGTTGCTATGGGCGCAGCGATACAAGGAGCAATAATAGCGGGTGAGATAAAGGATGTGCTTCTGTTAGATGTAACACCGCTCTCATTAGGTATAGAAACCTTAGGCGGCATATTCACGAAAATCATAGAGAGGAATACAACAATACCTGTCAGGAGAAGTCAGATATTTACAACAGCTGCCGACTTCCAGACGAGCGTTGAGATACACGTCCTCCAAGGCGAGAGACCGATGGCGGCAGATAACATTTCACTTGGCAGGTTTGTGCTTGATGGTATACCTCCTGCACCAAGAGGTGTACCGAGGATTGAGGTAACGTTTGACATAGATGTAAACGGAATACTTACGGTCACGGCAAAAGATCTAGGCACAGGTAGGGACGTCAGCGTAAAGATAACTGCACCACATAGGCTCTCAAAGGAAGAAATAGAGAGGATGATAAAGGAAGCTGAAATGTACGCCGAGCAGGATAGGAAGAGAAAAGAGGAAGCAGAACTTAGGAATGAAGCAGAATCGCTAATTTACACAGTCGAAAAAGCTCTTAAAGATTTTGGAGATAAACTTCCGAACAATGTCAAGTCAAGAGTAGAGGAATCATTAAAGAAACTAAAGAATGCTTTAACAGAGAAAGATATTCAAGAAATAAAGAACAGGATGGAGGAGTTGAGGAAAGTAGCGCAGGAAATGGGGATGGTGATATATCAACAATCCGCACAGCAAAGCTCCAGCAGCTCAAGCTCGAAGACGGTTGATGCCGATTACAAAGTTGTTGATGATAGCAAAAAGAACTAAAATAATATCTTAATCGTAGTAGGTTGATATATTTCGGACACTTACAGTTTTTGGAACATGTCGAGTAGGGAGAAGAAAGACTATTACGAAATATTGGGAGTGCCTAGGAATGCGACAAAAGAAGAGATAAAAAGAGCATACAGGAGGCTTGCGCTACAGTATCATCCTGACAGGAATAAATCGCCGGATGCTGAGGAGAAGTTCAAGGAGATAAGCGAGGCCTATGCCGTCCTTTCTGACGATGAAAAGCGAAGAATATATGACATGTATGGACACGCTGGCTTAAGCGGAACCTATACCCAGGAAGACATATTCAGAACGAGCACGTTCGACTTCGACGAGATATTCAGAGACCTTGGTTTCGACCTTGACTCGATATTCGAAAGATTCTTCGGCATCAGGAGGGGCCCACCAAAGGGGAGGGATGTCGTAATGGACTTAGAAGTGTCCCTTGAAGAAGCTTTTAATGGTGCTGAGAAGATCGTTAGTGTGCCAGTATCTGAAATTTGTAGCGCATGTGGGGGCTCCGGAGCAGCACCTGGCGGTCTTAAGACATGCAAAGTATGCGGCGGAACAGGTCAAAAGGTTGACCGTAGAGAGACAATATTCGGTTTCTTTACTTCTGTTACAACATGTCCAGCATGTGGAGGTTCCGGAAAGTTCATCGAGAAGAAATGTCCAACGTGTAAAGGTTCTGGTCAAATTAAGGTCATGAAGAATATATCCGTAAAGATACCGAGGGGTGCTGACGATGAGTTGGTGCTAAGAATTCCTGAAATGGGCGAAAGATATGCGGGAGGCAAGCCCGGTGACCTTCTTTTGGTTGTAAGACTTAAACCCCATAAACTCTTTACACGAAAAGGTGACGATCTTTATTTAGACCTTCCTGTATCGATATCGGAGCTAGCTCTTGGCTCAAGGATCATGATACCAACACTCGATGGTAAGGTAGAGATAAACATACCTAGCGGAACCCCGCCTGGACATATTCTCACGATTAAGGGTAAAGGAATGCCTAGCATGCGAGGTGGCAGAGGGGACCTGAAGGTAAGACTCAAAGTAGTTATGCCAAAAAAGTTATCGCATGAGCATAGGAGATTATATGAACAACTATACGATCTGGAGAGACCTTTTGTAGAGGAGGAAAGGAGATTGCTTAAAGATTAAGCTATTTCCGAGATATACATAAGAGGATAATTCCCGAGAGATTTTACAGCCTTCATGCATGCTTTAACCCTTGCTTTACCATACTTAACGTAAACTTCAACATCCATCATGTCGGGGCTTAGTATTCTATAATCAAATTGATGACGTTTTTGAGCACTTAAGCTATGTGTTTTTATTCTTACCTTTGCGTTTACCTTATATGGTTGGAGCTTTATTGCATCCTCAATCACCCTTTCAAGCCTTCTAAGGTTTTGCAAATTACCCGTTACTGGTATGCCTATGAATTGATGAGCGATTGCACCAAGAGCTATGCCTGCCTCGAAAGCGCACCTCTCTCTATCCGTTACATCTTTGGAGAAGAATCTTTCAGCGATTTGTTCTGATTTGCTAAGATTACGCGTTTTTCGCATAAAGCTCATCTCTTTCCAAGATACTTTTCTTTTATGTCGCTTACATAAATATAATCCAAAACCGTACCACAAGAACGATGTATCTCCATATGTTCTACGAGTTCACGCATCCTGCCGCCAGCTAAACCGTCAGCTATAAGCGCCGCTCCTTGTGCAGCTTCTTTTACAATTTTAGCGAAGCCCTGTACTTTGTCGACGGGCGCTATGACGGATAGTCTTTTCTCGAGCTCCTCGTATATGCCCGGAACTCTGCTAAGCCTTCCTGACAACATTATGGCTTGCGGTTTTCTTATAATCGTTTTCATAGACCAGACACATTTTTCGATACCTTCCATGAAAGCCTCCCAAGCAAGCGCAATCCTTCTATCCTTTTTGGCTTTTTCAGGAAACTCCTCTGGCATGAGTAATTCGTCACCAACGATAGACCTTACACCTCCCCTGAATAGGTCCGCTTTGCTTATGTTGCCGACCAAATATGCAACCTCACCGTCCCATGCACCGGACGTTAAGAAACCAGGCCCCGCTCTCGTACCCCCTATTCCGTCAACAACCTTTCCAGATTCGATTGCTATTATAGCGTTATAGCCAAAGCCGACTTCGACCAGTATAAATGTGCACTCCTCGTACGGGACCTTGTATCTTGATGAATAATCATGTATAGCGAGGACCGCGCAACAGAGCTTATCAGCAGTTCCCATGTCAACCGTATTGAACTTTCTATATTCTGGAACCGTCGGAAGATGTATGACACCTGGTAGGAAATACACTTTCAGAGGAGAATTTTTGAGACGTCTAACGGCTTCGGCAAGCCCCGTGAGAACCGGTATCTTTTCGTCTTCTTTTTTGTGAAGGACCATAAGGAAGATGTGCTCTTCTGTTAAATCATCTAAGCTAACGAGTGGCAGACCATAACCAGACGGGCCAGCGATCAGGTCGAGGGGTTCAGCCTCCTTAAGCGTCTCGAGCAGGATCTCAGGTCGCTTGGCTACGGCTTCCGATGGTATTGACTTCTCATAGAAAATGTTGAGGTCTTCTAAGCCGCAGAAATCAAAGCTTTTCGTTCCAGGGTCAACACCAACAACCCTTACCAATCCTATCACACCATCAGCCATACAAATTAATGTATAAGATTTTCAATACAGTTGGACAAGAATTCACCCTCTTGCTTTTTGAAAATCTTAGCAAAAGACACCCTTCGCACTACCTTTCCAGTCTACAAGCGTACCGTAACAATCGAATGTTAATCTCTCGAACCTGAACACATAACGCGTTATGCTTTTTTAGAATTTAAAATAATTGCCGCTCAGGAAACGTTTATTTTAATCTCTTAGAGTTTATAAACGTAAACCGGGTGAACAACTTGCAGAAATTATTAAAACCGACGGCTTACATTGGCGCAGTTATACTCGCAGGAATACTGTCTTCGGCTCTTGGTATGTCATTGGCACAGACCATATCATTAGTTGTGTTCTCAGGCATAATCATAGGTACGTTGTTCTATTGGAGGATGAGGTTAGCTTTTGCTCTAACAGGATTAAGTATACTTTTTGTTACCGGTGTAATGAATTTACAACATTTCATTGAGTTTGCTAGCTTAGACATAATAGTATTTCTAATTGGAATGATGATCGTTATAGGATTTCTTGAGGAGAGGCGATTCTTCGAAGCATTGCTCGAACGTATCATGGGGTTTGCAAAGGGGAGTGCAGTAAAGACGATATCTTTGCTCATGCTAATGGCTGCACTATCCGCAGCCCTCGTTGACGAAGTAACATCTATCCTATTCATTATGGCAACAGCAATTCACCTTGCGGCATGTCTCAACCTTTCGATAGTTCCTTTAATGATGATGCTAGTTTTTGCAACAAACATAGGAAGTAGCGCAACCGTTGTCGGTAACCCCGTCGGTATCATGATAGCGATGAAGGCAAAACTTACTTTCATGGACTTCATAAGGTGGGCGACACCTATTGCGATAATAGGTCTGGGTCTTTCTGTACTCCTGTCCTTTGCTTATTTTAAAGGCTATATAAAGAGTATGAGTGACGCTATGGTTAATACAAGGCAGCAGATGGCTAAAGTTCAGGAGAGCACCAAGACAAAATTTGATGTAACTTCTGTCCTTCTATTTGTAGGGACTTTATTGGGTCTAGTGTTGCACGGTCAGATAGAGTATTATCTTAAATTGGAAAAAAACACGATGCTCATAGGTGTTGCGGTAATCTCTGCGGCCATTGCGCTTTTATTAATGAAGGACAAGGCTAGGGAGCTTGTTGAGAGGCGGGTAGATTGGTGGACATTGGTCTTCTTCTTGACATTCTTTTCATCTGTTGGCACGCTTAAATATACTGGTGTGATAACGAAAATTTCTAACGCCTTGTTGGAATTCACAGGTGGGGATCAACTTTTGATATTTTTTATGTTTAGTGTAATCGTTGGTCTGGTATCAGCTTTTATGGATAACGTTCTAGCAGTAGCTACCTTTATTCCAATAGTCTCCGATATTGGTAGTGCTGGTGTTAACGTTTTCCCAATTTGGTGGGGTATGTTATTCGGTGCTACTTGGATGGGAAATCTGACGATAATTGGAAGCACTGCTAACATAGTGGCAGTAGGTATGATCGAAAGACAAAGGCTTGGACATGTTGCCTTTCGCGAATGGATAGTGCCTGGTGCCGTAGTATCTCTGGTAACTTTTCCCGTTGCTCTCTTGTTACTATACATTCAGCTACCGTTTATGCCCAGCTAATCCGTTTTCGGCTTCGATACAATAATTAACTTCTCCCCATTCATATCAACCCATACTTCATGTCCCAGTCTAAGCAACAACCTGAACACATCGGCCCATGGGAACTTCATATGATTAAGAACCTCTATTCGGTAACCGCCGTATTCTTCCATCACATTCCCGTGATCTTCTACGATGTCCTCTAGGATCACTCGTGGATCAGCACATTTCTCACCATCAGACTTGCCTTTTTTGTTACTCAACACTTTTATCTCCGCCCAAATTGATATGTTTATCGTTTTTTAAGTTAATCCCAAAATAAATATATAGGTTTTCTATCGGCTTAAAAATATTTATCTAAGTCCCTATTTTGCAGAAAGGTAAATGTCATCCGAGAAAGACAACCTGATCTACGCTAAAGCGGCGTATGAGCGTATTCTTAACCTTTTGGAAGAGCATCATCGTTTCATCAAAGATTCAATACCTTTGATAGCTAGCGAGAACGTACCGAGTCCAGCCGTGAGAGAGGCCTTGGCATCGGACTTCGGTAATAGATATGCAGAAGGATGGCCTGGTGAGAGGATATATGCTGGTTGCAAATACATAGATGAAGTCGAGCTTTTGGCAATAGAGCTCGGTAAGAAGTTATTCAAAGCAGAGTTCGTTGACGTTAGGCCAATATCAGGTGTTGTCGCAAATTTGATAGCATACACTGCTTTCACGGAACCGGGTGATGTCATGATGTCTTTAGCCATACAGCACGGCGGCCATATAAGTCATAATAAGCGGAGCTGGGGAGGGACAGCAGGTGTTGTTAGGGGTTTGGTCGTTGAACATTATGAGTTTGACGAATACAACTACGAAATTGATTTAGATGCAACTTATAAAAAGCTCAAATCTTTAACGTCTGAGGGAAAGAAGCCTAAACTCTTCATGTTAGGAGCAAGCGTTTTTCTCTTTCCGCATCCAGTAAGGGAAATAGCTGAAATGGCTAAAGAATTCGATGCCCACGTAGTTTATGACGCTGCGCATGTTGCGGGTCTAATTGCTGGTGGAATTTTCCAAGACCCGTTACGAGAAGGTGCTGATGTAATGACAATGAGCACGCATAAGACCCTCGCAGGCCCACAACACGGGATGCTTTGTTCGTGGAACAAATACGAAGAAGCCCTAAAGAAAGCTGCTTTTCCGGGCATGCTGAGCAACCATCACCTTCATGCCGTAGCCGGTGTAGCAATTTGTCTCGCGGAAGCCATAGCATTCTATAAGGATTACGCTAAACAGATTGTGAGAAATTCTAAAGCTCTCGCTCAAGCCCTTTACGAGAGGGGTATTGACGTCTTATATGAGCATAGAGGTTTTACGGAATCTCATACGATAGTGGCCGACGTAAGTAAGTATATGAACGGTAAGCAGGCAGAGGAAAAATTAGAGCAAGCTAAAATAATAATTAACAGGAACCTTATCCCGAAAGATTATAGACTTAAGACTGACTATAGAACGCCAAGCGGGATACGTCTTGGAACACAGGAAGTTACAAGGCTAGGTATGAGGGAGAGTGAGATGGAGTGGATAGCAGAACTCATAGCCAAGGTAATAGTTAAGGGTGAGGACCCCTCGAAGGTTGCACTGGAGGTCTCTGAGCTTAAGAGACCCTTCAACAAGGTTCACTACTGTTTTTCTTCAAAAACTGAAGCATACGCCTATATACAAATAAGATAGCCAAATTATTCCTTCTTAGGTCTTAAGACTTCTATACCATCCATGTAAGGTCGCAAAACTTCTGGTATGATTACAGAACCATCCTTTTGCTGGTAATTTTCAAGTATAGCGGCAATTGTCCTCTCAGTTGCTATCGCCGTACTGTTCAATGTATGTACATATTTCGTTCTTTCCTCATGCGGCATTTCTCTGTATCTGATGTTAAGCCTTCTTGCTTGATAATCAGTACAGTTGCTACACGAAACTATTTCCCTGTACCTCTTTTGCGCTGGCATCCATACCTCTATATCGTATTTTTTCGCGGCAACAACTCCTAATTCACCCAAACATATGTTGACAACTCTGTAAGGAAGACCGAGTTTTTGATAAATTTCTTCAGCATTTGATAGCAAGAACTCATGCTCCTCCCAAGACTGCTCCGGTTTACAGAATACGAATTGCTCGACCTTTTCGAATTGATGAACCCTAAATATTCCTTTCGTATCCTTTCCATGCGCACCAGCTTCTTTCCTAAAGCATGGACTTATCCCGGCATATCTTAGGGGCAAACGTCTTCCATCGAGCACTTCATTAGCATGAAGGGCGGCGAGTGAATGCTCCGAAGTTGCGATAAGATAAAGGTCTTCCCCTTCGATTTTGTATATCATATCCTCAAAGTCCTGCAGACTCGTAACACCTTCAATAACCCATCTCCTTAGCATGTACGGCGTCTGGTAGATTTCAAAACCCTTTTTTGCAAGTAAGTCCAAAGCGAACCTTATTAAAGCTAGATTGAGTTTGACGAGTTCGTTTTTGAGGTAATAAAATCTCGCCCCAGAAGCTTTACTAGCCCTTTCTATCTCCAATAAGCCGAGACCTATGGCGATTTCGTCGTGATCCTTCACCTCAAAGTCAAACTCTGGTATTTTACCCCACCTCCTAACCTCAACATTATCTTCCTCGCTAGTGCCAGGCGGAACCGATTCATGAGGTATGTTGGGTATTCTCATCATCACGTAATTTATTTTGTTCTCAAGCTCAGCTATTCTATCCTCCAGTCTTGCTATCTCGTCCGTAAGAGTTTTCATTTCCTGCATAAGAGCCGTCGGATCTCTCCCCTCTTTTTTCATATTAGCTATCTCAAGTGATACAATGTTTTTTCTATGACGTAGGTTCTGTACCTCTATCGTGAGCCTCCTCTTTTCTTTATCCCATTCTAAGAGTTCATCAATTGGTAAATTTAGGCCTCTTTTCATCAGCATGTCCTTAATAAATCCCGGATTATCCCTGATTATCTTGATGTCTATCATGGCATTTTACAGCAAACCAGAACGTCTCACTCTATATACTTTTTGATATGACGCTGATAGTTAGTGCCATATATGTAACGGTCGTTATGATATAGGGAGAAATTCATCAAAACTTTTTAATTACCAGTCATATCTTTTGAAATACGAAGGGTTGCTTGGTGAGAGTAAAGTGCCCATAAAAATTGGTCTTATAGGTAAGACGAATACCGGCAAGACGACGTTTTTTAACGCTGCTACGCTCCAGTCGGCTGAAGTTTCTACGTATCCCTTCACAACAAAGCGTCCGAATTACGGAATAGCAAATGCCATAACTCTCTGCGTATGTAGGGAGTTTAATGTGAAAGATAATCCTAAAAATTCAAGATGTGTTGATGGTTGGAGACACATACCGATTGAGTTAATAGATTTACCTGGCCTAATAAAAGGTGCTTGGGCAGGAAAAGGGCTTGGAAACCAATTTTTAGCGGTAGCATCGGAGGCTGACGCCCTTCTACATGTTGTTGACGTATCCGGTAGTGTTGACGAAGAAGGTAGGTTAACAGAACCGGGTCAAGGAAATCCGATAGCTGATGTTTACGACGTCGAAGAAGAGTTGGTTATGTGGTTCCTTAAACTTCTAGATAAATCCGAGAGTAGGATACTCAAGGACATAAAGTCTGGAAAATCGTTAGAAGAGAGTATAGCAGACATTTTGAGAGGGGCAAAAATAACAGTCGAGCATGTAAGAATTGCACTAAAGCAAAGTGGTTTAGAGAATAAAGATTTTGAGAACTGGACTGGTATGGATGATAAAAAATTTGCGGAGAAATTGAGAGAAGTTTCGAAACCTACCATAATAGTTGCCAACAAAATAGACATAGAGACGGCATCCAAAAACTTTAGGCTATTGGTAGATCAATTTTCTGATAAGATAGTTGTTCCATGCAGTGCTGAAGCGGAGTTGTTGTTAAGGAGGGCTGAACAAAAGGGTTACATAAAGTATATACCAGGTGAGGAAACTTTCGAGATAATTCAGGAAAGTTCACTAACGGATAAACAGCGCTGGGCCCTGGACTTTGTCAGGGATAAAGTCTTAAAGGAATATATGAGAACGGGCGTTCAGTTTGCAATAAACGTAGCAGTCTTTAAACTATTGAGAATGAATACGATCTACCCCGTATATGATGTAACAAAATTGACAGATAGGCATGGAAACATCTTACCCGACGCATACTTACTCCCAAGTGGTTCCACCGTGGCGGACTTAGCAAAAGAGATACATAGCGAACTGGCAAAGGGACTCTTGTATGCAATAGACGCTAGAACTGGTCTAAGGTTACCTGCCGACTATCAACTTAAAGATAGGGACGTTCTATCAATAGTGTCAACTACTAAGAGAGGCTAGGGATTTTGTTAAGACTTTAAGAAACTTCATCATCACTTTAGGGAACGTCTCATGAACGTCAAAGGTAAGCAACTTCGTACGAAAGCAGTAATTTTCGACCTAGATGGTACATTGATTGAGTTCAAGCTTAGGTTTAATGATGCAAAGCTTGAAATAATCTCAAGGTTAAGAGAGTTGGGGATTGATCCCGGGAACTTATCACCAGAAGACTCGATACAAACTATAATTTCAAAGGTAATGAGCATGAATGAGGCTGCAAATAAGGAGTTTAATGAACGTGTTAGGTCCGAAATTTTTAAGATTATGGAAAAGTACGAACTTGAGGCAGCATCAAACCCATCGCCTAAAGATGATGCGCTAAAAGTTCTTAAGAACCTAAGGTCTATGAACATTATGGTGGCAGTAGCGACAAACAGTTGCAGGAAAGCCTCATTGTTGACACTCCAAAAATGTGGCATGCTCGATTACATCAACGTCGTGATAACTAGGGATGATGTTGAAAGAATTAAGCCAGCAAACGACTTGCTAAAGAGGGCGTTGGACCTGCTTGGAGTATCTCCAGAAGAGGCGGTTTATGTTGGCGATACCGTATATGATATAGAGGCCGCAAAGAGTATGGGTATGAAATCCGTATCCGTCTTAGGAGGAGCTCACTCGGAGAGCATGCTGGTCGAGAAGAAGCCGGATTTTATTATAAAGTCCTTATCTGAACTTCTAAACATTCTCCAATAATAGCTCTAAGTCTTTACACAATCAATGTTCGATTGCACGGTATCACCGACCCTTATGCACTTGGTCTCGGAGATTATGTGAATGACTTCATAACCGTTTTCGAGCAACTTTTCAGCTATGAATCGACGGTGACAGCTTGACGGTTCCACTTCAAGGCACATAATACACACTCTGCCTTTTTTTGCAAGCTCCATTAAAATCCCCAGCCCCTCTTTAAACGCCTCGCTCTCGGTGTAAGCTTGATAACCGCCCTTCCTATACCCACCGAGGCGGTCGCCTAGCCATATATATTCTATTCCCATTTTCGGCAACCATTCCTTAAGATATTCAAGCTTAAAGTGCTCCGTTTTTGAGGTCGGCCAACGCCTGACATCGACCAGAATTTGGATAGTGTGTTTCTTGAGAAGGTTTATGAATGACTCTTTGTTCCTGTTGCTATGACCTATCGTATATATCATCAACCTCCCGCTCATGGTGAACGACTCCCAAAAAATCTTAGTCGACTCAAATATATATTGCCCCCTAAGGTTTTTCCAAATAGAGAGACGTGTGTATGAAAATCGTGCCGGATACTAGCGTAGTGATAAATGGTAAGCTTACAGAATATCTTCAGTCAGAAGAGTTGAAGGAATGCGAGCTGATAATTCCCCTCGCGGTTGTTGACGAACTTCAGGCTCAAGCATCAAAAAAACGCGAGCCTGGCTTCATTGGCCTCAACGAGCTTAAAAGAATTAGGGAAATTTGTGCAGAGAAAAATATACCCATAAAATTTTCTGGCGAAAGGCCTTCGCTAGAGGATATAAAGCTAGCAAGGAGTGGCAGGATAGACGCATTAATAAGGGATGTTGCTAAAAATGAAGGTGCGACACTCTTTACGTCAGATTATGTGCAAGCTTTAGTGGCCGAGGCTGAAGGAATACCAGTACGCTACATACCTGTCGAGCCAAAGAAGCTTGAACTTTTGTTTGAAAAATACTTCACGCCCGATACGCTAAGTCTTCACCTTAAGGAAGGTGCACCACCAATGGCTAAAGTAGGAAAACCGGGAAACTTAACGCTGGTTAAGCTTAGGGATGAGCCGTGCACCCAGCAAGAAATATCCGAGATAATAAACGGGATAATCGAAGCGGCCAGGTCGAGGGAAGATGGTAGTATAGAAATAGTTAGGAGTGGTGCCCTCGTCATACAACTAGGGCCTTATAGGATAGCAATAGCAAGACCACCGTTCTCTGACGGTCTCGAAGTGACGATAGTTCGTCCAATTGTGAAACTTAGGTTAGAAGACTATCATCTTTCTCAGCGGCTTATGGAAAGACTGAAAAGCAGGGCTGAAGGTATACTCATAGCAGGCCAGCCTGGTAGCGGAAAGACGACTTTCGCCTCTAGCCTTGCAGAATTCTATGCAAGACAAGGAAAAATAGTAAAGACACTCGAATCACCAAGGGACCTGCAAGTAGGACCCGAGATTACCCAATATGGACCATTAGAAGGTGACTTCGAGAAGACAGCAGAGATATTATTACTCGTAAGGCCAGACTATACGGTCTTTGACGAAATTAGAAAGGAAAAGGACTTCCAGATATTTGCTGATATGAGATTAGCTGGTGTTGGTATGATAGGTGTCGTTCATGCTAGCAACACGGTTGATGCCATACAACGTTTCATAGGAAGGGTTGAGTTGGGAATGATTCCGCATATAATTGATACCGTAATATTTTTGAAAGATGGTGAAGTGAAGCAAGTCTACGAGTTGAGCCTCACAGTCAAGGTTCCGACAGGTATGGTCGAAGCAGACTTGGCGAGACCAGTGGTTGAGGTAAGAGACTTCGAGACTGGAAAGCTAGAGTATGAGATTTACACATTTGGTGATGAGAATGTTATAGTTGCCGTATCAGACGTTAAAAGAAGGCTGAACAATATAAAGGATAGAATATTGGCAGCCGTAAGCCGTTTTGACCCAGACGCCCAAGTGGAAGTTATATCAACAGATAGGGCTATAGTGAGGGTAAGTAGCGAGAATATACCAAGACTTATAGGAAGGAGAGGCGAAACTATTAAAAGATTAGAAGAAGAGCTTGGCATAAGGCTGGATGTGGAACCGCTTACTCCAACGATGGGTGAGGAGGTTCAATTTAGAGTTGTCGAATCTGGAAAGACTGTTGATATACTTTTTGATGAGAATATAATAGGCAAGACCGTAAACATTTACGTAGATGGTGAACACATACTAACCGCCATCGTAGGTAAAAAGGGTAAGGTAAAGATTTCGAAGCATAGCAGTAGTGGTAAGGCCTTGATAAGCGCCTTGGCAACTGGGAAGAAGATAAAAGTATTCAAGATGTAGACGTTTTACTTAGATTTGAGCCTGAATTCTGTACCAGCACAGTGAACTTCACCTTTTACTCTCCTTATGAATGAAACACATGCAAAACAATCCAAAAAAGGCACGTAACGACCGACGACTGGACAGTTGACACGTTCTTTCTTCATGTTGGACAACATCTTCCTACTAATTGCTCCTTTCAGAAGTTCTAGGCTTTCTTTGGAAGGCTTCGGGGGTTTTTCCGTTTGCTCAACCTTTACTAAGTATTTTGTCTCCAAACATGCACACCATTTACTACGAGGTTTGCTAAGGCTTTAAAATGAATGCTTTTTTAATATACTTTTACGTTTGGATGAATCTTAACTGAATCAAACCTAGCAGGACGAGAATGGGAGGGAGGCAGCATCTGTTATAATCATGAGGTTGTCTCTTTTGAGACAAGGAATATTCCGAGAATAGTAGCGATTGCTCCAACGACAAAAATCGGGTGGGGCACTTCTGAGAACAGCAAGGCTGCAAGGGAGGATGCGACCACAGGCTCGAGTAAGGCACTCGTAGCCGCTTGGGAGGGTGTTAGACCCTTCAAGGAGTAAAAATGTAGAGTGTGACCTAACGCTGTGGGAAGAAGTGCTAAAGCCACCAACACAGTAAACTCGGATAGGCCGGGTATGTAAAGATTGTTGCCAGATACACAAATAACCAGAAACATGAGTCCGGCAGCAACAATGTATATGAATGGCAAATAGACTTTTTCTCTCAAAGGTTTTCCTAAGTTCAAATAGAGCGCCCAAAAGAAGGCGGCAACCAATGCCTCCAAATCACCTCTTAGGTTTCCGGGAATTAAGGAGGCAGTTGATAACGCTATCAAGAATGTTCCAGCGAAGCTGACGAATAAGCCGACTAGTGCTGTAAAAGTTGGTCTTATACCGAAGAACGCCAAGCTTATGATCATAGCGAATATGGGCGTCGTGTTCACTAAAGTTGTTGCATTCATTACCGTTGTATTCTTAACAGCTGATATAAAGAAAATGAAGTGAAGACCCAGAAGTATGCCTAGCGGCACAGAATGTTTAAGGTGCGATAGGAGTTCTAAGGTATTGGGTCTAAAGAGTACGTAGTTGATTACTGCTAAGAAGGCGGCCGCCATCATTAATCGGTAAAAGCCTATAGTGGCCGCATCGAGCATGGGGAGAAATCTTATGAATATAGAGGCTGTGCCAAATAGCGCACCACCCGATAATGCCTTCACCAACGAGGCTCCTTTAGCCCCTTTGAGCCGAAAATGCCACGAATCCATACCCGCACTTTTCGAGTAGTATGTACTAAAACATTTTATTTATGTAAAAAGTAAAAAATAAAAATGGTAAAAAATTGAGCGTTGTTATGCGCGGGTTATGAGGTTGAAACCTTTATAGCCTGTGTCGGGCAGGCAGCCTCACAAGCTAAGCAGGCTATGCAGTCCGACTCCCTCACAGGGTCTGCCTTCCTACTGCTCGTCGGGTGGCCCGGCGTCTCCAACCACTCGAATACTGATACAGGACAGACATCTATACAGGTGCCTTCTCCTGAGCATATATCCAAATCGACAGCAACCTTCGTGCCATGTATTCCGAGTTTAGTTGGTGGCTCCACCGGTCCCCAAACATCGTGGCCAGCATGTGTACCAACCTTTTGACGTTTTTTTGCAAAATCAGGGTCTATTCCCATAAATGCTCACTTAAAACAAATTAAAAAATAAGCAATATTTAAATTGTTTTTTATGAGTAGACTTGTTGTTTGGGCCTTATTTCCTGCTTAAGGCAATTGTATTGCCAGATGCATGTTACGTCCAAAGAACAAGCCTCCTTAAAAGATAAACAAAATTGTAGGGAATTTCGAAGAAACGACAGCTGTGCCTAGACGCATTAGGTTTGTGGTCCGATGACATATGTTACTTGAACACTTACAGACACAGGAGTTACACCAGGTACGATCGCGCTCCCTTTGGTTGGCGTTAAGTACTCCACTCTATAGATTGGTTCGTACCACTCGACTATGGAAGCCGTCTTGACCCTTATGATCTTAAGACCGAGCGGCCCAAGAAGGGCATCAGCTTTAGCCCTAGCATCTTCCACTGCACTTTCTACGAGTTCAAGCTTAATTTGCTTTGCCTTCTGCTCAGAAAGATAAAAGTTCAAACTGTATATTCGATTGGCTCCAGCTTCTATGGATTCATCAATAATTTTTTCAGCTATGTCCAACTTATTGGTAGTGACGGTCAACATGTTGATTACCCTGAAACCTATAACATCCACGCCCTTTTCATCATATACAGGGTATATGTTATACATTGACGTTGAAACCTCATCATCTGCCAGACCCATGGCTTTTAATGTGGATATTACATCACCCATCATCTTAGCATTCTCCTTGGCAGCATCCGTGGCGGTTTTTGCAAAAGTTTCAACACCAAGTGTAACGGTGAACATATCTGGCGCTACGTAAATCTTAGCAGAACCTGTGAGTGTTATAGTATCCTCCTCTTTTTGCTGAATAGATACTTCTCCACCGCCCGTTATGACAAGTACGTTTGTTACAATTGCAATAATTGCAACGGTAGCTAGCAGACCTAAGATTGTGTAAATGATAGCATCTCGTGTACCGGCCTTTACGTCCACATCATTCACCTCAAGATTTATTACATTAAGAAGCATTTATTTCTAGAAATCAGAACACTCACGTCCTATCGTTTCGATCCTTTATTTTCTCATTTGGCAAATTTTTCCTTATTATGTCGGTGTTCGGAACTAATTTTTTAAGTTCCTCAAAAGTTTTAGAAATTCCCAGCCTCGGAACCATGTCTGATATCATGTTCCTGACGAACTCATTAATGCTCCAAGGATAAACTATCCAAGCGTTGACATTTTCAACATAAAAATCAGGAATGAAGGAAGTATGAGGTTTGATATGTAATGTTGCAGTCCTGACTTTCTTTGGTTCAAACCCTTTAACATATTGGACTATATGCTTCATAGTATCGCCAGTATCGGCTACATCGTCAACCACGAGAACATCTCTATCCAACAGAGAATTTAATGAAAGGGGTTGATATATCACGATCGTCTCCCTTTCTCCAACTCCTGTGTAGGATCTGCAACCTATTGTGTAGACTTCGCGCATATCTAAGACGTCAGAGAGCATGCTAGCTACTATCGCTCCCCCTCTAAGAATCCCTATAAGCATATTTGGCTCGTATATGGAAGAGATTTGCTCAGCCAGTTTGTGAACGAGCATTTCTATATCGGACCAGTTTAGAGTCAGGTATCGACGGCCGTCAACTACCCTTAAATCCATGGAAAAACTTCTTCAGCCTTAAATGTAAACATATCGCTAGACTTTTAAATCTTATAATAAATTTTTCCCTTAGCTCAAACTCTATTACCTAGTAAACACACCATTTAAATTTAAGCAACCTCCTATGATGGGATGGTGAGTTTCATTATGGATTTTGCCGTGGAGGTCTCAGAAGTCACAAAAATCTTCGGTAATCTTCGTGCTTTGGACGGGCTAAGTTTTGAAGTGAAGTGTGGAGAGATATTTGGACTCATAGGTCCTAACGGAGCAGGAAAAACAACGGCTTTACGGATAATTTCAACACTTCTTCTACCTACTTATGGCACTGTAAGAATTTTTGGACTGGACGTTGTAAAAAATGCTGCCGCGATTCGTAAAATCATTTCTTACCTTCCGGAGGAAGCTGGTGCTTACAGATACTTGTCGGGCTGGGAGTACTTGGAATTCATGGCTAAGTTTTACACGAAGGATGATGAAAAGGTACGTGAAATGGTTAATGAGGCCGCCAGAATATCTGGGTTAGGTGAGAGGTTGAAAGACAAAACGAGCACTTATAGCAAAGGTATGAAGCGCCGCCTTCTAGTGGCAAGGGCACTTATGAACAAGCCGAAGCTGGCTATTCTTGACGAACCCACTAGTGGTTTGGACGTCATTCATTCCTACCATGTTAGGGAAATAATAAAGAAATATGCTAAAGATTACGGAGTAACTGTCATTCTCTCAAGCCACAATATGCTTGAGGTTGAACATGTTTGTGATAAAGTTGCCTTGATAAATAAGGGCAAGGTGGTCGCCGAGGGGACACCGCGAGAACTCAAAGAAAAATTTGAAAGTGAAAACTTGGAGGAAGTCTTCGCTAAGGTGGTCAAGCTTGCTTAAAGGATTTAGAAACTTTTTGCTTAAGGAACTTAAGGAATTTGTCAGAGATCCGAAAATACTCCTAGGAATAGTTGTAGTCCCTCTCATATTGTTTTCAGTTTTAGGCGGATTAATGAGTTATGCCATACAGTCCGCAGAGGAGAGTGCAATAAGATCGAACTTTGTTATTATAAATAACGATTGCGAGGATTGGTCTTACACTTTCATAAAATTCCTTTCAAGTTCAGGGTCTAAAGTCTTTGTCGAAGAAAATGTTGAGTTAAACGATGAGAAACTCGTAGAACTTTTATCAAAGTACAACGTAACCCAAGCTTTAGAGATCCCAAAAGGCTTCAGTGCGAATATAACGGCACATACTAAAAATCCCAACATAACGGCTTTCGTTAAATTCTACGTTCATATCACAACCACAAATATTTTCGATGTTACTAGATACTTGCCGATAGATGCTATAATTTCACAATTTAACAGGGCGCTAGCACCCGACATTCTTAACATTCAAAAGTCAACGATTATCAAAGGAGAGATCAAACATAACGTTGATCCTGCCATGGTGTCAGGATTGATGGTGTCTCAGTCAGTTTTCATGCCCATCGCCATAATGATCCTGCTCTTTTATTCTATACAATTAGCAGCAACGTCTGTGGCAATCGAGAAAGAAGAAAAAACTTTAGAAACCCTATTGACGTTGCCGATAGATCGTCTCACGATACTGTTCGGTAAACTTGTGGGTTCTATGATAATTGCTGCGATCGGTGCGATAACATACATAGCGGGTTATGCATATTTTATGCAATCGTTAATCAGCAGAACCACTCCAAATTTTGTTATGGATTTAGTCTCGCTAGGTTTGGTCCCTTCCTTTTTGGGTTATGTGCTTCTGGGTGTATCGCTTTTTGTTACAATACTTTCAGCTTTAGCTTTAGCCGTTATTCTTTCAGCTTTCGCAGGTGATGTTAGGGGCGCCCAATCGCTTGTCGGTTTCATCTACCCCATAATCTTCCTTCCAACCTTTGCTTTGATGTACATAGATGTTGGTGCATTGCCCTATGCACTTAGGCTGATCCTGTACGCGATTCCCTTTAGCCATCCAATAATAGTTTCGAAAGCAGTGATAATGGGGAATTATATAACGCCAGCCCTTAGCATACTTTATGTCTCATTCTTTACACTGGCCCTCATGTATGCGGCCTCCCGGCTTTTTGCTACTGAGAAAATCTTGACTGCAAAATTGAAACTCAAATGGTTTACAAAATATGGCAAAACTGCCGGAGAACTTTAAGAACAGTTTATGTAAAAGTGGGGCCGCTGGGATTCGAACCCAGGATTTCCAGCGCCCCAGGCTGGAGTGTTCTACCCCGCAGAATTACTGCGGAGTCATAGACCATGCTAGACCACGGCCCCTCAATGCCATAGTTCTTTGCAGCTATATTTCAAATTTTTTATGAGTTAAGGAGTCTTAAAAACGGATTTGGGTGGTGGATCCATCGCCGCCAATACTGCTCCTATAAGGGGTGCATCATGGCCCAATGGTGTGGGAACAATATCTGGAACCCTGTTAATTGCATATTGTTCCACGAACGGCTTAAGTTTCTCCACCACGAGGTCGACATTGTTAAGGGCTACGCTACCGCCTATCGATATCACGGATGGATCGAATGTGTCTACAACATTTGCAACACCAGCTCCGTTTATTTCAGCAATGGTGTTAATGAATATGAGTGCAAATTCATCACCAGCCCTCGCGTAATTAAATATGTCTTTAGCCGAAACGGTATGTGTACTCTCCCTTAACTTACGAGCGAGTGTCGAATTCACGTTATCGTATTTACTTTCTGCAAGAAACTTAGCGAACTTAGGCATAGAATTTCCACCACAATAGGCCTCCCAATGTCCCTTTTTTCCACAACCGCATACCATTCCCATACTCATATCTACAACCGTATGCCCTATCTCAGCCGCATTACCATCCTTTCCTAAGAGGAGTCTGCCGTCTAACACTACGCCGCCACCAATCCCGGAGCTCATGGTGATGTAAACAACATCATCAACGTTCTTTCCGGCTCCAATACGTTTTTCGGCAATCGCAGCCGCATTACAATCATTCAGAATAATGAGCGTGGCATCAAAGTAATCGCGAAGAACATCCGCTATGGGAACCATATCGTATGGCATGTTAGCGGGCCGGATTATCGCTCCTTTTGTCATATCCAAAGGACCTATGGCCGCAATAGATACTTTAGATATTAAACGTCTACCTCCATGTTTAGCAGATAATGCGTCGCAAAGCTCAAGCACCTTCATAGGAACTGCTTTGGCGTCGGAGGCTTTCGGAACAGGTGTGCTTGCCTTTTCGAGTATGCGACCCTGCGAGTCAGCAATAGCTACTCGTATCAACGTACCGCCGATGTCTGCAGCCAAGATAAGTTCTCTCATCTTAAGCCCGTCTCCTATCTTTTAAAAGCTGTTGTAGGATAGGTATTTCCTTTACTTTTTCAGCAGGCAAATCCTCCCAGTATATGCCGCTGGGTTTTACCTTACGTGGTTTAACCTCATAAAAACTGTTTCTGGTTACTATGTAGTCAACTGGTACATCATAGCGGTCATGCGGTATGTAGTCAACGATTTGGAGTTCATGTACGGTTGTTGCAACAGGAACGTTATCATCAACTTTTCCGAACTCCCTTAATATAGCATATTCTATTTCGCCATATCCCTCACCTTTACCGAGCCTCCAACCTTCTCGGGATACGGCTACAGAACCCAGAACGATTAAGTCTATACTGGGAACCTCAGACGGCGAGACTGCTCTACCAAATTTGAAGCTGCCCCTTATAGTAGCAGCTTCATCCACGCTATTGCCGGGTATCTTTTTAGGGTCTAACAACAAAAAACCGGAACTTAACCTCGGAGTCGGCATCAAAAGCACCTTTCCGTCTCTCAATGCTACACGTCTGACCTCAAGCTGGGGCGAATCTGGATTTACCTTTACTGTCTCGGCTTTTCTGTATATAGACGCGCGACATAACATGCGCGCAGCCTCTTCGGCACCCACAAAATTTGGTATTCTTCCAAATATGGGCTTTGGAAACCTTGCTACACCCCTCTCCTCAAGTAATTTCCATACAGTTTTTCTTATTTCGTCTTTTGATGCACTCGTGCACATTTGATACCGCTCCTATAATACTTCGCCCTTAATTAAGACAAAATGTTTACGCCAAGTACTCCTAACATCCTTTTGTTACTTCTGTCTTTTTTGAACCGTAGCTTAGGTACACATCTTTAGCATTATTCAACTATTATTCGAATGTTACACTCTATCTACATCGCTTGACGTTAAGCGGTTGCAAATTATCAAATTTCATTCCAACTTTATCGTCTTTAAGTTTTCACGCTTAGGTATGACGCATATGAACTCGGCATCTTCAGGTCCGGGATTCGAGTACCAATGTGGTACGTTTGGTGGTATGAATATAACATCACCAGGTTTAACGTTATATGTCGCATCACCTATGCCCACCAAATAGCTTCCTTTTAGGACGTATTGCTCATGCTCCATGTCTGGGTGCATATGCTTTGGAATCCTTCCCCCGGCTTTTATCACAAACTTTCTCATCTCAAAATTTTCAGCACCGTCATGTCTGCTTATCAACCACTTCATCTCAGTTTTTACAGCGTCGGGAACACTTTCCCATTTTATACTATCGCTACTTTTGACGGACATCATTAATGCGTTGTAATAGTGCGGCTAATAAATGTTATTCACAACCCGAGACTTTTCATTATATTGTTAAAATTTTCGTCTGAAATATGCCTCTTATACGTTTTCACAACATGTATGTCGTGCGCCTTTATTCCTAAAATTTGTCTGATAGTTGATGCAACTTTACCGTACATTATATAGCTGAAGAATGACGTAACGTTCGACACCCTCCTAGTAGTGCTAGCATTGCTGAAATCTATAATAACGGGCTTAAGCCCCTCATCGATTATCACATGCTTGGACGCATCAGAAAGCTCACCATGGTCTAGACCTATGCAGTCAAGTTTGTAACAGTCTTCGAAACATGCCCTAAGGACCTTTCTTAACTTTTCAGAAGATTTGATATCCAAAGAAGAAATCCATGAGCTTATCTCAGAACCATGAATATACTCCATAATTATAAAATCCCTTGTGTAAGAAAAAATACGGGGTCCGACGTTAACGCTATTGGCAATCTTAAGCATTCTTGCCTCATATTCCATAGATTTAGCGGGCGAATCGCTTCTCCGCATTTTTATAGCAACTAGCTTACCTTCTGATGTACCAACAAGGACTATGCTCCTGAAACCCTTTCCAGCAAGTAGCAGTCCGTTTTCAGTCACCATTAACGAGTCTATGCCTAAAGATTCTAACATTTTGACCCTTTTCATACTTTCTTCCAAATTGCACGAAGGATAATGTAAAATAGATATAAAATGAATATGTTCTCTGACCAATTGTTCTAGACTTATTGGATGTGCTTGGCTAAGAATGATGGCCTCGCCTCCAAGAATTCAAAAAGAAACTTACGAAAACTAATATTTTTTGAAGCAAGTTTAGCAAGCTCCTCATTAGATTTGCATATCTTGGCATGCTTAACGGCCTCCATAAGTCCGGCCGATACGCTTACGTCACCCTTTGCCAACCTCATCTTAATTATATCTTTTACCGAAGTCTTAGTTCTTGATTTAAGCACGTAAAGTCTCAAGCCGTTAACCCATGGACCAGCAACCGTATCTTGTGCTCCGGAGTGCTTTTTGATGAAATCCAATGCATTAGGGAGATACGTTGGTGGACCGTGATGAACGTAGCAGGCAGGCAAATTTAATTCTTGAAGTTCAAAAAGCATGATGCATGTGTTACCTTCAGACCATGCATCATATCTGAACGTCTTAAAGCCTTCGTATTCTAAAGCCCTACAAATTCCCTTTAGCGTATGTTTTATCTCACCCCAAAGAACATCTGGTGGTTTCTGCTGGACTTTCAACTTCAGCCCTAGTATACATCTGCCCCTTAGCGCTCTCCTTATTTCCGTCATCGTTATGTGTCCATCGGTGCGCTCGGGAGTGTAAAAAAACTTCTCACTCGGTGAATCGAAAAACAATTTCGATGCAAGAATGAATTCTGACAACTTTGTATCGGTTACAGCAGCAGCAACGTTTCTTTTTTTGTCAACAGGATCGATAACTAAGATGTGCGGTCTACCAAAAACCTCTAAAGCCTCCCTTTTATCGGCATAATGTCCCTCTATGTCTACATATATAGGAGGTCTCCAATTTGAAACGGCTTTGATAGCGTTGAAGAAGCTACCATAATTTATCGTGAGAAGTTCTGCGAGGTAGCCGCTGAAACCACCAATTCTTATCTCTGCTCCGTAGACACCGCAACCAAGCATGAACGACTTCATCAATCTAATTTCGTCAGCGAGCGCTCCAGTAAGTTTTGATTTGATGTATTCTGTATGATAAGGTGTTCTATCAACGGCACTCAACCACATACCGTGCTCAACTTTATAGCATGCAACAATGTTAACCCTCACACCATTGACTGTTCCCTCCACGTAAGGATGCTCAGCATACCTGACCTCCGTTTTTCCACCAAACTTCTTAATAACAGCGTTACCTATCTCTAGGATTGTCCTCTCTAACTTGTCCTTATTTACATCTTTCGAGAACTGAACGAATACATCCACTTCCTCCCTGCCTCTTATCCATGTTCCTTTTGCCACCGAACCTTCGAGTCTAGCGTCAAGTATTCCTTCATAATTTTTTGATACGTCCTTTACGGCATTCAGTAATTCATTAGCTAGCCGCATAAGCCTCTCTGATTCTATGAGTGAAGGTCTTATCTTCTGCAGAACCTCTGCCGTAACTTCCTCTACATTCTTCAAACCTTATCCACCTTCAACTACCAAGAGGTTGCTGTAGATGGGGCCTTTTGGTGTCAAGACGCTTCTTTTAAGGAAGAGTTTATCTACAGATTGTACTCCGAAATCTAGATACGCCAAATCTTTGATGAGTGACAGAAGCTTCGTCTTATCCTTTACAGATTTGACTCTACCTATCGTAAGATGCGGCGTAAATTCTCTCTCCTCAGGTCTGAAACCTATTGGTTCCAACAACTTCACGAGTTGTAAGTGTATAGACCTTAACGTATCAGTTGGATCCTCCACACCTACCCATATTACGTTGATTCTTCCACCTCCAGGAAAGTATCCCAAGCCCTTCAACTTTATGCTAGACTTACTAAATTTTACTTTCTTTACTACGTCCATAACCTGCCGAAGCTTTTGTTCCGTTATCTCTCCTAAGAACCAAAGCGTTAAATGAAGGTTATGTGGTTCAACGAACTTAATGTCAGCGCCAGCACTTTCTATTTTAGATTGGACATTCAGTATCTTTTCAACGATTGTAGGGTCGTTTACCTCAACTGCTATGAAGCATCTGATCAAGTCCTGCAAATTCATTATGCATACCTCACGCCATACTTTCACGCAACTCTATTAATTTATCCGCTAGTAATATAGCGTTCTCCTTAAGCTTATTTTCTGCGTTATTAACCCAAATAGCCTTTATGGATCCCCTTTCCATTAATAACTTATAGAGCTCTCTCACTTCTTCTTGCAAGCGTGAATCAAGCTCATAAGAGAGGTCGGCCAAATGTGACCTACTGGATTTTGATAGAACACGTCTTAACCTCACCTCTTCTTCTACGTCAACAATTATATAGATGTCTGGCCTAACAAATATATCCTGACCTAAATTCTCAAACAACTTGAGAAGTTTTTCAACATCTTCAAAATTTGTTATCTTTCCATGCCTAGTTTTTAAGATAGCAATTCCATACACTATTGAGCATAGGTAATATCTGTCTATAAACTCGAAATGTGGCCTAAAATTATCTATCTGCGTTCTTATGAGCTTAGAATCGTCGGCTGTGTTAGCGACAAAGAGAAGCATCCTGGTAAACCCATCAACCCCTTGCATGTTTCCGTATTCTAAAGCAAACTTACCAGTTTGAGTATTTCCTGGCGTCTTATAAGTCTCGACACGGTAGCCTTTTTTTGAGAGTATTTCCTTTACGGCCAACATCAAACTTGTCTTTCCAGAACCATCAGTACCTTCCCAAACCACGATTAAGGTTTCTTTAGACAAACCGCTCTTCACCGTCTAAACGGGGCCTTTCTTCGCAATCCTCGTACACGCTATATAAGCTTACTTAGCAAAAAAATTTAATGGGTTGAAAGTTAGAAACATTTATCGAGAACCGCCTTTTAAGACATTGCAGGCGATGGATAATGTCCGAGCAACGTATATTATATGAATGTGTCTGGTGTAGGAGGATATTCGAGAAGGACAAGTTATCGAAGGTCTCCGAGACGAGATGTCCGTATTGCGGCTTTAATGTCATCAAAAAATCGAAGGCCGGAAGGACGAAGCTTATAGAAACCTCAAAAATAGATATGGAGAGCAAAGGCCTCATCAGCTAGCTGATGAGGGGGTAAACCTCTTCGAATATACACTGTATGAAATCTTCCTCCGGCATCTTAGTAAACGAGGTTACAACACAGTTCCGTGTCAATCCCATCACTGCATTGTTCCTTCTGCTTGTAAAAACTATGTACCATATCTTCCCGTGTGCTAGATATTCTTCGTATAGAGGCGAATTCTTGAGCGCATCACCATAAAGCGCAAGCTTGTTCACAGAAGGTATGTCAATGTTGTCAAAGTATATGACCTTCGTTCCCTCCGGATTTCTTTCATGAAACTCTTGAAGTGTTTCGGGTTTAATGTTTGCCTCCACGATTGCCTTATAAGATAAGAATAGTAGTTGGCTAAGCATGGATGCTATCGCATTAGCGAAATGCTTCTCTTGAACCACCGTAAGTAGCAATTTATCCTTAAGCTTGCTGAAAATTATCCTAGCATCTACAGTCTTCAGTACAGGTCTAAGTTTACCGCGCTGGTTGACGTAGATTAGCTTATCTTTGCTCATTATGCCTGATAAATGTTCACCCTCAATTTTGAGGTCTCTCACTTCTACTAATAGCTCGAATTCTTCCTCACCCTCTTTCTGAATTTCAACGGATCTATAATCCCTTAATTTATCTGCTAACTCCTCCAAAGACGTGTCGACTTTAATCTTGAATATCTTGGCAGCTAGCGGCATCGCAAACAGCCGAGAACTTTAAGAATCCATAGCCTATTTTACCTTTAATCATTTGACGAGCGCGTGTTTATATTAACGGCTGATTCAATAGGCCGCCTTCATCGTTGTATTTTATGGGTACGTAAAAGAGGACTCTAGAAATTAATCTAGGTAAACCTAAGGAGTGGTGTACTCTATTAACTTAGCTTCCTTAAGCTTACCGATTAATTCTGAGAGCGCCTCCCTTACTTCCCCTGTATCTCTGTTCACAGCTTCTGCAATCTCTTTGGTAAGCTCGTCGAATGTCTTACCATCACATACATTCCAAATGTATACGACGATTTCACTTGCAATATAGGCTTCATTGTCTTCATTAACTAGTAGTAGTTTTCCTTCTTCATCCCTTAATGCTGTACCCTTCCGGGTTATCCTGATACTTTCCATGAACTTTCTATAAAATCATACTATTTAAAGCATTCCTTCCGATTGAATGTACAAAATACCGCACATATGACCTTCTTTTCGAACGATTTTCCCAAAACTAATAGGACATGCCACTAAGAATTTCAATTTCGTGAAAGTTATGTTATAAAAATTCGAGAAGTGTCCTAATAACTTCCGCCTAGGATGTTAGAAGGGTCCAAGTAAGTTTTGTCTCCTAAAGACACTGGACATTAACGTAAAAGTCTTTTTAACGAAAGAAAGCACACTCAAAAGGTCAACACGCTGTGTTGGCCTACTTTAAGAAACGTTTCAATAATGCAGCCAAAGTCTTACCTGTAAGGTTGACGACCGCCGCATGCCTCATGGTAGGGTGTGCGGAAAGTATGGCATTTATATGTCTAATTGACGAAAAAATTGAACATTTAATTTAAAAAACCGGCAAAATGATGCGTATTTTGTATAAATGCTTAATAACAGGCTGCTTTATTGACACAATAACAAAGGGATAGCATCATGGAAAAGCTAACGTTCGCCGAATTGGAAAAATTGGAGAAGTCCTACCTTCTTGTTAGAACTCCGAAAATGAAGACCGTGCTGAAGGTGCAGGCTGAGATATTTAAGGGAATAAGAGATTATTTAGATTCGGAAGGCTTTACGGAACTCCTGCCACCGATAATAGGTCCAGTTACGGATCCGGGCATAAGGGGGGCTAAGCAGGTTACAATAGACTTTTACGGCAGAGAGTACAAAGTGATGAGTAGTGCGATACTGTACAAACAGATGATGGCAACGGCTCTAGGAAAAATATACTTCTTCTCACCTAACGTTAGGCTCGAACCACCTGAAACGGCTTATACTGGTAGGCACCTTGTGGAGTTTGTTCAAGTGGATGTTGAAGAGGCATATGTTGATTATTATGGTGCGATGAAGACGGCCGAGAGACTATTGGCACACACCCTTGGATATGTTAAGGATACGTGCTCCAGACAACTTGAGGAGCTAGGTAGGGACTTAAAAGTATACAAACCACCATATCCTAAGCTAACCTATTCCGAAGCTTTAGAAATACTCGCTAAGAATGGGCATTATATTAAATATGGTGCTGAGATACCTTGGGAAGCGGAAGAACTGTTATCGAAGCTGATGTCCGAGCCTTTCTTCATAATGGAATACCCAAAAGGTTCAAGAGGTTTCTACGATATGGAAGACCCTGCGAGACCTGGGATACTTAGGGACTTTGACTTGCTTTATCCTGAAGGTTATGGTGAAGCAGTTTCTGGAGCTGAACGTGAATACACTTACGAGAAAGTAATAGAGAGAATGTACGAGAACGGTGAGGATCCAGCTAAGTATGGTTGGTATCTTGAAATGCTTCGAGAAGGCATAGTGCCTACGTCTGGGTTTGGAATAGGAGTAGAAAGGCTCACTAGATTTATATGCGGTCTGAGAACTGTTTGGGAAGCAAGACCTTACCCGAAAGTGGCAGGAATATACTCGCCGTAATGCAAAAAAGTATATTTTATATACTGTGCAACCTAACAGTCGACGAGCATGGTATCTGCTACCGAAATCTTAAAGATTAATGCGAGTGAGACCAAAGCATTAATTCTTGAATTTTTAAGGAAATTAATTGAAGAATCTGGAGCTGATGGTTACGTCTTGGGTCTGAGTGGCGGTGTTGACTCTTCGGTTGTGGCGAAACTTTGTGTTGAAGCTGTTGGACGGAAAAAGGTCTTAGGTCTTTTTATGCCCTCCGATACGACACCCCAAGAGGACGCGCTGGATGCGGAACGTTTTGCATCTATGCTGGGTATAGAATATGAAGTTATAGACATCACATCAATTTCGGATTATTTGGCCAATATATGCAAGCACGGACTTCAGGCATCAGTCTTAGCTAGGGGTAACATAAAGCCTAGGGTCAGGATGACCTTACTGTATTATCACGCGAACATATTAAATATGCTGGTAGCTGGTACGGGAAACAGAAGCGAACTCTTAATCGGGTATTACACGAAATACGGGGATGGAGGTGTTGACTGTCTGCCGATTGGCAATTTGTACAAAACACAAGTGAGACAACTAGCAGAACATTTAGGAATACCGTCGAGCATAATTTGGAAGACACCAACAGCCGGACTTTGGAAGGGTCAGACGGATGAGGATGAGATAGGCTTAAAGTATGAACAACTCGATTTGCTTCTATATTACTTGTGCGATTTAGGCATGGATGTAGAAGCTGCATCAAAATTGGTTAATATACAAACGGAGCTAGCGAAGAACATTCTTACGCGCATAAAAAGGAGCGAGCATAAAAGACGGCCTATACCGATACCGCCTATCCCCACCCCACTCACGCGGAGATAATGTACTCGAAATCTTCTTGAGTTATGGCCTTTATGCTACCCCTGAAGCACCTGATATAGTTAGGTTTGCCTTTAAGGAAACTTAATGTTGAGGCGAATTCTTCTATCGGTTTTAACTTTGGCCAGAACTCGGCAACCTTGAAGTCCACGGCAAAATCAAAGAGTATTGAAGGTTTGCCAAAAGCGTAAAACCTCTGTTCTGGTGTAAGCGGGTGGGGTTCTGTAGCTAACTCTCCCCAACCACAGAAACCTCTTCCTTCAACACTCGCAGCATAGAAAACCGCCTTATCCCCTGGCTTAAGTTTTTTGATTCCACGTGCATTTTTGTTAAGCATCCAAAACTTGTTCTCAACTCTGTTTTTGATAATAGTTATTGCTGAAACAATAGACTTGTCATACTTATGATCCTTGGCTATAAATATCCAGTAATTTACCACAAGGTTCTACAGGGAATAAAAATATTTAAAATTTTTTACGATTACAATGTTACAAAACTGTAACGGATTTCGCAAGATTCCTCGGTTTGTCAGGATCCAGACCCCTTTCAATTGCTAAGTAATACGCTAAGAGTTGGAACGGCAACACATAGATAATCGGGCTTAACAATTCATGAACATCTGGCAAACCAATGTAATCATCCGAGATTTCCATCAACTCTTCATCATCCTTGCTGCCTATAGTTATTATCTTTGCACCTCTGGCCCTCATCTCCTCGATGTTTCCAATGATGGTTTTCCTAGTCTCATCTTTTGGACATACAAAGAATACCGGTACACCTTTTTCTACAACACTTATGGGTCCATGCTTACTCTCGCCCGCGGGATATGCTATGCATGGGATGTAAGAAAGTTCCATGACCTTCAGTCTACCCTCAAACGCCGTCGCGGTACTTATCCCTCTTCCAAGGAATATGAAAAACTTCTCTTTAGCATACTTTTTTGCCAACTCTTGCATGCGGTCTTTCGTCTCTTCAAGAGCGTGCGAGACAACATCAGGTACTTCATATAACCTCTCCTTAAACTCATCCATTTCATATTGTGCTATCTTGCCCCTTTTCTTCGCTAGCCTTAAGGCAAGTTGAGCAAGTACGATAAGTTGAGACGTAAATGTCTTTGTCGCTGCCACACCGATTTCTGGTCCAGCGTTCTGTAACAAGTAAGCTCTAGAAATTCTCGTCAAAGTCGATCCAACGACGTTTGTTATCCCAAGTATCGTCGCTGCTCTTAGTCTGGCAAACTCGAGCGCATTCAAAACATCGGCAGTTTCGCCGGACTGGCTTACGGCTAATATAACAGTCCCTATATCTATAGAATGGCCATAATTTTCTATAAACTCTGACGCGATTACTGGGTATGTTGCGAGTCTAGCCAACTTTGAAAACATATAAGAGGCGGCAAGGCATGCATGGTATGACGTCCCAGCTGCTATCATGAAAATTTTCTCACCTCTATCTAAAAACTCCGTCAGAAGGTCCACATACGTGTCTTGTAATCTAAGAGCACTCTTTATGGTTAGGGGCTGTTCGAATATTTCTTTTAAAGTATAATGCGGGAAGCCTTGCTTCTCAGCCATCTCTAAAGTCCAATCAAGTATAATTGGATTTCTCATAACTTTTGTACCGTCTTTAACGCGGTAAATTTCATAAGATTTCGCGGTGACGACAGCCACCTCGCCATTTTGGAGGATGATTGTCTTGTTGGTCTCGTCTATGAAGGCAGCAGCATCGGAAGCAACGAACATGCACCCGTCACCTATGCCTATTAGGAGTGGCATGTCTTGCTTAGCAACCAAAATCTTATCCGGCTCTCCAACATATATGGTGGCAAGAGCATAAGATCCATTCAATCTTTTTATTGTGTTGACAAAGGCTGAGAAAAAATCCTCTCCCCTCTTCAAATTCTCTTCCAAAAGGTGAGCGACAACTTCGGTATCCGTCTTTGATACAAATCTATGATTGAGATCAAGCAGCTCTTTCTTGAGTTCCATAAAATTCTCTATTACTCCGTTGTGCACTACTGCAAGCTTATTATTACAATCCGTATGCGGATGAGCGTTAACTTTTGATGGGGCGCCATGTGTTGCCCACCTTGTATGTGCTATGCCTATGTTGCCGGGCATATCGCTGAAATTCAGCCGTTCGTTCACTTCGTCTATTTTCCCTTGATCTTTCTTTACATAGAGAACGCCGTTAAATATCGTGGCCATTCCGGCCGAATCGTATCCCCTGTACTCCAAGCGTTTAAGTGACTTGTAAAGTATGCCGGCAACAGCCCTGCCATCTGTTACGCAACCCGTTATACCACACATGTTTTTCAAATATTGGGTCTTTCTAGGACTTGATAAGCTTACTTATATTCAATTTGTTAGAATGATAGGGCTGGAAATTCTAAGGCTTTGCATATGCCATTCGAGAATCTAGAAAACTGCCCTAAGCACCTAACAGTAGATTCGTAAGATTATTGGGGTATAACGCGTGAACTATGCGGAGGTAGGATTGATAAAAAAGGTATTAGTCTTTGTTGAATCTTCTCTCTCCCGGGTCGTAGGGTTGGTAAGGTTTTCCCTAAGGCGTATTCAAGAAAGGCTTGCCCCAAAATCCGAAAACCGAAACCAAGGCAACATAGGCACTCAAAATTATGAGATTCTAGTACAAAAGATCGAGGATTCTTTGACAAACCTGTCCGTCCAAGTTGATAAGTTACGGACAAGATATCAAAATATGCTATCCAGAAGCAAAGAATATTTTGAAAGATGTATAGAGGCTTTAGTCGCTAGGGACAATGAGAGGGCCAAGATGTATGCTGTCGAAATAGCAGAAATAAAAAGGCTGGCCGACATAGTTATGAGATGCTGCCTAGTCCTTGAGCAGATAAAGGTTAGGCTTGAAACAATATTAGAACTGGGCGAAGTGATGGGCTTGATAGTACCATTGACATCAATCATAGAAGCAGTCGAAAAGGAGGTATCGCTTGTCGTTCCCGAAGCATCGAATAGCCTCAGGGAACTTGTGGAGACTATAGAAGACTTCACTTCCTCCTCTTCAACATACGTTGACACGGTACCAACCGGTGATATTCAGATCAACAAAGATGCAGAAGACATACTAGAAGAGGCGAGAAGAATAGCAGCAGAGCAAGTGAGGAAGAGCTTCCCGGAGGTACCGGTCCTTACAGAAGAGGAACGCATGGTTTACTCCTACATTATGAAGTGCGGTGATGAATTGGACATAGCAAAGTGTGCATCAGAGCTTGGACTTAATATATCGCAGGTTAAAGTTGTTATAAGTAGCCTTCAAGAAAAAGGACTAATAGAGGTGCAAAGTGCTGAGATGACATAAAATATTTTAGGTTGCGTATTTGGCTGCCCATTCTTCCAACTTCTTTAGATTTTCCAAAATTATTGACGACTTCCTCTTACTAATGATTTCTAAGAAATCCTGCATTTCTATCGCTCTAGGTTCCGTCCCTTCGGCGTTACCTTCTTCGAAAAATTCTCTAGCGATCTTCAGTTGAACCTCCATACAAATATCATGGATGTCGGCCGCAGAATATCCCTCCGTCATGACTGCAAGTTGCCATGTATCAACGGATTGACCAAGTTTAAGATCTTTGGTGTAATAAGAAAACAAGGCAGCCCTTGCATTAAGATTTGGTAAAGGAACATATATTCGCTTCTGAAAGCGCCTTATGAATGGCTCGTCAAGCATCCAAGGTTTGTTTGTTGCTCCTATCACATATAGGTACTCCTTCTTTCCCTTCTCGGTTAGACTATCCATTTCTTTTAGTAGCTGATTTCTCGCTCTAGTCTCACCGCCTACCTCGATAGGTCTAATAGATGTCAGTGAATCTATTTCGTCTATAAATATTATAGCCGCGCCCTGCTTTTTACATGCATTCCTGGCTGTCGCGAAAAGTTGTGCTATATTTTTCTCCGACTCTCCTAACCATTTTGACATAACTGTTGCAGCATCCACGTAAAAGAACGCAGCATCTATTTCATTAGCGACGGCAGCACCAACGAGTGTCTTACCGCAACCAGGAGGCCCAAATAACAGTATACCAGTAGGCCACCCTAAGGGGAATAATTCTGGCCTCAACTTTGGGTATACTATGCTCTCTCTTATCGCTCTCTTAACTTCGTCTATTCCTATAATATCCTCCCAGTTAACTCTAGGTCTATCCTTAAGTATCCATTCAGTTCCCTCTTCAATACCGGTAGCCTTAGCATCCCCCTCAGAAATAACGACCCTTTTTGTATCTATAAGCTGAAGCCTTCTTTGGTATTCACGAATCTTTTCAAGATACACTGAACGTATCGTTTCATCTTCAGTCATGAAGTAAAGTTTCGTCAGAATGTCAATAGCTTCCTTGTACTTTACGTAGGCCTTTTCTCTCGCTCCTATCCTATCCAAGTAGACGGCTTCCTTAGCCTTTTCGGCCGCCATTCTTTCAAGCTCGTTAAACATGACCCAACCGAAAGCCCCAAAAGGTTGCTAATATAATCTTCCACAAACCAACAGTTAACAATTCTAAGCATAACTCTCGTATAATGTCCATGTATAACCGTTCTGTGCATTTTTATATAGTTTTTTAGCAAAATATGTTGCTATGATAGAGCAATACAGAGTAATCAAACGTCAACTCAAGCTCAGGCGGAAGCCAATCTATAAGAAGCATACGGTTCCGCAGTTAGAGAAAAAATGCCGAAAAGAGGGTCTAAACTTTCTATATAAACTCTCGGCCCTAGCCTTCTTGGTTAGTTTCAATAAACACCCTTCACTCAGGCTGAGAAATACACTGTCAACACTCTTGGAGCTTTTGGAAACGTATGAACATATGTTACACAACCTATCCAAGAATCCGCTTTGTTTGAATTATGATAGACTCCTAGAGCTGGGCTACATGAAACGGAAGCACTGGGTATACGCCGCCTACATTGGCCTAATAAGCTCGTTACCTGTTTTGTATAAGGTTAGCTCTTACGACAACATCATTCGTGCGGCTATAGCAAAAACATCTTTCGGCACTAGCGTAAAACTGCTCGATAACCTGAATGACAACATTCATGAGTTGGATGTAGCGCTTACCTCCCTAAGAAATCTGCTATCTGCCTACACTAGAGGCATGTACGAGCCGAACATAGATCGTGAGGACGAGGTGGCGAGAGCTGAGAATTCTGCATTTGAGATCGGGACTTGGATATACACAATGCTCAACGCAAATGGAAGTAAG
>CAZZKR010000012.1:0-34554 GCA_964655015.1 uncultured Nitrososphaeria archaeon
TCTATGGCCGCAGCTTCCGCGGCCATGGCGCACGGCTCAGTAACACGTGGCCAACCTACCCCAAGGAGGGGGATAACCCCGGGAAACTGGGGCTAAACCCCCATAGGCGATGGGCTCTGGAAGGACCCATCGCCGAAAGTGTGCCAAGAGGATGCTCTTGGCACAGCCTTGGGATGGGGCTGCGGCCGATCAGGTAGTTGGTGGGGTAACGGCCCACCAAGCCTATAACCGGTACGGGCCCTGAGAGGGGGAGCCCGGAGATGGACTCTGAGACAAGAGTCCAGGCCCTACGGGGCGCAGCAGGCGCGAAACCTTCGCAATGCGCGCAAGCGCGACGAGGCCACCCCGAGTGCCACCCTCGTGGTGGCTTTTGCCCAGTGTGAACAGCTGGGCGAATAAGCGGGGGGCAAGACGGGTGTCAGCCGCCGCGGTAATACCCGCTCCGCGAGTGGTGGGGACTTTTACTGGGCTTAAAGCGTCCGTAGCCGGCCCAGCAAGTTCTCTGTTAAATCCGGCGGCCTAACCGCCGGGCTGCAGAGAATACTGCTGGGCTTGGGGGTGGGAGAGGCCGACGGTACTCCCGGGGTAGGGGTAAAATCCACTGATCCCGGGAGGACCACCAGTGGCGAAGGCGGTCGGCCAGAACACGCCCGACGGTGAGGGACGAAAGCTGGGGGAGCGATCGGGATTAGATACCCCGGTAGTCCCAGCCGTAAACGATGCGGGCTAGGTGTCACGCCAGCTACGGGCTGGCGTGGTGCCGAAGGGAAACCATTAAGCCCGCCGCCTGGGGAGTACGGCCGCAAGGCTGAAACTTAAAGGAATTGGCGGGGGAGCACCACAAGGGGTGGACGTTGCGGCTTAATTGGAGTCAACGCCGGAAAGAGCCGCGCGTGCGGTTACAAGGCTCCCGGAGACCTTACCGGGGGCGACAGCAGGATGAAGGCCAGGTTGAAGGCCTTGCCGGACGAGCTGAGAGGAGGTGCATGGCCGTCGCCAGTGCGTGCCGTGAGGTGTCCTGTTAATTCAGGCAACGGACGAGACCCGCGCCCTCAGTTGCCATCGGGCCGAAAGGCGCCGGGCACTCTGAGGGGACTGCCCCCGAAAGGGGGAGGAAGGAGCGGGCCACGGCAGGTCAGTATGCCCCGAATCCCCCGGGCCGCACGCGACGTTCAATGGTGGGGACAATGGGTTGCGACCCCGAAAGGGGGAGCCAATCCCTAAACCCCACCTCAGTTGGGATCGAGGGTTGCAACTCGCCCTCGTGAACGCGGAATCCCTAGTAACCGCCCGTTACCATCGGGCGGTGAATACGTCCCCGCTCCTTGCACACACTGCCCGTCGCTGCATCCGAGCTGGGTCTGAGCGAGGCCCAGTCTTGTTGGCTGGGTCGAGCTCAGACTTGGCGAGGAGGCAGAAGTCGTAACAAGGTGGCCGTACGGGAACGTGCGGCCGGATCACCTCCTACCGTTTAACGTGCTTCCCCTGCCTGGAGAACGCCTCCTAGGAAGTGGAAAGGGCTGAAAGCCCATGGTCTTTACTTTACTAAAACGAATGGAGATTCATTTTCATGATTGCTCCAACATGGAGAAGATTCTAACGATAAATTCAATATTCATAAAATTTTCTAAGCTTTAAGGAAAGTTGCTTCAACAAGTCGCGCACAAGTCTGTCACAACTCTCCCTACCGAGGAGCAGAATATTCCAATCCTTGAACATCCTCGAAAGTTTGACCTCGAACTTTGGCTTTGAATGATGAGTCACTTCCACAAAACCTAACTCATGCAAAGGACATTTTGGTGACGGGCATGCTATCTTGTAACCTACTTCTCCGATCCTTTCTATGACGAGCGATGATACGTCAATAGATGCACCGCAAATGCAAGATAAACTCTTCTCCGTCGCCATCTTGATAACGTAATAAGAAAAAATGGAATATAAAAGTGTGATTTTCGACCAAAATACAAGTAACCTTTATTATGCTTCATGACCTTAATCAAGCTGGTTGTGAATTGTCTACGGCAGGCATGCTACCTTGGATTGAGAAGTATAGGCCTACGACACTCGACGAGATAGTAAACCAGCATGAGGTAATTTCCAGTCTAAAAAACATCCTCAAGACAAAAGCAGTTCCGCATATGCTTTTTACGGGACCGCCTGGTACTGGAAAAACTGCGACGGCACACGCTTTTGCAAGAGATCTATATGGAGATGATTACATAAAAGATGGTTTGTTTGTGGAGATCAACGCATCTGACGAGCGTGGCATAGCAACTATCCGTGAAAAGGTAAAGATGTACGCGAGGTCCATCCCGTTTGGTAACGTGGGCTTCAGGATACTCCTATTGGATGAGAGTGACCAGCTTACGGACGACGCTCAGCACGCCTTCAGACGTATAATGGAGCAATTTTCTTCGACATGCAGATTCATACTTGTAGCCAACTACAGCAACAGAATAATCGAACCTATACAGTCAAGATGCGCAATCTTCAGGTTCAAACCCCTTACGAAGACTGACGTGGCATCGCATCTAAAGAAGATAGCAAAGGCTGAAGGTTTAGAGATAGATGATGAAGCTATCGATGCAATCTACGACTTCGCACAAGGGGATATGAGGAAATGTATAAACATCCTACAAGCAGCTTCGACGCTCGGAAAGAAGGTGGACGAAAAAGCTGTTTACACAGTCATAGGTTATGTGAGTAGGGGCGACGTCAGAAGGATACTAGAGTACGCGATGTCCGGAAAGTTCGTGGAAGCAAGGGATGCTCTTAGGGCCATCCTGTACTTGCAAGGAATATCTGGCAGAGACCTCATCTCGGCAATATATAGGGAGATTTTTGCGCTTAACATTCCAGAGGAATTGAAGGTTGAGTTACTCGACACCTTGGGCGAGGTTGACTACAGGATAGCAGAAGGCGCGTCAGAAGAAGTGCAGATCATGAGTTTTCTTGCAAAACTTGCAACTAGGAGCCGTAGATGACCTTTGACGGTACCTTGGGTAGAGAAGTATAGGCCGAAAAGGGTCTCGGAAGTAATCGGCAACAAAGAAGCGATAGAGGTATTCCTTAACTGGATGACATCTTGGGAAAAGGGAAAACCATCTAAGAAGGCGGCATTCTTGTATGGGCCTGCCGGTGTTGGTAAGACTTCGCTGGTCATAGCGTACGCTACAGAAAAAGGATACGATTTGGTTGAGGTAAACGCTAGCGATTGGAGGACTGCTGAGAAAGTTAGGGCGATTGTAGGCGCTGCATGCGAGTTCGCTACGCTGGACGGTATGAGGAAGAGAATAGTGTTGGTTGACGAGGTAGATGGTATAGCTGGTCAGGAAGATGCCGGAGGGATACCAGCCATAAGAGATGCGATAGAAAAAACTAAGGTACCTATAGTGCTCGTTGCAAACGACCCGTGGAGCCCAAGGTTAGCCACAATAAGGGAAATGTGTGAAATGATAGAATTCAAGCATGTGGACAAGCGACTCATAATTTCCCATTTGAGAAAGATATGCACACTAGAAGGACTGGAATGTAGTGATGATGTGCTAAAAGCGATAGCAGAAAGGTCAAATGGTGATGTGAGGTCTGCAATAAATGACCTTCAGGCTTTGGCGATGGCAGGACCAAAGATAGACGGCTCAACATTAGCTGCCCTAGGTTACAGAGATAGAGTTAAGGAGATATTCTCAGCGCTAGTTCAGGTATTCCATGCGAAAAGTATCAAAGAAGCATGGGCATCAACGGAAAACATCGACGTGGACATAGATACCTTTTTCAACTGGGTCTTGGATAATGCTCCACAACAGCTGACGGACCCCGAAGACCTTGAGCGTGCCATGGATTTTCTCGCAAAGGCTGACCTCTATTTCGCGAGAATAAAGAGGATGCAAAGATGGAATTTGCTTAGGTATGCGGTACCTATTATGACCGGTGGTATCGCGCTCTCCAAGAGGAAAACACCGAAGAGCTTCGTCAAATTCTCATTCCCACAAAAGATTAGGATGCTTCAAACTACGAAACAGGAGAGGGACCTAAGGAATGCTGTGGCCAGTAAAATAGCATCAAAATGCCATATGTCCTCATATAAAGCGAACATCGAGATGCTTCCTTTCCTGAGTTTTATAATCAAGAACGATGGTAATGTTGCGAATGGGCTCGCAAGATTTTTCGAGTTATCAGAATCTGAGCTCTCGTATTTATCAGGGAAGTCGGAGGAAGTCAAGGAAGTAAGGGTTAAAGTAACAAAGACTAAGAAGTCTTCGACCCAGTAGCGTTTCGAAGCATCTGCACGAATCTCTCAGAATCAGAAAGTCTGAACATCCTAACTCTGCCAAACTTCCTTTCTTTCACCAAACCTAATGACATCATTTCTCTTAAGTAGGCGTTCACAAGCTTGTGATTAAGCATTGTATGTTTTATTATCCTTGATATATTTACTTCACCAAACTTCAGGAGAACCTCCAATATCTTCTTCCTTCCCTTCGAGAACCTCATCAAATAATCATTATTCAAAACTCTCTGCTCCCGCCCTCTAGTAGTTTTGTTAATTCATGCTGAAGTATTGAGACAGGTATCTCGGGCAACGTTATATACGACCTGCGTCCCCTTATACCTTCGCTGGATACCTTTATCCTTATTATGCCTTGGTCCTCGAGCTTTTGGAGGTATTCCCAGAAACGAGTGTATGCCTTTGGCTGAACCCTATACTCCTCGCACACGAGTCTGTAGAGTTCGTTCAACTCTGCTGAGGTGGTGTATGCCTTTTCGTTCGAAGCTAAGGCTCTAGTTATGGCCAAGAGTATTAGCTTTTCATGCAGTGAGAGATATGCTAGGTTCTCCTTCTTTATTGCAGGGTATATGCTGGCCGCGGCCTTCCTTACATGTTCAGGCGTTACGACGTTGCACCCCTCAGCTTCAGCATACTTTCCGCTTCTCCAGAGTGTTTCGATAGCGTATCTGGCATCACCCCTTTCGCTGGCTAGGTCTGCTATCAGCCTTATCGACTCCTCCAGGACCACGTTGTCGAAGAATGCTTCGGAAGCCCTGTAACTCAGTATGTCATAGAGCTGCGTAGCATTGTACTCCGAAAGGTGCACTATGTTGTTAAGTATCCCAATCCTTGCACTACCCTCTAACACATTTAGCATCTCCGGATTTCTCACGATGAATATGAATGAAAGTCTGGACATCCTGTCGTCCCTATCCTCGCCGACTTTCATTAGAAAGTAGAATGGGTCCGCCCCCTCTTCCTTTATCAGAACTTCTAAATCGTCAAGTGCTAGGATAATGTAGAGGTCGTTCTCCACAAGATAGTCCAGGAGTCCGTGCATCAGCTCCTCCGTCGAGTATCCTCTTGAGGGCAGCGGTATCTTGAGATGTTCCACAACCCTCTTGAGTACCGTGAATAGAGTTCTATTTACGCGACAATTTACATGAATGTATCTGAGATTCGTTTGTTTACTCCTGGCCTCAGCCTCCATCTGTTTACCAAAAAGTTTTGCCATAGCGGTTTTGCCCGTACCTGCTGACCCGGATATTATGGCCCTGACCGAAATGCTTTGCTTACCCCTCAGGATGCTACTGAAGAAAGCTTTTAGGAGGCGTAATTCATCCTCTCTGTGCGGAAGGACAGGCGGGACATATTCCAGCGAGAGCTTCCCCTCGTCCTTGAATATCCTCATCCCTTCTCATTATATGGTATACAGTGCCTAAAATTAAATCGTACAGTTAGCTGAAAATGGAGTGTAATTTTAGGATAATTCGGAGAGTATAGCCAACAGGTATAGCTTAATATTCTCGGAATCTGCCCGGTTGGTTGGAGAATATTCGGCTTTGAGGGTTGTATCCCTTTTTAGCGGCGGGAAGGACAGCACATATGCTATATATAGAACGCTGCTTGAAGGCAACTCCGTAGAGTATTTAGTGACCGTCATAACACGCAATCCGGACTCTTGGATGTTTCACAGAATAAACGTCGAGATGACGCGATATCAAGCCGATGCGATTGGCATAAAGCAGATAATGGTACCTAGCATGGGAATCAAGGAGGAAGAGGTTGAGGACTTGAAAGCGGCACTAGAGAGGCTGAGCGGTGTGGAGGGACTGGTCTCGGGAGTGGTCGCGAGCCGTTACCAGAGGAATAGAATCGAGAAGATTTGCGAAGAGCTCGGGCTTGAGTGCATCATGCCACTTTGGGGCATGGAACCAGAGAGATTGCTTCGTGAGCAGTATGCTTTAGGATTTGAAACTATAGTGACATCCGTCTCGGCCGAAGGTCTTGACGAAAGTTGGTTGGGTAGGAAGTTAGATGAGGCCGCGATAGAGGAACTGCGCTGGTTGAGCAAAAAGTTTGGGATAAACATGTGCTTCGAAGGTGGTGAGGGTGAAACCTTCGTCCTCGACTGTCCAATCTTCAGGAAAAGGCTTAGGGTAAAAGAAGCTGTTAAAAAGTGGTTCGGTTACAGTGGTGTTTACGAGATACTAAAGTTGGATTGTATAGATAAAGTTTAGTTGTTACTTCGTCAAGTATCTCCACGAAAGTGTTATACCAATTGCAGATAACGCAGCCGCGAACGCACCCAAATACGCGAAGTCCATGACCAACGTCGAGATGTTGAGCGGCAATATCGTCAGTTGTCTTATCGCATCCGTCAGGTAGCTTACGGGGTTCACGTTGGCTATGGCCTGCAACCACTCGGGCATCATAGACGTAGGAAAGAATATGTTGCTTGCGAACATCAGCGGCATGTTTACCAAGTTCACGATTGCCATCTGCATCTCGTGACGCGTTGACCTTAATGCCAGCGCCAAGAACAACGAAGAGAGCCCCGTCGAGAGGAGAAATATTGCTGCATAGATGCCCAGAAGGTTCAGTGGGCTGAACATCGGGCTGATTTTCAGACCGAGGACCAATGCTAGGGCTAAGATTATAGTTGCTTGGAACATCGACCTCAGAGTCGCGTTAAGAACTTTTGAAAAGATTATCGCCGACCTCGGAACTGGCGTACTTAGGACTTTGTCCAAAAAACCTAAACGTCTGTCCCAGACCATTGACATCCCGCTGAACATGGTTGTGAACATGATTATCATCGATATCATGCCCACAGACATATAGCTAAAGTAATCTGTAACGCCGAAAACGTTTTGCATTATGTTAGCGCCTATGCCCTCGAATGCCTCCAGCAACTTTTGCTTGATCAGAGAACTCGGAACGACAATATCGTACTCGGGTATTTTTATGTCGGGTATGTTTAAGTTACTTAAGCTATTCGCTGAAAAAATCGCGTTGAGATTCATGGCCTTTCCGAGAAGCCCCATCCATATTATTGGTTGTATTATGGCCATGAGAAGGATTATGGGCTCCTTCACCCATTTCTTTAGTTCACGGTTAGTTAATGCTAGGAGCCCACGAAGCATGCTCGGATGGTACTCGCTCATTTCGACCTAGCCCTCCTCAAAGTTATTCTATGAGATACGAACGCCTCCCTGGATTCCTCCGTGTCTCGCATCGATTTTCCAGTATACTCCAGATAAACCTCGTTCAGTGTCGGCTCTGTGAGCGAGAGCCTCGTTACTGTGTAGCCTTTCTTTCGCAAGACCTCGATTATTATGGGCGCTGTCACTTCTCCTGACTCGGCCTTAATCCTATAGAAACCCTTCTCCTTCTTGACCTCCTTCACATTATCCACGCTACGGATGAGCTCACTGACATCATCATCTTCTTTGATGCTTATTGTTATTATATCACCGCCCAAGCTCTCTTTTAACTCGCTTGGCGAACCTATTGCCACTATCTTACCGTGGTCTATTATGGCGATGCGATCGCATAAAGCATCTGCCTCCTCCAAGTAATGCGTCGTCATGAAAAGGGTCATACCATACTCTTCTTTGAGCCTCTTAATGTATTCCCATATCGCGGCCCTCGTCTGGACGTCTAAGCCTAATGTTGGCTCATCCAAAAAGAGCACTTTAGGCGTGTTGATGAGTCCGCATGCGAGCTCAAGCCTTCGACGCATACCGCCGGAGTATGTCTCGACTCTTTTGTCCTTGAATGGTGTCAGCTCCACGAGCTCCAGCAGCTCAAGAGCTCGCTTCTTAGCAACATCTTTAGGTATGCCGTAAAGATCCGCGCATAGCATTATGTTCTCGTAACCAGTCAGGTCTTCGTCTGCCGTGTACTCTTGAGGCACGACGCCTATGACCTTTCTGACCATGCTCGCCTGCCTGACGACGTCGTAGCCGAGCACAGATGCCCTGCCCTCAGTTGGCTTCAAAACTGTTATCAGCATGTTCATGGTCGTCGTTTTACCTGCACCATTGGGTCCAAGAAATCCGAAGATTTCGCCCTCCTTCACGCTAAAACTCACGTGATCTACGGCCACGAAACCTTTGTTGAAGACTTTTGTCAACCCCTCAACCTCTATCACGTTCTTAGTCATGTTTAAACCGCCCCCTCAACCTCCTCTCTATGTCTTCTAGCCTCTGAGCAGTTTCGTTCAAAACGTCGAGCACCTCCTTTATGGCGGACTCCGAGAACTTCTCCTCCAGGCTTATACGAAGATTGAGTAGAGCCCTGAAGAACCTACCAAAAGTTTCACGGATCTTCTCAGCCTGCTCCACCGATATGTTTAGCCAAAGACCGCAGAATGGTGGTACGATTATCATTTTCTCCATCCCGAAATGCGATCTGATCTTCCGTTGTTCTTCCAAAAGACTCCTGCCCTTGGCAGTAAGTGTATAGCGCTTTACTCCGCTTTCTTGTGTGGGCACTTCTTCAATATACTTGTTGTCTTGGAGCCATGCGAGGAGTGGGTAGACGGATCCCGGACTCGGTTTCCAGTAACCGCCGGTCATCCTTCCAATTTCGTTTATTATCTCTGAACCCGAAAGAGGCTTTTCATTCAAAAGCTCGAGAACGTGATAACGTAGAAAACCCTTCGGAACAGCTGCCATATGTTTTCTCCAATACCTGAGCGCCGGAAGATGTATGGAATAATCGATCATGATATCACCGTTGATATCGAATTCGATATTACGCCTATTTAAATTTAAACTCAAATAAAAAACTATCCAAAAAATAAACGGGTTATTTGACACCGACTAGTAAGTGCCTGCCCATGATCGTCCAGTACTCGACGGTAACACCGGGCTCGATCTTACTCCTCAAAGACTCGTCTTGCGGTAGCGGCACCTCGACTATTTGGAGACTCTCGGAGTCCATGACGCTAACCACGTCACCTATCGACACAACCTGACCCGACCTCTTTTCTATTATTGGGACCTCAACCTTACTGTCTGCGGGTCCTACCATGCTCCTTTTAACACCGTCGAATATTCCTATAGCGACCAACCTAACCTTCGCTGATCCGTGCTTGCCCGGCTTGCTCTTCTCAAGCTCGACTATCTTACAGGGTTCGCCATCTATTATGATGTTGTGCCCAACTTTAAGAGAGCCCAAATCAACCGGTTTGCTCATACGATCCCCTCGGCATCAGCAGTGAACAGATGGCTATATACGTTACGTAAATTTAAGGTTGCACTTGGTAACGTCCGTGCAAGATCTTGCTGCCTTAGTCCCCGCCGTAAAGCTTTCTAGCAGCCTCTTCCAAGCCAAGTTTCATGAGTTTCTCAGGAGTTGGTCTGCCGAGCTCGTCCCAGCCCCTGAGAGTGTAATATATCTTTAACATTTCTATGAATTTATCCCTATCCAACTTCGCACCACTTGTATATCTCCCTACAACAGGGTCGGAGAAGTCCCTCTCCGGCAGTAGGTCATCCTTTATACTTATACCTTTGCGGATGATTGCGATTGCCCTCGTCAAATTCCAGACCCTTTCCGACCTGAATAAGAGGTCATCAAGCGTGAACTCTTTTCCAGTAACCGCAGAGTATGCCTCTGCATAAATGTTAGGGTCGATACCAAACTCCTCCCAGTAAATCCTACAAACACCCAACATATCAAATAACGGTCTTATGTGCTGAAGGTAGATAACCTTCTTAACCTTATCCTCCGTGTACTTGTCCCTACCAACCTCAAGGTCGTAAATTATCGCCCAAGACCTATTGTGATGCGCACCAATGTCGCAGGTTGCATAGCTCAATGCCATAGCGGTCGCAGCCCTATGATCATAAGCGCTGATCTCTAGGCCCTTCACGTGCATGGCGAAGGCCTCAGAACCCTTGCCTATGCGTTCGGCCAAAGCCTTTACACCTTCTGCCATAAGGTCACCGAATCCTTCCCTTTTCGCAATCATGTTTATCATCTTACAGACGGCTTCAATATCGCCCCACTTTGGTGCTAGGCCCAACTCCTTCTCCGTGACCAGCCCTCTCTGGTAACACTCCATGATGAACGCAAGCACGGAGCCCGTGCTGATGGTATCCAATCCATAGTAATCACAGAGGTAGTTCGCCTTTGCAACTTCCTCAAAACTCCTCAACCCGATGTTTGAGCCTAGCATGGCTGCCGTCTCATACTCTACACCAATCTCACCTTCCTCCTCCAGCTTAAACCGAACAACGTGCTCGCATGGAATTATACAGTTGGAGCATGCCCTCGTAAACACCTTCACCTTTTGCATGGCGTCGCCGCCTATGTTCTCCGCATACTCAAAAACCGTTTTTTGGAAATTATACGTCGGTAGACATTCTACTTTGTTTGACCACTCGAGCGTAGCTAACGTTCCGTACCTTCTCCAAGCTTCGTAACCCGCACTCCCCTCCACCATCCTCTGAAGCTTTATCGCCGCCTCCTTTAGCCTCTCCTCATCTGCAATCTTGACATCTTTATCGCCCATCACGACTATCGCTTTCAACTTTTTCGATCCCATGACCGCACCCATACCTGTCCTTCCTGCTTGGCCATGGCGCATCCCCTTCCTTGACCAGTCTACGTTAATACAGGCAAACTTCACGAGCCTCTCGCCTGCTATGCCTATTGACGCAACAGAACAATTGCCGTACTCTCTCACCAACTTCGCATCAGTCTCCTGCGAATTAAGCCCCCAAAGCTTCTCTGCATCACAAATCTCCACCTTACCATTGGCCACGAGTAGGTAGACGGGTTGTGGCGATGCGCCCTTAATCACTAATGCATCTATTCCGGCCCTCCTCATCCTATAACCGAAAAAACCGCCTACGTTGCTATCACCATATATTCCCGTCTGTGGGCTTATGGCCGCAAAGGTCGTCTTCCCTCCGCTCTGGAACGGCACGGCGGTTAACGGTCCGGTTGCGACGACGAGCACGTTGGAAGGATGAAGACCGTCGATTATGTTATCGAGCTCTTTGAACAGTATGTAGGCGGCCCATCCGCGACCGCCTATAAAACCGTACGCAAGTTCTTCATCAACATCCTTTAGCTCGACCTTACCGGTGTGTAGATCTACATACGAAAGCTTATTGTAACCAATCATGCCGAATAAAGATAGCAAGACACGCTAATGTATTTATTTAGACAGGGCTGTTTTTGGTACCGAAGCGACCCCACTATCAAATGTTCCGGCAAGTACTTGGAAGAAGTTACACGAACGCGAAATTTTTACACAATTGTGTAAAAATACACATAAATATACATGCAAACATACAATAGACATGGTTAAAAAAAGCTCTGGAATTTCTAAGCTGGCAATCGTCGCGATTGTGGTAGTCGTAGTCGTGGTCGTTGCCGCCTTGGCTGTGTGGTTGACTACCACACCGCCTCCAGCACCTGTTGAGAAGAAAATCAGGGTCGCCGTGATCTATACAACACCGATTGAAGAGCCGTGGAACACGGTTATGCACGAGGCGATGGTTTGGGCAAAGGAAAATTTGGACATCGAGTATGTCTATACTGAAAAGGTTGAGCCCGCAGACGTCGAGAGGGTGGCCAGAGAATATATTGTCGCGGGCTATGACATAATCGTACCTCACAGCTGGGGCTTTTGGGAAACGACTGTAAAGCTCGCTAAGGAATTCCCGAACGTCCACTTCGCTCAAGGCTCTGGGCCGACGGATATAGAGTATCCACCAAACGTGGTCCTCTATGACTATTGGATCCAAGACGCAGCATACTTGGCCGGGATCATTGCAGGTAAAATGACAAAGACTGATGTAGTGGGTGTGGTAACAGCATATGCAGTCCCTGACGTGAATAGGCTTGTGAATGCATTCGCGAAGGGAGCAAGATCCGTTAACCCGGATGTTAAGATTAGCGCAATCTTCATCGAAAGCTGGTTCGACCCGATCAAGGGCAAAGAGGCTGCGAAGGCCCTAATAGATCAGGGCGCTGACTTCATCTACGCAGAGCGCTACGGACCGTTCGAAGCGGCAAAAGAGGCTTTAAAGGAGGGCAAGAAGGTCTACTGTTTCGGTAACATCGTTGACCAATCCAAGCTCGCGGAAGACGTTGTTCTCGCAAGCGTCGTTTGGGATCTAAAGACGTTCGTCCAGCATCTAATCAAGATGAAGCGCGAAGGAACTTGGCAGGGTGGAATATACAACTGGGGAATGAAAGAAGGATGGGCTAAGCTTGTCTGGAACCCAACCCTGAAGAACGAGGTACCACAAGACGTCCTACAACTCGTTGACGAGGTTCAGCAAAAGATAATCTCCGGAGAGCTCGTCGTGTACGAACCAAGAGACGAAATTTGGGATCCCGCAAGGTGGACGTGAGCGATAACTCCCTCTTATTTTTTGAGATGGTCCGTATGTCTGTAATCGAGCTGAGGAAGATAACAAAGGTATACCCGGGAGGGATCGTTGCAAACAGGGATGTTGATTTTGACGTGAAAGAAGGGGAGATCCACGCACTCCTTGGCGAGAATGGTGCTGGTAAAACAACGCTTATGAAGATAATGAGCGGATGTCTCAAGCCAACGAGCGGAGAGATTTATGTCGACGGGAAGCGGGTCAGCTTCGGCTCACCGGCGGATGCATTAAAGCACGGAATAGGAATGGTCCACCAGCACTTCGCCTTGATACCGAGCATGACGGTTCTCGAGAACTTGAAGCTCGGACTCCTCGATCGAAAACTCAGTAGAGATCAGTTGATCGTAGAAGTTAATGAGCTATCAAAAAAGCTCGGGTTCGACCTGAAGCTTGACGTCCCGGTTGACGCTCTGTCTGCCGGGGAAAGGCAGAGGCTCGAGATTATCAGGCTCCTGCTCAGGAAGGTTAGAGTCCTGATATTTGACGAGCCAACCTCCCTGCTCTGCGGTCCTGAAATCGACAGGTTCTTCCAAGCGTTGAAGCAGCTGAAGTCCGAGGGTCACGGCATAGTATTCATTACGCACAAAATACGCGAGGCTCTTGAAGTCAGTGATCGAATAACTGTGATGAGGGAAGGAAGGGTCATCACGAAGCTTAAGAGAAGTGAGGTTATGAGTGAAGAGCAGCTTGTCGAGCTTATGATTGGTGAGAAGCTCGTTCCATTGCCTGACAGACCAAGAATTCCGAGCGATAAACCTGTCCTCATCGTGAAGGATTTAGTCATTTCCGACGATCTTGGAGTTGAGAAGGTCAAGGGAGTATCCTTCAACCTTAGGGCTGGAGAGATCTTAGGGATAGCTGGGGTTGAAGGGAATGGGCAGAGAGAACTCGCCGAGGCGATCGCTGGACTCAGACCTCCGAAGTCTGGCGAAGTCGCGTTCGTCGGCGAGAATTCTATTTTCAGGCCAAGCTATGTTCCGGCAGACAGGGTCGAGTTAGGGGTGGCGATGTCGCTTAGCGTCATGATCAACAGCGTCATAAGATCGATTGATGAAAACTCGAAGGGCCGAATCAAGGTCTTGGACTTCGCAAAGATCGGAGAGTTTGCGCAGAAAGTCATATCTTTCCTTGGGGTGAAGGTCCCAAGCCTAGGTGCTCCGGTAAAGTATCTTTCTGGCGGGAACATCCAGAAACTCATAGTCGGGCGCGAGATACTGAACTCAATAAAAGTCCTTATAGCTGAGCAACCGACCGCAGGCTTAGATGCGAGGTCGGCTGAGATGGTTAGGAGTGCGCTCTCTGAGCTTGCCTCGAAAGGGGTCGGAATAATCCTGATATCTTCTGACTTGGACGAAATTTTGAAACTCAGCGACAGGATCGCAGTAATAAGTGGTGGAAGGATCGTAAAGATATTTGAGAGGGCGGAGTTTGACCCAAAGGCGATAGGAATGCACATGCTCGCGGCTGGCGGGTATGTAGCTTGAACATCGAGCGGCAGGTAAACCTCGTAAGAACTCTGCTGGCACTGTCAAGCATAGGGCTTGCATTTGTATTCTGCATTATGTTAATTGCTCTCTCCGGTAAAGATCCCGGCGAAGCCCTTTTCTGGCTTTTCTACGGAGGGTTCTCACCAGCGCTAATTCCAGAAACCTTCATAAGGGCGACCCCGCTACTTTTCGTATCGCTGGGACTCGCGGTCGCGTTTTCTGCAAAAATCTGGAACATAGGTGCTGAGGGTCAGCTCTACATAGGAGGCGTAGTTACAGCAACGCTCGCGCTTCACATAAGCGGAGCCCCATCACCGATAGCGCTTCCTATGCTGATACTGGTCTCTGGGATAGCGGGCGCGCTCTGGGCACTTATACCCGCAATCTTAAGGGCAATCTACGGAATAAATGAGGTTATAACGACACTCATGTTCAATTACATAGCGATCTACTTCGTTAGCTACTTGCTTAACGGGCCGCTCAGGGACCCCGTATCCCTTTTCCCGGAAACTACAACAATATCCAGCAGCCTGTGGCTTCCAATAGTCGTTCCCGGGACTCGTTTACATCTCGGGGTTATACTCGCGTTCTTAATCATGACGCCCATTATGTGGTTCTTCTTGAAGAGGACCGCACTCGGTCTGAAGCTCGAAATACTCGGCTCGGGTGAAAAGACTGCGAAATACGCCGGCATTGAGAGCGTGCGCATGATAATAATCGCGATGCTTATCAGTGGCTTCATGGCTGGGATGGCAGGAGGGGTTGAGGTTCTTGGGATACAGCACAAGATGAGGCTTGAGATATCTCCGCCGACATCTCCGTACGGTTACACAGGGATAGCAGTCGCACTCTTAGGTTATCTAAATCCACTATTGATTGCAGCAACATCGTTCTTCCTAGGTGGGATAATGAATGGAAGCACGACGATGCACAGGATGGTCGGAGTCCCTGTCGGTATGGCCGGCATAATTCAAGCCTTCATAATATTGTTCATCCTCCTCGGATACTTTCTGGAAGAAAAGTTCATCCATAGAATAATCGGAGGACTGAGGAAGGTTGAGCATTGACATCTCCGGTCTGATATTCTCTGCAATCTCGCTGATGACACCAGTCCTACTAGCTGGAATTGCTGAGTTGTTTGTTGAGAGGAGCGGAATCCTCAATCTAGGAGTCGAGGGCGCGATGCTCATCGGAGCATTTGCGGCGTTCATGGGCGCTTATTATTATGGGGATCTGGGATTCGCATCACTTATTGCTGCTCTTTCAGGAATAGCGTTTTGTACTCTCTTTGCAATACTTACAGTATCATTAGCGTTGAATCAGATGGTCACGGGCCTTGCCATGAACCTCTTAGCGATCGGGATAACTTCTTACCTCTATAGAGCATCATTCGGCTGGTATGTCAGCCCCATACCTCCGCACATTAAAGAAACTCTCAAACCGCTCGACCTAGGTGCGCTCTCAGAGATGTCGATCGTAGGGAAGCTCATCTTCGGACACCTACCACACACGTACTTCGCAATAATCCTTGCAATCTTCGGCTGGTGGCTTCTTTCAAAAACGGACATCGGTCTGAAGATAAGGGCGATGGGAGAAGATCCCCAAGTTGCGGACAGCCTGGGTATAAACGTGAACCTTACGAGGTATACGCTCCTACTCGCTGAAGGGGCGATAGCCGGTCTTGCTGGCTCGTTGCTCTCGATAGGCTACTACAACATGTTCCTTGATAATATGACGCAAGGAAGGGGTTACATTGCGATAGCCCTTGTGATTCTGGCGAGGTGGAACCCGGTGCTGCTCATCGCGGCATCGTTCCTCTTCAGCATGGTCGACGCCCTTCAGCTTAGGATACAGGCGCTTGGCTTAACATACATTCCTCCACAGCTTGCCCTGATGCTTCCTTACCTATTCACGATAATAGTCCTTCTCGCGCTCGGCAGGAAGGTCAGGGGCCCAGCCGCGCTCGCTAGATCATACAAAAGACAAAGGTGATCAGAGCTCATAGTTTAAGGGCTTGAAATCTCTAACCTTGTCCTTGTACCGCTTTATAGATTCTTCAATCAACCTATCTTCATCGGGTGCGTTTTCAAGGAAGCTCTTGATAGAATGGAGTTGCTTCTTCTCAGTATCAGATAGCGCGAGCCTGTCCGCGTTATCCTCAATTATCTTCACGGACTCTAAGGCTGCCGCGAGGCACCTACAGTAGTCCGACTTCTCCGAGATTATCGCCCTTGCAATTGCGAAAGCCGAATCTGGAGCTAAGATTAGCGCTTGGGGATCGCGATACTTGTCCGACTCGACGAGCATATCCCTGAGAATCTTCTCCTTGCCTGACCTTATCGAGGTATTCATAAGCGACGCATCATATCCTAGCATCTCAAATATTATCGCGGACGTCCTGCCTCCGAACGTATCATCTACAACTATCGTCTCGTTCGACCACAGGTCACAAACCGCAGCCGAGATATTTCCGACCAAGCTTGAGTGCGCGAACGCAGAGGTCTTCCCTTCCATGCTCATCGGATATCCGGTTATCGCCTTGACGATCACGTTCTCGTAGGCGCAATCTTTTCCAGGACCTTTAGCACCCTCTTCGTAACATGCGAGCGTCCTCACGGCAGACATCGCCCTTATAACAGCCGCTAAGACATGTGGTATCTTCCTAGCGACCAATCCATCCGCGAGAACCATTGCACTATTCGCCAATGCACATGCGGTATCTCCCGCAGGTATAGCATTTCCTGAGAGTTTCACGATCTCCCTCCAGAGAAATCTGACATCTCGTGCTGCAAGAACCCCAAGCGAGAACAGTATCCCCAGCAGATCATTCCTGATAATTGAGTGTGAGAAGACCTCTTGTCCTCCCCTCGATTCGATCGAGAGCAAGTCAGCCTCTGCATGTGCCGCTTCTTCGAAAGATTGCATCATAAGCTCGAAGTGATTACCCGTACGCAGTCCCTCGCCGAACCTCCTGACATCAGCGATTGTCGCTCTAAGCGCTGTCCTTATCCCAAATTTCTTATGATAATCGTCCATGATCGTCTTTTGAACCTCGATGACCGATGCTCCGAGTTTTGGACTCACAGTCATTGGTTCGACGAATTCTGTCTCTAGCTGGACGTCGTAAAACCCAAGATTCGCAGCCCTCTCCATTATCGAGATAGTCGTCTTCTTGTATTCCTCGATAAAGGTTTCCGGATTCCGCTCGAGGCCTGGCTTAAGCAAATACTTTATCTCAGGTACGACTTTCCCATCACCAATAGTGAGCCCTAGGCCGTATCTTAGCGGGTATTTTGCAAACCCGAATACCAACTCGTCTGGCTCTTTGTATGCTAAATGGTCGAAGCGCAATCATTTCCACCGTGGAAGTCCTAAATCCTCTAGCTCCCTCCAAACTTTCTCGTATATCTCGAGCCATTCCCTCGTAGGCTGGAGCGTCCTAAGGTCTGTGCACTCTGGAAAGCTCTTACCCTTAGGTGGGTTCTTCAACTTGTCCTCATACTTCGGAAGGATCGCCTTGACTATTTCATTCGCATCGGAAAGCTTGAGGTGCTTTGCAGAGGATTTCAAGACTTCAGCGAAGAATTTATTCTCAAGCCCGCTTGCGTAATTCTTGTATCTACACCCGGTAGGTCTCGTTCCAATCTCTATTGCGACACCTGAAACAGAATCCGCGATCGTTATCGTTACCGTCTCGTACAAGAGCATATCGGTGCAGGGTCCGCTGATCTGGCTAGTTATCCCAAGATTCATGACCTTGTTCCCGAGAGTTCTCGCCTGCATACTCGTGCTTGTTGCCCATAAGGACTCTCTGTTCGTATTCACTGAGTACCTCGCATCAAGGATCGTACTTTCGACAACCGTTGGGAACATTGATGCGACTTGGAGTATTTGGGCCGCGACGGCTCCGACAACAGCGCCTTCTGGGGGCCCGAAGTATCCGCCTATGTTGAGCATATGCCCCGCTTCGAGCGGAGATCCGATGAGATGATTGACAACCGTTCTGTGTAGTATTTGGTAAGGAAGTGAAATCGGCTCCGGTATTAAGGCTATTCCTATCGTCCTATCAGGTTCGAACCCGCCCCATAAGAATCCGGAGAAATATCCGTATTCTGTTGGAGCACCCTCAACACCATGTAACGGCATTCCAGGTCTTCCGACCCTTCTGAGCGCCTCCTTAACGTACTTCGCCTCGTACATCCCCATGATCGTTTCGTAGGGGGTTCTTGCTCTGACCTCGCGCCCGTTTATCGTATCAAGCGTCGGAGCGAGAATTATGTCGATGACTTTGTACTGTGCTATCGCCATACAAAGCGGTATGAAGTACTCTTCACTGACTGAGAGTCCAAGAGCCGAGCCTTCTGCGACAGGGGGATTCCTGTCCTCCGGGACTCTACTTTTTATCGTGACCTTATCCTTCCCGTATCCAAGCGTTACCTCAGTAGGAACGTTCCTCAGCGACTCCTTTAGTTCCTCATCCGTGAAGATAATCCTCCTCTTCGTGTCAGGACAGAACATTCCAAGCCTCAGCGCAAGCTCGTATCCAGCATTGTAGAAATCTTTTGCAAGGGTCAGGTCTGTGTTTATTGGATTGTTCGGATCGTAGGTTTTCTCCAGACCGAACTCTTTAAGGACTTCTTTCGTCAGTTTCGGGACTAGCTTAAACTCAAACTCCCGTTTCTCGATTGGTGGGCCGGTCAGAGTTTTGTCGAGAATGTTAAACAAGAGGTCCATTCGTAAACTTCCTCCTTTAGCGCCACTCTCCGAGGATTATCGGTTTGGGAAGCTCCTCGCCCTTCCTGACTAACATATCACAAAGTTCGACCGCTCTTTCGGCATCCTTCGCCCAACCGTCTGCACCTATCTCCCTCGCCCACTCTGGATAAACTGCCGCCCCTCCGATGATCACGTAGAAGTTCTTCCGGATGCTCTCTTCCTCGAGCTTCCTTATCACATCCCTCATGTAGTACATGGATGGTGTAAGCAGACACGAGATCCCTATGATCTTCGCCCCCTCCTTCTTAGCGACTTCGACGAACTTCTCCGCCGGCACGTCGTTTCCAAGGTCTATCACCTTGTATCCGTTCGCGCTCAACATAGCAGCAACGATGTTCTTACCGATGTCATGTATGTCGCCATAAATCGTTCCGATCACAACTTTCGCCTTGATAAATGACTCAGCCCCTTCCTTTGGAAGTATCACATTTAAGGCTTCTTGGGCCGCCTCTCCTGCAAGGACCAAGTCCGGAAGAAATGCCTCGAGCCTCTCATACCTCTTACCTACCTCATCCATCGCTGGTTTTATCGCGGCATTCACTATCTCTAGTGGGGACATTCCAACCTCCTTTAGGGCCATCGCGGCTTCCCTCGCCTGCTCAGCATTTCCCTCGATTACCGCAACTTTCAATTTTTCGAGATATTCTGACAACATACAATCACACTAACTTCATACAGATATAAGTTTTTAACTTTCAATGAGTTTAAAGGATGTCGTCATGCCACAAGTAAGATTTCTACCGAATGGGAAGAAGGTTGATGCGAGCTTAGGAGATTATTTACTCGAGCTGGCTCGCAGGGCCAAAGTTGATTTGGCTGGACCTTGTGGCGGTAAAGCCTTATGTGGCAAGTGTGTTGTGAAGATAATTGAAGGTAAAGACAAACTTTCGGATCCTACGGATGATGAATTTTTTGCGATCGGGGTGAGGAAAGTCCAAGAAGGGTACAGACTCGCATGCAGGTGCAGGATAATAAGAGAAGGTGAGGTGGCAGTCTTCGTCCCGTGTGAGAGCAGGCTTGAGGAACACGCGCTTCTTGTTGAGGGCGAGATGCTAGAGGAGCGGTTTGATCCAGCACTCACATGCTTAAGAGTCAAGATTCCTGTGAGGGCTTACGGCTCGATCGTCGAAAATTTACTACAGGAGTTTTCATTCCGGCTTACAGCCTTGAGGAAGATTTCGAAGCTCTCGAGCTCTGAATCGGAGAAGGAGCTGGTGATCTACAACAACGAAGTGATTGACGTACGTGATGAGCTCAGACCGCTAGGATTCGCGGCAGACATAGGAACGACAAAGGTTGCAGGATATTTGATCGATCTGAAGAGTGGAGTACTTCTTGCTGTCGCTTCTGATCTAAACCCGCAGATAGCGTACGGCGAGGATGTAATCTCAAGGATAGATTATGCATTGAGGAATGGTGTTGAAGAGCTTAGGAAAAAGATTATAGACTGTTTGAACAAGTTGATTATGAGAGTTTGCGACGCAATACAATCAACAGTCGAGGACATATACGAATTCGTCCTTGTCGGGAATACTGTAATGCAACACTTCCTGCTCGGACTCGAACCGAGAACTCTCGCGTACTTCCCGTACACCCCAGTTACAAGATCTCCTTTGAATGTTAAAGCGTGCGAACTCGACCTCTTAGGGAATCCCGAGGCGATGGTATTCATCCCTCCAGTCATCGCCGGTTATGTAGGATCTGACGTACTGGCTGACATAATCGCGACCGGAATGTTCAGGGAAAATGATCCTGAGATGTTGATAGACATTGGGACTAACACCGAGATCGTTCTGAAAAAGGGTGACAAATTCCTTGCATGTTCGACAGCATCCGGCCCTGCATTCGAGGGCGCTCATATAACCCACGGCATGAGAGCTGCGAGGGGAGCAATAGATAGAATAGAAATCTCGTCAAATGGTGAAGTGAAGTATACGGTGATAGGAGATACAAGACCCATGGGTCTTACTGGATCCGCAGTTGTGGATGTAGTTGCAGGACTCCTTTCAGCGGGAATAATAGACGAATCTGGAAGATTGAAGCAGCTAACCAATCGTGTTAGGATCGGAAAGGATGGATATCTGGAGTTCGTGATCGAGTACGGCGAAAATACCGAGACGGGTGAAGATATAGTCATCACACAGAAGGACATCCGTGAAATTCAGCTTGCGAAGGCGGCGATAAGAGCTGGGGTGAACATATTGATGAAGAGACTCGGAGTCGGCCCTTCGGATATTAAGAGACTTTACATCGCAGGAGCCTTCGGCTTCTTCACGAACCCCCTATCGGCAAGAACCATAGGGCTCTATCCGGAGATTGATGTTTCTCGTATAAGGCTCGTCGGGAATTCTGCAGGTGCCGGAGCCAGGGCAATGCTCCTATCCAAGTCTTTGAGGAGCTTAGCCTATGAGTTATCTCAGAAGATTGAACATGTCGAACTTGCTGCTGAACCAGATTTCCAGATGGAATTCCTCAAATCGATCTCGTTCTCGGGATAGATTTGAAAGTTCTGAAACATTGAGTCCCCTTTTTCACGTTCTTTGCTCAAAAACCGTTTTTGGCCTAGATGGAGCAAATGGCACAATCTAGTTATATGATACAAATTTAACAATACTAACAACGTTTACTAAGGTTTAGTAGATGAATGTGCCGTGTTTGCTTTTTATTACGAGTTCGTTAGTTGATTTTTCCGCGGATTCTATTCTCCCGACGACTTGTGATATTACCTTGTATTTTTCTGCTATCTGAATTATCTCGTCCTCATGACCCTTCTCGACTATGATCTCGAATCCTATCCCCATGTTGAATGTCTCGTACATCTCTCTCCATGAGACCCTGCCCTCCCTTTGGATCAGCTTGAATATTGGGCTGGGCTCCGGAAGGTTGTCCTTAACGTATCTTATTCCCTTCCCGATCCTTTTTATCTTTACTAACCCCCCTCCAGTGTTATGACACATGGCCTTGATCCCTTCTAGGCCCCTCATGATTATCTCGGCTACGATCGGTGCGTAGATTCTGGTTGGGGAGAGGAGTGCGTCTGCAAGACTCATGTCTAGTTCTTCTATGAAGCTATCGAGCGAAAATCTTCCGCTATATTTTTCCGCGATTTCAGGCTCTCCGATCTCTGGGTAGCATTGATAATATTCCTGCTTCAGGAGGACGTGCCTCGCGAGGCTTATACCGTTACACATTATCCCACTATTCTCCCTATTCTCGTAAACTGCTCTACCATCGCTCCTGAGACCGACTATCAGGTCGCCGGCCTTGATGTTGTTAAGCTTTGGGGATTTTTCGAGATCAAATACGGCAAAAAGTGCACCAACCACATCGAGCGTCCTTACTTGATCGGGCAGATCCGCAGTTTCTCCTCCCGCGAAGGCTGGCGTGATCCTGAAGTTCTTTTGATAGTTTGAGAGTAGTTCGAACGTTTTTCTGAAACCTTCGGCAAGTTCAGCAATTATCTCATTCTTTGAGATCCGGAACGGGTTTACCGCGATATAGTCCGCGAAGAGAATCGGCTGGGCCGCGACCGTGATCACGTCATCTATATTCATTGCTAATACGTCTTGCGAGAGGCCTTTAAACCAGCCCCATTCTTCGAACTCCCGATAACATAGGTATGAGATTATCGGCTTGCTCCCGGCCCCATCCAAGTGGAGTATCAAGCCCCTGCCCTCCCTTTCATCATCCCGACACACGGGCGTGAATGCTCCTGGAAGTATGTTCGGTATGAGACTCTCGAATAACTCGAGCCCCTTCTTCTTCGAATCAACCCCGAGCCTCAAATACTTCGAATCGCCACTCATGTAGAGCTGCTAGCCCATCCCAGAGATAAATATTAATCTAAGACGTATCCCTTTAAGTTTCATGCCATTAGTCTCACTTATAATCGGGAGTGAGAGTGATCGACCTATTGGAGATAAGATCAGGGATCTATTGAGGAGCTTTGGTGTCGAAGTCGAATATATGGTAATCTCTGCTCACAGGACTCCAGAAGAACTCCGGAAATATGTTAAGGAGAGCCGGGCCGAAGTCTTCATCGCGGTTGCAGGACTCTCCGCGGCCCTTCCAGGAGCGATAGCCTCCGCGACTATAAAGCCCGTCATAGGAGTCCCGAAGGAGGTTAAGTTGATGGGCTTAGACTCGCTTCTTTCGATCGTCCAGATGCCTCCAGGCGTGCCCGTTGCGTGTGTTGGAGTTGATAACGCCACGAACGCTGCCATACTAGCAGTAGAAATCCTAGCATTGAAGTATCCTGAACTTGAGAAGAAACTCGAAGAATATCGGGAAAACATGAGAAGGGAATCTGCAAAGAAGCTCGAGTAAAGCGTTACCCAACACGCTCTTTAACGTAATTGATCATCTCCTTAAATATTGAGAATCCATCTGCGTATCCATCGCCGATTTTTTCTGGGAGCTGCCAGGCGTAAATCGCCCTCTCGGGATGCGGCATGAGTCCCATAACATTCCCGTACTCATTGCATATCCCGGCTATGTCTAACATGGATCCATTTGGATTATGTGGATACTCTCCCATCGCGGGGCTTCCATCAGGTTTCACGTAAACGAAGACTATTTGATCATTCTCCACTATTCTTTTGAGGACATCGTCCGCCGCCATGAACCTTCCCTCAGCATGGGCTATAGGCATCCTGAGGATTCTCTCCCCGAGGCCCTTCGTAAAAATACACTTGCGCACGTTCACATGTTTTAAATAAATCCACCTCGCTTCGAACCTCGCTAATGTATTTGGCACTAAAGCTGCCATCGGCCCATCCCCATAGCTTAACCCTGGAAGTAGCCCAAGTTCGACCAAGACTTGGAAACCATTACATATCCCGAGAACCGGTCTCCCATCCTCGGCAAATTCCCTGAGCTGATTCCAGAACTTTGACTTTATCTTAGCCGATAATATCGCGCCCGCCCTAACCCTGTCTCCATAGGAGAAACCTCCAGGAATCACGAGGCCATTATAATCAAAGAGATTAACAGCCCCCTCAATAAGTTTCTTCACATGTGTTATCTCGGCGACCGCACCAGCTTCCCTAATAGCCCGCGCGGTCTCCTTATCACAGTTAGTGCCGGGAGCCCTTAACACAAGCACCCTAATCATAGCTTCAGGGTCTCCCTCCAAGTCCTTCTCAGCTCAGAGTTCTCAAGATCGACAACCGTCTTTCCATTCAAACTATGAATAACAAGCCTCGAGCTCCGGCTAACATAGCCTATCCTCGAGTATAGCACACCAAGCTTGTCTGCAAGCCTAGTGAATTCCTCCTCGGACTCCTTCCTAACCTCGAGAAGCATCCTGCCATTGCTCTCGGAGAATAGCAGATAGTCATCCCTCGAAACACTATCATGTGGAACATTCTCAAGCCATATCTCCATGCCGTAATCACTGGATAAGGCCATCTCTGCGAGAGCCACACCCAATCCCCCCTCTGAAAGATCATGACAAGCGGCGATATATCCGCGGTCTATCGCCTCGGTCACGAGCACGAAGGTCTTTTTCGACTCCTCCGGATAGACCCTTGGAACCCTGTTCCCCACATAGCCTTTCAACCTGAAGTATTCTGATCCCCCGAGCTCCTCCCTCGTGACCCCCAAGAGGTAGATCGGATTTCTAGGATCCTTTAAGTCAACGGTAACTGCTCTTCGCACATCGGGAATAATTCCTATCCCAGTTATCAGGATCGTTGGGAGTATTGGGCCTAGGGGCGACTCATTGTAGAGGCTATCCTTCCCTGAAATGAACGGTGCCTCAAAGGCTTTCGCGAAGTCATAACATGCTTTAACCGCCCTGTAGAGCGCTCCAAGCCTATCTGGCTTCTCAGGACTACCCCAGGTAAAGTTGTCTAGAATCGAGATGCGCCTACCGCCAACTGCGACATTGTTCCTGATGGCCTCCTCTATACTGGAGGCCGCCATCCAATACGGGTCTATCAGGCTATACCTAGGCTTCAGACCAACAGATATCACAACGCCCATCCAGCTATCATCTAAGGGTTTGAGCACGACTGCATCATTCGGTCCAGCATGATCTCCCTGAAGCGGCTTGAGGCATGTGTTTCCTTGAACCTCATGATCATAAGTCCTTATGACGCGCTCCTTACTCGCGATGTTCGGTGAGGAGAGGAGCTTCAGCAACTCTTCTGCGAGATCCTCCGGCTCGGAAAATTTCGGCTCAGCGTATTCAGGCGGCTTCCACACAGCTTTTCCAATAAACCTCGGAGGATGTGTTAGGAAATCCACCTCAACCTCAGCTATCTGAACTCCTAAGTAGTGTATTCTGAGGAGCTTATTATCGGTGAACTTTCCCACGATAGATGCCTCGAGCTCCTCGGACTCGATTATCTCCATGACTTCATCAACGTTCTCCGCTGGGGTCGCGATGAGCATGCGCTCCTGAGATTCTGATACCCATATCTCCCATGGAGCCATGTCCGGCTCCCTCAAATGGAGCTTGTCGAGCTGGATTTCCAAGCCGCATCCAGCCCTATCAGCCATCTCCACGGCTCCTACCGCAAGCCCTCCTCCACCAAGATCGCTTATCCCAGATCCTAGTCCCCTATCCCTTATCTCAAGGATCGCTCTTCTCAGTTTCTCCTCTTCGATCGGTTCAGGTATCTGGACTGCTGGTCTCGAGACCTCCTCCGACCTCTCATGAAGCTCTGCGGAGGCGAAGGTCGCACCATGAATTCCATCCCTTCCAGTCTTATTGCCGATGACGATCAGTTCGTCACCCGGCTTAACCCTGAAGACATACCTATCCTTCGGGACTATTCCCACGCAGCCGGCATAAACTACGATATTCCCAACATACCCCTCATCGAAGTATATTGCTCCCGCAACCGTCGGTATCCCCATGTTATTCCCATAATGACCTATCCCAGCCACAACACCTCTGAAGAGATAACGAGGGTGTTTGGTCCCCTTCGGGAGTCTCTCATACGGGTAGTCGAGTGGGCCGAAGCATAAGACATCAATACAGGCTATCGGCTCTCCCCATACACCCAAAATATCCCTTATTACTCCACCTATACCCGTCGCGGCTCCTCCAAACGGATCTATCGCCGATGGGTGGTTATGTGTCTCAACTTTTGCAGCCACACCATAGCCCTTATCGAAATCCACTATCCCTGCATTGTCGGTGAGGAAGGATATTATCCAAAGCGGGTTTACTTCTTCAGTCGCCCTCGCGATAAAGCTCCTGAGCATGTTATCGACAAGAACGTTTCCATTTTCATCAACGATTATCCCCTTGAAGACCTTATGTCTGCAATGTTCCGACCAGAGGGCTCCAAAGGATTGAAGCTCGATATCCGTAGGATCTCTTCCTTTTCTTCTAAAGTATTCCTTGATGCTCTTCATTTCATTGAGGTTAAGGCTCAGCCCCATCTCCTCGCTAATCTCAAGGAGTGACTTGTCGTTTGCATCCAGCAGACTCACCTCATAGACTTCAAATGGAAGCGGCAGCCTCCGATACTTCATCTCTGCTCGATCCTGAAAAAGTACTTATCCTTGACCGGGTTCACAAGGAGCTTCCTACACATTTCCTCTACGAGTCTCTCAGCCTCTTCCTTGGACTCCGTCTCCAGCATTATCTGGTACACTTTCCCGACTCGGGTATCCTTGATGGGATACCCTATGTCCCTGAGGGCCTCGGTAACGCTATTGCCTTCGGCATCAACTATGCCATCCTTCAACCAGACCTCGATAATCGCTTCGTATATCGGCATCCACCCTCCTACACCTCGTATACTATGCTCTTCTCGGCGAAGTGGGCTATGTCCTCCGCGATTCTTCTTGCATTCTCCAAGTCTTCATGATACGCCACCGCTAAGCCCATTCTCCTCTCAGGATACGCCGTCGGTTTCCCGAAATACCACACCATTCCCCTGTATTTCTTACACCTAATGTAAGCGTTTACCTCCGATGCCTTCCAGCCCTTCACAGGAACTTCCTCCGACAAGTCCTCGGGCGCGAGGACGACATGCGCGACACAATACTCGCCCTTAATCTTCAAGTTCTTCACGTCCTCTGCGAGAGGAAGACCGATTGATGCCAATAGGTGTAGGGCACCCTCATCTCTCTCTAACGCCCACCTCGTCACCATTCCGGTGTCATGGGGTCTGTTCGCGAACTCGCTATTGTAGACCTTATTCCCTATCACGAACTGCTCGATCGCAAAGATTCCGAGGCCACCGATATACTCCGCCACACGCCTTGCATATTCTTGACACTTCTCAACCGCGTCACTCGATATCGTGGCCGGGAGCCAACTCTCATGGTAAGTTGCCGCAGGCCTTTTATGTTCAATCGGCGGGAGAAGTGTCGTAACTATTTTGCCATTTTCGTCGAAGTGTCTGAGGACGAGCTGGGTTATCTCGGTCCCCCTCTCTTTCAGTTCTGTCAGGAACTTCTCCAAGATCACCAAGTCTCCCCTCCCTCTAGCATGCTTCAACGAATATTCGTATGCCTTCTCAACATCATTCCAAGTCTTAGCTATTGTCGTCCCATGCCCGCTTGAAGTCATTATCGGCTTTATGATCAGAGGGAGTCCAAGATCCTTAGCATTCCTCTTAAGCTCCTCGGCGCTTGTCGCGAACGACCATTCCACAGTAGGGATGCCGATCTTATCGAAGAACATCCTAGTCGTCAACCTATCCATCCCAATCAATGGACCATATGGTGTCGAGATCACCTTGTATCCTTGCTCGACTCCAAGCTTAAAGACCCTCATGGTATCGCATCGCTCGATCTCCAGATATATTGCGTGAGGCTTGTCTGGGCTTGGCACATACTTCTTTATCGCCTTCTCGAGTTTGTCTCCATCTAACATATTTATCACTTCACTTGCATCTGCCGCATCCTGCGCTGGGAAGCCATCATACCTGTCAAAGGTCACGGTCTTTATCCCGCCTCTTGCTCCTCCAAGCTCTCGCTTTGCCGCAGTAACAACGAGGTCCCCAAGCTCTCCTCCGCCAACTGATATGTAGACTAGTGGCTCCTCAGGGCGAAGTAGCTCCAACGGCTTAAGCCTTACCTCGTATTCCTTTCTAAACTCCGCAGCTTCTTCCAGAAGCCTAGCCCTAATCTCAACCTGACTCATAACTCCCACCTCCTACGCATGAAAACAATTCATGCGACAATTCCTTAACAGGATCTACTTTTCCGACCCTCGGGATCCAGTCAACTCTCTTCCCGAGGATTCCCATCCTCTCACGGTAAGTATACAATCTCCTAACGCGCTCAGCTATCTCCGTACGCTTCCTGATCATCTCCCTGCTACCTATATCCGACCTGTGGAAAAGACCCCAACCATCCGAGAGTCTCACAACGCCCTCAACCAAGCAATCCTCTATCCTCTGGGACGCCTCCTGCGGAGTCTCACCAAAAGCGAGAAGCTCCACGACCCTTGACCCCCTCGTCAAGACTTTACCAGAATCGTCCAAGTGCACTGAGCCCCAATAGAGCCTACAGCCAAACTTCTCGATGAGAGCCTCATTCACCTCAACTGGATGATCCTTCGCGATATCCCTAAAGTCCGGGTACCCCTTTGGAGCAACTGCCTTCACGACCGTCGCGACATCAGAGAACCTTATCTTCACCGCCGAGAGCCTCTCATTGATTATCGCCTCGAAGATGTCGATTATATCAGTCTCAAGCATCGCAAGCACGTTGACCCCTTCAGGATCGCCCAGCCTTGAGTACATCTCGATCAAGGTAGGTCCCTCGATCTCTGTGAGCATCATCTGTCCAGCCACAAAGCCATGATAACGCTCACCAGTCTCCCTCTGAACCACATCAACCATCGACTTAACGATTCTTAAGCTCCGTTCATACTCCTCACGGGTTATGAATGGTAGCAGGAGGCCCTTTCCTGTGTAGGATCCCATTCCACCGGTCTCAGGACCTATATCATACTCATGCGCGTGCTTATTGTCCTGTACAAGCGGCATGCCGATCACAGTTCTTCCATCTACGAAGCACTGAAGGGTGTATTCCGGGCCCCAGACTTTCTCTTCAACGAGTATCTTATCTTCGATATCCGTATATTCACTCATATAATCCTCGAGCCAGCGCATGTGCCTTTGCTTGAACCTGCTCTTCTCGTTATGAAGATAGATCTGCGCATCCTCGATCACCTTCACACCCTTGCCACCAGCCTGCCTCGCAGGCTTGAGAGCTACATTCTGAAGCCAGCTTAGAAGTTCCGAATGTTCCTCGAGGTCCTTTATCGCCTCCATGTAAGACCTATATGTCTTGAAGAGTAACTTCCCACTTATTCCGTACCTCCACTGAATCCTCCTCATCTCGGCCTTTGACATCTCTAGGATCGAGAGTCTTTTCCTCGCGCCTATGCACGGTATTCCTCTTTGCTCAACCTCGTCAACCACGCCATGGAAGTTCGGCTCCTCCGGCCCTATTACAACCATGTCAACCCCCCACTGCTCCGCAAGCGACGCCACCTTCAAGGGATCAGTTACCTTCGCGAGCACATACTCCCCTCCAGTCCTTTTGACAAGCCTGTATATCCCAAAGTTCCTATCTTCGCTCACCCAGAAGAGCTTCGGCTCATGAGCACTCCTGGCTATCGCTTCAGCCAGCGCATGTTCCCTAGAGCCGCCTCCAATACCCATAATCCTCATCTTTTTTCACACCCCCAGCACTTCAGACAAAGCTCACTTCTCTCAAGCCCTATCGCCTTACAAAGACCATCAATGGATAGGAAGGCGAAGGAGTCTGCTCCAACAACTTCGGCGATCTCCCTTTCATCAAGCGCCCTCGCTATGAGCTCATCAGGCGGCGGTATCTCGATACCATAAGGACATGAAGCCATTATCGCCGGACTCCCTATCCTTACATGAATCCTCCTCGCTCCCCTCCTCTTCATATTCCAAACCGTATTCCTCAGAGTCGTCCCACGGACAACACTGTCGTCAATCAACACAACGTCCCTTCCATCCATCGCGCATCTTATTGGGTTTAGTTTGAGCTGAACACCCATCAACCTCTCAAAGATCGATGGTTTAATCGCCGTCCGAACCTTTCTACCCGTAGTCACGAAGCCCAAGGAGGCCGGAATGCCTGAGACTCTTGAGTAGCCTAGAGAAAATGGTATCGCCGTCTCGGGAATCCCTATAACAATATCGGCCTCCACAGATCTCTCCTTAGCCAAGATCATCCCAATCCTTTCTCTAACCGAGTAGACGCTTATACCATCGATGACAGAGTCCGGCCTCGCGAGGTAAACATACTCGAAGCTGCACCTGTTCATGTTCGGCTCGTTGCAGGACTTCACCTGAGATTTCTCTATGCTGTAGGGATCAAACCTGACAACTTCCCCAGGCTTAATGTGAGCGATGTGTTCCATCCCGAGTACGTCTAGGGTCGATGATTCTGAAGCCACCGCGCCGAGGTCGAAGCCGAGAGACCCGATTTCAAGCGGTTTAACACCATGCACGTCTCGGCCCGCTATAAGCTCTTGGTTCTCTGTCAGCGTCATAAACGAGTAACCACCATCAACCTCTTCGATAACCCGCCTCGCCGCCTTCAGAGAGTCACCGGTCCTAGAAAGCTCGTCTGCAAATAGTTCTCCAAATGCCCTCCAAGAATCTTGGACACTATTCTCGAGGCTCGGTTTACCATCACCAATCAAGACCATTCTGACAGGCGATTCGATAAATACTGGATGCTGCTCCTTACTCGGTGCGACATAACCTATGCCAATAAATCCCGGCATCGTGTTCAAAGCATCCTCATTGAACACTTCGTCCGCAAAGCCCTCTCCAAAGAGCTTATGGAACCCATCATCCCCGTATGTTATTATCGCTGCGAGTTCCTGGCCCCTGTGTTGTAGAGCTAAAAGGCTATAATATACGAAGCGCGCGAGCCTCCAATTCTCCCTCCCAAGCCCGAATGGATATATCCCTATCAGGCCCGGCATCTTCTCTCACCCATTACCTCGAGCAACCTGCCCCCAACTCCCCTACCCTCGAGAGCGAGCCTCCTACCCTCTTCCGCCAACTTTTGGGCATAAGGGGTCGGATAGCTCCCCGTAACGCATGCGAGGCAGAGATTCCTCGTTCCTACAGCATCACAGAAATCATCTACCTGTTGATAATTTACGGAGTCCGCGCCCAGCGACTTCGCAACCTCTTCCTCATCCCTGTTGAACCCTATCAGCTCTTGGAACGTCGCCATATCGATCCCATAGAAACATGGGCTTGAGATCTTCGGGAATGTCGAGAAAACGTGAACCTCCCTGGCCTCCGCACCTTTAAACACGCGGATTATATGACTCAGCGTATCCCCTCTGACTATGCTATCATCTATCAGGGCAACCCTCTTTCCGCGAACCCTATCCAGCAGGAGATTATACTTGTGTAATAATATTAGCTTCCTCTGCTCTGTTGGTGTTATGAACGCTCTATGCTTAAGATACCTGTGCCTAACGATCACGGGCTCCACCGGCTTTCCCGTCTCGAGATGAAATCCATATGCAGCATCTTCTGCGGTCTGCGGAACCGGGACTATTACGTCAACATTCTTCGCAACCTCTTGATACCTCTGCGCAAGCCTCCTACCAAGCTCCCTCCTAACCTCATAGACATAGCGGCCGCGGAACTTCGAATCAGGTCTAGCGAAATACGCGTATTCGAAAGCGCAGAAGCATTCGCATGCACTACTTATAACCTTTCTTTCGACATTACCATCCTCTCCAATGGTCACGAGTTCCCCCGGCTTAAGTTCATCCAACAGATTAATCTCATTGACCGCGAGCGCGGGGCTCTCTGACGCAACCCCAAAAAGCCCAACATCATCCGAGAATCCATAGGATAGCGGCCTTATCCCATGGGGATCTCTGAACGCGAACAATTCCCCGCTTTCGTTTATACCCACGATCGCATAAGCTCCATCCAACTTCTCACAAATTAACCTGAGGGCGCTGGCAACGTCATCATTCTTAACATACTCTTCTAAGAAGACGCGGAGCAGCGTGTGGACATCTGACCTCCTATCCGCTCCATCGACGAGTTCCTCTGACACCTCAATGATATTTGTCACATTTCCGTTGAAGGCGATGCAAAGGCTCCTTCCTAGATACTCGTCAGCAACCGGCTGGGCGTCCGCAAGAAGATTAGCCTTACTGGATAGCTGGCCGGAGGTCGCATACCTGACATGCCCTATCCCAAGCCAGCCCTTAAGCTCCCTCTCCCAGATACAAAGTTCCTCCAGACCCAAGTCTGAAATCAAACCTAAACCCCTCTCAATACTTACGTGACCATCAGGACCGAAGACCGCGACACCATACGATTCGTGACCACGATGATTCAACGTCAGGAGAGCCCAATACAAGTATGACACGACTCTATCATCCTGACATCTTATGCCGACGACGCCGCAGTTCTCTCTCGGCACATCACTCATTACCGAGTCCCCTCAGAGCCTCTTCGACACTCAACAGCATCAGATCTTGTGGGGGCCTTATCCCAGCGAGAACCTCATATGCCCCCTTAACCCTCAGGGCAATCTGCCTTATGACCTCCCGTGCGAGCCTCGGCGGATCGCCCTCACCATTATACCCCATGGTCCTCAGACATACTCTAAGGAACTCCTTATCGAGACAGTAAGCCTCCTGCAATCTTCCAGGAACATAATACTTCTCCAACCATAACCTGGCAGAGTCATGTGTTGCGGGCTCATCAATCTGGATCAAACCACCTTCATATCTCCCGAATTCAAGCTTGACATCGGCAACAATTATTCCTCGGCTCTTGGCCTCTCTCCGATAGAACTCGTAAAGCTTGATCGAAGCCTCCTCCAGCTCTACCCATTCATCCCTTGTAACTATCCCCCTCCTCAGCGCCTCATCTCTCGATATTTCCTCATCATGGCCCACCTCGCTCTTAGTGGTCGGGGTCAGAATGGGCTCCGGGAGTTCCTCGGCAAGCTGAAGACCATTCAGGAGCCTGACACCAGATATTTCTCTTACCCCAGCTTTGTAGGCTCTCCAAGCCGACCCGTAGAGGTAACCCCTCACAACCCACTCAATATCTATCCTTCGAGCCTTGACAACCCTCAGCGCCCTCTCATTCACCTGCTCGATCAAGTGATTCGGAAAGACGTCTCTGCTTAACCTAAACCAATACGATGATAGGAGAGCGAGATAAACGCCCTTGTAAGGCACGAGATCTTTGAGAACAACATCAAAGGAGGAGATTCTATCTGTGTGATAAATTAGGAGCTCGGTGCCGAGATCATAAATGTCCCTAACCTTTCCCTTCCTCGGACTGTTCTTATCCCCAAATATTCTAGACTCTCTGACAGCATAACAATAAGCCCCCTCAATCAAGGGATCTTCTACAAGCTCATATACGCATGCCCGAGAGACCGTGGAATATCCTGTAATCTTGCTGTTCATACAAACCCTTGTACGCCAGCTATTGCAGCAATCATATAAACTTATGTATAAATTTGGCCGCATAATTTTACAAAAATATGTAAAAAACAGCTTATATAGGTCACGGCTTGGCCATGGTGAATTATGATTATAAAAGCAGAGCGCCCTCAGCGGAAGCGGATTAAGCTACACTACTTACGTCTCATCATATTGTCAGCCTGTCCCGTATTCTTCATCGGGCTTACATAAAGTGTCTCTATTTTTTGAAGAAGTTCTTCATAATGCTTTATGTTCATGACCTCAGGCAGGTCTATTTCTATGGATCATCATATCCTCTATTCTTACGTTAAAGACTTTCGCGAGCTTGAATGCAAGCCTTAATGATGGTAGATATTTCCCATTCTCGATTGGCTTATCGTCTGTCTCGTGATACCTGCCATCTTTGCCAGCCCCTCCTGAGCCATCCTATGCCTGGTCATCAGCTCCCTAAGCTTATTGCTTATAGTCATACCCTTCATCTACCCTCGTAGTGTGTCTTTTTGACGCAGGAGTAGTAAATGTATGCGATGTAGTAAGTGATGAACAAGATCCCCCCATCCTGAGTCTTAAGCTCGTAGTCAACACCATCGCCCAAGAACTGGAGGGCTCTTAACAACCCTAACTATGCCCCACATCCCATAAACTATGCTTAACATTTGGGAGATTTAAAACGGCGCTTTTTCTTTTAAAAATAGGGTCAAAGGTATATAAAAAGCCATGAATAGAATGATTATCGGGACGTAAAGCGGGGTAGGGTAGCCAGGATAACTGGCCAATTTTTCGGGTGGGTAACCGAGGCTCGAAAAAATCGCCTCTCTATGCCATAGAAGGCCGGAATTTTCGGTTTCCACGCTCGAGGGACGGCCGGAGTTTATATAGGGATTAAATACTGAAAGGCTTAAATATTGGATGGACCATCCATGTCCTCACATTTTTTCGTGGCTTTCTAGGTACTCCTCGATCGCTTTCATGACGACAAACTTAATTTTAAGCCCGTTCCGCTCTTAAATTAATTTTTTTATTTTATTTTTGCGAGGAGAATGATATGACCAAAAAACAGGTCCTGTTGTTACTCAAAGTTAATGCTCCCCTAAAAATCGAGACAAGGGGAAACTTCACCACCTACCGTTTAGGAAAAGTCGCGTATTTTTGGCGCCTGGA
>CAZZKR010000013.1:0-5205 GCA_964655015.1 uncultured Nitrososphaeria archaeon
CTGTAAACCCCCTTACCTCTATACATGTCGGTTACCGCCTCCCGGCCGTCTATGGATATGAGGATTGCAGAGAGCGAATCGAGAAGCTTCGAACTCAGCCTATCGAGCAAGAGCCCATTCGTCTGAACAACGAACCGCGCATCCGGAAACCTCTCTACGACGTCTTTCATGAATGCCATGTTCAGCAGAGGTTCGCCCCCGTAAAATGCGACGATGTCTCCACCCTTAATCAGGTCATCCAATAACCCGATTCTATACTCCACTTTCCATGGGACGACGTTCGGGTCGAAGCTCCCTCCGCAGTAGTCGCACGAGAGGTTACAACGTCCTGTAGTGTAAAGGATGAACTGCATCCGGAGAGTATGCTGAGCAGGGCGACGATATATTTACTTTACCGGGCGCAAAACCTTAAAGCCCTAAGAGAGTAGTTTCCAACGATTTGGATCCGAGTTCAAGACTCGAGGCCCTCCGAAATGAGGTCAAAACTTGTAGGAAGTGCTCTCTTTGGAAGACCCGAAAGAATGTAGTCTTCGACGAAGGGCCGGTGGATGCTCGGATCATGCTCGTTGGCCTTGGGCCCGGAAAGCAAGAGGACCTTCAAGGCAGACCATTTGTCGGGGCAGCCGGAAAGCTTCTCGATGAGCTCATTAAGGAGGCCGGACTTAATAGGGAACGCCTGTACATAACCAACGTTCTCAAGTGCTTCCTTCCGGAGAACCGGGCGACAGAGGAGCAGATAAAGGCCTGCACACCGTACCTTGACGAGCAGATAGGCCTAATAAGCCCAGAGGTTCTGGTCCCCCTAGGGAACGTGGCGGCAAGCTATCTCTTGAAGAAATTCGGGATGGAGCCGGCACCCATGGAGGAGATTCATGGAAAGTTCTTCAAGGTATCGATGCTAACACAGTCCATGATAATCGTTCCCATGTATCATCCGGCCTCGGCCCTCAGGAACCCGCCTCTTCGGGACGTCCTCTTCGAGGACTGGAGGAAGTTCGGTTCAAGATTGAGGTCTTTAGGAATAGTTCCATAGCGCTACGATTATATTTCATCTAAAGCCTTGATGATTTTGATGGAATATCCGCTTGCGAAATTTCAAGAGGAACTCGGAGAAGGTAAGGCGAGGTGTAGGGCCTGCAGTAGGTTTTGCACCATAAGGGATGGCGGCTTTGGGATCTGCTGGAACTACGCGAACATTGGCGGAAAGATATTTCATGTTGGTTATGGTCTCCTAAGCTCGATAGAGAGCAGGCCCATAGAGATAAAGCCGTTCTTCCACTACTGGCCTGGCTCTTCTGCGCTTACGTTCTCGAACTGGGGCTGCAACTTCTACTGCCCTTGGTGCCAGAATCATGGAATCAGCTTCAGCAGACCTCCGACAGATTCTGGTGTTAGATACTCTCCAGAGGATTTAGTGGAGATGGCGAAAGCATTCGGCGATGAAGGTCTTTGTGCCAGCTTTAACGAACCTGCTACCCAAGTCGACTTCCTTTTGGATGTGTTTTCGCTTGGCAAAAAGGAAGGGCTCTACTCCACGGTTGTCACGAACGGATATTTCAGCCGTAACTCGCTGAAGGCCCTAATCGAATCGGGGTGCGATGGTTTTTCCATAGACATAAAAGGTTGCCCGAAGTCCCACACTAAGATTTTGAGGGGTGTGGACCCGAACGTTGTATTGAGCAACGCGAAGTATGCGATAGAGCTTAACGCGCATGTGGAGATGGTGTTCCTCATCGTCCCTGGTTTCAACGACGATGATGATTGTATAAGATGGGTTGTGGAAAAGCATGTCTCGATACTTGGAGAGGATGTTCCGTTGCACGTCAACAGATACTACCCGGCGCATAAGTACGCTTCACCACCTACGCCCCTCGAAAAGTTGCTGGCTGCGAAGAAAATGGCCCAAGAGGCTGGCGTGAAGTTCGTCTACGTAGGAAACGTTGGTTTGCCGGAACTCGAGAGCACATATTGTCCTACGTGCAGAAAGCTGCTGATAGCTAGGAGTGGCTACGAGGTCGTCGCCTACAATTTGGGTAACGAGAATAGATGCCCTAGGTGTAATACCCGAATACCTCTAAGGGGCAGTAGCATAAAAAAAGAAAAGAGATGGCGCGTTTTGTTATAGATTGCTTAAAATTTATTTAGGAATTCTCGTTTCAGAAGGTCGGTCGAACATGAGCCTGAAAGTTTGGTTCCTAGCCACGAGACCATGGTCGTTCGTGATGACAGTAGTATCGGTAGGGTTGGCCGGCTCTCTCGCTTGGAGGGTCGGCTCGTTCGAACCTTTATACTTCTTGCTCACGCTTTTTGGTCTCATAGCGTTCCATGCCGCAAGCAACATGCTAAACGACTATTATGACGTGAAGCATACGGTCGATGTAGATGGTGCACCTACCACTAGATACAGGATGCATCCTTTACTTTCGGGTCAGATAGATGTTAAGCCGTTCAGGATTATGATAGCGTCTCTTTACGCAGTGGTTCTAAGTATTGCGACGTATCTTTCGTTGGTGAGGGGGCCTGTCGTTTTGGTCTTTACTATAGCCGGTCTGTTCTTCAGCTATTTCTACACGGCAGACCCTGTTCCGCTAAAGCACAGGGCTTTGGGCGAAATATCTGCCCTATTAACGTGGGGTCCTCTCATGGTAGGTGGAACTTACTTCGTCCTAACAGGAAGGATAGATGCTCTGCCCGTGATAGCATCCTTGCCCATAGGCGTGCTTGTTATGACTGTTCTCTTCGCGAACAACATGCGTGATGTAGACTATGATAGAACGGTCAACATTACTACGCTCCCGATGCTCTTGGGAAAAGAGCGTTCCCTCAGCTTCTACAAATACTCGATACTGTCCGCTTATTTGATACTCTTTGCGCTAGTGGTCGCCACGCTGCTTCCTCCGACGACACTCCTCGTAATTTTAACGATACCGAGCGCGATAAGGCTTGTCAGAATCTTTAAGCGTGGCATACCTGATGCAGCAGACCCGCTGACAGCGCAACTTGCGTTCCGCTTCGGCCTACTGATGATAGCTGGCGTACTCGTAGGAAGCTTTCTAGAAAAGTTTGGCATGTTTTTATAGATCGAATATTCGGGGTCGGCTCGGCTCTTCCGACATCATAAGCTCAGTCTGGGACGGCGGCCTCATTCCCCGTAAAGATTAACATACAAATGGCTTTATATCCTTTCAATCTTAAGTAAGGCGGCCTTGAAGTGGCTATGGGCTCCTTGGCGCATGGCTTATATAAGCTCTGGCGGGCCTAAGGAGTGCATTTTTTGCACAAAAGGTGCATCCTCGAACGAAAAGGAGGACCTAGTCCTCTTTAAGGGCAAGAAGTGCTTCGTTCTAATGAATCTTTACCCGTACAACCCCGGTCACCTCATGGTGGCACCATACAGGCACGTGGGCAACTTAACGGAGCTGGATGTTGATGAACGGAACGAACTCATGGAGCTGATAGTGAAATCTATAGCAATTTTGCAGAAGGTCATGAATCCGGATGGTTTTAACGTAGGTATAAACTTGGGAAGGGTCGCGGGTGCTGGCGTCGAGGGACATGTCCATTTCCATGTCGTTCCACGATGGTCTGGTGACACGAACTTTATGACCGTCGTGGGCGACGTTAAGGTAATGCCTGAGCTGTTAAGCAGTACCTACGAAAAGCTCGTAGTGCATTTCGCCAAAGAGAAGTAGGTCTCGAGTTAGGGGCTTGACATGGGTGGATTTAAAGCCATAATATTCGATATTGACGCGACGATATGCGATAACACGGAAAGGAAGAGGAAAGCGATTGAGCTGACGTTGAACATAACGGTGCCCGAAGAGCTTCACTCACGTATAAAGAAGAAAGGTTTTCCGTATATCGTAAAGGCGCTTGGGTTCGAGCCCAACAGTGAGCTCGTCAAAAAGGTTGAAAGTTGCTTTCTCGAGTGCGAGGAGCTCTACTCTTTGGATAGGCCGATAGAAGGTGCGGTCGAAACCCTTAATGCTCTAGCACCGAGTTACAAGATAGGCTACGTGACTGGTAGGCCCAAAGAACAGTTGGCGATAGATTTCCTGAAAAGATACGGATTTCCGATAGGTCCAGTAATGGCAAGGAGGATAGGCAGTGGCGAAGGTATGAAAAAGGTGGAGATGTTCAAGGAAATACTCAAAAGACTTGGGGTAGAGCCGTCGGAGGCAGTCTCCGTTGGTGACATGCCAGAAGACGGTCTTGCTTCAAGAGCTGTAGGGATGCTGTCCGTTGGTGTTGCAGAATTTTCAACAGTTGATGTTGACTTCATGAGGAATAATTTCGACTACATAATAGAGAGAATAACGGACCTTCCTAAACTCCTTGCAGATTTAGAAGGAGGCTATCTTTGATAGTTCCACATCGGGTCTTGCTAAGAGCACCACCCTACTATCCGAATCCTCGGTAACGAGCACGTAACCCAAAGACCTATTAAGCCCTTCAGCGAAATTGGAAACTTCCTCCATGCTCGGCATAGCCTCCCTCGGTAGCCTTCTTTGAGACTCGCCTACATGCATGTACGCTTTACACTCGACGAACTCGGGCATGGCAAGCTTTATCAGACTCGCATACTTTTCGGCATCCTTCATCGTATAATTTTTCACCAACGTTAACCTCACGACCTTCCTACAGTCGAGAGAGCTCATAAGCTCCAGACTCTTTATAGTCCTCTGCCAACTGTCCGTTATGAGCGGTCTCGTGACCTGCTTGTGCGTCTCCTCGTCAGGCCCGTATAGGCTTATGTAAAGATTGGTAGGTAGGGTCTCGAGTTCCTTCAACACCTCAGGCATGGTGCCATTAGTCACGAGGAACGTTGTCATGCCCCTTAGCTTTGCCTCCTTTATCAGGTCGGAAATGTAGGGATAAAGCGTCGGCTCACCGTCTAACGATATTGCTACATGCTTCGGGTCCATAGCCTCGTTAAACCTTTGAGCGGTAACCTTGGGGTTGCCCTTGAAGCCCGAAAGGAGCTCCCGCTGCGCAGCTATGCAACCATCAAGTATTGCCTTGGGCTCATCCCAATCCCCGCTATACGGGCTAACCCTGTTTATACTGTGGAAGCGCCAGCAGAATATACACATCATGTTACAATATTGAAGTGTCGGCGTCATCTGGACGCATCTGTGGCTTCTTATGCCGTACCACCTCTTATAGCAGAACTTGCCACCCCTTAGCGCAGTCTTCGTCCAGTGG
>CAZZKR010000014.1:0-34820 GCA_964655015.1 uncultured Nitrososphaeria archaeon
CTAAAAAGAAGGTTACGCTGCTCGTCACCACACTTGGGTCTTTCATCATACCCTTCATGAGCTCCTCAGTAAACGTCGCACTACCTTCTATAGCGAAAGAATTTGCGATGGATGTCGTCCTCATGAATTGGGTCGTCATGGCGTTTCTCCTGATGACCGCAGCATCCCTCGTTCCATTCGGTAGGATTGCAGACCTCTACGGAAGGAAGAAGATATTCGCGTACGGCTTAATAATTTACACGATTTTTTCACTTCTTTCAGCCACGTCCACCTCCCCTATTCTGATAATTCTTTACCGAGCGTTCCAAGGCGTTGGGGGAGCGATGATATTCGCCACGGCTACCGCCATACTGGCTTCGGTTTTTCCGTCGTTTGAAAGGGGCAAAGCTCTCGGCATAAACGCGGCATCGATCTACTTAGGACTTTCTCTGGGCCCATCCTTAGGCGGTTTCATGACGCAGAATTTCGGCTGGAGGAGTCTCTTCATCTTGAACGCGCTTATTGCTCTAATAACGATCATCATCGTCTTTTTGAAGTTAAGCGACGAGTGGGCTGAAGCGAAGGGCGAAAGATTTGACCTGACAGGTTCTACAGTTTACGGAGTGGCACTTGTTGTTCTGATGTACGGTGTCTCTTTGCTCCCATACGAGTCAGGGTTGCTTTTAACAACCATAGGCGGCTTGGGTATCATAGCTTTCATAATCTGGGAATCGAAGACAAAGAGTCCGGTAATCAACATAAGCTTATTCAGAAAAAACACGGCATTCGCATTTTCCAATCTGGCAGCGCTGATAAACTATAGCGCAACTTTTGCCGTAGGATACCTGCTAAGCCTTTACCTGCAGAACGTGAAGGGTCTCGGTCCTCAGTACACCGGCATTGTGCTACTCACTCAGCCCATAACGATGGCTGTCTTTTCACCGGTTGCTGGCAAGCTCTCCGACAGGATTGAGCCAAGGATTCTTGCATCGGCTGGCATGGCATTGACCACCGTGTCGCTCTTTCTTTTCTCTTCCCTCAGCGAGCAAACAGCCATAAATTTCATAGCCGCCAACTTGCTTTTGATGGGGCTAGGTTTCGGGCTCTTTTCATCCCCCAATACGAATGCCGTTATGAGCTCTGTCGAGAAGAAGTTTTACGGGGTCGCATCGGCAACGCTCGCAACCATGCGTTCTGTTGGGCAGATGCTGAGCACGGGCATAGTAACGACGATATTCGCCGTCTACATGGGTAGGGTCCAAATCACGCCCGAGTCCTTTCCGGTTTTCATAAAGAGCGTTAATCTGGTGTTCATAATCTTCTCCGCGCTATGCTTTGTCGGAATTTTCGCGTCGTTGGCAAGAGGCAAGCTGCGCTCATAGCGAGTTAGATTTTCTCAAGGAGTTTGTTGAGGCGCCGGGGGCGGGATTTGAACCCGCGCGGCCATAGGCCACCGGTTTAGCAGACCGGCCCCTTCGGCAGACCTACCGGGCTAGGGCACCCCGGCTTGGACGTGCCCGACTTTATCTGTCAAACCATCACGCTCCTTTATAAACTGCTTGTTTCATAAAAACTTTGACTGAGCTTTACAAAAAATTCGTGGAGAGATTAATTAGCATACGAGCTGGGCGAGTTGCGAGGCCTGAGGCCTTTGAAAGACACGACCTGAATTTAGAAGCCCTCCATTTTAACTACGCTTCTCAGCGACTTAGCCTTTAGCAACATGTTAAAGTAGTAACCTTTAACCTCACCAACAGGCTTGAATGCATCCAGCTCGTCGTTGAACCCGCCGCCTATGGATATGCTTCCTTTACCCTCCCAAGCCTCTATATCGGCCTCGCCGACGAATTCGACGAGCTCGTTGATGCCTCCCAGAGTCGGTGCTATGTCCGCGAAGTACCTAGGCAGGATGAAGGGATACTCTCCGAGTAGCGGCAGCTTCTTCGATGGGTTTTCCTCCTCCAGCTCAACCCTTATGCTGTACAAACCGTAACCGTACCTCATGGCGTAGCCTCCTAACTTCATACCCTTTCTCGGTCTGTTGAACGCTGGAAGCATCGGATGGAGCCTAGTAAGCGCAAGCTTTGCAAGCTTCTTGGGCCACCCTGCAAGCAACCCTCTGAGTAAGGCCACGTCGTTGTCCACCCACATGTACGGACAATAGGCATAGGTGTTTCCGTCATGCTTGACCTTCAAGAAGAAAGCCGCCTCCCCATACTGGACCATGTCCGGTGCTTCGATGTTAACCTCGGCGGCGTTGGGGCTCCAAGATACCACGTCCACTAAGTACGCGAAGACTTCGCCGTTATCTACCTCTAAAGGTTTCGGAACGACGTCCTTTAAAAGCTCCGAGTCCGCTTTGTAGTGTACCGCTAGGCCGCTCAGGGCATAATGCCAAGGTCCCCTTGGCACTAAGGCCGACTTACCCGAGCGAGTGAACGGTCCGGACCAAAAGCCTGCGAGCATATTCCATCATCTTTTCTTAATATAAAGAGCGTATTAAGCATTGAAATTTTCTTCTACGATGCACCTTGCGGCTATCTCGGCGGCCTTTGCCATAACATCAGCGCACTTTTTCGCCGCTCCAGATTCTGCAAAAATCTTTAGGTCCTCGGGGTTTCTTAAGTCGTAGACCCTACCAAAAAGCCTCAGTTGTATATCCTTGCATCTGACGCTACCATAAACTTGCTTAAACTCATCGTATATCTTGACCGACAGGCCCATGCATCTCGAGTAGTCCCTTGACTCGCCCGTCCTTTCCAACTTTCTCCTGCCGCAGAGCATGCCGACGAACATGAGGGCCCCGAGCAGCGCTCCGCATACCTCTCCACTTCTCGCGACGCCGCCAGCAAGCGACGTTGCCGCCATGAAGACGTTCTGGTCTACTACACCAAAGGTCTCCTGAAGGGCCTTCAGCGTCATCTGCGAACATCCGCTAAACTCTTCGCCAAGATACTTGGCGAGCTTTGCGGCCCTGCTCGGCAGGTCGCCTGATTCCTGACACATGAAAGTATGAAAATACGAACGCACAATATAAGATTATGCTAATTCCGTTACGGGTAATTCTCTAACCTCTTCATCATATCGAGTATCTCCTCATCAAGCGGTCTATGCTTTCTCTTTCGGGGCCTACCCGTGACGTATGGCCCGATTTTCATGAAGGCCTTTTCTGCCAACTCATCACCCTCTCCTAGTGAAAACCTCCTCCAAGCATTCGGGAAGTGCTGAAAAGATTCTGGAAGCGTCCAATCGATGCTAAACTCGGACAGGTTCTCGGGCAGGACGCAAACGGCAACGCGGTCAACATCCCTATGGAACGAAAGTGGTACTGTGAAGACCCTTTGAATGTCTATTATTGCCTCAACGACTGCCCCGCCTCCCGGTTCGAGCATACTTGCGATATACTTTGTTACAGAATACGATATATCAATTGGGTCAATCCTCCTCCTTATCTCTTCGCTGAATGCATTTTGGTGAATGTGAACATGTGCACCTCTGCCGCTCCACTTAAAGAAGACGGAATTAACTATTCCGTATTTCTCCAGCAGTTTGATGACCTGCATGGCTTTCTCGACGACGCCCCTCCAATCTCCGTCCTTAGAATCTATGTCTAGAGTTGGGGAGGATGTGATGATGTTTTCCCTGTCGACGATGTCCTCCCTTGACCTGAGACTTCGGTAAACGTGCGCAGATGCGTATATTGCCCTCGGCCTATATCTGGCGTTCTCAGAAAGCAATCTTTGAACATCGTCTTCCGAGAATATCCTCAACGGTCTTCTGTAATTATCATATCTGAGTATGATTTTCTTCCCTTTTTTGTCAAACTCCTCGCAGTGTAATGCGACCCAGCGATTAGCACAATATTCAGCTATCTCATGCCTCACATCCTTCCGGGAGTAATGCTCCAGAATCCTCTCCCATTCCATTCAGAGAATCTCCTCCGACTTTCTCTTAGCTTCGAGTATCTTTCTTAGGACTTCTGGCGGAAGCTTATAATCCTCGGCTCTCATTTCTACCCTTCGCAAAACTACCATACCAACGCCGGGCCTTACATCAATCTCATGCAAGTACCTGCTGTGATTCGTCTGCCTCATCTTCTCAATTATCACAAACCTCTTCAGCTCGCCCCCTCTCAATAATCTCCTGAACCTGATTATCCCATCCGCTATGTGCTCAATTCCCCACCCAAAGCTCTCGGCAGTCGTTATCGCGTATTGACTGACTGCCAAGATTGTGAAGTTCCACTTTGAGAGTACTTTCTTTATGAAGTAGCTATACCTTCTAGCCATCGCGGGCTTGTCAAGCCAGAATGCTGACAGACTGTCTATCGCTACCCTTGCCCTACCGTAACCGAGCTCCTTCTTCGCCTCGATTATTTTGCTGACGAGTACTTCTGGGTCAAGGTTTTGGAGGCTCCACCTATCCTCCCTACCCATTAGCGCATCTATTATGATTAGCTTTCCCTCATTCATCGCATCCCCAAATCTCATGCCGAACTGCGACGCCTGTCTTATTATTGACTCCCTGCTCTCCTCGGTCGTGACATAGATGCATTTATCGCCTTCGATTATTCCTTGGTTGATAAAATGTATGGAGAATATCGTCTTTCCGCAACCTGGCTCTCCCGTTACGGCTACGAAGAAATCTTCTGGAATTCCACCTTCCAAAAGTTCATCCATTCCTACTACGCCTGTCTTTAATCTCCTGACTTCGCTCGCCAACCCGAAATAGATGATGCATAGGATGAGATAAATCTCGCTCTTGCTATCCTACACCATCTTTAAGTTTTAGCTATATGTTTATATTTTTAGGTTTGAAAGTCCTCTCCAAAGGTGCAAAAGATTGTCGGACGGCAGAAGGCCGATAGACCCGTGGAACTCAACGCTACCTGCAGATTATGAAACATTGATGACAGAATTTGGGATAGAGCCGATTACGGACGAGCTTATCTCTGCTTTTCCATCAACGCACAGGTTACTAAGGAGGAAGGTCGAGTTTGGCCATAGAGACCTTCAGAGGATTGTGGAGAGTATAAGAAAGAACGAAGCATATGCTGTTATGAGTGGGATAAAGCCGACGGGCGAGTTTCATCTCGGCACGATGATGACTGCAGAGGAGATTATATTTTATCAGAGTCTCTCGGATAAGGCCGTAGCCCACTACTGCATAGCGGACCTCGAGGCGCTTGCGGACAACGGCATACCTCTCGAGGAATCGCACAAGATAGCTATAGGGAACGTCGCGGACCTTCTTGCGCTCGGATTGGACTATAAGAGGGCCTACATATACAAGCAGTCCGAAGAAAAGCTAGTCCAGAAGATGGCGTTTGTGTTCTCGACGGCCGTAACGTTTAACATGCTGGAGGCGATTTACGGCCCTAAGCAGATCAAGTACTATCTGTCTGCCCTAGTTCAGGTCGGGGATATAATGTTGCCCCAAACTGAGGAACATGGTGGCCCGAAACCCGTCCTCGTACCGGTAGGTATCGACCAAGACCCGCACATAAGACTCTCTAGGGACATCGCCAAGAAGTTTAAGTTCGTGCCACCGAGCGCCGTCTTCCATAAGTTGACGAAGTCCTTGTTGGGCGAGGAGAAGATGTCGAAGAGGAACCCGATGAGTATGATGACATTATCGGACGACCCTAAGCTTGCTGAGAGAAAAATCTGGTCAGCCCTTACTGGCGGCAGGGGAACTGTTGAAGAGCAACGAAAGCTTGGCGGCGAGCCCGAGAAGTGCATAGTCTTCGAACTCATGACCAATCACTTCATCGACAGTGATGATGAGTTGAGGAATATTTACTGGGAATGCAAGACTGGTGTTAGGTTGTGCGGAGATTGCAAGTCTCAACTTGCGGGCATAGTCTCGAGTTTCTTGATGAAACATCAACAAAAAAGGGAGGGGCTCATGGACCTCGCAAGAAGCATATTGGAGGATAAACGATGAATGAAGAAGGGCTCGACCTGCTATTCCAAGCTGGAAGGATAGCGGCCCGCGTAAAGGAAAGGGCTTACAGCTTGGTAAAGGAAGGCGTTAAGCTGATAGAGATATGCGAGGCCGTAGAAGCGATGATAGAGTCCGAGGGCGGAAGGCCTGCCTTCCCTTGCAACGTTTGCGTGGACGAGGTTGCGGCTCACTACTCGCCACTGCCGAATGACCAATCCGCTGTACCTCCGAACGCACTCGTCAAAGTAGACCTAGGTGTGCATCTTGATGGGTACATAGTCGATACGGCGATAAGCGTTTCACTCTCGAAGGAAAAGCAGTTGCTCGTGTCTACGGCCGAGGAGGCATTACGCGCGGCTGTAAAATTCATAAGGGCAGGTACGAGACTTGGCGAGATAGGCGCCGTGATTCAGAACACAATACAAAAGGCTGGGTTTAAGCCCATCAGGAATCTTACGGGCCATGAGATATCGAGGTACAACCTTCACGGCGGGGTATCCATACCGAACGTTGCGATACCGGACCCAAGGAGGGTTGCTAAGGGGTCTGTTTACGCGATAGAGCCTTTCGTAAGTTTCGCGAATGCCGCAGGCACCGTGGTGGACGCGGACCTATCCACGATATTCATGCTGGATGTCAAGAAGGTTCCGATGGCGAAGTTAAAGCCGGATGAGAAGGTTCTGGTCGAGTACATAGCAGAGAACTTTAAGGGCCTGCCGTACTCGCCGAGATGGTTACACGAGCCGAAAATTCCAGACATCTTAAGCGTTCACGAAAGGCTCGTTAAAACCGGCAGGATTCGCAAGTACCCGGTGCTCGTCGAGAAGACGGGACAGCCTGTGGCGCAGGCAGAATGTACGGTGTACGTGGAAGAGGATGGGTGCAAGGTGCTAGCTTAGTGCTTTCTTCTCCTTTTCCTTGACGTATATCGCCACTATCAGCATCTCGTTGTTTCCGCACTTGGGGCATATCTCGTTCGTCTTCTTAAAAACGTAGTCTTCCTCCTTGAAGGTTCTAGAGTTCTCTGTACCGCACGAAGTGCACTTCAGGAATGTCAACGGCGGCACGTACCTCAGCGCCATCTTAGAGGGCGGAAAGCTCTCCAATAATCACACCTACTCCTTGGAGACTGTTTTGCTCATTATAAACATTTTCTCAGCTCAGCCTATGCCTACGGTGTTCCCTATGCCAGCAACTATCGCCGTGGAACCGGCCGGAACCTTCTCGAGCAGGACGCTCTTTACCTTCTCGACCACGGTATCTGCCGCTTTCGCTATCGCTTCCCTCATAGGCGTTATCGCCTCGACTATCGACTCGTAGATGACGAAGGCGTACAGCGGTATCTGTCTCTCCTTCGCTATCTCCTCTATCTTGTATTTGTCGACTCCAGGCCCTCCGATGGCGACGCCAACCCCCTCGACCATCTTGCCAGACTCGTCGCCCTCGAGCCTTAAGCCGGCATCTATCGTTATTATCAGCTTCACGTTGTCGCCCTCCCTCTCGATGAGCTTCTTCACGCCCTCTCCCGGCCTGCCGACTGTCCCTCCCGGTCCAGTAGCCCTGACAATCAGCACCCTCCTATTCTCGAATTCTATCTCTGATACCGTCGTATCCTTCGCTATCTCGTATCGTGCCTTTTCCTTACCATAAGCCAGCTTGGCAGCCGCCAACACGCCGATGCCATCGCCTATCGGTTGACCGTAAGCGAACGCATAGCTGGCAAGCCTGAGCGCCTCCGTTATCTCCATGAGTTGGGGCATCAGCATCTGCAGCTGAAGTATCAGGTAGATGTTTGATGTCTTCTTTCCGAGCAGGTAGTAGTGCCTGACTATGCGGTACAGGTAGTTGGTTGTCCTTGCGACCTCCACTAGGTTTGTCAAGGTCTTAACCTTGTACTCTTCAGCTGCCGGGCTCAGCTTCCTAATCTCATCCTCGAACTTCGACTCGCCGGTCTCCAGTATGTGCTCCAGCTTGTAGACTATGCCGTATGGGTCCATAGATTCGGGCTCTATCACGAAAAATTCCATGAGCCTGTCTATATCCTGCGCAGGGTCCTTCTCGGGCTTTCCAACCCTCTTTATCGTCTCTATCGTCCTATCCCTGACCTCGTCCTTAACTAGCTTGAGCCTCGCTAACTTCTTCTCGAGGTCCCTTAGCATGTAGCCGAGCTGTATCCTCTGGCTCATCGTAGGATAGAACAAGAACAACATCATGAGGGCTAGCCATACAAGCCACACTATCATTCCCAATCCGGTATCCTCAAACCTTGTCAACTGATTTAGGAAGAAATCTTCTCTCATGCTTTCCGTTCGTGTTAGCGTTTATGGAGCCTCTTTTTAAATGTTTAGAAAATGGGACGGAGCAAATATTCTGGTAATTCGTTCCACTTTCGGAGAGCTCCTTGGAAGTTAACGGTTTTTAAGCGTGCATGAAGCGACAATATAACGATGAACGCAGACCCGGAGCTCTCGCCTCTGAGCGAATCGCTAAAAGAGATTGAGCTCGAATACCTGAATGCTTACTGCAAGGTAGTGCTGTTGAAAGATGTGCCGAGGTTAGAGGTAGCAGGCATCATCATGGAGAACCTAAAGCAGGGAAATGTTTTGCAACTTAGAAGGTGGGCTGCTGACAAGCTTGTCGAGGCAGGTGTAGCAAAAAGAGCGGAGCTTATAGTTGATTTAAATTACCTATCACAGCTATTGTGGAAGGAGAAGAACAACGTCACGGAACTCCAAGAGGTACCTAAGTACTTTTACATGGACGCAAAGAGGTTGATAGAGGAAACGTCCAAGGCAAGCAAAGAAAAGGCCGATGAAGTTAGGCGGAGGTTGATGGACATAATCTCGCTCAGGTTACTGAAGCTGTTTTCGTATGCGGCAAAGAGAATCAGACCAGCAACGATTAACAGGATGACTCCGGAAGAGAGTGTGCTCTTCGAGTTGATTATAGGACTCGTTAATGAATGGATATCTCACGTCTGTCCGAAAGGAGGTGAGGAGGTTTGAGCGTTCCGATTGAGGAAAGGCTCGTGGAGTTGTTCAAGGGCGAGAAATATAGAGCTTTGCTCGCAAGAGCGGCGCTCACAAACCAGAGGTCAATACCTGTTGACTTCAACGACCTAATAGCGTTCGACGAAGAGCTATCCCATAAAATAGTCAACGAACCCCTAACGTATCTACCAATACTCAGCAGGGCTGCTTACAAGCAACTCCAAATAGAGAGCCCAGAGTATGCCGCGAAGATAACGAACTTCTATGCGAGAGTTCACAACCTACCCGTCATTACACCGATACGGGAGATAAGGTCCTCGCACCTAAGGAAGCTGATAATGGTGGACGGCATAGTGGTAAGGGCGACCGTGGTCAAGCCGATGCTGGATGTAGGGGTCTTTCAGTGCAGGTACTGCGGCGAGAAGTATAGGGTGCCTCAAAACAACGCGCCTAGGCTAAGGCAGCCCGAAAGGTGCACGAGTCCCCAGTGTAGGGGAAGGAGGCCCGCGTTCGACCTGATACAGGAAGAGTCGGAGTTCATCGACTACCAAGTGATTGGTGTTCAAGAGAAGCCCGAGGACTTGCCACCGGGTCAGCTACCGAGGGTCATCGAGGTGAGGTTACGAGATGACTTGGTGGATAGAGCAAGGCCGGGAGACAGGGTCCTGATAACGAGCATACTGCTTTCGACGCAAGAAAGGACGGGCGAAGCCCCTCTGAGGACCTTCAAGTCTTACTTGGATGCCGTCTGGGTAGAGACCGTCAGCAAAGAGCCCGAATCCCTCCAAATAACCCCAGAGGAGGAAGAGCTGTTCAAGCAGATGGCCCAAGACCCCCTGATTTACAACAAGATAATAAACTCGTTGGCGCCTAGCATTTACGGGCTTGAGCACGTAAAGGAGGCCATAATGTTACTGCTCTTCGGTGGTAGGACAAAGGTCTTTCCGGATGGTGTGAAGGTTAGGGGCGACGTGAACATACTACTAGTCGGGGACCCGGGAATGGCAAAGAGTGCCCTGTTGCAATATGTTGCCAACATAGCGCCGAGAGGTCTCTACACTTCGGGAAGGGGTACGACGGCGGCTGGCCTGACCGCCGCCGTCATAAGGGAACAGGGTGGTGGTATGGTGCTGGAAGCCGGTGCGACGGTCCTCGCGGACATGGGAGTGTGTTGTATAGATGAGATAGATAAGATGAAGCCGGAAGACAGAGTGGCCCTGCATGAGGTCATGGCGCAGCAGACGGTGAGCATAGCCAAAGGCGGCATAGTGGCTACTTTGAACGCAAGGACCGCAATCCTGGCAGCAGCCAACCCTGCACTCGGCAGATACGACCCATACATGTCCTTCACGGACAACGTCAATCTGCCCGTAACCCTGCTTTCTAGGTTCGACCTCATATTTGTACTAAGAGATGAGCCAAACGTGGAGCAAGATAGAAAAGTATCCTCGCATATACTCGCGCTCCATTCGACGGGTAGTCCGACGGTTGCGCCGCCGATAAAACCAGAGATACTTAAGAAGTACATAGCGTACGCGAAAAGGGTGAACCCTGAGCTCACGCCTGGAGCGCTTAAGATCTTAGAGGATTTTTACCTCCAGATGAGGTCAGTTTACGAAAAGACCTCTACGGTCACGATAACCGCGAGACAGCTGGAATCTTTAATAAGACTAGCAGAGGCGAGGGCTAGGGCGGCACTGAGGGACAAGGTAACGGAGGAGGATGCTGGTGCTGTCGTCCTACTGATGAAAAGGAGCTTGCAAGAGGTCGGCATAGATGTCAAGACCGGAAAGCCAGACATAGACGTCATCATGACAGGAAAGCCGAAGAGCGTTAGGGACAAGCTTGCCATCGTCCTGAACACGATAAAGGAGTTCGAGGAGAGGAAGGGAGTTGCAGAGGAAGAGGAGCTGAAAGCTGCCCTAGTGGATAACGGACTTAGCGAGCCCGAGATAAACAGGATACTGAGCTGGTTGATAACTGAGGGAAAAGTTTATACACCGAAGCCAGGTAGCTACAAAATCGCGTGATGTTTGAAAAACTTTGGTGCTTTCCATGCTCATAACTGACCTTCCGATACCAGATTATCTCAAATCAAACCTCTTGAAGGCTGGGATAAGGGAACTCTATCCTCCGCAGGTCGAGGCGATAAGAAGGAACGTCTTGAGCGGGAAGAACCTTGTCCTAGCGACACCGACTGCTAGCGGAAAGACGTTGGTAGCGATTCTGGCTGCATCAATCCATCTCTCAAAGGGCGGCAAGGTAATATACCTCACACCGCTTAGAGCCCTGACGTCTGAAAAGTTACGTGAGTTTAAAGAGTTGCTGGCTTCCGGAGAAGATAGAAAGGTAAAGGTGGCGGCAACTTCAGGCGACTACGATAGCGAGGACAGATGGCTTGCCGACTACGACGTCATAATATGCACGAATGAGAAGGCGGACAGTCTCCTGAGACATGGTGCGGAATGGATGAGGGATGTGTCGTTAATAATCGCGGATGAAATACATGTTATAGGGGAGCCTGAGAGAGGTCCTACGCTCGAGGTTGTCTTAACGAGGCTCAGGCAGATGGCACCTAGCGCACAAATCCTCTCGCTCAGCGCAACCATAAGGAACGCGGAGGAGTTGGCGGATTGGTTGGGTTGCGAGTGCGTAATAAGCGAGTGGAGGCCCGTCCCGCTCAAGGAGGCAGTCTACTTTGAGGGAAAGCTGGAGTTTAACGACGGTAGCCTCAAGCTGAAGAACTACGAATCAGACCCGACGCTTAACGTGGCGATATGGACGGTTATGGAAGGCGGACAAGCTCTGATATTCGCACTATCCAGACGGAAGGCAGAGAGCCTAGCGGAAAAAGCTGCCGTCGCTCTGAGCAGGCATCCGGAGTGCATCAGCTACGAAGAGGCTGAAATGCTAAGGGAGGCTGCCGAGAACATGATGAGCGAAGGCGAGCGCTCCAGCTTCACAGAGAGGCTTGCCGGGCTAATGGTCAGGGGAAGCGCCTTCCATCACGCCGGCCTCGGCTACAAGCACAGACAGATAATCGAGGAGGCCTTTAGGAACAGATGCCTGAAGATACTTTGTGCCACGCCGACCCTTGCAGCCGGTGTAAACCTTCCGGCGAGAACGGTGATAATCCCGGAGCTTTGGAGGTACGAGCCGACTTACGGCATGCAGTACATATCGGTCATGGAATACAAACAATTTTCGGGAAGGGCTGGAAGGCCGAGGTACGACGAAGTGGGATACGCTGTCAGCATAGCAAGAAAAGAAGTGGAGCGCGAGATGATACTCAGCAGGTACATAATGGGCTTGCCAGAGAAAATTTACTCGAGGCTTTCGAGCGAGAGGCATATTAGGATACAGACTCTGGCGTTGATAGCCACGAGGGCTACAGAAAGTATGAAGGAGCTTCTCAGCTTTTTCGAAAAGACTTTCTTCGGATACCAGTATGGCGTCGTCGGTGTGAAGGACAAAATCATGCGAGCCGTAGAATTCTTGGACAAGCACGGCATGGTGGAATTTGTAGACGGAACGCTGAGCGCCACGAAGCTCGGCAAGAGGGTCTCGGAGCTTTACATCGACCCGCTGACGGCTGTTAGACTCATAGAGGCGATGAAGGCAAAGGTAGAGGAGATAACAGCGGTAACGCTTCTCCAGATGCTCTGCATGACGCCTGACGTACCGTCCATACCCATGGCCAGGATTCCGTTCGAGCGGCTCGCCAACTACTACGAGAAGCACAAAGAAGAGCTACCCGTTAAACCGCCGGACCCTGACGAGGAGCCCGAAGCTTACGAAGCATACCTAGAAGCTCTAAAGAACGTGATGGTGCTAGAGGCATGGGTGAACGAGGTTAGCGAGGGCGACATGTATGAAAGGCTGGGCGTCGAGCCGGGCGACCTCGCGGCACTGAGGGAGAAGGCTGAATGGGTCTGCTACTCCGCCCATCAGATAGCGAACCTCATAAAGGCGGTCGACTTCATAAACCCGCTACGCGTGATGACAGAGAGGCTGAGGCACGGTGTAAAGGAGGAGCTAATACCTCTCGTGAGGCTCGAGGGCATAGGCAGGGTTAGGGCGAGGGCGCTTTACACCAGAGGCTTCAGGAGCATAGAGGACCTGAAGAGGGCCAGCGTTGATGAATTGATGTCCGTTCCGGGCATAGGACCGCAGATAGCGCGCAGGATAAAGGAACAGCTCAGCGAAATGCCTTGATGATGCCCAATTAGTTCAGCACCTGTGGAAAAATTTTTCCCGGATGCTTAACTAAATACTCTTCATACTCTGCTAAGGGGAGAGAGTACCATGGGCCGATAGTATACTGTGTTCAGCTACTGCAGCCTTCATCATCCTCTCAGTGTACCTCAACATCATCATCCATGCTAGACATTTCTTCAGAGCTCGTTAAAGACCTTTTCCGCGAAAGCGTATACGGATGCCTCCTGCAATGGTTCGACGGAGCCGGGTCTTAATCTCCTGACCTTTTCTATTGCCTCGTTCGGATAGATCCTCTCCGAGGCGACAAAGTACGCGGCGATTACCGTCCCGGTCCTTCCCAAGCCTGCCGCGCAGTGAACCGCCGTGGGCCTGCCGGCGCTGATGTTGGACATTATGAATTCGACGCACTTCTCAAGGTCTTCAACACTCGGAGGCTCGTGGTCCTTCATAGGCACGTGCATGTAAACGATGTCCGTTTCTTCCAACCATTCCTTCGGAAGCGGGCTCTCGGTTAGGCTGAGCAGCGCCCTTATGCCCTGCTCGTACAACCACATGACCTGAGACCTTGATACTGGCCTACCGCAGGCTGCGAGCATGTTATCGACCCAGCTGAAGTTGTGGGGCCTGTCCAACCAGAGTCCCCTAAGCCTTCTGTAAGCCTCGCCTATGCTGCTCATGGTCCCTTACACTTCGGATTAGGTAAGAAAGGTCTAAGCTTAGCTAAGAGTTCTTCGGTAACCTGGTTCGGCGGCCTCGTGCCATCAAGCATTATCAACTCGCCAGATGTGGCCATATCCAAGTACGCATTCCTAACGGCCTCCAAGAGCTCAAGCCGCTCGAACCTGCTCTTTGGTCTCTTTATCCTAGAGAGCGCAACCCTTGGCTCCACGTCTAAAAGGAAGGCCACATCCGGTTTCGGCACGAACTTGTTGATTGTCCTCACCCAATCCATATCTCCGAGCATCGCGCCTTGGTATGCTATCGAGGAGTGCACATACCTATCGGAGACTATCACGTAACCCTTCTTAAGGCCAGGCTCTATTACCCTTCTCACATGCTCCATCCTATCCGCCGCGAATAGAAGCGCCTCCAGAGCCGGAGATGCTGTGAAGTCCGGCTTACCCAACAACCTTCCTACACCGCTAGAAGTCGGCTCGCTCGTGTACTTCGCCGCGTAACCGTTCCTCTTGAGCCACCTGACTATGGCTTTTGCCTGTGTCGTCTTGCCAGCACCATCTATGCCCTCAATCGTTACCAAGATTCCCCTGTTCATGTAGCAGCCTGATGTACTGTCCTTACTTAAACCCTTTAAATTAAGCTTACACATTCGGCGAAAAGCACGTAAAATACACGGATGGGCACGTGACAGGACGTTGCTTTGACAGCACGATTCCAACCGGTTAGAAGTTGTCCTTACGTCAAGAAATTATAACATAAACATCATAAATTCGAGCCTTTAAAGTTTATATATTAAAATCCAACTGTAAAAATATAATGTCAAATTTGTTTACTGAGGAACAGGTGGAGCGTGTTTCGAGGCTATTTGAAGCATTGGGCAATAAGACGAGGCTTAAAATACTCCTCATGGTGGCGGACAGCAAGAGGCCGCTCCACATAAAGGCCGTCGCCGAGAGCCTAAAGATGGACTATGCGGCAGCTTACAGGCACGTAAAAGCGCTAGAAGAGGCGGGCATAGTGGAAATTTACGAGGTTGGTAGGTCCAGAGTTTTATCGCTAAAGAACCAAGAGTGGCTCATGGGCCTGCTCCTTAAAATAGCTGAAGTTATTCCGTCAAATAAATTTTCACAAATTGAGCAATAATTTACAAAAATAATCATATTAATTTTGTAAAAAAATTTTTATAGCTAAACGAGCAAAATAAAATAGGTTACAAAGAGGCGGACTTGTGTTGAACTCTAGGTACTGGGCCTTTGCGGTCATGATGGGAGCATTAGGGAACGCTTTGGCGGCCATAACTGTCATACCGACGATGATTCAGCAGGTCGCGCTCGACTTCTCCCTACTTCCGGCAATCATAGCAGGCATATATGGAGGTTGGGCCCTAGGCGGCCTGACAGGCTTCATAGCGGGAATCCTTCCGTCGATATGGTTCGGACCGCTTGGACACCTTGGCCCCTTGGGCATCACAACGAGTGTTGGAAAGGCCATCATGGGAATTACGGTTGGCCTGCTTTCAAGAGCCTTTAAAAGATGGTTAGACTCGAGGACCTGGCTTTACATCCCGGTCGTGATTTTAGCCTTCCTACCTGAGGCCTTATGGATTTATCTAGTGTTTGCAGTGATGGTGCCGCTCTTCTTACCAGCAGCACCAGCCTTTCTGTCGGGCTTGTGGGCTCCGATACTCCTGAAAGGATCTTTCGAGGTGACCGTCATGGGATTCTTTACCGCAGCCCTCGCAGGTCACAATGGTTTCAAGAGCCAAATACTCTCCTTCCTGAGTCCTCCATCGCTGCCTATTAGAAAGACCTAGCAACCACCTCTATTTTTTACTCAAAAATTGGTAGAAACTAAGGTTTAAGTAAATCCTCTAGGGATTTATTTTGACAACATGGAGCGGGAGAGGACTTCGAAGAGTTTGTTGGTCGCAGTCGCAGCGGTATTCGGAGGTCTCTCCTCAGCCATAGCGATGCTCAGGCTCAGCTTCCCCTTCCCGTTATTACCTTACCTTAAGTTTGACTTGGCAGAGCTCCCCGTGGTTTTTTCGTTCCTAGCCTTCGGGCCTTCTTTGGGCCTCTTGACCTCGCTAGTGTACTGGGTGGTGTTAACCCTCGTGACGGTGGGTGAATGGCTTTGGCCGATAGGACCGTTCATGAAATTCTTGGCGGTTGTTTCCACCCTCGCGGGCGTTTGGCTAGGCTCCAGAATGTTCGCCAACTCTAAGCGGTGCCGCCTTGGCTCGCTCCTGCTACACATGGGCACGCTGGCTACGTTGGTCAGGGTTGCCGTAATGGGAGCAATGAATTACGTAATCCTAGTGGTAGCGGTGCCAGAGTCTCTCGCTTTCGTTAACTCTTTGCTATCAACGACGCTGGGCTTAAGTTTAGGCTCCGAGTTGGAGCTTATTTTGCTCATCATGCTACTTACGGCAACCTACAACGTAGTTCACACCATTCTCTCTTTAGCGCCGTCGGTTGTCATCGTCCAAAAAATAGAAAGGGTAGGCGCTTTTATCAGGATAGTCGGCGGTTCTTGGATTGGAGACCTTGTGAGAAGGACGCACAACTCGGCGGGCAATAGCTCATAAATATACAAAGCGCGCTTTTAATCTACTGGGTATGAGGGGGAGGGGTGTAGCTAGGATCAGCATCTCCATACCGCCCGATTTACTGAAGGAGCTTGATGACACGCTCAAGAAGGTCGGTTATGATAGGTCAAGAGCTATACAGATAGCGATAAGGAACTTCCTGACCGAGTATAGGTGGGCTCATGAATCCGGCGATGTCGCGGGTGCTTTGATACTGCTATACGATCACAAGAGCAGGGGTGTGGAGGAATCCCTAACAGACATACAACACGAGCATGGCGATATAATTACGTCCACGATGCACGTGCATCTTGACGAGGACAATTGCTTAGAAATAATTGCGGTAAAAGGAAAAACGAAGAGTATAAAGGAACTTGCGGAGCGGATGATGAAGGAAAAAGGAGTAAAGCAACTCAAGTTGGCCGTTGTCACGAAGTAGTCTTCAAGTATGTAAGATAATGAGTTAGGTCAGTTGTTTCACGAGTTCCTCTGCTACATCGAATGCCTTTTTCATTATGTGCTCTGGCAGCTTACCAGCGGCACATGCCTCCCTTGGTTCATCTTGGTCAATAATTCTCGGCTCCTTACCGAAAGGTCTTACGACGTCCACGCCCAAGTCCACGTACCTGACATACGTATCGTACATCTCTATTGGTGTGCATATGTTATAATACTCACCTTTGGGGCTACCGTTCAAAGAGTAGTACTTCGTGACCGTGTACATGCTCTCTTTCTTGAGCTCCGTTATAGCATAATCTCCCGGCGACTTCGGCACATTAAGGCCGTCATAAACACCGCCCCCGAGTATCAATCTCCGAACCTTAATTATGCCGTTCCCCCTCCATATGACCTTAGCAGGACCCATGACAATATTCCTTCCATCCAACTTTGAATGGATGATGCGTATGTTGCTACCTAGCCTAGGCGTTAGTTTTGAGATGTATTCTTTAAAGAGTGCGTAAACTTTCTCTGGTTGGACCAGACCCTCTTCGAGTAACTGTTCTGCGAAAGAGACCATCGATGAAAGACTCTCGCTACCAGCCCTACAAAAGTGGTGCCATGGTACAGTATAAGTTACCTCGCTCCTGAGTGTGTCAAGCTCCAACTTCGCATTCAACGGAAATGCAGCTATTAGTTGAACATTACCTTGAGGGTTCTCTAACTGTTTTGTTTTTCCGACAAATATTGTGGAAGGTACGTCCTTTTTCAATATCCTGATAAATTCTTCAACGTATTCCGTCTTTCCCAGAATCTTCACAGCATGCTTATCTTGCGTATCACTTACCATCACGTCAGGCGATTCTGTGGACCATACCCCAAACCTTTCCTTCTGGGAGATTGTGGGCAAAGATATTTCGTGTCCGTTCTTTAAAATGAGCCTTAGTAATGCGGTAGAGTAGATTCCCCTCACCATAACCTTCAATAACCCACTCACCATTGAAGAGTGATAGACTCAGCCCTCACACATGCTGACGTCACGATAGCTACTGACGTTGACAGAAACTTCATTGTTGAGCAGCCCTTATGGTTTCCAACAAAGACATTGCCATCCAGAGTTGCGTCCTCGTGAAGGGCGGCATGTTAGGGTCTGAGATTATCTCGTCAATTATCTCGATGGCATTCGCCGCTCTTACAGCAGGTATGAACCTCTCATCGAAAAGAGCGTCGCTCGCAGATTTGGCCGCCCTCCTTATGTTCCTAGGCGTTCCGGTGTCGTTTGCTATAGCCTCGAGTATCTGAACTATCTGCTGCCTCTTCTCCTCCCATGACTGCTTAGATTCTGACATACAAAACACCTGCCCCTTCAAAACGGGCATAATTTTTTCCGCCTCCCCTGAATGGGGAGGCTACATTTAAGAATTTCGGGCTTGATGCTTCCAGGGTCGCCTACGTCAGCCCTATTCTCTTCGCGTATTCCGTCAAACCTAACTCAGCAAGCTTTTCCGGCTTGGGTCTGCCTTCCTTCGTCCACCCCTTTATGCTGTAAAATTCATCCAACATTTGCTCGAATTTCCCTCTATCTACGACCTCACCTTTCGATGCACCGAACGCGAACGGGTCCTTATACATCCTTTCCGGCAAGTAGTCATCCTTCCTTGTCAACCCTTCTCTGATGTTATAGAGTCTGATGAGGTTGTTGATTCTTTCACCAATCCTCCTAAGCTCTGCCGCATTTACACCAGCTCCGGTAGCCATGTTGTATATGGCCGTTACACCTTCCCATAATATTGGACCTATCGTCGGTAAGGAGTAAAACTTGCACATTATCAGACTATCGATGACAGCGTAGAAGTCCTCCTGCTCTGCGACGTACTCGGCATGTCCCTCGTAAGCCAGCCTGTTAACGGGCACATCAGGCTTGAACGGATGCTTTCCTGTCAGGTTCGGCCTGTAAGCAACATGTCTCAGATGACATGCGCCCCTCTGCGATACGGCATATGCAAGGGCAACGCCCTTTAATCCCCTTGGATCGTATCCCGGGAACTCCAAACCTTTCACATGAACCGCCAGCTCAGGAAATCCTAGAATCTCTGCAGCACGCCTTGTACCCTCAGCGAGTATCTTTCCAAGACCTCTCTTAAAAGCTATGGCCTCCACCGCTCTAACGAGAGATGAACCGTCCCCAAACTTTACGCCTATGTCGTTTTCTTTGAGAAGACCACGCTCTGCCAAGTACATGGCGAAGCCTATGACGTTGCCTAGGGTTATCGTGTCAAGTCCATAAAGGTTCGCAAGCTCGTTAGCCGCCGCGACTGCTGCTAGGTCATCGATTCCGCAGAGCGGGCTCAGCGCGTAAAGGGTTTCGTACTCAGGCCCCTCCAAGACTATGGTTTTACCCTCGTAATCAACGATGCTGTGCCTACCGCAAGCTACCGGGCACGCGTAGCACGTTATGTGCTTTTTCACTATCGTGCTGTTCATAGTCTCTGGTCCGACCTTTTCGTAACCATCGAAGCTTCCGCCCTGATAGTACCTAGTTGGTAGAGAGCCTGTGCTTTGTGTGAGGGCCATTATGCCCGAGGTGCCATACTTCGCGAGCGTCGTTAGCGTATTCCTGGCCTTACTCGAGACCTCCCTCCTCAACTCTTCGTATGCCTTCTCATCGGCCGGAGCGACCTCGAGCGTCCCCCTTATCACGATTGCCTTCAACTTTTTGCTTCCCATAACAGCTCCTCCTCCGGTCCTGCCGAAGAAGCCACCCCTTAGTCCTTTAACGCTGTGCTGGTATATGCCGTGGACTATGCATGCGAACTTGACCAGATTCTCGCCCGCCTGTCCTATGACAGCTGTTTGTACCTTATCGCCGTGTTCCTTCCAAAGAGCTTTCTCAGTCTCTAAGGTGTTTAAGCCCCAAAGATCAGATGCGTCACGTATTTGGACCTCGCCGTCCTCAACGTAGAGATAGACCGGCTTCTTCGATGTGCCTTTCACCACGATAGCATCGAGCCCCGCTTTAGCCATCTCGGTGCCTATGTAGCCGCCGCAATAGCTCTCGCCGAAAAAGTTGGTTAGCGGTGACTTAAAGCACAATGCCATTCTAGCAGCGCTTGAGAGGGCAAGACCTTCTATCGGCCCCACGGAGAAAACGAGAACGTTGTCTGGCGACAGTGGGTCTATCCTAGGTTCCGTGTTATCGAATAGGAGCTTCGCACCTAAACCCTTTCCACCTATGAAATTCTTGTAGACATCCTTACCAGGGTCGAAATACTTTACGGAGCCGTCAGAAAGGTCAACAAAACATGCCCTGTGCCAATATCCCGATTCCCTAACACTAGACTTCATCGAAGGTATCGGCAAATTAGAAATTAAAAAAGTTTGTTTCAATCTGCAGTTTATTCAATAATAAGGGCCTAAGCTTATTTATGTAAAAAGGCATCTTAGAAAAGGGCGATGGAGTATGCCACTAAAGTCTCCAAACAGGATAGCACTTCGCAGTCCATCCTTGAAAGGTAACGTGTCGGTCGAGGAGGCGATATATTGGCGTAGGTCTGAAAGGAGGTATGCACCAGGCAAGCTTACACTCGACCAAGTTTCACAACTTATGTGGTGTGCCCAAGGGATAACGGACCGTAGGAACATGTTAAGAGCCGCTCCATCTGCGGGCGCCACCTATCCGCTCGAAGTTTATGCCGTAGTGAAAGACGGTGGTGTAGAAGGACTGGAGGCTGGTGTGTACCACTATCGACCAGAAGACCATTCTCTGGACTTAATAATACGCGGCGACGTAAGCGAGAAGCTGGCGTCAGCATGTCTTGGACAGAGTTGGGTCAGGGAGGCACCGCTGAACATCATCATAACCGCGATATATGCTAGGACCACGAGAAGGTACGGAACGAGGGGTGAGAGGTATGTGCATATAGAGGTTGGGCACGTGGGTCAAAACATATACCTCCAGGCCACGGCCATGGGTTTGGGAACCGTCGCTATCGGAGCGTTCTACGACGACGAGGTTAGAAAAGTCTTGGGAGTGCCAGAGGAGGAGAGGCCGTTGTACGTCATGCCCGTTGGAATATCTGTTAGGAGGGGAGTTGCTTAAGGTTGAGCGTCGCGATTAATCCTTTATAACACCTTCAGTGGTTTCTGCTGTGGCAAAATGGAAGGTGACAAGGTTACAGTCGAAAATTGGCACTCGATGAACGTCTATGAAGTCATAGCCAAGCTTAGGACCGACCCAGAGAAAGGACTTACTACAGAAGAGGTGATGAGTAGGCTCTCCACGTTCGGCCCAAACGAGCTAGAAAGACCGAAGGGTGTTTCTGGTCTAAGGATATTCGTCAATCAGTTTAAGAACGTTCTGATTTTGCTATTACTGGTCGCCACAGTTATTTCGGCAATCTTGGGCGAACTCATTGACTCTATACTGATATTCGTCATAGTGATGGCGGCAACAATCTTGGGTTTCGTCCAGGAGCTGAGGGCAGAGAAGGCACTCGAGGCCCTGAAGAAGATGCTGAGTCCAAGGGCCAACGTCATACGGGACGGTAAAGTAGTCAACGTGGCAACGAGGGAGATAGTCCCTGGTGATGTGTTGCTACTCGAGGCGGGCGATAAGGTACCTGCGGATGCACGGCTCATTCATGTCGTCAACTTGCAAGTTAACGAGGCACCCCTTACTGGTGAATCGGTACCTGTTTCAAAGGTGGTTGAACCATCACCTGTTAATGCAAGTATCGCTGATAGACGCTGCATGGTGTTCGCGGGCACTACCGTTACGTATGGCAAAGGTAAGTGCGTGGTCGTTGCTACGGGGTCGAATACCGAGTTCGGCAAGATAGCCAAAACGGTGGCAACAATCGAAAAGGAAGAGACACCGCTAGAGAGGAAGACAAAGGAGATAGGCAATTTTCTCGTGAAAGTTGTACTAATTGTAATAATCTTGATAGTTATTGCAGGTATTGTTGAAGAGCTGCTTTTGTACGACAGTCTGACCGTTAATTTCGTCGTCGAGATGATGATATTTGCTGTAGCCCTAGCAGTGGCAGCAGTTCCGGAGGCGCTACCGGCGATAGTCACGGGTACGTTAGCGATAGGCATGTACATAATGGCTAAGCACAATGCTTTAATCAGGAGGATGTCAGCGGTAGAGACGCTTGGTTGCACGCAAGTCATATGTTCTGACAAAACCGGGACGCTCACAAAAGGTGAGATGACCGTCGTGCAACTCTTCGTTTCAGGAAGGACTATCAAGGTCTCGGGCGCGGGTTACGAGCCGAAAGGAGAGTTTTTCGAGGGTGAAAAAGTTATAGAACCTGACAGAGTGATTCAGCTACTCCTCGAGGCGGGCTCACTATGTAACGACGCTCAACTCGTAAGCACTGATGAAGGGTGGGCTATCGTGGGAGATCCGACGGAGGGCGCGCTCGTTGTCGCTGCAAGAAAGGCTGGAATCGATGAAGTAAAGCTGAGAAAAGCAAACCCAAGGGTCTTCGAAGTTCCGTTCAGCTCGGAAAGGAAGAAGATGACAACCGTACACAAGACGCCGGATGGGTCTTTGGTTGCATACATGAAGGGAGCGGTCGAGGTAGTCCTAGATTCTTGCAGCAAGATTCTCTTGGATGGGGAAGAGGTGCTATTGTCGGAGGAATTAAAGTCGAAGGTACTCACAACAAACAACGAGATGGCGGCAAATGGTCTCAGGGTTTTAGCGGTTGCATATAGGAAGGTCAATCAGGAGGAGTATACAGATGCAGAGAAGCTAGAAAGGGACTTCACGTTAATCGGCCTATTTGGCATGATGGACCCTCCGAGAGAAGACGCTATAGAGGCCATCAAAGTGTGTAAACAAGTTCAGATAAAGCCCGTGATGATTACCGGTGACCACAGGCAAACCGCTGTAGCTGTAGCCAAAAGTATGAAAATATACGAAGAGGGAGACATCGTACTGACAGGGCAGGAGCTGGAAGGAATAGACGAGGCCAAGCTCAGCGAGATATGCGAGAAAGTTACGGTCTACGCAAGGGTTTCTCCCTTAGACAAGCTGAAGATAGTTAGGGCATGGAAACGAAGGGGCAAAGTTGTCGCAATGACCGGCGATGGTGTGAACGACGCACCAGCGCTGAAGCAAGCTGACATAGGCGTCGCCATGGGAATAACTGGGACAGAAGTCTCGAAGGAGGCGGCTGACATGGTACTGTCCGACGACAACTTCGCGACAATCGTAAAAGCGATAGAGATGGGCAGGTGGATATACGACAACATCAAGAAGTTCTTGCTATACCTACTCGAGAGCAACATAGTTGAAGTGGCGACCATGGCCATACTCGTGCTACTAGGATTTCCGCTCCCTCTACTGCCAGTCCACATACTTTACATAAACTTGGCGACTGACGGTCTCCCTGCCATAGCTCTCGGCCTAGCACCGCCCGAGCCCGGACTCATGAATCGGCCGCCAAGAGATCCGAAAGAGTCGGTATTCTCGCGTGAAATCAGATTTCTGCTAAGCTTAATAGTTCCAATCCACACACTATTCTTTGTCTGGCTCTTCTTCTCGAATATAGGCAGGGGCATCGAGGCCGCTAGGACTGTCCTCTTCCTGTCCTTCGTCATTATCGAGCTCTCTCTTGCCTTGAACCTGCGCTCTATAAGGTACCCGATAACCAAGGTCAAGCCGCATAAGTGGCTACTCCTTGCCGTCCTGTGGGAAGTTTTCATGCTATGCATGATAATAAGCTTGGACGTTTTGAGGGGTGTTTTCCAGTTAGTGCCGCTTTCGTCTCAAGACGTCGCTATCTTAGCGTTCAGTGCAATCCTGCCCTTTATCGAGCTTGAATTGGTAAAACGCTTGGCGCCAAACTCCCTGATACCTGAGTCGGAGCTTCGGGCTTAACTTCTATGTTTGGAACGTTTGGCCAAAAGTAATTTCTAGCGTAGAGTTTATGTAAACTTTCAAGACTTCAGGGCACGGGCCTCCATGTAACTGTCTCCAGCATAGTGAAGTAAGGGACTGAACTCTGTTTTTCTTACATGCTCCTCAACTACCCTTCCTACGATAAGGTAATGATCGCCGAATAGGCCCATATACTCGACCACACACTCAAGCGTTATCGGTGACTCAGCGATGCCGGGGGGTCTAACTTTCTTGGAGGGCACCTTAGTCAGTTTTGCCATACTGAATTTATCGACATCCCTACCTGAGTACTTGCCGCAAATCCTCACCTGTTCGAGCATCTCTAAAGTCGCTATGTTCACGGTGAACTCACCGACCTCCTTAAGGTTCGAAAAAGTATGTCTCTCTGGCGTTATGGCAACGGCCACGTACTTTGGGTTGAAGCTGAGCGGCATCAAAAAGCTGGCTGACATGACGTTTTCCCTGCCCCTACTATCGACTGTCGCTATGAGCGCTACTGGTCTCGGAAATATCTGCTGGGATATGCGCATGTTTTAGAGTCGTTGTAGCGTAGATTTAAACGATTACGTGCCTCCGCTTTTTGTTAAAAAAAGCTAGATTTATTATAAAAACTCAGTCGGCTGGGGTTTTGAGAATTTGACGAAATGAAGATTTAACTTAGTTCTTGACATTTGACGCATTTTAGTTTTCCGTAAAATATTTAACCATGTATGTAAGATACTAAAAACGCAATGAGGTCGGAAACTATTTTAAAGGTTGACCTTACGAAAGGCAGTATTTCTAAGGAGACGGTTGATCCGGCAATTCTCAGGAACTACATGGGAGGTAAGGGGCTGGCTGCCTACTATCTATTTAACGAGATACCGCCAAGGGTTCCTGCGTTCAGTGCAGAGAACAAGGTAGCTATAATGTGCGGTCCTTTGATAGGGACTGTCGCGCCCAGCTCCGTGAAGTTCTGTGTGGCGACAAAATCGCCTTTGACCGGAGGTTGGACAGATGGTTATGCGAGCGGAACATGGGCTGACATGCTGAGGGCGGCAGGTTACTACGGAATTATAATTGGCGGCATCGCCGAGAAACCGACGTACCTCTACATAGAGGACGACAAGGTTGAGCTCCGAGATGCATCCGACATATGGGGCGCTAACACCTATGAGACAATAAGGTTGCTGAAAGAGAGGCACAGATCCGATATAGAGCCCACGGTTTTGACGATAGGTCCTGCTGCGGAAAAGTTGGGATTGATAACGACGATCATAGCGGAGTACAGGGCTGCGGGTCGTGGTGGTGCTGCCTCTGTCTTGGGCTTCAAGAAGCTTAAGGCCATCGTAGTTAAGGGTCACAAGGAAGTGCCCGTCGCCAACCGTGAGAAGCTGGAAGAGGCTGCAAGGGCTGCTAGGGAGAAGCTGATAAAGAACCCGATAACCGGTGCAAAAGGAAGGCACCAGCAGATGGGCACCTCAAACATAGTGCTTGGTGTGAACGCCGCGGGTGCCCTTCCAACTAGGAACTTCCAGACAGGTGTTTTCGAGTACGCCGACGAGATAAGCGGCGAGAGCTTCAGGGATACATTATGGATGGGAGGACAGAGGAGGAGGCCGTGCCCAAGGTGCATAAACCAGTGTACGCATGTTGCCATAATAGAGTCCGGAAAGTGGGCGGGAATAGTCGACGAGGGGCCTGATTACGAGAACCTCACTATGCTCGGATCAAACTGCGGTATTGCGGATAAGAACACGATAGCGACTGCAGAGTTCCTCTGCGACCTCTACGGCCTTGAGGGCATATCCGCAGGAAACACGATAGGCTTCCTTATGGAGTGCTTCGAGAAGGGGCTGATAACGAAGGAGGACACAGACGGTGTGAATCTCAAGTTCGGTAACGAGGATGCATTGATAGAGGCCCTAGTCAGAGGAGGAACTGTCACCGGTAAGCTCGGAAAGCTCGTGGCAATGGGTGTAAGAAGAGCGGCAGACGTGATAGGACAGGGCTCGCAAAAGTTCGCTATGCATGTTAAGGGTCTAGAAATGCCGGCTTATGAGCCTAGGGCTGCCTTTGGCATGGGCCTATGTTATGCAAGGTCCGACAGGGGTGCATGCCACCTGAGACCTTGGACGTTCGGGGCGGAGTGCTTAGGACTTGCACCTAGGGAGCCTCCTTACCTGCCTTACGACATACAAGGAAAGGGTGCATGGGTTAAGACGTTAAACGACGTGTTTGCTGCCGTGGACTGCACGGGTGTCTGCCTATTCATTACATTTGGTATCGATGCTGTGGAGGACATTTTGCCGATGGTAAACGCCGCGACAGGCTTCAACTATACGGCTGAAGAGTACATAAAGATCGGAGAAAGAGCGAGCAACCTGACGAGGGCCTTCTGGTTCAGAGAAGTGGGCGACTTCGGAAGGGAATACGACACGTTACCGTGGAGGTGCTTGCATGAGCCGTTGCCTTCAGGCCCGGCAAAGGGAAAGACTGTTCCGCTAGAGCCGATGCTGAACGACTACTACAAGGCGGCCGGATGGGATGCCAACGGCAAGCCGACTAAGGCCAAGTTGCAAGAACTTGGACTAGATTTCGTCATTAACAAGATATATTAAACCAACTTAACCCCCTCTTTTTTATTAAAATTGCCTGAATTGAATAAAAACAAATTTATTCGCAAGGAGTGGCATCTTATATTTAAATACCTCTTTTTGAAAACTAAGTTTGGTGTTAAAACCTTGGAGGCCGGTAAGAAAGAGGTTGTAGTGAAGTTTATGGGCTTTCTACGCGAAGTCGCAGGCCCCGAGATCATCGTACCCATCAAGGACAACTCTAGGATAGCGGATGTTTTGCAGGACGTGCACAAGAGGCTGGAGCCCTTGATGGAAAAAGAGCTTTTAACAAAGGTTCTAAGGAATTCTAGGATTGTGTTGAACGGCGTTTATGCACCAGACGAGAGTGAAATAAACCCTGGAGACGTTCTTACGATAATAAGCCCTGCTGCCGGGGGATAGTCCGAGAATTTAAACCTTTTTTTAACTGCAAGGTAACCTAAAGGCCTGGGTCTAATACATACTAGTATTTACAATCAATAAATAGAAAAGATATTTTTATATAATTTTTAGTGCAATAAAATATTGCGTTGTGGTGATTTAAAAATTGGTTAAAGCAGGCGGTTACGCGAATAAAATAGCTTGGGTTGATTTAGCGAATAAGAAGGTTGAGTATGAGGAACTGGATGAGGACCTAGCAAGGAAGTACGTAGGCGGCAGGGGTCTTGGTGCAAAGTTCGTTTATGACAAGGTAAAGCCCGGAACGGATCCCTTTGCTCCAGAGAACATATTGGTAATATCCGTAGGTCCGCTCACTGGAACGCTCACACCGATGAGCGGAAGGATATGTGCCTCTACATTATCTCCGCTTACCGGTACTGTAACGGACAGTCATGCTGGCGGTTGGGCAGGTGCTGCGATGAAATGGGCCGGCTTCGATGCCATAGTACTCCAAAATAAGAGTGACAAGCCAGTCTACTTGGTAGCGAAGGATGGGAAGATAACCTTCGAGGACGCATCGGCATTATGGGGCAAGGATACGTTCACAATGACCAAGATGCTTAGAGAAAAGTATGGGGACACACGTGAGCTGACAAAGTTAGGGCCTACAGGCATACAGGTTTATGGTATCGGTCCTGCGGGCGAGAACCTCTGCAGGGAGGCTTGTATACTGCATGATGCGGGAAGGGCGAGCGGAAGAGGGGGAGCGGGCGCAGTGATGGGTTCAAAGAAGGTGAAGGCCCTTGTCATAATCGGTGAGGAGAAAAATATGCCAAAACCTGCGAACCCCGAGAAGTTTGAGAAGGCAAGGGAGACGGCCTTGAAGCATATCGCCGAGAGTCCGGTTACATCGCCCGGAAAGGGTGGCCTATCTGTTTATGGAACCAGCGTCCTGGTCAACACCGTAAACGAGCTTGGTGCATACCCGACGAGGAACGCCAAGGAGGTGCAGTTCGAGTTCGCTTACTTCACCAGCGGAGAGAACCAGAGGGGAACCATACTCAAAGAGACACCATCCTGCCACGCATGTCCCGTCCACTGTAAGAGGCTTACGGAGGTTACGGATGGCAAGTACAAGTTTAAGTCTGAAGGTGTGGAGTACGAAACGTGCTGGTCTTTGGGTGCGATGATTGGCGTAGGTCACATAGAAGCTGTAGCTTACCTGAACTATCTCTGCAATTACTATGGCCTTGATACAATAAGCACCGGTGTTACGTTGGCAACTGCATGTGAGGCTACCGAGAAGGGATACATACCCGAAGCCGAGGGGGTAAGGTTCGGCGATGTGGACAAACTGGCAGAGTTCATAAAGAAGATAGCGCTCAGGGAAGGAATAGGAAATCTGTTTGCAGAAGGTGGATACAGAGCGGCGCAGGCTCTTGGTGATGTGGATATCTCTATGACCGTTAAGAGGCAAGGCATACCTGCCTACGATCCAAGGGGCTTAAGAGGTTTCATACTTGGATACTCTACATCTAACAGAGGCGCATGTCATTTAAGGAGCTATACACCTGCCTCAGAGATACTTGGCATACCATACAAGACAGACCCGTTGGCGCTGGAAGGAAAGGTAGACTTAACGATAATGCTCCAGAACCTATTTGCCTTCATAGACTCCTTAGACATTTGTAAGTTCTCATCTTTCGCTTACACCGTAGAGGATTATGCTGCGCTAACTGCGGGCATGACTGGATGGGACATAACGCCTGATGAAGTCATGAAGACTGGAGAAAGAATATGGAACCTCGAGAGATACTACAATCAGCTTAACGGGTTCGACAGGAAGGATGACGTACTTCCGAAGAGGCTTGTCGTGGAACCAGCGCGCTCAGGACCCGCAAAGGGATGGAGGCTTACTTGGGAGACCTTTAACAAGTTGCTGGATGAGTACTACGAAAAGAGGGGCTGGACAAAAGACGGAAAGGTTCCGGAAAGTAAACTGAAAGCACTTGGAATACTGTAGAGTGCCAAATTTATTTTCTTTTTTATTTTTTGTTTTCTATCCTCCAGCTACAGGCGGTATTATCGCAACCTCATCCATGTTCTTCAGCTTCGTCCTCATACCATCCAAGTAATCTATCTCCCTACCGTTCACTAGAAACTTTACGTACGGAGCGAGCTTCCCCTCGCCCGCCAAGACTAGCCTGCTGAACTGCTCACCAAACTTTTGCGTTAAGAGTTTGATAAGACCCTCGACGTCCGTATCGTCAGGTATCTCCAAGTCCGTTTGGCCGGTGCCTATGGCTTCCCTAATGGTCGCAAAGGCCCTTATCCTAATTCTCATACTACTTATTATAATGGCATAAGCGCAGCTCATAAATGTTTGGAGCTAATGTCTTCAAAGAAAAGCATCTACCCGTAGACCTTCTTGCCGGTATCTCGGACTTAAACTCCTTGCTGGAAAGCACCTTAAGGATTACACCGATAGAAGGTTTGCTTAACCTATTCTCCCTACTGGTAAAGTGTGCCACGGATATTCACATGATCATCCCTTATAGCAATTCAGCCTTCTATAGAGTCGATATAGCCAAACTAACAATTTGCTTAGTTTTTGAAAATTCAGCCCTCTAACGTCAGCATGAAGCCCATGAGCCTCGATAGGTCCTCCAGAGCTGCAAGATGGTTTCCGTATACTAGAACTCTGTGAAGTCCTCCTTTATATCCATAAAGGTACCTACGAGCGTCAGGAACGGATACTTTGACCTTCGTCCTGCAGCCGCGATTTATATCGACATTCCCTAAGACCTTACCTACGGAAATGACCATCTCATCCAGACCCTCGATAAATTTTGCTACGGTGACTTCTGCACCTTCACGCATGAATACTTGAAGCCCAACACCATCGCCGCTGTCCGCATGGTTCCTGATAATATATCGAGCTACTTGTCCATCCATTTTTGTGGGTGCCGTGCAGTGGCAGTGAATTACGACGTTCTCCGCAGTGTCAACAACTGGATCCGATATGAAAGAAGGTTTGTCGGCAAGATATCTGAAGACCAGCATCGTCAGGGCTGAGTGGACGTCCGCCTCGCAGGCCGCTACAAAGCCTTCATCATTCAACAAAGATAAGGCCAGGCATGGTGTCGTTGGCATCTCGACCTTACCGTATTCAAGCCAGCCGAGGCAGTCTATAGCAAGCGCGTTCGCACCATGTCTCTCTAAAAGCTTCTTTAAGGCTATGTAAATCGCCGCGGCCTTGATTATTTCACTCTTTGAGGGTTCCCTGACTTCAATAGCCTTCTCTATCACTTCTTTGGCAAGCCTCTCCGCGACACTCATATCTACTTCGTCATAGAGCGCCTTAACCTCAGAATAATCAACATACTCCAAGCTTACACCGAACTTTTGCCTCACTAAACTCACGTACTGCGGACTAAGGTACTTTGCCGGGTTAGCTTCCCTCCTAGTTATGATGAGAATCTTCGACGAGCTTAGCATTTTGACCGTATAGACGACTCTTAGAGCTCTAGCTATCTCATTCACGTCATTCGAGGAGATCATCAAAAACCTTCTGCCAGCCCTATTCAGGTCCTCTATAAGCGGTAGGCCTGAGATGTCACCACCGTAAAGGTCTATCACGTAAATTGTCGGTATACCGTATCCGCCGTACTTGTGTATGTAATCGTACCCTAGGTCAGCTATTCTTTTTGAGGCCAAGTAAGTAAAGCGCGTACTCTCAGACGTTATCAGATATACAAATATCGCATCGACATCATCGCTGATTTCTCTCTCTAACCTGTTCACCTCATCCATATTCGAGACAATACGGTTCACGAACTCCACCGGTATCTGGAGCTTTAGTCCACTCAGCCTATCAACCCACTCCTTTACCCTTGCCTCATAATCGTAGAACGGTGACGGCCAACCCCTTCGGGCCTTGCTGCCAAGAAAAACGTTCAAAATTTTTAAACCCTTACCCATGAAAAGATTTTATTTCGAATGTTTTAAAAACTTTACCGGAAAATTGAACGTCCCAAAAATTGTGAAGAACCTTATTTTAGCAATTGCAAAAACCATCTTCTTCGTCTATGGCTTTATGTGGACTCTTAAACGACGTCCAATCAAATCGATGAATGATGTCTACAAATTATTTTATTTGAACTTCCTCAGGTTGCATGAGAATGATGTAGAGATTGTGAGGCTTGAAGATGATGTGCTCGTCACGCGTTGTAAAAACCCATGCCCAATCCTCAGACTGTCCCTTTCGCTTAACGTCGATACGAAAACATCCTGCAAGATTGTTTCGGAACCTGTTTGTAAATACGTGTTGCGCAAACTCAACCCAAATCTGGTGTTCAAAAGAAATTATGAACACATAAGGCCTTATAACGAGAGCTGCGAGGAAACGATATATTGGAAGGGGCGAGTCTGTTAAACGTCGAAGTAGAAGTAGCAGTATTACTTTGAAATTTGTATAAGTTCAGAGAAGGAGCTTCTCGAGCCTTTTGGCAACAAATTCTCTCTTTAAATACGCATCGATTTCTATGGATTTGATCAAAAGGTTCACTAACCTTCTATAAGGTTCATTTATCTGGTCTAAAACCCACTCGATAAACTCATGCCTAAGAGTTTCTATTGCATCTTCTAGCTCTTTGTCATAAATTAAGATTAAAGAACCCTTCACCTCTCCCCTGAGCTCCCTTTCATCGCGCATCTTTTTGTGAGCAGGAAGCCATCTGACCTGAAGCTCGTAGCCCATGCCGACCTTGCCCTTCAGCCTCTCAAGCTCTTCCGCAAGCTCACGCTCTAAGCTGATGGCTTCGCTAGCGACATTTGTGTTTCTTCTATTTCTTCGCTTTGCTAAGATTTGGGTTTTGCTCACTTACTCCTACCCTTCCTAGCTACCCACTTCACCCCATCCTTAGATCCTTCAAGGGTTTTCTGGCCTCCATTAGAGGTCATAACATTGGTCTTGAGCTTCTGATAATTCTTGAGGTTCTCGACTTCCTTGATCCCTCCAGAGGGTCCAAGGATTCTGCATGTAGCCCATTTTATGTATCTCTGATATGTCTCGTATCCAGTTTTTACACAGATCCCACAGAGGTTTACTTGATCTCTGAAGTCGTCGCAGCAGGGTAACGGAAATATCAGTACGTCATTTCTGTTATGTGCAGTGCATGCAATACGCTTCATCAAGAGCTCCATGTTTCTAGCCATCAGATTCGGCCTCCGATGAATATGTCCTAGGCCTGTAGGGTTCAAGGTTTCTAGAGATAATCTCTAAAACCTTCTCCAAGACCTCTTCTAGGTCTATGCATAGAATATTAAACGAGACTATATCCTCATTTAGGACAAGGATCCTGTTCTGGACATTTCTCTTCCTAGAGTATTCTAAGATGAATCTATATAGTTCATCGACACCTTTCGTAGAGAGTTTAAAGGGTGTCTGCCATAGATCGACTAATAGCTTACAATATTTTCTGTAGCGTTTCAAACCTATCAGTGGGTTGAATGGTAGCTCACGCCTCGGGTATGTTAAAATAATGTATCGAGCCAAATCAGCCACCTTCCTATGCTTAGAGAATACCCATCCCCATATCAGGCTTGTTGAATGAGAATAAGTAGTAATACGATAAGGGCCAAAGGTTCATTATATAATAATATAATATATAACCCAAATGAACCAAAGGACCCAAAATATTTCATCCCTCCAATTCTGTATCGAGGCTTTCTCTAACCCTGTATACCCCCCAGCCTTCCCTGACAAGTTCGCCTGCAATGAGGAGGTAGTTTAACGCTCTCTTCAAGGTTGTTTTACTGTATCCCTTTATGGTTTTGAATATCTCGCCTCTCTTAGCAATCTTCTTCACTTGCATGAAGGTCTTTACCTCGTTCGCAGCCTTAATTAGATTTGAGTCGAAGGTTTCTTCAACTTCTCCAGTATACTCAATGTTTAGTATGCCTTCTTCGTCGTACCGAAAGTTTAGTCTAAATGCGAATTCCTCTCCTAGACGGTTTTTTAAGGTTCTAACGATTCTCTCATTAGGTGCAACCGATTTCTCGAGCAATAACACTGAATCGCTCTCGTTAACCAAGACACTTGAACCTCGAACTTCGTCCACATTATGAGAGTAGGGTAACGATTTTCTTAGATGATGGATTAAGACAATGGTACAATTCGTTTCATAGGCTAACTTTCTAAGCCTAGTTAATAGGTTTGAAACTTCTGCAGCCTTATTCTCATCTGTTATGCTCGTAAATGTTGTCCAATTATCTAGAAAAACGATACCGTAACCGTTTGTAGTGATCAATGTTCTTAACTTAGCTATGGCACCTTTCTTGTCTAGCCTGAAGTTTGTAAAGCTGATTGTGTCGATTGGCTCGATTGAGTTTAGACGTAGCAGTTTAACACGCTCTCGATAAATCGATGGGCTGTTTTCGTTATCTAATAACAGAACCTTTAATAGAGTAGTATCGAAGTAGTCAAATAATGGTTTACCATTCGCTATGCAGTGAGCCATATGTAGCGTTAGAAGCGATTTCCCAATACCTCCACGACCCGCTAACAGTATCAACGCTCCTCTGGGGATAATAGGTTTAACAATGTATGATATCTCCCTAGCATTCTCGACCAGATCCTTCAACGACTTCACTTCGAACAAAAGCGACTTATAAATTGGAATAGTCTTCAAGATATTTATTACTGCAGCCCTATCGCCAACAATCTCGAGCAATTCTTCCCTTAAACCGCTCCACGCTTTAACCCTGCCGGCGGGCTTTTCATAAGTATCACGCAGCGCTCGAACCCTATCATTTATTTCCTCATCTCGAGCTAGACATGTTATTGTTTTCAAAACAGTTTCAGCATCCTCGAATGGTAAGCCTATTTTGTACAAGACACCCGAAATCCATAGAGAAAGATTGTGTCGATGATACCTTCTCCAATACTCAACCATAGCCTCAATAAAATTTCTATACCTTTTCAGCACCTCAAGCTTATGGCGTAAACGTTCAAGGTCATCCTTCGAAATTTCCGCAATCGGTACTTTCTGGATATCGCTTAACCATTCATAAGGTCTATTAGTCTCAGGATGGATCGATGGGGGCACAACTATGTATTGTCTGCTTCCGCTTCTGAGTTCTACGAAGCCATCAACCTTAAAGGGCTTAGTCTCTCCACGAAAGATGATATGGTAACCTTTCCCCGTCTTTTGAACCCATGTTTTCGAGGCCATGACCTCAACATTTAAGTCGATTAAGACGTCCCATAATTCTTCACGCTCAATATCGACCGCGGTTAATCCATCCAGTCTGAGACCAATGTTAGCATCAGGTTTGAAGCATTTCATCAATTCTTGAGGTGACAGAACCTGCCAGTTATTGATTACACATTGTTTAGATTTTGGCAGTAACTCCAAAACCGTCAACCCCTTTTCTTTATAAATTTCGTTTAGTGAAATTACAGGGCCTTCCATTCCATTTTGGTAATATATATTACCAGCATATATATTTTTCTTTTCTCAAAAAGAAAGAGATATATTGAACTAAGCAAAATTTATAGGCATGCAAGAAGAAAACAAAGAGCTTTTCTCGTTTGGCTATCGTGCTAGAGTATGGGCCTTCCTCAGATGGCATGAGGGTAGATTCTTTACTGTCGAGGAGATAGCCGCTGCTACAGGCTTAAAAAAGAGTACGGTAGAGCAGGCGCTAAAATTTGTTAAGACGCTGCCTCGGATAGAAACACGCGTCTCCTATGAGAATGGGAGAAAGATTGTACGATATGGTTTTGTACCAATCGTGGGTAAGCTTGAGTAACACTTAGAATACCTAACGTTGGGAGGATGATTATAACATAGCATGATAGAGTTCTAACACCTGAAGAGCTTCAGAGGATACTGGAGATAGCGGATTTGAGGGGAAGAGGATATATGTGCAAATCGATATATTGATGCATCAACTGGTAGAATCGCTCTTCGGTTTAAGTAATGAAGAGATACAAAGAAGGACTGCTAGATACCTCCGGAACGAGATATTGAGATGTATAAATGCTATGCTGAAGAAATACGATCGTTGAGAGCTTGAACAACGATTTGGAC
>CAZZKR010000015.1:0-14623 GCA_964655015.1 uncultured Nitrososphaeria archaeon
CGTCCCATCGTGGCCGTTTTTCCATTCCCTTCCTGTAACGGCTAGGATAATGGACTTCAACGGCAGGCCGCTTCCTGGTGCATTCCTCTGGATGATAGACTCAGTAACGGGCAAGACCGCAGGCTGGTCCTACGCAGGAAAGGATGGCGTCACCGAGACCGTTTACCTGAGGAAGCCTGAGTGGACTCTGTTGCTGAGAGTCTACTACCTAGGAAGGGAGGCTGACGGCAGACCTGCATGGCCGTTCAACGCCTCTGGAAAGTGGCAGTGGCCAGTAAGCTACTCCAGCGACGCCGACGAGACGGAACCAGGACCTGGAATATTCGGTGAGTTGGCAAAGAGGGTCAAGGTTACGACGCTAGCTCACCTGTACCACGGCGTGTGGAGGATAAGGCCAGGTGTCCACTGGGACATAACCGCTAGGATATTCGACCTCACGGTAAGACATTACTACGAGGGAGCCAAGCCAATAAATGTAACTGTAACGTTCTACAGGGAGTTCCCAACTATATCTGGTGGAACTGTAAAGTTTGAGAATAAAGAGGTCATAAAGGTCGAAAGGCTGAACAGGGGAGTCTACAATGAGACAGCCGAGTGGCTCGGTGTGATTGTCGGAAGTAAGACCTTTGACCTAAGCGCTGCTAACGTCGGCACAATAGCTGGAGAGCTCGAGGTTGCAGCGGGCGACATAAGTGTGGCTATTAAGGACTTGAACGGAAGACCGTTGAGGGACGCTGTCGCAAAGTTCGAGGGTATCGAGAAGACGTTAACGATACCGCGAGAGATACTCAAGAACTACAAGATCCCAACCGAGGAGGATGCTAAGAGTCTGAAGGCAGTAGGTGCCGTGTTCGTGACGAAGCTACCGATACCGACGAACATAAGGTACAGCCTAGACGTATCATGGGTCTCGCCTGACTTCGGAACCGAGGCAAAGGTCTCGCTCATCGACACCGTTGACGGAATCAACGCGAAGAGGGAGATAGCGCTACCAGTAGGTATGGTAACTATCAATGTCGTGGACGGTAAGGGAAGGCCTGTAGCAGGAGCTGAGGTGTCGCTAGGTGCCGTAAAGGCTAAGACAGATGCGGCAGGAAAGGCAGTCTTCGAGAGCGTACCGCTTGAGAGGGAAGGCAAGGGCATAACCTACCAGATAGTCGTCATACGCGAGGGTGAGGAGGTCTTCAGGGATACTGAGACCTTCTCAGTTGCGAAGACCTCGGTAACTGTGATAGGGCAGCTGTTCGACCTTAGCGTGTTCGTGAAGGGTGCCGCAGGCCAAGGCCTGCCATTCGCAACGGTAACGTTGAAGAGGGCAGGCGTGGTGGTGGGACACTTCACAACGGACGAGGGAGGTTCGGTGACGATACCAAAGCTGGTGGCCGCAGATTACGAGGTTGAGGCAACGTACAAGGGATACACTGGTTCTGTGAAGGTATCGAAGGCAGACCTGATTGCTGGCAAGAGTGCTGAGATAACGCTGCCGCCATACATAGAGATAGCCGGCATGCCGCTGACGTTTGCCACGTTCCTAGCGCTGATAATCGGCATAATACTGCTGATCATAGTAATCGTCGTCATAGCCTTCGAGTACGTGCGCTGGCGCGGTAGAAGGGTGGGAATATTCCCGCCCCCGCCACCAAAGAAGTAGGAGCCTGCGGCGCTCCTACAAAAATCCCATTTTTTTCTTTATGCGAATCTTATCAGGGTATAATATCTAGGCATTTATATCGCAAAATTTAGGGAAACATATTTCTATGGCTAATCTTACAGAGTTGTGACGAAAAGATGGGGAAAGTGCGCATCCTCCTGTTACCATTAGTGGTTTTAGTACTCTTAATGTCGTTATCGGCAGCTAACTCCCAGCCTATACCGGGAGGCTCTTTTGATAGCGCGGGTGAGGTACGCTTGGAAGTCGGAAGTATTTCGCAGTTTAACGGTAGCATCTCGCAATTAGAGGAGCACTACTACAGGTTATCCGGTGCGGCTGCTGGACACGAGCTGGTCATGAACGTAAGCATGTATGCCAAGGAGGGAGGGAAGGTTATGATTTCGCTCTTTGCGGAGAATAGAGCAAAACTTAAGACAACGATGGCGGACGAAGGGTTTTTCTTAAGGGATGGTGAGCTCAAGCTCATACCCCTGAGATGGTTAACGGAAAAGGGAGGCGATTTCTACCTCAAGATAAGCACGGTCGGAGGAAGATACGAGTATAATGTTTCGGCGACGCTTCTAGATATGAGGGACATGGAAAAGGTGGAGGCGGGCCCGAGCATAAATGAAGCGGCCTACGCAGGCCTAACATCCTACGATAAAGAACTCTCGTTCTTTGGCTACCTAGCAGCATTAGGCGCCGGTGACGACTTTGTTGATTTCTATGCCTTCAACACGACGTTGAGAAATATGGAGGCGGTTAGAATTACCGTGCTACCCGGTGCTGGCATGTCCTTAGGGGCATCCATTCACCTTCCCGACGGGTTTACGGTCACCCGGAATAGCTCCGCATCGCCTGGCAAGGGCTTCACGCTAACACTCAAGGGAGACATAGCGGGCAACAAGACGTTCTACCTGAAGGTTCACAATATGGATGGTTTTGGTGGTGGCGGAAGATATTCTGTACACATCAGCGTCTTCAACCTAACGGTCACGAAGCCGGAGCCAGAGGTGCCGATAAATTTTGTGGATAAGGAGCTCGCAAGGCAGCTGGTAATAATCTCGGTGGCGGTCATAGCAGGGATTACGGTCGTGTCGCTCGTCTTAAGAAGAAGGACCACCTCGGCCGAAGGATGGTACAGCGGATACGGGTACTAGCCGTCGGTACGCTCGTACTACGGAATTAGTTCAGCACTGCGAAAAATTTTTCCATCATACTGAACTTTTACCGTACCTGAAATTTCTACCAAAAAAGCCTTTAATCCTTTTGAATCAAGATTTGTCTACCTTCGACTATTGCCCTTATGAGCTTCTCCCTGCCGCTCTGAACAAGCCTCCAAATTGTGTTCCTGGACGCGCCCATCCTCTCGCCAGCCTCCTCCAAGGTTAGCTTATCTAGGTCGACGAGCCTCAAAGCCTCGACCTCCGCGATGTCTAAGTATATTGGTTCGTCGCTGCCCTTCGGCGATGGGTCTATCTTTTCAGCAAAGGGCGCAGTCGAGATTATAACCGGTTTTGGACATCTGCCGACCCTGCCGTACCTGTGCCTTCTGCGCCAGCAGCATCCATGCATGTTTTTATGTGACATATCACAAAATTTAAATATTTCGTGAAATATCACATATTGGTGATGGGGTGAGGAGGATGCGCGGAGGGTGGTCTTACCAGTACTGGCCTAGAGGCTGGTGGTGTCCAAGGCATCCATGGCCGCCCGCTTGGGCCAGGGCCTACGCTCCATGGTGGTATGGATATCCGACAGATCCAACCGAAGAATTGAGGTACCTCGAGGAGGTCAAGAAAGAACTGGAGAGACAGGCATCAGAAATCACTAAGAAAATAGAGGAATTAAAGAAATCTCTCGAGGAGAAGAAGTAAAAGGATGAGGGTCGCGATAGCTACCTGCGGAGACAAAGGCCTACATGATTTTGTATCTCCCGATTTCGGACACTCGAAGACGTTTACAATAGTCGAGATAGAGGACGGAAAGGTCAAGAGTGTCGAGGTCATGAACAACCCCGCGGGGAATCTGGAGCGCAGAAGAGGGCCGAGCATCGCAAAAGCGTTAGCGAATAAAAACGTGAGCACGGTAATATCAGGCGAAATAGGTCCGGGAGCGTCCAGCACGCTCGAACAGCTCGGAATAAGAATACTGATAGTTAGGCCGGGTCGAAAAGTCGAAGAAGTATTAAGAGAGCAAGGTTTGATAACCTAAATATGCCGCGCGCTACGGAACGAACGATCTTGACTGGTTGGTTAAAGAAATATCTATATCGTCCTCAAAATCCTTAACGACGTCCGCGTAAGCATGACGGAGCGAAGCCCAATTCGCAAGGTCTTACTGGCGTCGATTTTTGGCAACGCTGCTATTTGCGGGCTAAAGATTGCTGGCGGCGTGCTGTCCGGAAGCACGGTTCTACTCGCCGACGGTAGCGACTCGTTACTCAACGTCGCCAGTGGGAGCATAGCATACGCTTTTAGGGCTAAGGCAGAGAAGCCGCCAGATTCTAAGCATCGTTATGGGCACTCGCTTCTCGAAGTGTACGGCTCCTTGCTGATACTCGCGTTGATGGTCTTCATGCTATCGTTCATCGCATTCATCGCGATTGACAAACTCAAGCATGGTCTCGCAAAGCCCATCGACCCAATAGGTGTTCCTTTCGCCGTCGCCTCTTTGGTGCTTAACCTGACGATGGGCACGCTCCTCAGAATCTTCGGACGGGAGAGCACGATAGCGAGCATCGAGGCACGGCACATAAGCCTCGATGTTGCAGAGGGAATATTATCGCTTTCTGGTGTATTGTTGGGAGTTTACGTCTCAGCGATGTACGACGTCGTGGCAGCGTTCATCCTACTAGCATTTGTTGCCTTTTTCGTCGTCCAGACATTCCGCGAGTTGAGAGCATCCATAATCGCCGAAAGCCCCCCAGAAGAGGTGATTAAGGTCCTTGAAAGCACACTCGCCAGCGTGGACGGCGTTAAGGGAATTCATAATCTGCGCATCAGGCAGGCCGGGAAAAAGATTTTCGCTGACGTGCACCTCGAGGTTGATAGGAAGCTAACGGTTAAGGAAGCTCATAGCATCTGCGACGAGGCGGAAAGGAGGTTAAAGCAGAAACTAAGTAACGTCGACATCGTAATACACATCGAACCAGAAGGTGAAGAGCAGTCGCAATATGTATAAGCATGACCAAGATTGTAAATAAATCCGCGCATTATAGTTTTCTAGTAAAAAGCACCACAGATCACCGAACGGTCAGGACCTAACCATTAAAAAATGGTTTGCATGGAAAATGAATAAAGGCTTGGGCTCCAAACAGATACGTTGAGGCCTTTGCGGAAGAGTTTCAAGAAGCATATTTTAGTAATATATTATACAAACTTTGGCCCAAAAACTAATAAAAACGTACGATAAAGCTAACCTCAAAGTCTTAAGTTAAATCTTTAAATGAGAGAATAAGATAATAGATAGCTGAAAGCACCAAATGATATCCAAAGATTGCTTCATGTTCTGAAATTTCAACTTCATGACCTTTACAGGCATACCAATCTATCTTTTTGATAAGTTCCCGTGCACTCTCACTCTTCACAAACTTCGAAAGAAAATCTTTACTATCTATTCCCATCTCAGTTGCTACAAGTTTAAAAAGATCTTCCAACGCTTTTCTTGCGTTCCAGAGACTTTTTGCAAATTCTCTTTTGATGTAGAGCTCCTCTGCCAGGTTGAGACTTTCCTGTACCTCATGTAACCCTAATTGTTCTAGAAGAGTTTTAACTTCTTCTTTAGTCTTCTCTATCCTCTCAGGTGAGAAACTTGGTTCAACTTCCCATTCAGTTTCTTCCCGTGTTTTCACTTCCTTTACATTATAGCCATGCATTTTTAACGCCCTTACAAAAGAATTCTTCAATTCATCCACTTCAGGAGTGAAGAAAAGAGTTTCCTTATTCAATACATAGGTAGCTAGTTTATGGAAATCTTCATCACTAACTTCATAAGCGAATTTTTCACTTCTCTCCCTTATACTTAATCCTCTATGAGGTTCTAAGAGGAATATTAAAGCTAGGGAATCAAGCTCATTGTGATAGGTAAAGACGTTTTGAATAAGTATTGCAAGATAAGATCTAAGTAATTTCGGTACCTTCACCTTCATCCCTCCTAATACTCAATGTAAAAAATTAAAACTTTCAGCAAAAAATAAGGATTCACTCAAATACAGTTTATTGCTGAATTGCATAAAGAAATTCTAGGTCAAAGTTACCAGTTGTCATTACTAATTAAAATTGTTTCTAAAAGACGTGGTTGCTTGAAATGTTTCAAAAAGTTGTGACAATGTCCATATCTCGCTGGCATAGTATCCGAAATACATATTTTATTAACTCGAGAAAAAAAGTAGTGGATAAAAATTAACTACTAAGCAGAATTTTTATGAGTCCTATAAGTGCCATGATTTCTTCTACCTTTGGATGACTAAGTGATAGTGTAAATTGTATTATTACTCTCGCTCTTTCACGAGAGTAAAATTCTAACATGAATAATGCGGTATCAATCTGTTCCAATAAGCTATCTATTGGAATATCTATACTTTTACCTAGTCGAGCTTTCCAATATGTTTTACATAGATATCGAATTTTGCTAAGAGAATCTTTAAATGAGTGAAGACAACCTCGAATATCATCTAAATTATACTCAGCACCACTCAAATAATCTTTAAGGATTATGTAGTTCTTTTCTGCGATGTCTATCCAAGTCTTTATTTCATCAATTATTTTTTCTTCCATTTTCTCTTTTAGTGTAATAAGAGGCTTAAAATATAAATTCTTTCTTGAACAAAAGAGTGATTTAGAGACCTACTTAAATCAGTTCAATTGGTGGATTGTTGTTTTATAATCTTTTTAATTGCCTCCAAAACTTCCTTACCAAAAATATCAGCATATTGAATAGCTAATTTCTCTGCCTTTTCCTTCTCGGGGCCAGGCTCGTGCATAATAATGTTTCTAATTTCATTAATTGTTACCTCTCCATCTGGTTTGTAAGTTATAGAATAATCATCTGAGAATTTTCTTGCCCAATCTTCCTTATACTTACTTTTGTATCCCTTTATAGAAGCCAGCATTTCAAATGAAATGAAATAGTCCAAAAATTTATCAACCCCATCCTCTTCTAAGTTACCTTTCCTCCACCATTTAATTGCTCTTAGAAAATCTTTACCTTCTTTTAATTCGTTAATTTTATCCGTTAGCTTTTTCATTTCCTCTTTAATTTTATCTAAACTCTCTTTAGAGTATTTTACATCTCTTCTTATAGAAACATCTTTTACTCCTAAAACTTCATCTAATATTATTTTCTTAAATTTTCCTTTATTTTCGATGATAGGCTTACGCTTAACTTCTACATCCTCAACAACAAATGCTTCTCCGAAAATGAGTGTAAGCACTGATGCAAGTTTTTCTAATTCTTCAACTGCTTTCTCTCTTGCAAAATTATAGTCATCCTTTTCTATAGAAATAGTGGTTCCCCCACATATTTTTCCATCTTTAGTTTCCATCTTAATTCCTTCATGCTCCATCACACTATCGAATGAATAGCTAATGTTAAGTTTACTTCTAAACCTGAAAGTTATGTCAAACTCTTGCATAGGTTTATTTTATATATTGTCCCTAAAAAATCTTGCAGTGTTGCATGCGTAAATAATTACAACTAAATAAACTAATAAGAATTTGTCAAGCAGGAGCTTTAGGAATTTCTTCTAGGTTTAGAGTTTGTTCTTCTTTTTGTCAGGTTACAAAAGCGAATCTCAGAAAGACCGAAGAACTAGGCTTAAACATTTTAAAATATTCCCACCCCTCAGAAGTTAGATGATGGATGAATCGGTGGCGCCGGGGGTGGGATTCGAACCCACGAGGCCCGAAAGGGCCACAGGCTCTCCAGGCCTGCGCCTTACCAGCTAGGCTACCCCGGCATCAACCCCAACAATTTTGGGTTACATGATTCATTTATTTAGCTTCACTCAATCAGGAACGGTAGCAGGACCATCGAAGCAACCAGCATCGCGAGCGCCACCGAGATCGCTCCCGTTATGCCCTTGATTGCGGACTCTGTCAACCTGCCTTTGGCTAAGGCCCTTAGGCCGCTCATGAGCACTTGACCCCCATCTAGTGGATAAATCGGAAGGGAGTTGAAGATTCCGACATTCACGTTGACGAACCAGAGCCAGAAAAGTAGGTTAGCCAAGTAGTAGTAACCCGGCCCAATAGGGTGCTGATAAAAGACGTGAAGCGTATCGGAGAAGGGAATGAAGCCCTGAGCGCTGCCTAGCGTTGGAGGAATGAAGTGCAAAATGGGTGACGAGTATGCTAACCTCTTGTAGTTCTCAAGGATGCTTGTCGTCTTGAGTTCAACCACACGCACGCCGATCCTTGGACCTTCTGGAGTCTCGACTGGTGCTAACTTGACCGTTAGGCCATCCTTCCATCCCTCTCCCCTCCTAATCTCTAGGACTAGCGTGCCATCAGGAGGTGGTTTGTCCAGAGCCTGTTTTAACACATCTACTGTGAGCGCTTGCACACCATTCACCGATACTATGACGTCGCCCTCGGATATTCCCGCTTGCTGGGCCGGCATGTTTTCCTCGACATTTGAAACGTAAAGGCCATCCAAAGAAGGTGATAGGCCCGAGACCAGCACGAGCAGAGCGAGGAGGCATGCGACAGCGATGGATATGTTTGCGCCGGGACCGGCCGCGAGTACCCTTACAGAATTTCTTAAACTCGCTACCTTCAGCTGTTGCTCGTCGACCTCGACGAAAGCGCCTATGGGAATGCCGAGGAGCAATAGGATGCCGCTGGATTTCACCCCAAAGCCGAGCCGGCTTGCCAGAATCCCATGCGAGAATTCGTGGGCGATGATTGCCACGACGATGCCTATCCAGCCGTAAACTATCGGCAAGTAAGGGTTTATACCGGGTATCAAGAGGTATGCCTGAGCGCCCATCTGCCTTCCTGCCTCCCTTACCTCAGGCGATATCAGGATTGTGGAAACAGCATTCACTATCAGGAATATTCCGATGGCCGAAGCTATAGGAAGGAGCGCTACCATGAACCAGCCCAGTGGGCCAAGGAATTTTCTTCCCGCCGCCCGGGCGAAAAGCTCAGTAACCCTCCTAGACCTAAGAATTATGAAGGGAAACTTGAACTCGAAAGCCTTTCGCTTCTCGTCCGACAACAGCTTTCAAGGGTTAAAGCTATGAGCGGTTGAATATAAACTGACACTAGCGCCCCAAGAGCAGCTCTAGTGCGGATATTGTTGTAAGCGTTATGCAGACCGCCTCCTCGGTCCTTATGGTCCTTACGCCCTGCTCCGGGACTACGTTGATTACGAAGTCGAAGGCCTCGTCCAAGTTAAAGTTTTGAAGCTTAGCTATATCGTACAGGCCTCTCTTGGCCGAGCCGAATGCTATGCAGACACTCTTGGCCGTCGAAAGCCTCGAGACCAAAGGTTGAGCTAGCTCGTGGAATGGTTTGCCGAGCCTTGACGTTGCAATCTTAACATCATAGTGCGCTACTAGTTCATCCAACCTCTCGGGCACTATCGCTGTCTTGAAGCCGGCGTATACCGGTGATTTCTTCCTAGAGATTAGCTTGAACTCGCCGGACTCTGGATTCACAACGACTATAACCCTCGTGCCCTTCTTCAGGGGCTTCTTCGTTTTTATGAGCCTCCCTAGACCCGCATCCACCCTGCCCTGCGAGACGACCACACCTTCTCTATAATGGAATGTATGCTCGGACCCTACCTCAGGATGCGTCGGTATATTCAGAGGCGGAAGCAAGCCTACGTACCTCAGGGAGGGCTTGAGTGGAAACAACTTCCGTCTGAGGTACGGCGCGGTGTTCAGATAGTCCATGATTTCCTTTACGAATTCCGCGTTCTTATCGGGTTCGAGGTCCTCGTAATAGAGTATCAGGTTGTCGACCCTGAATGCTGCAAGGAACCTCGCGACGAGCCCAATCCTAAAGGTCTTCTCCCTTAGATGCTGCGTCTCGGCCGTCAAGCTCGACGGGAGTAGGACATCGAGCCTCCACCTTCTTCTCGGGACCTCTTCAAACCTCGTAGGCATGCGGACTCTCCTTCATTATATGTCCAAGACGAACCTGATTTTCTTCACGTCATCATCCACGATCTCCATGAGGGCGTAGGTGACGGACTTTATTCCTATGCCGTGCTTGTGCCTCGATGGGTCAAACATCTCTCCTTTCACCGTCGCCTTAATCCTGAATACGTCATCGGACCTCTCTATGGCATGCACCTCTATGCTGGATGCGAGGAAACCTTCCAGCTCAAACAAGAGTAGCAACTGCTCCAGCCAGTTGTAAAGAAGGGAATGCATGTCAAAGCCCTCCGCGCAAACTTCCCTCTCTAGCTTCGGATTGACATCCTTGGTGTCTGATATAACGTCGAATAACGCAAGCCCTGCCTCCCTAAAGGCATCTTCCATCGTAGGTCCGTATGCCTCTACGTAAACGTCTGACATGTGTTCTAAGAACCTTCTTCCGCTCTCGCCCAACCCGGCCACCGACATTACAAGTTTATATCGGCGGAGCGGATTTAAGGTTACCTCGATGCCTTCTTAAAGTCAAATTAGGGTTTATATCTCGTATACGCATCTTAACCATGTAACTGTATGAGCGGAGGAGTTTACGATATAATAATTGTAGGTGGGGGTGCCGCGGGACTTACCGCAGCGCTCTACGCAACGAGACAGGGCTTAAAGACCCTAGTCATAACAAAAGACATCGGAGGACAACTGACCCTCGCCCCGCGAATCGAGAACTATCCCGGAATAAAGGCTGTTGCCGGTCTGGAGCTGGCTCAATCAATAAAAGAGCAGGCAGAGGAATTCGGAGCAGAATTCGTCTACGACGAGGCCATCGGCATATCCCAACTAAACAATACTTTTCGAGTATCCACGAAGGTTAGCGGAGATTACGATGCGCTTGCTGTCATACTCGCGTTCGGGAAGACACCAAGGTCTCTCGACGTTCCAGGGGAGGATAGGCTTGTGGGTAGGGGTGTGTCGTATTGCGCAATATGCGACGCTCCCTTATTCAGGGGTAAAAAGGTCGCGGTCGTCGGCTGGGGTGACCATGCATTCAACGCTGTGAAAATTCTACGCGCTTACGGCAACAAGGTTTACATAATACATAGGGGCGAGGCCAAGCTTACGGACGAGGAGCTGATAAGAGAGTCTGAGAGTATGAACGTTGTTTATGTGCCGAACAGCACGGTATCGGAGATAAAGGGCGACACAAAGGTTAGGTCGATAGTTTTGAAGAACGTCAAGACTGGAGAGGAGAGCGAGCTAGAGGTTGACGGTGTTTTCGTCGAGATGGGTTACATGGCAAAAACGGATTGGATGAAAGGTTTCGTTCAGCTGAACGAGAACGGCGAGATAGTTACGGATAAGCTCGGGATGACGAGCAGGCCTGGAGTTTTTGCTGCGGGTGACGTGACCGACACTCTCTATAAACAGGCGGTAATAGCGGCGGCTCAAGGTGCCATCGCCGCCCTCTCAGCTTACAACTACATACAGCAGTTAAGAGGACGACCCACGAAAAAGTCGGATTGGGGCTAAGTCGATAGAGAAGTAGCGCGGAGTACACTAATCGCCAGACTACTTCCATTCTGCTCTCTCAAAAATAAAAAACTGGTAACTAACGTGGCTGACTTTGGGACTCGGCTGGCATCGCTGGAGCGTTAGGCGAAGCAGGTGGAGAGTCTATTGAGCCTCTCCCATCTTTCGTTTACGTAAGCCTTCAGTTTTTCGAGCAGTTCGGCATTCTCCGGCAGTAGCAGGTGGCTGAGCCTTTTTTGTACCTTCAAGAATTCTTCCAAGGGCTTAGGATTCGGGACTGGGTTGGTTATTCTGTACCTTCCGTTCTCCACCTCGTAAAGCGGCCAATACCTCGTCTCGACCGCTAACCTTGCTATCTTTATCGACTCGCTCGGGTCGAAGTACCAGCCTCTAGTGCACGGTGCTATAAGGTGGATGAAGGACGGCCCGTCGTAACTCTGTGCCTTCCTCACTTTGTTCACGAGGTCTTTCCAGTGCGATGGTGAGGCCGTAGCTGCGTATGGTATCCTATGGGCCACGACAATCTCCATCAAGTCTTTCTTTGGTTGCTGCTTTCCCGCGATTTTTGTGCCTACAGGTGACGTCGTTGTGGCAGCTCCTAATGGTGTCGCGCCGGACCTCTGTATGCCCGTGTTCATGTACGCCTCGTTGTCGTAACACACGTAAAGGAATCTATGGCCCCTTTCGAGCGCTCCAGAGAGCGCTTGTATTCCTATGTCGAACGTACCGCCATCGCCACCGAATGCTATGATGTAGTGCTCTTGGCGACCGTATTTTCTGGAAAGGGCCTTTAGCGCGGCCTCTATACCAGAGGCGGCAGCGGCTGCGTTCTCAAACAGCAGGTGAACCCAAGGAACCTTCCACATCGTCTGCGGATATGGTGTGCTCGTTACCTCTAAGCAGCTTGTGGCAGTCACCACGATAAGAGGTCTCCTGGAGGCTAACAAGATCTGCCTCACGCCCACGAGAGCAGCGCAACCAGCGCAAGCTCTATGACCCGGAGCTATCAGGTCTAAACCATAAAGTTCCTTTATCGATTTAATTTCGCTACTCAGCATTATGCCTTCACCCCCCAATACCTTACTCTTCTTTCTATAGGCTTTCCTGCCCTCAGGTCTTCTATCACGCTATTGATTATACTCTCAAACTCTGAGGCAGATATGTCTCTACCTCCAAGCCCATAGACAAAGTTAGCAACCGGTATGTTGAGACCGGCATCGTACAGCATGGTTTTTACGTCTTGGCCTAACGGTGCAGACGGTGCACCGGGACTCATCGCCCTATCCATCACAACCAAGGCTTTTGCATCCTTTACATGCGGGAGTATGCTCTCAACAGGGAAGGGTCTGAAGAGCCTAATGCTCAGAAGCCCTACCTTAATCCCCTTTCCCCTCATCCTTTCTACGGCAAACTTTGCTGTTGCTGCCGCTGAGCCTGCGCATATTAAACAAACCTCAGCGTCTTCTGTTCTGTAGGCACCGACAGGACCATACATCCTTCCAGTCATCTTATAGTAGGCCTCCTCAACTTCTGCTAGCTTCTTCGGAACCCTTTCTATCGCCTCGGCTACTTGATATTTTATCTCAAAGTACCAATCCGGTAACGCGAAGGCACCAAACGTCATGGGCATCGAGGAATCGATGTAATACTTTGCCTTTCTGGGTGGAAGGAACAACGCTGCTTCGCTGTCCGATATCGTCGCGACACCTTCCACGGCATGCGATAGGAAGAAACCGTCAAGATTTACTCCGACTGGAAGTAGTATATCATCGTCCTCTGCCAGCCTGAAGGCTTGAAAGATCCTGTCGTACGCTTGTTGAGCATTCTCTACGAATATATGTACCCATCCAGCATCCCTCGAGCCCATCACATCGGAATGGTCGCAGTGAATGTTTATGGGCGCGGAAAGTGCTCTATTCGCAATAGCCATGACGACCGGACACCTTAGGCCGGAAGCGACGTAGAGAACCTCATGCATTAGCGCGAGCCCTTGGCTGGCGGTTGATGTGAAGACCCTTGCACCGGTGAGGCTTGCAGCAACACATGCTGACATCGCGGAGTGCTCCGATTCAACGGCAACGTACTCGGCGTCGAGCTCGCCGTTGTTGACATACTCGCTAAGCCGCTCGACTATTATCGTCTGTGGTGTGATTGGATAGGCGGCTATGACGTCGACGTTTGCTTGCTTAACAGCATATGCAATTGCTTCTGAGGTTGACATCGGTTTAAGGATCTTAGGTTGAAGAAGTGACATTACCCCTCACTCCTCCTCTACCATTTTTATGGCCTTAACTGGGCACTCAACGGAGCATATGCCGCAGCCTTTGCAGTAATCATAGTCGAACTCAATCTTACCATCACTTCTTTGCGTAATGGCGGGCTCAGGACAGTATATCCAACATAAGAGGCAACCTATGCACCTATCCAAATCAACCACTGGTTTCTTAACCCTCCAAGTTCCCGTTTTATATTCAATTGAAGATCCTGGTCTGTCTATAATGCCTCCGGGAAGTATAATTTTTTCAACTTTTGCCATTATGCCTGTCCCACCTTATCATATCCTAACTGCATGGCTTTAAGGTTATTTTCGAGAACAGCCCCCTTGAACCTTGCCCTTAGTACAGATTCCAGCGAGCTTAAGGATACTATCCCCGTAGCCTTGGCGGTGGCTCCAAGCATCGCCGAGTTTTCGAACCTGGCGTCGCCCAAAGAGAGTGCTATACCTCTTGCATCCACATAGAATAACTTTGCCCGCGGTTTAGAGGACAGGGCTTTCAAGAGGGTGTCGTTAGCATTCTTTGAGTTTATAACGACGATACCTTCGTCGTCCAACCCGGCCAGTATTTCAACAGAAGAGGCTATCTTCGGGTCTATTGCCACGACTATTTCCGGGTCGTAAACTAAGGACCTGATGTCTATGGGTTCGTCGGATATCCTGACGTAGGCCCTCACGGGTGCACCGGAACGCTCAGGACCAAACTCAGGGAACGATAGCGAATACTTGTTTTCAAGAAGACAAGCCTCAGCCAAGAGCCTTGCGGCGGTGACAACACCTTGGCCACCCCTTCCATGAAATCTTACTTCTACCAACTTTCTCAATTCAATCGCCTACGAACTTATCCTCAACTATGCTATATATCTTTAATATAGAATGTTGAGACTTTTCAATAAATACTTTATGCCCTTAAATATGACGGAGGCTATATGCCGAGTAGTTTAAAGTCTAAAGTTGTACCCAATTTGCGAAGAATTGTTGCGACATTCTTTTCTTTTGACATCTCTGAAAATTGTAGTGCAAGCACCAGCGCTTTGTTAACAGACCTTAATGTTTTCTCGCTAAA
>CAZZKR010000016.1:0-5528 GCA_964655015.1 uncultured Nitrososphaeria archaeon
TTCAACATGATTCATTTCTAAAATGTATTCGCCTTTTTTGGTACCACTCATGATGCATTTGTTATTTAACTGGTTAATATAATTTCACAACAGGTTTTTGGTTTATATGAGCTAAGAAGCAATTAGTATGTGTAATCATACGCTCAACTTTTTAGTTACTCTCGAAATCCATTCCAATAATCGTGGACATATGAATCTTCGAACATTATCAAACCTATATACTCGACGTTAGTCGGGATACTCTAAGATGCAAGGATGGAAGCGTCACCATACCATATGGCTAGCGATGATACTCGGGTGGATCTCAATATATATGATAAGGATGGCGCCTTCGTCGGCTTTGGCAAGCATAAAGCAAGAGTTTAATCTTTCGTATGCAGAAGCCGGCCTTCTTGTTACCGCGTACTTCTACACTTACCTTCCCGCGCAGTTCCCTTCTGGATGGATAGGCGATAAACTCGGACGAAGACTCGTGCTAAGCCTATCCAGCATGCTATGGGGCATACTGTCCATCTTCACAGCTTTCGCAAACAACTTCCATCAACTCTTAGTGGCGAGAATGACAACAGGTCTTGTTCAAGGCTTATACTTCGGTAATGACCGACCCATCGTTGCAGCATACACGCCGAAGGGCAGTGCGGGAATAAGCCAAGGCATATCCTTCATAGGCATAGGTCTTGGAACGGTCCTCGGTATTTACTTAGGCGGTCTGATAACGTCGTTGATGGGATGGAGGTGGACGTTTGTGTTCTTTGCGATACCTTCTTTCATCGTCTCGATCATGATGTTCGCATTACTCAAAGACACGCCCTCTAACGGAAACGGTGGTCTGAACTCATTCTTGGAACTTCTTAAGAACAGGAACTTCTTACTGTTGTGCCTCGCTGGTATACCTTGCATATACGCATTCTGGGTGCTGGCCACGTGGGCTCCAACGATATTTATAGAGATGGGCATAGGAAACGTTATGATATCTTCGCTACTTGCATCTATCATAGGCATAGCGGCGGTTCCAAGCTTAATCTCGATGGGCTACCTGAGTGACGCCCTGAAGCGGAAGGGTATTAGCAGGAAGTTGATAGTGGTTCTAGATATTGCCCTCATGTCGGTATTTCTATTCCTGTTCGGCTACGCCCTCTCAACGAACTCGAGCTTGGTATCGCTGATAGCTTTTTACACTGTAATTAGCCTGCTATACTGGGGCTTCGTCGCTCCACTTTACGCGCTACTCCAAGAGATGATTCCCAGCAGGTTACACGGAACGGCCTTTGGTCTCATGAATGGTATACACTTCACGGGTTCTTTGATATCACCGTGGCTCACAGGCCTCCTAAGGGACCTTACAGGCAACTTCGTTTGGAGCGTCTATATACCAGCTGTTATGCTGATTTTCAGCTCCTTTGCCGTAGCTTTGATATCGCCCGCCTTTAGCTTCAGGGAGAGGGGCAGTAAAGCTTTAGCACATCCATAAAGACGACCATGATGCAAATAGTAAAGATCTTGAACGCGATATAAATTGCTTTTAGAGTGCTCTAACGTATTAACGTAAGTTTTATAGCCTTAATTTTCTACAAAACTAAAGTTGAGTGTTATGTCGGCCGAGGCAAATTATCTCCTTTTAACGCCGGAGCATAAGTATCCCAGATGCTTTTGCACCGAAGAAGAGATTATAATGGCCAAAAGGATACGCGAGTTTGTTGATAAGGAAGTCTTACCCAACAGACAGAACTTGGAGGGCGGGTGGCACCGTGATGAAGAGTTGGCACATAAGACACTATTCGAGTTGTATTACAAGTGTCATCAACTGGGGCTAACCATCTCAAACTTGCCAAGCGAGTATGGCGGTCTGGCACTATCACCAATAGTCAGATACATGATTAACGAAGAATTATCTCGGGGCGATGTCGGGCTAGCGACTTTGGTGGGCAAAACACACTGGATAGTATCGTTCATGTACAACAGGGTGCAAGTGAGGGAGGATCTGCTTGAAGAGTTTGCACCAAAATTAACCAGCAACGTTCCATACATCTCATGTGTAAACATCAGCGAACCAGAAGGTGGTGCGAACATAGAAGATCCAGCCTTAGAATTGAGAACTCTGAACACAGTAATCGCTAAAAAGGAAGGGGATTTCTGGATATTAAACGGGCACAAGATTTGGCCTGGACCGGCCGCTGACCCATCATATTGGGATAAGTGGCACGAAAAATGGCCAGATAAGTTTGCGGGTCATCTCGGGTACTGGGTTGTTGTGACCGAGGATCCGAGCAGAGGTGAGGATGCTGCAGGCATGGTGTATCATCCGTACAACGCCGAAGGTGTCAAGTTTGGTTTACCGTACAAAAAATGTGGGCTTTGTTGGACCGACGAGAATGTCGAGATATGGTACGAAAATGTTAAGGTTCCAGCCAAGTATAGAGTTGACGTTAAGCCAGGTAACGGTGCTAAGATAATTCATGGATACGTTATCGGAGCTGGTAGATTAGCCGCCGCGGCAAGGCTCACGGGAATTGCGACAGCATGTTTGGAGATTGCGCTCGAGTGGACAAAAAACAGACATATTGCGGGAAAACCTGTAAGGGAGAGGTCATATTTCGCATCCATTCTAGCCGACATGTACAGGAGGGTTGATTTAGCTAGGCAGTATTATCTATCAGCTACTTGGCAGCTCATGCATCCTGAGATATACGGCGAACTTTGGGAACCTCACATGATCGCAAAGTTTTCGGCGGCACGCTCCTTTGCCGGCGAGGCTGCCATGTTCTGCGCAAACAAAGCCATGGAGCTTATGGGCTCATACGGTTACGTATTTGAGATGAATCTCGAGAAATACTACAGGGACTTTAAGATTGTGCAGATGTGGCTTGGAGGCGCTCAGAGGGATGCTCTAGATATAGCGCAAGGTTTGTACGGTCCGTTCAAATGGGCTGGCTACGAAGAGTGGTTGAAGGCGAGGTGGCCGAAAAAGTTTGCCAACCCAAAGGATGTAATCGAAAAGGAGATAGACAAGACACTTAGCAGAGCATCGGGAAGCGAAAGAGAAGCTGAGAGGATAAAGAAAGAGTTAAGCAAGAACGCGGAGTACGATATAGACGAGGCTATGAAAGGTTAGCCTCAGACGTGCTAATCACAACCGTACGCCCTCGCCCACCACTCCGTCCTGAACTCGCTTTTTGAGCAGTAAGTAGTGAGAATTTTAGCAAGCCCGTTTTCCAATAATGCCGCATTCAGGTTCACTCCATCACAAATCACTTTTGCGACGACCCTGCCGTATCTATCATACGGTTGACCATCGTCTTGGTCCGCTACAGCGGAGACTCCGATGGCGCATACCCTCTTCGTGAACTCTTTTGCCTCCTCATAACCTGGCTCACCCTTTTCAGGCGTATTCACTAGCGCAAGCCTTATCCTCGTACCGTCAATCTCTAGTGTGTCACCGTCTATTACCGCCGTAACCTTACCTATGATACAAAGGGCCTTCCCAGAACATGTTCCGGTTTGGGGCGTAGGTGTCGTCTGCTCCGTGGATTCCCATTTTGGTATGCTGGAAATAGCAAGTGTTAGAAGGTATATCGAACAGACTAAAAGAACAAGAATTGCTATCAATTTTACAAGCTTCATACACTCAACACCTCTTCTGCAAGAGGCTCAGGGAACCCTTCAAAACTTGGATTTTTCCATATATAATATTTCGGCTTTGCCCTGAATAACGTGATTGCCTCGGCCAAATCCTCAAGCGTATATTCCCCTTCTTTCAATTTTTTGCTTATTTTCGGGTTTGTGAATTTCTCTGTCATAAGCTGTCTGAGAATATTCGCAACCCTTTTGACCTGCTTTTTATTCAACGTCTTGAGCCACTCCAGGTTTCTCTTCTTGCTTTTCGAGAGCTCGACGTTAAGCCCCATGCCCTCAAGAATTTCTAAGACCTTCTGCTGCTTCTTATCGTATTCCCGCTCGTATTCCACCTCTTTCATGCCCGCATGCTCGAAAAACGGGTTATACTTCGCCATGACCGCTAATGTTTCAACATACGGCACACCAACCAAGGGCATCGTTTCTTTCACGAGCCTAACTCCTAGACCTATGCCCCTATACTTTGGCGCTACGACCACCCTTGCAATTCTCCTGAAATTTTTGTTAATGTATTTCGCTAGCGCTTCGTGACCCTTTTCTCGGTATATCTCCAAAAGATGCGGGAGCGCTACATGTCTCGGCTTCAGATTGATATACGTGTAAACATACACTATAACGCCGACAAGCTCATCGCCGATTTCGGCCTTGAAAATGTCTGTAATTCCTGCAGGATGGGAGCCCTTATAATGAAAAAGCGCGAGTTTCTTATAATCCTCATACGTGCCCCTCGATATCCTCAAATCCTTTAAAACGCTGCATGGCCTCGGCTCTGGCTTGAAATACTTGACATCCACATCCGTCCCGAATTTTTTGTTAATGTAAACGTTCGGGTTCAAATCTTCGAATAAGTCCGTGTGCGTTGTAGCAACTATTAGCGTAATACGCCTCTTCCTGCAGAATTTTTGGGCAAGATACGCAACAACCTTTGCCGTCGTTCTGTCCAGCGTGGCACAGAATTCATCGAATATGAGTGTCCTCGCGCCCGTCCAGAATGCCTTTGCCAATCGGTAACGATACTTCTGCCCGTCGCTCAGCTCTTTGTAGCGCCTCAGGAAAAGAAAAGCCTCGCCCAAGCCTACAAAGCTTAAAATCTCGATAGCCTCGGCCGTATCCTTCCCTACGCCATGTATAAGTATTTCATTTGGGTCGATTTCCAATCCCTTATCCGTCACTATCGGCCTGAACTCGCTATATTTCGAAAGCATTCTGGCGAGCTCGTTGAGGAGAACACTCTTTCCTCCGCCGCTCTCGCCCGTTATGTAAACGATATCGCCCGGGTTGATTTCTACCACAAAATCTTTAAAGACGGGGAATACTTTTTCATCATCCACACCTATGCCGAATGCCTCGCCAACCTGAACAGTCCTTTTCGTTACTTTTGAGACTGTCTTGAAGCTCTTATCAACCTTTAAGCTTATCAGCGGTATGATTTTAGGCGGAGAGACTCTCAGCAGCACCATCCTGTGTTACCACCCCCGCACTTTTCAGCCTGAGCCTTGCACGACAAAACGGGCACTCAATTTCCGAGTCTGTTGCCGTTATTTCTGCTGATGGCTGCGGAGGCGGAACTTCGGGTTTGCGAATTATGACGGTCTTCTCATCCTTTGGCCTACCTAGCATGCTCTTTACCGCATCAACTTTCGAAAGGTCATTTTCGCTTATGCTCAGGATTAGCCTGCCATCGGCATGTAAAGTTATCGAGCTGTCACGCGATAGGCCGAGCCTGCTGTATAAGCCCTCTACATCAAGCCCAGCATCAATTAACTGCTCTTCACTAAACTCCAGAATTACAACCTTTTTCCTCATTATTTCACCCCCAAGAAGTGCAAAGTTATCGTATCCGTGTTAATTATCTCCACTTTCTTGACGGGGTAATTGAACTCTGAAAATGAATG
>CAZZKR010000017.1:0-12179 GCA_964655015.1 uncultured Nitrososphaeria archaeon
GCACTCAGGACCGTATGGGACTCCCTCTCCGAAAACTGCCTCTACGAATTTCACACCCTCCTTCTCAAGGCCTGCCTGCAGCCCTGCCTTCCTGCATGCCTCAAGTGCTCTCTTTCCGCCCATGAGCAGCGGCTTCTTCACGTATATCTTCGTGAGCTTTCCTGCAATTTTCATCGCACCGGGTCCCATAACGAACCTTCTCGGGAATATCATCATCTTAAGCCCTGCCAACATTTTTACATCACAAAGGTTAAGGTTAGATAACGATTAGGTAAATAAGACTTTCGGAAATTTTTACAACGAACGTTCTCTTAATCGCATATAATGCACCAAATAGGGGCAGTCCCTTAGAGTATCGGTTTTTTAGCCCATCATCCTCCGATTTTGACGTACAATCCAGCTTCTTCGAGCTTTTCTTTTATGTAACTTAGTCTTTCTTTCGTAGGAGCGCTATGTCCTTTCATCCTGTATTCCATGCCCAGCCTGTCGTACTTTTCGCTTACATCATGAAAGGGCAGTATGTCAATCTCATTTACCCCCTTTAGTTTCGGAATGAGAACCAAGAGCTCATTTAGATTTTTTTCAGTATCCGTTATCCCCGGAATTACCGGAAACCGTAAGATTACAGAGCCTCCCCTACCTTTCTCTATAAGATACGCCAAATTTTTCTTTATAAGCTCGTTCGAAACACCTGTGTATTTTTTGTGCTCCTTATCGTCCAGCAATTTTATGTCATAAAGAAATAAATCGACATCATTCGCAAGAGATCTAAATATCTCTGATGGTGCATACCCTGCAGTATCCAATGCTACATGTATGCCTATCCTTTTGCATTCTTTCAGAACTTCTTTTAGGAATGATGGTTGAGCGAGTGGCTCTCCTCCCGAAAAAGTAACACCGCCTCCAGAGCGGTCGTAGAGTAGAATATCTTTCTCGATTTCCTTCATAAGTTCGTGCACCGTAATCTCATATCCGACAAGTCTCAGGGCGCCCGTAGGGCAGTACTCGACACATACACCACACCTTGAGCAATACGCCCGGTTGATTACCTGTTTCTCCCCCTCAAAAGATATGACCTTTGTCGGGCATACTTCCGCGCATTTTTTGCATCGAATGCATTTATACTCAAAATATATCAGGTTTTTAGAAATCTCTATCCCTTCTGGGTTGTGGCACCACCAGCACCTAAGCGGACAGCCCTTCATGAAGACCGTCGTTCTGATACCAGGACCATCATGGATCGCATACCTTTCTATATCGAATATGACCCCTTTAATTGGATGGTTTGGCGTTTTTATGCGTTTTTTAGAGTGCAGAATGGCCGGCATCTTTGTCACGTCTTATAATGCCTTCTGTTCGGTTCTGGCGATTATCTCTTCTTGAAGCCCTTTTGGAAGGTTTACGAAGTAATCACTATAACCCGCGACCCTTACCATCAGATCTTGAAAATCTTGAGGACGTTTTTGTGCCTCTCTTAGCAATTCTGCACTAACAACGTTAAACTGTACGTGATGCCCTCCTTGAATAAAAAACGTTCTTATGAGTTGGACCATCTTCTTGATGTTTTCCGCATCGAGCAGCAAGTCTGGGGTAAGTTTTTGGTTAAGTAACGCTCCTCCAGTTTTATCCCAATCAATTTTCGCTACAGACCTGAAAACCGCCACTATACCTCTCCTATCCATTCCCTGCACAGGTGATACTCCTTCAGAAAGCGGCTCGCCAGCCTTTCTTCCGTCAGGTGTCGCACCAGTTACCTTTCCAAAGTATATGTGCGCAGTCGTTGGAAGAAAGTAAACTCTACGCGAAGCTTTCCTTACTGGTGTCGGAGGCATCCCTTCTACGATTTCTACAACAATATTCACAACCCTTTTTGCAATCTCATCGGCATAATCATCATCGTTTCCGTACTTTGGTGTCTTATTGAGAAATACCTGTCTCATAACTTCATACCCATCATAGTTTTTGTTTAGAGCATCAAGAACCTCATCCATCGTGAAAAGTTTTCTTTCAAACACATTGTATTTTAAGGACACTAAAGAATCGGTGAGCGTTCCTAGTCCGACTATTTGGATGTAGCTGGTGTTATATCTTGCGCCACCAGCATTATAATCCTTAGCGTTTTTTACACAATCTTCGATCCATAACGATAAGAAAGGCACTGGTAGGTACTTTGCATAAAGCATCTCTATGATGTCGTTTCCTATGCATTTGATGCGGATAAAATGCCGCAATTGTTTTACAAAAGCATCAAATAATTCTTCAAAAGTTTTGAATTTTTTCGGATCGCCTGTTTCTAAGCCTATCTTCTTGCCTGTTCTTGGGTCCAATCCGTTGTTTAACGTAACCTCTAGAATCTTAGGAAGGTTCAAGTATCCGGTTAAAATATATGCCTCCTTTCCGAAGGCTCCCGTTTCAACACAACCGCTGATTCCACATGTGCGTGCATCCTCTAGGCTTTTTCCTTGTCTCAACATTTTGATTACTGCACCGTCGAAATTGAAGAGCGGGGGCTCTCCAAATCCTCGGGATACAACTTCTAAAGCTTTTATAAGAAAACGGTCGGGGTTCTTGTTGCTTATCAAGACTGCTGTGTTTGGTTGCATCGTCTGCATCTCTTCTAAGACTTCCAAAATCAAGTATGAAAGTTCATTAACAGCGTCCGTCCCATCTTCTTTTAAACCTCCAATGTTGATCTTTGAGAAGTCATTATACGTAAAGCTCTCCTCTAACGTCACGCCAACTTTGGGAACTGCCGGTTGGTTATTGAATTTCACCCAAAAAGCCTCTAAGAGTTCCTTCGCCCGCTCCCTCGTCAGCCTCCCCTCTTTTATATCCCGCTCATAAAACGGATAGAGATGCTGGTCTAATCGTCCGGGAGTGAACGAGTCCCATGGGTTCGTTTCATAGGTTATGCCAACATGAATGAACCAATAATGTTGAAGGGCTTCCCAAAAAGTTCTCGGTGGGTGAGCCGGAACCCAACGGCATATCTCTGCCATTTGCAACAGTTCATTCCTTCTTTGATCGTTTCTTTCCTCTGCTGCCATTTTCTCCAACTTTTCAGCATACCGTTCTGCATACGTCACAATAGCATCTGCTACAATCTCCATCGCCTTTAACTCCTCAATTTTATCAAAATATTCCGGATCGCTTGGGTTGATCTCTTCCATCTTATGCTTGATTTCTCTCTTTACATCCAGAATTCCCATTTTGAATATTCTATCCCCGCCAGCTGTATGTCCTGGGGCTCTCTGTTCCATGAATTCAGTCCATATACCGGCCTCGTACGCGTCTTTCCAATCCTTTGGGAGGTGCTCGAAGATTATGTCCCTCATCGAGGCACCCTTCCAGAACGGAATGGTCTCGCATTCGTAAAGCTCTTTGGTTTTTTCATCAACCTTATAGGGCATGTTTTTTCTAGAGGTCAGGGTTTCCAGATCCTTGATGGTATGGACACATATCTCAGGATACGTTGGGACCTCTTTTGGCCCCGTTCCCCTTATACCAACGATAAGCTGTCCGTCCTCAACCGGGATGCTAACATGCTCCATTAGGTACTTGAACATCAAAGCGCGCTGAACCGGAATTGATTTTCCTTTGACAATACCGCTCTTATAGAACTCTGTCACCAGTTTAGCTCTCTCAACAGAAACTTTAACCTCCGCGTTAACGCTTTCATCCCTAAGCTTTCTAATTCTTTCATTCATAGGTTTGACATAAGACCTCCTTCGCTGGAGCTCCACACTTACTTTTACATCAGAGGACATCGTATCTTCTCTTATGACATGTTGCTTTATATCTTTACTCCATTTATACGAAACAAACAAAATGTTGAAAAGATGGTCCCGCGGGCAGGATTTGAACCTGCGACACTCCGGTTTCTGTGTGCCCGGTAGGCTGAGGAGGCCTGCCCTTGGCAGACCCTACAGCCGGAAGCTCTACCAGGCTGAGCTACCGCGGGCTCATTTTATTGTGATTTTTGGGAAATTATTAAATTTTCTCCGACGATTTAAAATTTTTACTGAAATTTAATTGTTATTCATAAAAAATTTAAGGATTTTAAACGTTGTTCGGCTTCACTCGTAGGTCGATTGGCTTTGCTCTCTCATGAATTGATACAGGTAATAAACGCCGCCTGCACCTTTTCCGGTTGAACCGCTCTTCTTCCAACCGCCAAAGGCTTGAACACCCACGACTGCACCGGTGGTCGAACCGACCACTCTGTTTGCATAAACTACACCGGCCTGTATCTTATTGAAGAACATCTCGATCTCCTCCTTATTTTCCGAGAAGATGCCGGCGGTCAAACCGTAATCCGAGTCGTTAGCCATCTCTATCGCTTCCTCTAGCGTATCAAACTCTTTGACCAAGAGGATTGGCACGAACAGCTCCTCCCTCCAAAGCCTATGCTCCCTCGGCAGACCTTCTACGACTGTAGGCTCAACATAAAAGCCGTTGGCAAGTTCGCCCTCCTTGAGGACCCTGCCGCCGTATAGTATTCTTCCATCCCTTTTTGCAAGCTCTACGTACTCCACGTAGCTATTAAGAGCTCTTTCGTTTATCAAGGGACCCATGAAAACGTCTCTTCTCCTTGGGTCGCCTACTTTAAACTCCGGTAATCTTTCCAACAATCTCTTAAGGAATTTATCCTTAATGTTTTTATGAAGTAGCAGTCTTGAAGTTGCGCTACACTTCTGGCCTCCGTAACCGAAAGCCCCCCTTATCACACCTTCCACGGCCTTCTCGATGTCCGCACTCTCAGTAACTATCGTTGCGTTCTTGCCGCCCATCTCTGCTATGAAAGGCCTGGGCGCCTTGGAGCTGAAGCGGGCATATAACATAGAGCCAACTTCCCAAGAACCAGTAAATGCTATGCCCATTAGATTCTCATTCTCTAAAAATTCATCTTGCACATCCTTTCCAGAACCGGTTATGTAATTCACGACATTCTTTGGTACTCCAGCCCTCATCAAAATTTCATAATACTTTAACGCGATGTAAGGTGTATCGCTCGCTGGTTTAAGGACTAAAGTGTTTCCGGTGACAAGGGCACCACTACTCATACCTGTAAGTATTGCCAAAGGAAAGTTAAACGGTGATATGATTGCCCACACACCGTAGGGCTTCATCACGCTTATAGCACGTTCACCAGGATAGACGGAACCCATCTTTCTTACGAACCCGTCATTAATCTCCACCAGGTATGCATAATACCTTAGATAATCTATGGCCTCATCGACGTCTGCCATCGCCTCAAACCTATTCTTGCCGTTCTCAAGGGTTATGATTGCTGCTAGCATGAACTTTTCATCTGCCATGATGTCTGCCGCTCTTCTTACTATCTCGACCCTTTTTCTCCAGTCTAAGTAGCCCCAGTATTCGAACCCTTCTCTAGCAGATTCTATAGCCCTCCTGACATGCTCCCTTTGAGCTCTTTGAAAGTAACCTATGATTATTCGCGTGTCGATGGGTGACCTGTCTACGAATTCGCCTGCATCGGAGTAGACTGGCTCGCCGCCTATGTAGAGAGGATGATGCTTTCCTAATTGAGAGCTGACTTCTTCTAGAGCTTTTTCGTATTTTCTATGGAAATCTTCGGCAAGGCCGGATTGGGACATCCTCAACCATGTCATTTCGTTTACAAAAGTCCTTTGCATAGGAATAGTGTATGATAAAACAACGTTAAAAAGTTGTCTAGAAAAAATCCCGTTTTCCAGCACATTTTGCGAATTTCCGGTGAAATTTTTATTAAAAAGGAAAGCTTTAGTTTTTTATTCGGTGAGAATGCGGGGGTTGCCAAGCCTGGTCAACGGCGCAGGACTGAGGCTCCTGTCCCGTAGGGGTTCGTGGGTTCAAATCCCACCCCCCGCATAAAGCTTACATGCTAACGATACCCTAAACATCTATTGGATTTGAACTATCTTAACTAAATGTACGGGTTCATCTTTTAATCCATAAGTTAGTATTATTACATCTCCGCTTTTTACTTCCCCTGAAGACCTCAATGTAGAAAGTACTTCTTCAAGGCCCTCAAAATATTCTAAGGCCTCTACCTTTACTGGTTTAACCCCCCAGAGTATTGAGATCTTACGTACCGTTTTAATAGAGCCTGAACATGCATATACTTTAACATTTGGACGGTTACGTAATATTCTTAAAGCTACCTTACCGGTCTTGGTGTAGATTGCAATTGAGGCCCTTAGAGATTCAGCTAACATTGTTATTCCTTCAGCAAATCTATCTCTAATATCTGCACCCCTCGGTAGCCTAATCTTTCTAGGTGTGATTGTTAAATCGTATGTTTCAATAACTTTTTTCAACCATTTAACAGCTTCTACAGGATACTTGCCTGCAGCTGTTTCGCTTGTCAGCATTAATGTATCTACTCCATCTCTAACTGCAGATAATATGTCTACTATCTCACTTCTAGTCGGTACGGGGTTATCTATCATCGACCCCAGTAGCTGTGTGGCTACTATTACTGGTTTACCTTTCTCCAAGCATTTCTCCACGATAGATTCTTGAAGTTGGGGTACTTGTTCTAATCCAAAATGCATTCCAAGATCGCCTCTTGCGACAAGTAATACATCTGAAGCGTCAATTATCTCGTTAAGATTATTCACTGCTTGGACAGTCTCTATCTTACTTATAACTCCAAGTTCTACTCCACCTAGAGAAGTTAGCGTAGACTTAAGCAGTTCCACATCTTTGGCGTTTCTAACGTAACTTAACCCAATATAATCGAAATCATTTGATACGGAGAATCTCACAGCTTCTAGGTCTCTGTTTGAGAGTGTGGGTAGGTCTATCTCTCTACCTTTTACTACTATGGCTTTCCGTGAACTTATCTCTGCAGGTGTTAAAGTTTTAACTGTGGCCTCTCCCTTCTCAACCTCTACTACTTGAAGTTGGATTCGCCCATCGTCCATTAAAAGAATGTCACCGGCATTAATATTGTAAAAGAAAGGCTCGAATGGTATTGGAAGAACCTTATCATCAGAACTTTCGACCCTATCCTTACATATTATCTTAGCTAAATCGTTTTTCTTCAAAATTACTTTATCCTTTATCTCTCCTAGCCTAATAGAAGGGCCTGGAAGGTCTCCTATCAGTGCAATATGTCTGTTTAAATTCTTACATGTATCTTGTATTAAGTCTACATATTTTTTCCATTCATCAATATTCCCATGACTAAAATTTATTCTGAGAGCAGAAACTCCCAGCTCGATAATCTCCTTAATTTTCTCCGACTCTGCCGAAGCTGGACCTATAGTTACAGCGATTTTCGTCTTCAACTTGGCTCCAGCCATGTTTCTTATAATAGTAAGTTAAAGAGTTTACTACAGTAGATAAGTCGGAGAGTTCTCAAAGAGGGAACAATAAGGGAAAAGCTCGTTATACATCAATTTGGATACAGCTTGGAGTATTCGATTAAGTCAGAAACATCGTCTTTTTCGCGAAGATTAGTTTAGCTTTTCTGGACCTGACTAACTACTTTTGTACGTAGATTTACGTTGACGCGTGGGCAATATGGGTCGGGCCCGTCAAAGTTTTTGAATATGAGGTATGATCTAGCATAGCATCCCCCCATACATGGCTCTCTTACACTGCATGATTTGCATGGCTCTCTCAGCCTTGGATTCATCACCTCATTCATCTCCCTGCTCTGGAGGTACTCTTTGACGGCCTGCCTGAATCCCCTTTTCACATTGCCGAGTTTTATGTCTAGAATATCGCAGAGGAGTATATCTCCAGCTGGATCTATATCGACAACCTTACCCCTTCTACAGTCGGCCCAAGTGGAGATGTATCTGGGATCTATGATCAACTTTCCAGGAACATAGCACCAGACATTAATACAATATCCGAGACTTTTCGCGGCGGACTCCGCTAACTTTAACGCCGTGATAAGCTGATTCGTACTCGGCACAATCTCCTGGTCAGCCCTCCCAACAGGCATCACCGGTATCATGCAGGCATCATCGGCTCCAAACCTCTCAGCGAGCTCGATATATTCTGCAGCATCCAGATAATTCAAGCTATTTATCGTCATAACGGTCGAGAAACTGAGACCAGCTCTTCTAACAACTTCAATCCCCCTCATTAGTTTATTCCAAGTCCCCGGACCTCTAATGCGCTCATGAACCTCCTTGCGCGATCCATCCACACTAATAAACAAGTAAGCATAATACCTTCCAAGAATCTCGGCAACCTTCTCATCCAAGCATTGTGCATTAGTGTTAATACTGCATTCGATGCCATAATCATGTACTCGCCTAAGACATTGTTCCAGGTCTGGGTTTATCAGCGGCTCTCCTCCGGTTATGCCTATATACGATACACCACATTCAGCAAGCTCATCAATCAACCTGAGCTTCTCCTCGAGCTTGAGCTCTTCAACATCTATGAACCTGCTCGTATAACAATGGATGCACCTGAGATTACATGTCCCATTCATTATCCATATAACTGCTTGAGGAATCACGGAATCACTACTCAAGCTCTCACCGCTAGCTCCTTAGAAGAAAGACCCTAACACTTCTTCCCGCCGAGCATTATTTATATCTAAAGTTGCAGAATATTAAAAACAATGCCCCATCTATTTAGCCAGCCGCATAACATGAGGATATTAAGTGCGCTGGGCGTGAGAACGAGCATCATAAGACCTTTTGATCCTTGGAGGGGTAGACTTTGTACATGTCCATCGAAGTTTTCCTTTGACCCTTATACTGGGTGTGAACATGGTTGCCTCTACTGTTATGCCTCATCATATGTTAAGAGGTTTCACGAATGTAGACCTAAGAAGAATCTCCTAAGGCTCGTTAGAGATGATGTGGCTCGACTGCCTGACAACGTTCTCATCTCAATGTCAAATAGCTCTGATCCCTATCCACCAATAGAGCGAGATATGCAGTTTACGAGGCGCTGTCTAGAAGAGTTCCAAGGAAGGAACCTGAGGATTCTGGTTATAACGAAGAGCAATCTAGTTCTCAGGGATCTGGAGCTTCTTAAGAGGCTTAGATGTGTGGTGACGATGACGATAACTACTCTTGATGATGATCTTGCTCGTAGGCTTGAGCCCGGTGCGCCCCCACCCTCGAGGAGGCTCGATGCCGTGGAGGAGCTCAGCTCGGAGGGAATCATGGTCGGCGTCCGCATAGACCCGATAATCCCATACCTAAATGATGAGGGACTCATGGATCTCCTGAGGGAGATTAGGAATGCTGGCGCTGTTCATGTCACATCTAGCACGTTTAAGTCAAGGCCTGATTCTTGGGCGAGGATTGAAAGGGCCTTCCCGTATGTTGCTGAGAGGCTTAGGCCTCTCTATTTCGATGTGGGTGAGTTGGTCGGGAGAAGCCGATATCTTCCGAGAGCAATGAGGTTCAGGCTCATGAAGATGGTTGCGGATGGATGCCGGAAGCTCGGCCTAACCTTCGCCTGCTGCAGGGAGGGTTTCATGGAGCTGAACACGGGCGCTAGCTGTGATGGAAGTCACTTGATACCAACAAGACCATATTCATCCGAGGATCGAGAAAAGACACAATAGATCCTCATACTCCAGCGGGTAAGTGTATTTCTTGGCATAGCTTAGGATGGCTGAGATATACACCCGACTTTAACTGTTTTTAATTTTACCAATCCAAAACATGGCAAAAACACTACCTATCCAAAACCATAACCGTAGGCAATAACGCATCCGGAGAATATTGAAGAGCGTAAGATGATTCTGCCAATTTTTCAATAAGGCATAAAAACGCACCTTCATAAGAACAAAAGCTACTTCTGACAAAAAATCTAGTTGCTATCAAGATTCGTTCGGCATTCTAGTTTTTGGTGAGATACTCATATTTTGTGCAAGGGAACAAGTGGAACTAAATCAGGTTTTGAACCTAATACTTTAGGGAGGTTTGGGCTTAGATCTGTATAGTCCGAGCCTTTCAAACTTCTGCCAGAGGAGGAGTCCCATCGGGGTTATCTTGAGTCTGTTATTTTCCTCGACTATCCAGCCAAGCCTTTTCACCTCATCAATGAGCTCCTTCCTGAACATGCGTTGCAGAGCCTCGGGATGGATTTCCCTCGTCTGGCACATATGATCCATGAGTTCAACGAACTTCCTCCTCTTCCTAGGTCGGATGGGGAGGGCCGGAAGCCTTATCACCTCCCTAAAGGACTCATGAACATAGAATACCGGCGCCCCGGTCGTGGGCAGGTTGGCGGCTAGGAAGGCCATAGTCGTTTCTGGCTTGAATCCCCCGCTGGCATGAACGAAAACACGATCGCCCTCGGCGTAGTGCTGCCTTATCAGGTTTACCACATGCTCTAGTAGGTTGGCCAACCCCCTCGTGAAGTTCTCGGAACTTCCCAGCTCCTTTACCTCTATACAACAGGCGTGAGCCCTGAGACCCAGAGCCAAGATGAATTGCTTGATGGCCTCGGCGCACAACCTTCCCTCGTCTGTGTCAGAATGGAGTAGATAAATCCTGTGCTGGTGTTGCTTGTCCCCTTCGAGGAAGGAATATATTGTGCTCAGCTCCGCACTCGCCCTCTTGGGATCTGCCCTGATGAAGGAGATAAGCTCGTCCTGCGATGGTCTATCTTTTTTCAGCTCCCTCCTTGCGTTTTGGAGGAGTGATATCCCAACCGTGGCGATATGGACGGATATCACCTCACCTTTCATCTTCATCACAACACCTTCATCCTACCATTATTGCTCGTGCTTGATATAAAAATCTCATTCAACTCGTCTTATATAGTCGGATACTTGTTGTCCGACCCCCTCGTTTCACTTCCAAGTCTGAGAAGAGCTGAGCAGCAAGCTTTTACAACATCGTTTCTCATACCTTGTGAGTACCTTAATTTTAGACGATCTTGTTCCGTCCGGATTTCAGTCACATTGTACTCCAGCCCAGCGTGGGCTAGGAAGTTTGAAGGGCTGAAATTCCCGACTCTTTTACCGGATCTGCTAAACACTTCCCTGAGAGATTCCCATTCCTCTCCCACATTTTCCGCCCTTTCTTTAATCTCCTCAAGAGTCCTGCTTATCAGCCCTCTTTTCGCACCCTCACGCCAGAACAGCCTTTCCGACTGCTTTTGAAGTTCATCGAGGTAGACCTCTTCTTTCCTTCCGATTCCAAATGTCTCCGCCGCTACCCAAAGACGAACACACCTCATGAAGTCTTCCTCAAATCGCAACCCCCTTCTCACGTGTATCTCCCCGTTCTCATCCCTGCACTCTATATGCCTGCGCCAGCACTCGTAGGCATCCTCCAACCTCTTTCTCACTTCCTCCTTCTGCGGGAAGAACGTGTATAAGGCGAGGGGGAATCCGTTGACGATGGCGCTCAGGAAAGCATTCAGCTCTGCCGTTTCTTCTTTCTTAAATCTCATGGTTTCTCCCCCTTCACTGGAGTACCCCTTCAGAAGCCAGGCCTTGCCGTCATATTCCCCTAAGATGCGTGAACTCAGCCTAGGCAGGATCCTTCTGAACTCGATCTGATGTATGCAGAGTTTATCCACATCTCCGGTGTATGGCTCCGCATTGTACACATTCAACGTTATGTTTTTGTGGGCATACGCCATAGCCCCGAGTATATCATAGAGGGCTCTGTACATGAGAGTTGACATGAAGTTCATCCCGTGGGTTAGATCCAAGTACACGGTGAGACCGTCTTGCTCCACCACGTTAACAAGTCTTTTAGCAAGCTCGAAGATTAAGAAGTAGTAGAAGTCTGTTGCTTGCCCCTCAAATCTCACTTTCTGACCCTTCACCTTAAACGTGCCAACGCCGGGTGCAACTATAATGCTTTCTTCATTCATCTCGTAATCAAGCTCGTTTTTGCAGAACTCTTTATAGTACTTCTTGACGTTCTCACATAGGTGTTCATAGTTATTGAATTTCTCTTGCACAGATGTATCTAACACGGTCACGATTATTTTGTCAGGTTTCAGCTTTTCAATAAGTGGTACAAGTGAACTCTTAGATTCTTTCTCTAAACCATTAAATTTGTATAAAACTCGTCTCCATGCTTTTGGTAATCCCCAAGGGGCCACCAGTACTCGTTGCACAGAATAGGTATTATGTCGAGATGTGTATAAATTTTTTACAATGCTCGTCAATTTCGTGAAGAACTCAAATCCCTACAGTCCGTTTAAATATGTTAGAGCACTTACCTTTT
>CAZZKR010000018.1:0-8597 GCA_964655015.1 uncultured Nitrososphaeria archaeon
AATCCCGAACTCTCGAGAAAAGTGGCGTTAGACTTGAGGATGCTGAGATCGTGGTTGCTGTAGGAAGAGGTCTAAAGAGAAAGGATGACTTAAAGCTAGTAGAGGAGTTCGCGAAGGTGCTAGGGGCCGAGCTTGGTTGCACGAGGCCGGTATCTGGAGACCTGAAGTGGCTTCCTGAGGATAGGCACATAGGCCTGTCTGGAAAGCGTGTGAAGCCTAAGCTCTACGTTGCGGTCGGCGTGTCGGGCCAGATACAACACGTGGTAGGTATGAGGGATTCAAAAATCGTCGTATGCATAAATACTGATCCGAACGCTCCGATGCATAGGGAAGCTGATTATAGCATAGTGGGCGATTTATACAAAGTTTTACCAGCACTCATCAACGTCGTTAAGGGAATAAAAGGAAAAGTCTGAAAACCTTTTTATCCGATGTATGCCATTGACTTCCTGAAGTCTCTTATTATTTTCTCGTACTCGGCCTTCTCGACTTCTGTAACGCTCGGCTTTATCTTTTGCAACGCTGCCTCAAAATGTCTCATGGACACTTTATCTATGTTGATGTTCTCCCTCGCAGCAACCATCGCCGCCTCCCTACACACTGCCTCTATGTCAGCACCCGTGTAACCCTCCGTCACCTCGGCAAGCTTTCTAAGGTCAACGGTATCGTCGAGAGGCATCTCCCTCGTGTGTATCTTGAATATTTGATACCTTGCTTCTAAGTCGGGAGGTGGCACATAAAGGAGCCTGTCGAACCTTCCAGGCCTCAGGAGTGCCGGGTCCAGTATGTCAGGCCTGTTGGTCGCACCTATCACGACGACACCTTTCAGCGTTTGCAGACCATCCATTTCCGTCAGAAGCTGATTCACAATTCTGTCTGTTACGCCAGCGTCTGGATGGAGACCTCTCCTAGGCGCAATCGAGTCGAGTTCATCAAAGAATATTATGCAAGGAGCTGTCTCGCGTGCTTTCCTAAATATCTCCCTGACGGCCTTCTCCGATTCTCCGACCCACTTGCTTAAAACTTCAGGTCCTTTAACCGATATGAAGTTTGCCTCACTCTCAGTTGCCACAGCCTTCGCCAAGAGCGTCTTACCAGTTCCAGGTGGTCCGTACAATAGTATGCCCCTTGGAGGTCTAATGCCTAGCCTCTTGAATACATCTGGATACTTAAGGGGCCACTCGACCGCCTCTTTCAATTCCTGCTTTATACTCTCCAGACCGCCTATGTCCTCCCATCTCACATTCGGTATTTCGAGTACGACTTCCCTGAGGGCGGAAGGTTGTACAACTTTCATCGCATTGGCGAAATCCTCTCTGTTGACCTTTATCTTCTCCAGAACCTCGGCAGGTATAACCTCTTTCTCCAAGTCTATCTGGGGTAAGAAGCGTCTAAGAGCGTTCATAGCAGCCTCCCTGCAAAGGGCCGCCAGGTCTGCTCCCACGAATCCATGCGTTATATCCGCGAGTTCGTCTAAGTTGACGTCACTGTCGAGCGGCATCCTTCTTGTGTGTATCTGGAGTATCTCCTTCCTGCCGTTCCTGTCTGGTACACCAATCCTGATTTCCCTATCAAACCTACCGGGCCTTCTGAGGGCAGGGTCTATCGCCTCTATCCTGTTGGTCGCACCTATAACTATGACTTGACCCCGAGACTTTAGGCCATCCATCAACGTCAAGAGCTGAGATACGACCCTCCTTTCAACCTCGCCCGTTACTTCGCTCCTCTTTGGTGCTATTGCGTCAAGTTCATCAATGAAGATTATGCTGGGAGCGTTCTGTTCTGCTTCTTGGAAGACTTCTCTGAGTCTAGCTTCAGATTCTCCGTAAAACTTGCTCATTATTTCTGGGCCGTTTATCGTTATGAAATGCGCGCCCGTCTCGTTGGCTATCGCCTTAGCTATTAGGGTCTTTCCTGTACCTGGAGGACCGTACAATAGGACTCCCTTCGGTGGCTCGATGCCAAGATGTTTGAAGAGCTCTGGATGCTTCAGCGGCAGCTCTATCATCTCCCTTATGCGCTGTAGCTCTTCATGCAATCCGCCTATGTCTTCGTAGGTTACACCCGTTATTTCCTCTACCCTCTTCGTAGGTGTCGAGCTGACTTCCACTACTGTGCTTTCAACAACCATTACGTACTGGCTGGGGCTCGTAGAGGTCACTTTAAGTTCAATACCCATTCCCAAAATCGGAACGACTATCACGTCACCCTTCGCTAAAGGCATATTCATGAGCTGACTTCTCACGATTCTGCTAAAATCTCCAACAAACGGTAAAGGTTCGAACGGTGCCAGAATTACTTTAGTCGCAGGCTTCACCACCGCCTTACTAACCTTTACATAATCACCCACAGTCGCACCAATATTCCTTCGTATCTCACCATCTATCCTAATGATTCCCATACCTTCGTCTTCTTTGTAAGGAGGCCAGACTATCGCAACGGTCGAGCGCTTACTCGTTATCTCTATCGTGTCGCCTGGGCTTAACTCGAGCTCCTTTATCGCAAAATTGTCAACCCTGGCTATTCTTCTACCTATATCTCTCTGTCTGGCTTCGGCTACCCTAAGACTCACTTCTTTCTTTTTTGACTGACTGGACATCTTGATCCTCCAACTTTAGTCAAAAAATTCATTATAATAAATTTAAGCTCTTTACCACTTAACCCTTAATTACTCCTATAGGAACCAATCTGGCCACTTTTGTTGCTATTCCTACCGCATGGCTTACCTCAACCACTTCGTCAACGTTCTTATAGGCTTCGTCAGCCTCTTCTATCAGGGTCTCTGTGCTGTCACTCCTAACGATTATACCCTTGCTCTCCATCTCCTTTATAACCGTTAGACCCGTATAGCGCCTTTTTGCTCCTGCCCTGCTCATCTCCCTTCCGGCACCGTGAGCCGTGCTACCAAAGCTCAGTTCCATAGCTTTCGGATTTCCTAACAGAAGCCAACTTGCCGTACCCATCGAGCCAGGGATTATCACGGGCTGTCCTATGCTCCTGTAATCGCTAGGTATAAGCGGATGTCCAGCGGGAAAGCTCCTCGTCGCTCCTTTTCGGTGAACGTAAACGTCCTTCGTTTCACCGTTTACTTTGTGCTTCTCGAGTTTCACGATATTATGGGCTACGTCGTACACGAGCTTCATTCCAAGAGATTCTGCCGACTGTTTGAACACCTCCTCGAAACTCTGTCTAACCCAATGGCTAATCGCTTGCCTGTTTGCGAATGCGAAGTTAACAGCACAGGCGAATGCCTTAAGGTATTGCTCAGCTTCGGGCGTGTTGGCAGGTGCGCAGGCAAGTTCCCTATCTGGCAACTTGATTCCATACTTATGGGCTGCCCTTTCCATGACCTTCAAGTAGTCGCTACATATTTGGTGACCGTAGCCCCTACTGCCTGTATGAACCAAGACCGTTACTTGGTTCTCGTGATTTATTCCCATTACCTTTGCCGCTTCACGATCAAATATTTTGTCTACCCTCTGTATTTCGAGGAAATGATTACCACTACCGAGTGTACCTATCTGAGGTTCGCCCCTACTCTTAGCAGTAGGTGAGACTTTGGAAGGGTCAGCTCCTTCTAAGGCTCCCTCCTCCTCTATATGTTTTATGTCTTCATCCCATCCGAGTCCATATTTTTCTATGACGTAGCGTGCGCCCTCTATCGCTATCCTATCGAGGTCTGAGGAGCTTACCCTAAAGTCCTTCCGCCTGCTTCCAAGACCTGCAGGAACATTCTTGAAGATCGTGTCCACCAACAACCTTAGCTTAGGCATGACGTCTTTTACAGTAAGGTTTGTTACCATGAGTCTAACACCGCAATTGATGTCGTATCCCACACCTCCTGGAGATATAACGCCCTCAGTTGCATCCATGGCGGCCACACCTCCTATAGGAAATCCGTAACCTTCGTGCGCATCGGGAAGCACTATGCTAGCCTTGTATATGCCCGGGAGCATAGCAACGTTTGCACCCTGCTCAAGTGTTCTGTCCTGTGTCATCTTTTGAAGTAGTTTCTCAGATGCGAATATCGTGACCGGTACTCTCATACCTTGTTTAAAATCCTTATCTATGATCCATACGTTTTCGTCTAACCTCTTTAGAGGTATGTTGTTCATACCGAGTATTAGTTTAAACACCGCATATTTAAACTATTTTCGAAGATGAGTATTCTGACAATATCCGCCACAACTCATCCGTAACCGCTGACTTTATGCTCTCGACAGTGCCCCCAGACCTTACCAATTTCTTCCCTTCTTTTTTATGTACCACTTCACCTATAATCGCGGCTTTTATGCCCAATCTTTTAAGGGTTGTAATAAGTTTTTCATAATTGCCTCTAATAGACGCTATCAGCGTACCCGAACTTATCAGCTTCAAAGGGTCGCAACCGAGAGCCTCGCAGATTATCTTAGTCTCCCTCGCAATCGGTATGGCATCCTCATAAACAACAAACCCTGTCCCGGATGCTTCGGCCATTTCATAAAGTCCGCCCAATAGACCGCCTTCAGTCGGGTCGTGCATCGCCGTAGCAAGACCGGTTGATGATATCATCATAGCCTCTTTTACGACGCTTATCTTCTTATAAAATGCAGAGGCTCTTTTGATTAAACGTTTGTCTACCTTTGAGCTGAGCGTCTCTGATAAATCTGTCGCAAGTATAGCCGTTCCTTCTATGGCCGCAGTTTTCGTCATGAGTATCTTATCACCAGGTTTCGCACCCCCAGTCCTATAGTACCTATTCCCTTCAAGCACACCTATCATCGTACCGATTACGATCGGTTCGGATACGTAAAGTGCAACCTCCGAATGGCCCGTAATTACAGAGACGTGAAGCTCTGAGGCTGCCTTGTGAATCTGCTTAACTATAGATTTGAAAAGGCTCTCGTCACCTTCAGGCAGTAGGATGCAAGACGAAAACCAAGCAGGTTTTGCACCACACACTGCTACGTCGTTAGCATTTATATGGACTGACAACCATCCGAGCAACTCCTTCGAACCAGTAACAGGATCGCATGCTACAACTAGATACTTCCCAGACGTATTGACGACAGCCGCATCCTCACCATATGCTGGCCATAAGAGGACGTCCTTTCTCTTCGCCCCTAACCATTTGAAGACCGTTTTTTCTAGCACCTCTTTCGGTAACTTACCGTACGTCATTTTCATATCATGACACCATCGTATGCCTTAAACGCATAAGCTCTATAACCTGTTGCGAAGTATGCTCTCCACCTTTGGTATATCTGCCGCAGAAGATACTCTGTATAGAATGCCAAGCTTGTTGTCGAATAACCTAAGGGCGTTAGTCGATATGTAAAGCACATTCCTAAGCTTCTTGATAAGTTCGGGCATGTGCATCTCAGGATACTTTTTAAATGCTTCAATCAGGGGGTCGGTCTGGTAAGATGCTAAACTGAAGTCAACATTATTGTCGAGCATCCTAGGCAACACCGCGGTGAACTTTTTAGAGGCCTCCAGCAAAAAGTAGGTAAATTCTAACGTGATGCATGGCATATCGCAGGGGAGGATGAGTACGTTAGAGCTTGGAACGTTTTTCAAAACTTCTTTTACCTTTTCATATTCGTTTGAATACTGAGTTTTCTCCATCCTCATAAGTGAGGCAAAGTACTTTTCGCATATAGGTTCGTAGACCGTGGCTTGTGTTTCGTTCTCAACCGATACGAACAAATCCGTTACTTCGTCGGGCACACTATCAAGAACGTATTCAATCATAGGTCTCCCGGCTATCTTCACTAAACCTTTCTTGTCACCCATATAACCTCTTCCGTTTACAAGAATGACACAAGCGTAGCTTCCCGTCTTACCTTTAGGCATAGACGTCAATGGTTCCTCCTTTTCTGAAAACCTATTTCCATTCATAGCTTAGCTTGAGAGTCCATCACATTTGGTTACATCCCTGATATAAATACTTAGAAGTTCCGGTTAGGCGTAATAGTTACCACGATATTAACTTGTTATGTGCTCGAAACGCTTAAATAACAAACACTGGATGCAATTTACTACAGAGAGGCGGCGAACGTGAGGGATTGCCTTTTCCTCACGACCGGCTATAGCTATTATCGCTATAGCGAGACAGGCGCCTCTCTCTGAAGCCACCTTTCCTTTTGATGTTTTTACCAGCTTTGGAGGGAGGTTGTGTCTATGAAAGATATAATGGTCGTAAAGCTCGGCGGCTCTGTCCTTCAAGACTCTAAGGCCCTCGAAAAAGCAGCATCTTGGGTAAAGGACTTGCTGAAAGAGCACGGACTAGTAGTGGTAGTTTCTGCACTGAAGGGGATGACTGATGAGCTATTGAAGACAGCTAAGGAGGTGAACCCGGACATTCGACCCGACATGCTCGATGAAATTCTGGCAATGGGTGAAAGGACGAGTGCTAGGCTTTTCACGGCCGCATTGAATAGGTTCGGTGTCGATGCCGTCCTAGTAGATCCATCTAACGAGTACTGGCCCATAATAACGGATGACGAACACCTTGATGCGAACCCTATCTACAATGAGACGGAGAGACGTTGTAAAGAGAAACTCTTGCCATTAATCGAGGCTGGCAAAGTTCCTGTCGTATGCGGGTACATTGGTGTTAGTACCTCAGGTAAGATAACTACGTTAGGTAGAGGCGGCAGCGACACGACCGCCATATTGCTCGGTAGTTGCCTAAATGCTACGGAAGTTGTCTTAATCAAGGATGTTGAGGGAATATACTCAGGAGATCCGGATAAAGTCAGTAAGGCCGAGATAATCGAGACGCTTAACGTAGACGAGGTCAGATTGCTGACCGAAGGTGGTGCAAAAGTCATTCACTCGAAAGCATTAAGATACTTATCAGAGGGGCTCAAGTTAAGAGTATCTAGCATGGAAGGTCTAGGAAGGTCAGGAACCGTTATAGTCGGTACCCTCCCAAAGCTCGAGGTCAGCAGGCATCCGGCCAAAGTAACCATGATAACCATACTTTTGAAAAATTCGGATGGTGCATCGATGGTTAAACTTGTTGTGGAGTTCGTCCAGAAGCACAGCGGAAAGATCCTCAATATAACTACCGGTGAGAAATCCATCATCGTATACACAGATTTAGACACAAGGTTGATGGATGAGTTGCATAAGGAGGTTGTTGAGTCGGGCATTGGTAAGGCCGTAAGCTTTTTCGAGGGGCTATCCGCTATAAGCATAAGCGGCAGGATGCTCGAAACGAGTCCAGGTGTGATACATAAAGTCGCTGCACCACTCGCAATGCATGGTATAAACATCTACGGTCTGGTTACTATAAGCTCATCCATCAGGATATTCGTTTCTGCAAAAGATGCGGAAAGGGCCGCCTCTCTTATAAAATCAAATCTGGAGGTGGAATTAAATGAAACAAATTAAAGTTGCCGTGTTAGGAGCTACTGGGATGGTCGGTCAGCAATACGTAAGCATGCTCTCGAGACACCCATGGTTCAAGCTGTCGTGCCTCACAGGAAAGGAATCCGTCGGTAAGAAGTACGGAGAGGCTGTTAGGGGCAATCCCGTCAACATTCCGTCTAGCGTAGTCGACATGGAAGTTGTACCGAACGAGCCAAAGTACGTTGATGCAGACCTCGTGTTCTCTCCGTTACCGACCGAGGCCGCTCGTGAATCAGAGCCGCTTTTCGCGCAAGAAGGTTTCCCCGTTGTGAGTGACGCTTCCGCTCATAGAATGGAGAAGGACGTCCCCCTCATCGTACCGGAGATAAACCCAGAGCATATCGAGTTGATAGACTTCCAGAAAAAGAATAGAAAATGGGATGGATATATTGTAACAACGCCCAACTGCACAACCATAGGTCTGGTCATGCCCCTTAAGCCCCTTCATGATGCTTATGTTCTCAAGAAAGTCGTAGTGACTACTATGCAAGCGGTCTCGGGCGCAGGCTTCCCAGGCGTACCTTCACTATCCATACTCGGGAACGTCATACCTTACATAGCTGGTGAGGAAGGAAAAGTGGAAAAAGAAACGCAAAAAATACTGGGAAAGTTCAAAGATGGAGTTATCGAGCCAGCTTGCATAACCATCGAGGCAAGTTGTACCAGAGTTCCAACGATTGACGGGCATCTAGAATCTGTCTATGTTGAAACGGAGAAAGCAGTAAACGTAGATGATGCAAAAAGGGTGTTAGCGGAATTCAAAGGTGTGCCGCAGGATTTGAGGCTTCCTACAGCTCCTGAGAAGCCGATAATCGTCATGGAGGAAGAGGACAGACCGCAACCAAGGCTTGACATATATGCTGGAAGCGTTCCGGGTATGAGTGCTGTCGTTGGAAGGGTAAGGCCTGCAAAAGATGAAAGGGCTTTGAAATTCTTTGTTCTCAGTCATAACACGATAAGGGGTGCTGCCGGCATAGCGATACTGACAGCTGAGTTATTGCACGTATACGGGAGGATAGAGTAATGGTGTTCGGAAAACAGGTCAGGTTGAACAGAATAACAGAAAAAGGGAGGATGCTATGCATACCGATGGATCACGGTGTTACCATAGGCCCAGTCAAAGGCTTGGATAAAATATTCGATACGATAGAAAAGGTAAGTCTCGGAGGAGCTACGGCTGTTTTAGCACATAAAGGCAT
>CAZZKR010000019.1:0-9369 GCA_964655015.1 uncultured Nitrososphaeria archaeon
GTGAAGAAGCCGCTGCTCATGGGCGGAAAGAGAGCACTTGAGGCATGCAGGAAGGCAGGGCTGCAGGCAGGCCTTGAGAAGGAGGGTGTGAAATTCGTAGAGGCAGTTTTCGGAGAGGGAGTCCCATACGGTCCTGAGTGCTGCGAGCCAGAGATAGAGAGGTTGACGAAGATAGGAAAGGACAATGGCTGTGACGGAGTGATCGCAGCGGGAGGAGGAAAGGTTATCGATGCTGGTAAAGCTGTTGCCAGCAAGCTCGGGGGCGAGGTCGTAATCATACCGACGATCGCTGCAACGGATGCACCGACAAGCGCCCTTTCAGTAATTTATACAACTGAGCATGTATGGAAGGAGTACTGGTTCTACGACCTCAACCCGGCGATGGTTCTCATAGATTCGAAGATAGTCGCCGAGGCTCCTGCTAGATGGTTGGCCGCAGGTATGGGAGATGCTGCATCAAAGAAGTTCGAGGGAAGGGCATGCTACAGGACTGGGGCCAAGAACTTGGCCATAAAACCAGAGTGGCTCGGAGCAGGACCAGACCTTGCTTTCTTAATCTGTGAAAACCAGTGGGAGAGGCTTAAGACATACGGAGAGGCAGCTATGGATGCAGCAAGAAGGAAGGTAGTCTCGCCGCAACTAGAAGCGATAATCGAGACTAACGTTCTGTTCAGCGGACTTGGTTTCGAGAGCGCAGGACTGGCGGCAGCGCATGCTGTCCATGACGGTATGACATTAGCGGAACACCTAGTTCCTGAGGAGAAGAGGCCGGTACACGGAGAGCTAGTATTCTGGGGAGGCTTTGTCCAGCTGATATCAGAGGATGCTCCCATGAGCGAGATACTTGAGTATGCCTGCTGGGGCCACAGGGTTGGATTGCCTTTGACGTTCGAGGAGCTAGGATTTAAGCCTGGTGAGCCAGACGATGAACTATTGTGGAAGGCTGCTGAGAAAGCTGTAGGACCTGGTACCACCATACACACAGAATTCTACATGAACATGGGTGCTAAGGAAATAGGACCGTACAAGAACATAGTAGACCCGGTAGAGCACATATTCTATTCGATGAAGGCAGCTGACGAGATGGGCAAGAGGATTGCATCGCAGGTCCCGAGAGTTCCTTACGAAGCTAAGTGGGTACCATACGACGCGTTCATGAAGAAGCACTGAAACGCAAAACCTCATTTTATTTTTTTATACCATAACAAGTTTATTTGATATATTTCAAGGTATAAAAGGCCCCTTGATTTTATAAAATATGCAGTATTCATCATGAAGACTATAGGTATAGTGGCAAGTCATGCAACGGAATCCCGCGTAACCGTAATACTCAACGAGGGTATGGAGAAAGAGGTGGAAAGCGAAAGTCTAGTTTTGGTTGAGAATAGGAACGGCGGCAAGATACTCGCAGTATGCAGGAGTGGTATTGGTGTAAACGACGTGCTAAGGGCAACAACGTATTCTCCTGGTGTCGCTTATGCAAAAACGGGAAGGCAGCCAAGTACTGCCAAAGAGTTTTTCGGCTTTAATCTTGTTATAATCGGTGACGTATCGAGGGGTAAGATTGAACAGAACAAGCATATAATAGTGCCAACATCACCTGTAAAGCTTTTCGAAAAGCATGATGACCCGTTCTCTTATTTTGGCCCTCACAACCTAAAAATAGGACACTATAAAGATGTGGTAAACTGGAAGGTACCCGTACGCGATGAATACATACCATACCATATAGGCGTATTTGGTGTGACAGGTTCAGGGAAGTCCTTCTTTTGTAGGTATGAGCTGATTCCGCTGCTCAGGGAGGCCGGTTATGATGTGTTGGTCTTTGATTGGAAAGGTTCCGACTACGCTCCTTACTTTGATGGTAGCATCTCGATGCGGGACATAGAAATGGACGAAGAAGCAATAATATCCTTCTTATGCTCAAAGGCAGGAAACTTCGGCTCTAGTAAGATAGCAGAGACTATGAAAGCCTACCTCGAGGAGGCTCTTGTTGATAGCGAATTTAAGTCGCATCCTCCTGAAAAAGCGAAGGAATTACTCCAATCGAAGGTAGCAAGTATAATAAGGGATGAGAACAGGGATAAGCAGGGCAACATCACGCAATGGGGCAGGCTCTATCTACGTCGGCTGGATAAAGGGTTCAAGCGAATCACCGTAGAAGACTTCGCAACGATACTTGGTAAGATGGGTCCTGAGCAGATATTGGAAAAACTGAGACAGCAACACATTCTCGTCATAGATATGAGTCTCGGAAGTAAGGAGCAAAAGCTTTCTGTTTTCCTTTCGATTGCGAGGTACCTTAAGGATTTGATGGAGAAGAAGAAACGATTAAACATAGCCCTCCTCATAGACGAGGCTCCACAATATTGTCCCTATTCGCCCCGTGATCTAGAAGAGGAAACGACCGAAATGATAACCTCTTTATGCGCCCTCGGCAGGACCTATGGTCTTTCGATAATCCTTCTGTCCCAAGGCATTGCTGGCGAGATAGGAATAAACGCTGCTGTGAGGAGGAATTTAAACACACAATTCATAGGACGCATACATCCTCTAGACTTGGATGAAGCGACAAAGCTATTTGCGATGTCTGGGGTTGATCCAGAAAACCTGTTAAGACTTCCGGAAGGGTACTTCTACTTTGTCGGTAAGATGAATCCGTCACCGGTTCCACTGCTCCTAAGCTTCCAGATAAAGGAGGATGAAAAGGTTGGTCGCTCAACCAGAACTTAGTGAGTACCCTGATTGGAGCAGAATGCCAAAAGTATTACAGACCAGGTTTTTCGAGTTGGCCGAGGTAGAGGCTCAAAAGCTGATTCAGGCCAAGCTAATTGACACAAACAACATCGAGTGGTTAAGGAAGATGCTGAAAGTAAGGAGGCTTGAGAGTTACGATGGTTGGGAAGATCTTCTGGTTGCCTGTGTTGACGGTTCCGATGTCCCTATCTGTAACGAACGCATAGGTTTGAGGTACGCCCTATTCGCAAGCGCTTACAAAATCTTTAAGGGTTTGGACGGGTTTGATGAAGAATTCCTGAGTGATTATTACAGCGACAGACAGATCGTACCGCATGATAAATTTTCAAAAATTGTTGAACTTCTTATGACATACTACGAGAGGTTGATGGCTCATCGAGCGTTAGAAAAATACTCGCCAGACATATTGCTGCTAGACGGTAGTTTCTTCGGCTACAGGACTAGATGTAGCGAAATTCTGGATGAGGATATCAATTGGACACCATTCGGTAGAGACGTGGGGTTTAAGACCGGGAAAGAGCTAGTTAAAGAAGTGACAAGGTTGACTGTTGAGTTGATAAAATCTGGCAAAGCTCTAGGCGTAATAAAGAGAGTGAACACCGCCTCGATAGACGGCTGGCTTGCCTATAAAGACCCGACAAGCAAACCCATAGGTTTGAACGACCGTACGCTTCTGAGTATGATCATGGAAACCTGCACACTTTTCTCGTACGACGAGGCCTTTAATGTGAACTTCAACATACTAAATTGGTACAGGAACGTGTCGAAGGAATTAAAGGGTAAAGACCCAGAGGCTATTTTAAACGAGACCGAGAGACGGTTCAAAGTTCAAATTAAGGCAGACTTGGGCGACGAATCTTACTTGCAATATGTCATGGGCACGAAACGCTGCTACATTAAGACCATGGACGAGTATCCTCCAGTATGTGTTGAGTTTTGGAAGGAAAGCGACCCCGATTGGGTTAAAAAGGCTCTTTGGTATGTCTACGCATCGAGGGACCCAGCGACAGGGCTCCCGTTTCCACTTGATATTGTCGATAGTCTTGTAAGCTTACCTAAGGGTGTCGCAAAAGAGTTCGCCGAAGAGGTCGAGGCACGGCTTCTCAGAGCACGTATGGAGCAAAGCGTACTCCTCACCCTGTTCAGCAGATTCAACCCTCAGAAGGAGGAGTAACGAGAACGCAAAGTCCAAAGCTTTCTCTGAACCATCTGCTCGATGTCTACCAAGATAAGGTATTGAGGCTTTTACCGTATTTTGACTGGTACCCATGCGATGCCTATTCGCCTAAATGGTGGGGAGGTTTGGAAGATCCAGAAGAAGTTGCCATAGCAGCAATACTCGTCCAACAAACGAGATGGGAGAATGTAAAGGAGGCTTACAAGAATTTAAGGGCGGCATGCCTAAACAGCTTTGCTACCATTAAACGGTCTGACCTGAATGTTATAAAAAAATACATAAAGTCCGTTGGCATGTATGCTGAAAAATCTAAAAAGTTGAAAGAGCTGGCAGATGTTGTTCTCGAAGCTGGTGGCTGGGAGCCTTTTATAAAATGGAACTTTTAAGATTGAATGATATAGGTTACGAGACAGCAGATGCTATCCTATTATTTGCAGGCAACCATCTAATATTTCCAGCGTCAAGACTTGTCGCTAGGGTTTTAGAACGCATAGGGTTTGATGTTCCTAAGGGCTACGAGGCCCTCAGAAAGTTTATCGAATCAGGCTACCAAAGGACCTCTTTAGCTATAAGTTCTTTTACGCATCTTCACTCGTCACAACAAAGGTTGCATGTCGCTCATCGAATCCCGATTGTTTGGGGTGTCCTATTAGCAACATTTGTTGCATGTTTGCATATAAGCAAGCGTCAAACATTCCTTAACGATATTAAGTTTGATGACTTTTCTCTTAAAATGATGTAACCTGCTAAGTCAAAGAACTTATCCGCCCTATGTAATACAACAGAGTCGCTCGTGACAACTATGCGCTTATCCCTGATAAGTGCGGAGTCGACACATTTCTCTGTCTCTACCAAACCATCAACACCTTCTTCCTTCAGGATACGCCTCGTAAGGGCCGATGTTTCGCCACTCTTGCTTATCTGACTTTCATAATAGAAGACAACATTCGCAACTTCGAGCTCTTTTAGAGTCCTAACGACCAATCTTATCAACTCCTCGGTCATACTTGTCGGTCTGAATCCTCCATGTACTTCTGAGACGTCCCTTACTACACCGTCGTCGCAAAGCACCAACAGCTTACCATTTATGAAAGATTGTAAAGTGTTCAATACGTTAAAGCCATCCACTGCGACCCTGCTGCCCTTTAACTCATCCGGGCTTGCTGCCTTTTCCTTTATCTTTTTAGCATCCTCTGAAGAATATACGCATCGGTATAGTATGCTTCTACCCATCCTATCGAGGACGTACCTACTTGCTACAAAGTTAACGGCTGACTCTCTCTTGTAACCTCTGTCTAACAGATACCTCATATCTTTAACTGCCATAACCAGCTTATCCCAAATACTTTTTATCCGTTGGACATCATCCATGAAGTCCGCCTGCTTATCTTAGGGATTCATCTCAACAAATATTCCGGGCCTAAGCGGTAATGCTTGCTTAGACTTTCCTAATGGGTCGTGTACCCCTTCTTCACCCTCAACCCAAACATAGAATGGACATCCAATCTCAGCTTCCAAAAAACTTTTAGCGTCTTCGTATATCTCCTTCTCTTGAGATGCTAATTCAAGCAAAACTCTCTTTGGAATCTCTGAGGAAAATGTTGAGACATGTTCAACAATTTTCCTGACGAAAATCGGTATATCTTTTTTCTTTTCTGGAAGAATCTTCAGAGACTCTTTGATCACGATGCTTGGGTCCCTCATAATGTCTTTTAAATTAAAACTCAGTATAATGGACAAAACGTCCAACTTCCACTTAGAAGAGGTATAGATGTGAACCTTACTTGGTCTTCCTTCCGTAACTTCTATTATCTCCCTAATGTCACTTAACAGCCTTGCTAACAAATCCTCTGCTGCCTCAGCGAGTTCGTCAACTTCTTCAGGCCGATACTCAGGCCACTTAGCTAAGGATACAAAACCTTCGTGCCCAAGTCTAGACCAGGCTTCCTCAGCTGTAAATGGTGCAAAAGGTGCTAGTAACCTTATCCACGTATCTAAAAATCTTAATGCTGAGCGCGACAACTTCTTCCTTCTCCTCGTGTACCACTTCCAATCGTTATACATCCCATACAGAGCTTCATGACAAGCCGTCCTAGTCTTTAGTGATTCCATCGCCTCTGTTACATTCTTCACTCTTCTGAACATCCTACTCATGAGCCATCTATCTAGCCTATTCTCACTCTCCTCTAGCTCTGAGGATAAAATTTCGTCAACTATTTTGAGGAAGAGGTCCAGCATCCTTCTGGTCTCTTGGGCGTTCTTATCCCTCCAATCAGGGTCATCCATATCCTCTGCGGCAAGAAGGAGCGTGCATCTAGTCGCATCCGCCCCATATTTTGCCAAGGATGCTTTTATTGGTATCATGTTGCCCTTACTCTTACTCATCTTTTCGCCCTCGACCGTTATCATACCATTAACGCTGATACATCTGGGCCAAAGACTTTCATCAAAGAGGGCAACATGCTGGAAAATGTAGAATGTTAGATGGTTGGGTACGAGTTCCTTAGCCGATATCCTACAGTCAACGGGATACCAGTAGAGGAATTCGTCTCTCATGCTTTTTAGCACATTTTCGGGGATGTTAGTTTCCCTTGAGATTGTTGCTAAATCGCCAACCCCTAAGAAAACATAATCAAAAACTTCTGGTGTAAGCTGTTCAGGTTTAACCGTCCCGTCATTCATGTACTTACTGATCGTGTACAGAGCGGGATATATCGTTGAATCGCTTAACGTTTCAACTATCCACGAATTATCCCATGGTAACGGTGTTCCCAATCCTGTCTTCCTCGTGCAAGCCCAATCACGAAGCCAGTCCACAACGTTTAGGAACCATTGTCTTGCCTCTTCGGGGAATATGTTCATTTTCATTATATGCATCTTCACTTTCTCTTTCCACTCAGGGTTAGAGTATGTAAGGAACCATTGGTCCTTCACAATCTTTACTAGGCACTCAGTACCACATCGACAAACAACTTTTGCAGGGAGGTCATACATTACGTCGCCTAGACCTGTTAAAATGAGTCTTGCTTTAACGGCGTCTCTCGCTACCCTTACAGGTAGCCCTGAGTATTCACCACAGTTGTCTTTCATGACACCCTCGTGAAACTCTTTAGAGTAAATCTCTTTAGTTGCCTCCTCTAACCTTTCATCCTCTTGACTCGATATCCCCATCCTTTTTACGATCTCGACTGCAGGAAAGTCACCATATCCAGGCACGCTTATTATCGATATCGGGCTCAGCGTTTTAATGAGTTCGGCGTTCGTGTTTTTTTGCAACTCTAAGAGCGCTACGTAATCGTAAGGTGCGTGAGCCGGAACACTATACACAACACCAGATACAACATCTGGGTTGACAAAATTCGCAGGAAGTATGGGTAGTTCTGCATTGGTAATTGGAGCTGTGCATTTTTTGCCTATGAGCTCTTTGGCGTTGATCGATTTTATGATATTGACTGCATGTTTTTGTTCCGCCAACTTTTCTGCTGCCCTTTTACTTACCAAAACTTTCTTGCTATCATATTCGATCAGCACATATTCCGCATTGGGGTTAAGCCAAACATTCGTGGCACCGAATATTGTTTCGGGTCTCAGCGTACCGGCTGCCAGATAAAAGTCAGCGCATTTGAAAAAGACAAGCGTATATTCTTCGGGAACTATGCCCTCACCAACTAATCTGTCATGATCGCCTGTCGCGCTTTGACAAGTAGGACACCATACTACAGGGTGCTCACCTTTGCTGACAAAACCTTTTTCACGGAGTCTCAAGTATTGCCATTCGATGAACTTACTGTAGTAAGGATGCAAATCCGTCGTGTAAAACTCCCTTCTCCAGTCAACAGAAAAACCCATAGAGTCAACGATCTTTCTATTCTCGGCTGTGTAATACTTGCAGATGAAGGCAGGGTCTGTAAAACGCGGTATTAACTCTTCTGGGACTTTGTCGATGTCCCTTAGCAATCTTACTATGGTTGGGTCACCACGTTTTAATCGTTCACTCGTACCGGCAACCGCCTCTCCTGTCCAGTGCCAAGACCACGGAAAGAGCACGTTGAAACCTTGCATTCGCTTAAACCTCGCATAGCTATCACCCCGCGTAAACGTAAAGGCATGCCCAAGATGTAGGGGGCCGTTTTGGTAAGAGTAAGGGACGCAGATGAAGAACTTTGGCTTACCCTTAATCGGGTCGGCCTCGAATATTCTGGCCTCTCGCCATAGTTTAACCCATTTTGCTTCATACGCTACCGGATTCTCCATGGACCCGTTACCTGGTTTTGACAACGTTCATCAATCCTCTGAATATTTCTCGCGAAACTGTCCATTTATTGTATTTTAACTTTTTATGCCCAATAGAACGGTAAAATTGCCGTTATCAATGTTTTAGGCACTTAAAAAGACGCTCACGATTACGTAAATACGTGATGCAAGATTCTTAGCTTTACGAACTCTAAATAACGGTTATTATAGGGCATTTTGCAACAAGTCTAAAGGCGTTAAGTTGAGGCTGTGGTCCATTCATCCTAAGTATCTAGATCGTGTTGGCTTGGTTGCTGTTTGGAGGGAGGGGCTTTTGGCCCGGCGGGTTCTCGAGGGTAAGACAAAGGGCTACCGTAATCACCCTCAACTTTTAAGATTTAAAAGGTATGAGAAGCCGCTCGATTTTATTGACGCTTACCTTTTCCAAATCTATCTTGAAGCGAAAAGAAGGGGCTACTCGTTTGATGATTCTAAAATTAGGGACGTTAACCTTCAAAGAGTTTTGACAGTAACTCGTGGACAGTTGGAATATGAATTCATCCACTTGATGAAAAAGCTCGAAAAAAGGGATAGGAGAAAGTTTGAAGAATTGAAAGACTTAAACCCCAAAGATATTGAACCTAATCCGATTTTTAGGATTGTTGAAGGTGATGTTGAACCATGGGAAAAGTTGAAAAACGGCTGAATTTATTTTTCCTTTTCAGCCAACGCGTTTTCAATCATCCCGAGAATTTCTTCATGCCTTTTCTCATCTTCAATGATCCATTCGAGAAGTGTCCTAAAATTTTTAAGATCTATCTTAGCTTCCTCTGCCATCAGCTCAATTAATTTTACATGCATCATCGTCAAATATTCCTCGGCAACAAAACTTTCAAGCTTCATCAACCCCTTTATCAAGGCTGCGAGTTCTTCATGAGTTATTTCGCTTTTGTCCAGATACCTTTCTGCATCGGTCATAAGAGCTTTCCAAGTTTTACCCCAAACCTCTTCGCACTCTTCAGGGCAAATCTCCATACTACCAGACAGCTGTTCACCAACCACTCTAAGACATTCCGCATGCTTAAAAGAATCACGAGAAATAAAACCTAAAAGGCCCTTAACAAGCTTGTCATCCACTAATTCGGCAATCCGCCCATAAGCATTCGCAACCCTTTCCTCAAGCAAACTAGAACAATAAATAA
>CAZZKR010000020.1:0-19057 GCA_964655015.1 uncultured Nitrososphaeria archaeon
CGGAAGCTTAAATGAAAATATGCACGCCGCCTTCGGGAAACGTCTCTTACCTTCAACTAGTTGCACGCTGAGCATGTTCCTACTTTCACCAACGACTATTCCAGAGAATTTTTGTTGCCTTCCGTTTTTCCACTCCACATCGACACTTAGACCTAACAATTCATGCCTTATAATGTTCTTTGCGGTAAGTTCAGCGCGCGATTGCATTCTTTCTCACTCCCCTTTCCCTAAGTATGGTAAGTATTCTAGCAATTCTCCTTCTAATGTTACGCGCTCTCGTTGGTTTTTCGACGGCTCCACCCGTCGCTATCTTAGTCATAAGGTTCCTATACTCTGCCCTAAGGTTATTGAGTTCTTTTATCAACTCTTCGTTACTCATGCTCCTTAATTCTTTAAGCTCCTTGATCACTTTCTTCACCTGCCTTCTCTGCTTGCGTAGGCTGAACCATCTTAACCTCTTCCGGCAAAGGTGCATCCGGAGGATATATCGAGACCTTTATGCCATAAAGTCCTGTCTTAAGCAAAACACTAGCTGTACCCCTTTTAACGTATTTTTCTGCAGGATCACCGGACTTCGGCATGATCCCCTCGCTATACTTTTCGCTCCTCGCCCTAGCAGAGGTAAGCTTCCCGCTGATTTCTATTTCTGCACCTTTTGCGCCAGCGTCCATAATTCTTCTTAATGCCCAAAAAGCCACACGTCTGTACCTTGCACCCCTTTCAATAGCGGACGCTATACGTTGAGCCATGACGTAAGGATTAAGTTCCGGGACCTCTACTTCGGCGACTGTTACCTGCGGGTTCTCGACACCAAACCTACTCTCTAGCACGCTAGATATTTCTTTTATAACGCGTCCCTTAGAACCTATAACGCGCCCAGGCCTCATGGCGTATATTGTAACTCTTGTACCGATTGGGGTAAAGGCAATATCAACGCCACCAAATATAGCATCCTTAAGCTCATTCTTCAAGTATTCCTCTATTTCCTGTTTTTGAATGCTTGTTTTAAGTAACTTCTTGATCGCGGACATCGTTTATACCACCTCGCCCACCACTTCTATATGCACAAGCGTTTTGAAGTATGGCGAAGACCTACCGAACGCTCTCTCGATGTATTTCTTTATAGTCCTGCCTTTGTGAGCAGCCGCATGAATTATTCTGATATTTTCAGGCGATAGACCCTTAAACTCTGCATTTGCTTCTAAACTCTCCAACAGTTTTAACATCTTGCGCGCGATCTTAATGGGGTACCCACCGGGCCCCTTCGTGGCCCGTTTGTGGGCCCTCTTTTTTCTATAACGTCTGTAAGGAATCATGCGCCTCTTATTAATGACGTCTTCCATGAGCTTTTTTGCCTCGCTAAGCTTTAGTCCTACAATAGCTTTACAGACTTCTCTTGAAAATTTTGGAGATAGATCTACCTCTCTGAGGCTAGCCTTGACGGTCTTGTCTGGATCCAATCCTTGGATTGAGTATCCCCATTCTGGCATGACGTGCTAGTTGCCCTAGCGGAAAGTGGTAGTAATAAACCTTTTTAACACAAAAACTCTAGAAAGCGGCCCTTTGCCTGAAATAGGCTTTTGGTCCAAAAAACGTTTTTAGTAGGCTATCGTATCTAGACTGGGAAGTAATGCCCTCCCACAAAAGGGTTTTACAGCTCACTGGCGGTGGATCATACGCAATAACGTTACCAAAGAGCTGGGTTAAGAGGCTGGATATTACAGAGGGTGCTGTGCTTAACGTCGAGGCACTAGAGGACGGTTCTTTACTCATAACACCGGAGGACAGGAAGTTGACGAAGAACATGAGTGAGATAGTAATAGAAGATAGTCCGGCAATCGCAAGGGACATCGTCGGTAGCTATTTGATGGGCTTTAACATTATTAGGTTAAAATCATCAAAACCATTCAAGATCGAGACGGTTAATGAAATAAGGAAATGTGTGAGAAGACTGGCTGGGGCCGAGATAATCGAGGAGCTACCCAACAGCATAGAGATACAAATAATGCTTGACCCTGAAGCCGTAACTCCGGATAAAGTTCTAAGACGCATGGGCTCACTTGTTAATAGCATGGTGTCAGACTCTTTTGCTTCAGTTATAAGTGGTGACTTAAACTTAGCCGAGAAAAGTTTGCAACGTGATGAAGAAGTCGACAGACATTACTTCACACTCGTTAGGATAGTGCGATTTGCAATAAGGGATCCAGAGATTGCTAAGAAAATGGGCCTCTCCCAACTCAGACTGATGGATTTCAGACTCGTTGCAAAATTCCTTGAAGATAGTGGTGATCACGCTGCTTCGATATCCATGGAGGTGTTGAAAAATAAGGGGCCGCAGATGCCTGAAAATATGTTGAACACTTTAAGTCAGTTAAACGACATAATCACGAAAACTGGCATGGAATCGGTAGAGGCTTTCCTTTCAGAAGACGTTTCCTTAGCGCTTAAGGTTTTAGAGAAAAAGAACGAGTATAGCAGGCTTTATGAAACGATGCTCTCTTTCTTAAACTACGCACCTGACAACATCCGAAACTATATGACAAAGATAATTCTGAACATTGAGAGAATAAATGAGAACCACATCGACATAGCTGAGCTGACTGCCCCGATAACTGTTAAATCTTTTCTATAATTCAACGAACGAAAAGAAGTTTTAAATCTCATAAAATATAATATATACAACATGGTAGCGATAAGATGGCTCGGTCATGCGGCTTTTGAAATTAACATGGCTGATAAAATAGTTTTGATAGACCCCTTCTTGAAGGATAATCCTAAAGCAGCGGTAAAGCCTGACGAAATCTCGAAAGTTGATGTGATAATTGTAACACATAATCACTTTGACCACTTTGCGGATGCCGTTGAGATTGCTAAGAAACATGGTGCCAATGTTGTCGCAGTTTACGAGACTGCTAATGCGGCGGCAGAACAGGGTGTTGAGAAGACTGTGGGGCTTAATGTCGGTGGAACTGTGAAGATTGATGGGCTGTCTATTACATTAACACCCGCTTTCCACTCATGCACATCAAACCCATCAGGTGTTGTTCTTTCTGACGGCAAAGTATCGATCTACCATGCCGGTGACACTTCGCTCTTTGGTGATATGAAGTTGATCGGCCAACTATACAAGCCTCGTGTAGCATTACTACCAATCGGAGGTTTCTACACAATGGGCCCGTTAGAGGCGGCAGTGGCTACGGCACTTATAAAACCTAGGGTCGTGATACCTCACCACTATGGGACATTCGACCTCATAAACCAGGACCCGAACGAATTCGCAAAATTTGTACGAAGGAAGGCAAAAGGTGTAAAAGTTGTAGTATTGAAACCAGGAGAATCTTACGAATTATAAAAATAGATCGCGATTTTAATTCCCTAATTTTTTTACACTCAAAATCTTTTACATTACAAAATTATGAAGCTGGCATAATGCTTAATTTTTTCTTTTAAGCTTTCAAAGAAAGCTAGGTTGGGGGTCCGCATGTCCTTTCGCGATGTGGATAAGGAGTTATACGACATAACGATAGTCGGTGGAGGACCTGTTGGCTTATTCGCAACATTCTATTCAGGTATTAGGAACATGAAAACAAAGCTGATCGAAGCACTTCCCCATCTCGGCGGTCAGCTTTCGACCCTCTACCCTGATAAGTACATTCGTGACGTGCCTGGATACACGAAGATACTTGCACGGGATTTTGTAAAAAAGTTAGAGGAACAGGCCATGCAATTTAACCCAACCATTAGGTTAAACGAGAAAGTTATCGCTTTAAGACGCTTGGATGAAAAGCTCATAGAAGTAGAAACCACGAAAGGTCTTCATTACAGTAAAACTGTTTTGCTTGCGACTGGTATAGGTGCGATATCTATGAAGAAACTCGGAATACCGAGCGTTGATAGGTTTGAGGGAAGGGGTGTTTTCTATGCGGTCACGAATAAGTGGATATTCAAGGGTAAAAAGGTTATGATAGTAGGTGGTGGCGATTCTGCAGTCGACTGGGCATTAAACCTGAAAGACGTGGCCTCCGAAGTAATGCTTGTCCATCGCAGGGCAGGTTTTAGAGCGCAGGAAGCAAAAATATCAGAGCTCTTTAATTCAAACGTTCGTGTACTTATTCCTTATGTCGTAAAGGATGCACATGGTACGGAAGGACTTGAATCCGTTACGTTAACCAATGTAGAGACGGGTGAAGAAATTACACTAGAGGTCGACTCCCTAATACCGCAAATTGGTTACGAAATTAACAACTCGCTCTATAAGAGTTGGGGACTTGAAGTGGATGAGCATGGCATAAAGGTGAACGAAAAAATGGAAACTAGTATCTCCGGAATTTTCGCGGCAGGTGATGTAGCAAGCCCAAGAAACTCCATCAAATTAAACTTAATAACTATAGGCCTTGCACAGGCCATAATAGCTGTTAATTGCGCTAAGCAGTACGTAGAGCCTAGCGCTCCAGTGTTCCCAGGATACACTGCTGCTAATAATCTAAAATTATAGTAAAAAACTTATTTAAAGCAAGCGGGCTCTGATCGGACAGTTAGGGCTGATGTATGAAGGTATCAGGGCATCTTGTAGGTCCGCAACCGCGTTCGGAAGAACTCATGAAAGCTTACAGAGAGTATGCAAAAGGTAAACTCGCTAAGCAAGCTTTAGATGAACTGATAAGGAAAGAGGCCGAAGAGAACGTCAAGATGCAGCTGGAAAATGAGTTTGCTGTAATCATAGACGGTATGCTGAATTGGCACGACCTTCTAAGACCGTTCGCGGAAAGACTAAGCGGTGTAGAGGTTGGCGGTCTTGCCAGATGGTTTGATAACAACGTATTCTACAAACAACCCATAGTTGTGGGAAAGGTCGAAAGGACGAGGCCGCTACTTGAAAATATGATTTTATACGACCTAGTGCCACCAAGAAAGCTCAAGGTAGTAGTTCCTGACCCATACACATTTTCAAAACTTTCAGTTAACAAAAGCTACAGAAGATTTGAAGACCTAGTTTATGATGTTGCCGAAGCTATGGCGGAAGAAATCTGTACGCTTCCCGCCGTACACGTCCAGTTAACAGCGCCCAGCTTGGTCTACGAAAAACTTTCTAAGGACGAGATAGAGTTGGCGATGAATGCTGTCGATGTAATAAGAAGAAAATACGGAGGTACGCTGTCCATACATACATGTTTCGGAAGGGTTGGCAACGCTATGCCCGAGCTTTTAGATTTTCCGGTCGAGATAATCGGTGTAGATATGACAGCTACACCGTTCAAGGACTTGAAGGATTACGATTTTACAAAAATTTTAGGAATAGGTTGCGTCGACGCCCGAAATACGGTAATCGAAACACCAGACGAGATTGCCTCAACAGTCATGAAGGTCTTTTCAGAAACCTCGGTCAAACAAGTGTACGTGAGTCCGAGTGCTGGATTAGAGTTTTTACCGAATACTGTAGCAAACATAAAAATAAGGAACATAGGCTCAGCTCTAAAACTCCTGAAGGAGGTGTAGTCTATAACCATCCATAGGTTATTCCCGACACAAGAGGTTGGAAGCCTCTCCAAAGCACCGTTCTTGCGGAGGAGGCTATCTGAGGAGCATATAAGAATCTCAAGGGATTGGGCCATCCGCATAGGTGTAGAAAACTTTGAAGAGTTAATTGCACAACTTAAGCCCGGCATACAAAGCGATGAGAAATTAAAAAGTTTGGAAGATTGGGCATCGCTATACGGTATAAGGTTTCATGAATCGGCAGGGCTCGACATCGTCTACGATGGTGAGCAAAGAAGGGTCGAGATGTACGAGTATCCCTTAATGCACGTGAAAGGGTTCAGGTTTGTAGGTTACGTCAAAGTCTGGGATTTTGAAATTTTCAAAAAGGCCGCAGTTTTTGAGAGACCATCATTAATAAAACCTTACCATATAGAGGAATTTGAGTTTGCAAAAAAGAAAGCAAGACGTGAACTCAAAGTTCCAATAACAGGACCGTACACGTTAGCGGACTGGTCTTTCGATGAGTATTATGTAAAAAGAAGGTTAGACGTCGATGACCCGATAGAAAGGAGAAGAATGAGTAAGCGCGATATGGTACTCGACCTTGTAAAAGAAGTAATAAGGCCAAACTTGGAAGCCCTCATAAGGGTCGGGGCCAAAAGGATTCAGATAGATGAACCTGCTGCCACGACGAAATCAGATGAGGTTGACATATTCGTGGAAGGGTTTAACGAGGCCGTGAAAGGACTCGACTGCATTTTTTCTGTGCATATATGTTATAGCGACTACAGACTCCTCTTTCCACACATACTGGACCTAAAGGCTGAGCATATATCGATTGAGTGTGCCAACAGGGATACGAGGATGCTTGGTAGGGATGAAAACTCCAGACCGGGATACTCTGTGCTAAAATTGTTCAAGGAGTATGGAGCGGAGATGAAAGTGGCGCCCGGTGTTATAGATGTGCATACAGACTTCATAGAATCGCCGGAACTTGTGAGGGATAGGCTGCTGTATGCGGCCAAGTTATTGGACGACCCATCCAAGATAATAGCATCGAATGACTGTGGCCTTAGGACGAGAACGTGGGAGGTTGCTTACGAAAAAGAAAAAGCTCTAGTGGCAGGTGCAGAACTAGCTAGGAAAGAGTTTGAGTAGAGATACGCTCTATTTTACTTGCTTTTGCTTTCCTTTTCGGCGGCTTTGGCCGCTCTCCTCGCTACTCCGACTGGGCCGCCCTTTCTACCGGTTGTTCTGGTTCTCTGTCCCCTTACCTTAAGGCCTAACGAGTGCCTGACACCCCTCCAAGATTTTATCCTTATCTCCCTTTCTATGTCTTCTTTGATTGCAAGCTCCAAGTCAGCACCAATAAGGTGTTTCTTCTCTACTGGAGCCGGGCTGTTCCTGTTTATCATCCAATCCGGTATGCCATACTCCAAGGGATTTTTTGCAACGGCTTCTATACGTTGGAGTTGCTGCTCTGTTAGATAGCCTATCCTTGTCTCAGTATCGAGTCCTAGAACTCTTGCTATAGCATAGCCTAGGTTTATCCCTATACCCTTCACTTTTGCGAGGGCATACGGTATTTTAAGCGTCCCGTCTATGTCCGTGCCCAATATTCTAACGACGTACTTGAACTCTCCCGACATTTCTCAACTTTCAAAACCTTTTGCCTGTATAAAAACGTATGGAAATCCGACTGATGGGCAATGTTAAAAATTTTTGTATACGTAATCCTTTTTAACGAGTTTTGGATATCTAACAACGGAATAACCATGGCAATAGTCGGGATAGAGTGGATAATCATTATAGTTCTTATAGTGATATTCCTCATATGGGGTCCGAGTAAGATACCTGAGCTGGCAAGGTCTTTGGGCAGAGCCAAGAAAGAGTTTGAAAAGGCAGTGAAGGAAGCTGAAGAGGTTAAGGAACGGGCTCTCTCGAGTGTAGACGTTCAAGCGTTGAAGAATGACGCTGAGATGCTTATAGATGTGGCAAAGAAACTAGGCATACCAACCGAAGGAAGGACAAAAGCAGAAATATACAACGACGTAATGGCAAAACTCGGAAAGAACGCTTAACAACTTCATTCACTACCTCTATCAACACCTCTTAGCTAAGACGTAAGTAGGCCATATAATCAAAAGCGCCCATCGCTTTTGATTTGAGTAAGCTTTAAAAATAAGGCCTTGCACGATATACAGAACATTTTAAAAGCTCTATACGAGCCTGAACATGGCTTTTGGGCAGAAGCCCCCTGGTGGCAACTATATATGGCAGTATTTTAAACGAGACTTCAGGTGTTGAAGGAAAATGCCCAGAGTGAAGAAGATCAGCGAAGTCGTTGACATTCTGAAGAATAAGGATAGTATAAGGAACGTCGGCATCATAGCCCATACCTAAGGATGCCGTAATCCTTAGGGGGTAAGTAGACCACGGAAAGACAACTACAACGGATAGTCTTCTAGCGGCAGCAGGATTGCTTTCACCATCTTTGGCCGGAAAAGCTTTAGCTCTGGACTATCTTGAAGAAGAGCAACAGCGTCAGATGACCATCAAGGCAGCTAACATTAGCCTCTACTATGAAATGGACTCGAAACCTTACATAATAAACCTCATAGACACTCCTGGACACGTCGACTTTTCCGGAAGGGTCACGAGGGCTTTGAGAGCGATAGACGGTGCGGTCGTTGTGGTGGATGCGGTCGAGGGCGTCATGACTCAGACCGAGACCGTGATAAGGCAGGCGGTACAAGAAAGGGTCAAGCCGGTTCTATACATAAACAAAATCGATAGGCTGGTTAAGGAGCTGAAGCTGACCCCTGAGAGGATTCAGGAGACGTTGGGTAGGATAATCATGGATATTAACAGACTGATAGAAATGTACGCTGAACCAGAGTTTAGGGATAAGTGGAAGGTTAGCATGGCCGCCGGTAGCGTGGCGATAGGCAGCGCAAAAGACAGGTGGGGATTCACTTTACAACAAGCCCAGAAAAAGGGTATAAAATTCAGCGATGTGCTCAACGCGTTCGCAAAGGGCGATATAGATTGGCTCAGGGAAAATGCGCCATTACATGAAGCGATTCTCGAGATGGTAATAAATCACCATCCGCCTCCGCACGTAGCTCAAAAGTACAGAATACCGAAAATATGGAAGGGTCCGCTAGATAGCGATGTTGGTAGGGCCATGATGGAATGTGACGAAAACGGTCCTACGGTGATGGCCGTAACGGATGTAAAGGTTGACCCACAAGCCGGTGTCGTGGTAACGGGTAGGTTATTCAGCGGTACCGTAAGCGATGGTAATGTACTGTTGCTGGTCGGAAGGAACATCACAGAGAGGGTTCAGCAAGTTGCGGTATACATGGGTCCCTCGAGGGAAATAGTCGGTAGCCTGCCGGCCGGTAACATACCTGCGCTTTTAGGTATAGAAAACGCAAGGGCAGGTGACACGCTTGCAACCGTAGAAATGGTTCCATTCGAAACGTTGAAGTATGTATCGGAACCTGTAGTGACAATATCGATAGAGCCGAAACATAGCAAGGATTTGCCGAAGCTTGTTGATTTCTTAAACAAGCTGAGCATAGAAGACCCGACGCTGGTCACAACGGTAAGACCCGAGACCGGTGAGTACCTGATAAGTGGCATGGGCACTTTACATCTAGAGATAGCTTTGACGTGGATAGCTAAGGCGGGTCTGGAAGTCATTCCAAGCAAACCGATAATACTATACAGGGAATCGATTCAGAAAGTTGGGAAGGTCTTCGAAGGTAAATCGCCGAACAAACATAACAGGATATACATTAGGGCAGAACCGCTGGAACCCGAAATAATCGAGTTAATAAGATCTGGTGAGCTCTATGACGAAATGGATAGGAAGCAGGTGGCGAAGATACTGCGAGACCATGGATGGGATGCTGAAGAAGCTAGGAACGTTTGGTGCATTGACTCTAGGGGTAACATACTCGTTGATATGACGAAGGGAGCTCAGTACCTTCACGAATCTAAGATGATGATAATAGGCGGCTTCCAGAGGGTAGTTTCAGAAGGACCGCTTGCCGGAGAAGCCATGAGGGGGGTAAAGGCGGTTCTGGTTAACGTAGAGCTGCACGAAGACCCTGTGCACAGAGGTTATGCCCAGATAGCGCCGGCGACGTGGAGAAGCCTCTATGCCAGCATACTGAGCGCAGACCCCGTGTTGCTGGAACCTATACTAAAGTTGGAGGCAAAGGTATCGCCTGAATTCATGGGCGCCGTGACTAGCGTCATAAGCTCGAAAAGGGGAAAGGTTCTAGACATAAGACAAGCCGAGTACATAACGATAATACAGGGCGAAATTCCGGCCGCTGAGACCTTCGACTTGAGCGAGGTCATGAGAAGCGTGACGATGGGCAAGGCATTCTGGGCGACCGAGTTCTCTTCTTGGAAACCCGTTCCAGCGTCAATAAGGGACAAGGTCATAGCGGAGATAAGGAAGAGAAAGGGACTTCCACCAGAGATACCGAAGATATCCGACTTCGTGGAAGAGGAATAGCTACAAAACCTATACTTTTCGCCCCAATTCTTCATTTGCTATCTTGTGAGCAGCGAGAATCGGCGACGGCATTTGGCCATTCTTTGTCAACCCTTTAACAATTTTTGTGGCGGTGCTTAAGGATATCTTATGACCAACGCTAACGTACACGTTCTTAAACACCTCCTCACCGACCACATCGTCATTCAACATCACGACCCTTCTACTATTCACCCTTTTAACTTGGCCGCAAAGGAGCTTTTTCGCCACACCTATTGTCGGTTTATCCAGCACTATACCGATGTAACATGCGATGCCAAACTTCCTAGGATGGAGTCTTCCGTTACCATCGACGAGAAGGACATCAAAATCGTTCTTTAAACCTTTGATGGCATTAAGCATGGGGGGTGCCTCACGAAGAAAGAGAAGGCCTGGAACGTAAACATGTCGAACCACGCATCTATGCTTACTAACCTCAACTATACGTCCGTCCTTATCCTGTATGACGGCAGCTGCGACGGCATTTTGGTTGGAGTAAGCCACGTCAACCCCGCAGAACAGCTCGTACTTTTCCAAGACGTCATGTTCAGAGACCATGCTTGCCATCTCCGATTGAAGCTTGATTGCCTCATCGTACGTGAGCGACTCAAGATTCAAAAGATACGCCGCCCTCTTCATTAGACTCTACAATCATAGCTCACTCGGGACCTCGTTAAATCTCTATGCTATGGTCGCGCAGGCAATTAGTTCAGCACCTCAGAAAAATTTTTCTCGAGACTGCTGAACTAATTCGGTCCTGCCGGCCGGTAGGGAGCGTTAAGGTCCTTTAGGCACCCGTACGTTAGATTAAAATTTTTTACATAAACTTAAATGATGCATTAAATTTTTTTGGAATGCTTTTAAGCATATAAATTTATATTAAGCTAAATAGTCCTTTTTTCTAAAGAATTTGAGGTAGTGATGCCAAAAATTGCCGCCTGTTAAAGCATTCAATTCCGATGTAGAGGTACTTTATGATGTACCAAGGATAGAAGAAAAGCTGATAATCAGGGCTTTAACAAATTTGGGAATAAAGCCTAAACTGACGACTGTTAAGGATACGCCCTTGGTTTTTAATGAGGGTGCGCCAAGAATATGCATCGTTAGACCGATGTCTATGTATAGGGCGGCGTACTCAGCTGCTGTGAGGGAGGCCTCCGGAAGTTTCACGATAAACAGCTCTGATACTATAATAAATTGCGGCGATAAGGTATTAACGCTTTCCAAACTGGCATCGGCCGGTTTAAGAATACCAAAAAGCATAGTGGCTTTGACGATACAGTCCGCAGAAGAGGCGTGTAAATTGATAGGTTTACCGTTGGTCGATAAGCCTCCGATTGGCGGATGGGGCAGGTTGGTCTCCCTCGTGTCGGATGAGACCACTTATAGGAGCCTCTTGGAACACCGTGAGATGATGACGAGTCAGCAACTTAAGACGCATATAATCCAAGAATATATAAAGACGCCCGGAAGGGATGTAAGGGTAATAGTTTTAGATGATGAAGTCTTGGGTGCTATGTACAGGTACAAGCAGGAAAACGAGTGGAGATCGAACGTCGCGCTCGGAGCAAAGGCCGTAGGTTTCAAGCCGGATGATGAATTGAGGGAGATCTGCATAAAAGCCGCAAACGCCGTCAAGGGAGTATTCGTATCCGTAGACGTACTCGAATCGGATGGCTACTTCTTAAACGAAGTGAATGGTGTGCCAGAGTTTAAAGCCTTCATAGAAGCAACTAAGAGAAATGTGGCAGCAGATTTGGCCAACTACATAGTTAAGGTGCTTAAGCGATGACGGTTAAGGTATCGATAATAGGTGCCTCGGGTTACACCGGGGGCGAGCTTCTCAGATTACTTGCAAACCATGATAAGGTAGAGCTCCTATACGCAACGTCTAGAGAGTATGCAGGAAAGCCCCTGACGTTGGTCCATCCGAACTTAAGAGGTTTCTTTTCGGGCATGAAATTCTCGGAGGTAAACATAGACAAGATATCTTCAGATTCTGACCTAGTATTTGTGAACACTCCTGCAGGTGTGTCGGTGAATTATACTCCAAAATTACTGGAGGTTGGTCTAAGGGTTATAGACCTAAGCCCCGACTTCAGGTTAAAGAAAACGGAGGACTATGAACTTTGGTATGAAATGAAGCACCCGAAGCCGGAACTACTTAAGGAGGCAGTATTCGGTCTACCAGAACTCCATCGGAAAGAAATAGCGTCCGCAAAGCTCGTAGCATGTCCGGGCTGCAACTCCACAGCTGCCCTTCTCTCCCTCATACCTGCGGTTAAAGCTCGCATCATAGACTTAGATCATATAGCTATCGACGTCAAAGTTGGAAGCAGCGAAGCAGGAAGAATACCAACAGCTGGAACACATCATCCAGAGAGGGCTAACGTGATGAGACCGTACGAAGCATCAGGACATCGACATGTGGCAGAAGTTGAACAAGAACTTTCACAAATAGCAGGTAGAGAATTAAGGATAGCTTTCGTCCCACATGCCGTGGGAAGCGTAAGGGGTGCACTAGCAACCTCACATGTTTGGCTCGTCGATTCCAATATGGACGAACAAGATGTTTGGAAAGTTTATGCTGCTGAGTATGGGAAGGAACCCTTTGTTAGAATAGTCAGAGGTAAACCGTATCAATATCCCGATCCAAAACATATCATAGGTAGTAATTTTGCAGATGTAGGTTTCGCTGTCGAAAAAAGGGTTGGCAGAGCAGCCCTAATGGCCGCAATTGACAACTTAGTAAAGGGTGCAGCAGGTCAAGCTATACAATGCATGAACATAATGTTAGGATTCGACGAGAAAACCGGCTTGAACTTTCCAGCAATCAGACCTGTTTGAAGAAAACTTCACAAAAAATAATAACCACTATAGTGTATATGAAGTGAGATACGATGAAGGTATTCCGGACTGTAAATGGTAGGGGCAAGATCAACACGTATGTTCAGAAAGATGATGAAATTTTTAGAGGACCGGACGACCCGTTAAGCGTTTTAGTAACCTTCAGGAAAGAACGCAAAATAGGTCCTTATGAAAAGGTGAGTCTAACTTTAGATGAACTGCTTAAGAATGAGAAGCTAATCACACCTTATGATCCACCAGAAATATGGGGCGCAGGCATAGTTTACGAAAGGGCTAGAGTCAGATACACGGAAGAGGACGTCGCAATGATCAAAGGTGAGAGCATTTATGAAATAGCCTATGTATCTGAGAGACCTGAGCTATTCTTCAAAGATGCCGGTGGGAGACGCTCCGTAGGGCACGAAGACTTCATCAACATTCGAAGCGACTCTACTTGGACGTTGCCCGAACCTGAACTCGGCATCGTGTTGGATGTGGATGGGTCAATCCTTGGTTATACTATATGTAATGATGTGACAGCACGCGACATCGAAGCTCAGAACCCTCTTTACCTGCCACAAGCAAAAATCTATAAAGGCTGTTTTTCTTTCGGTCCGTTCGTAACAACCCCCGACGAAATTCCGGATCCGCATAATCTCGCCATAAAAATGAGGATTTTAAGGAATGGCAACGTAGTGTTCTCTGGTGAAACGAATACCTCAAAGATGAAGAAGAGGTTGGAAACGATAGTCGCATATTTGCTGAGAGATAATGTAATACCCCTTGGGACGCTGGTATCAACGGGTACAGGCATAATTCCTGGAAAAGATGTGCAGCTCAAAGACGGTGACAGGGTAGAAATCTACATAGAAAAGATAGGAACGTTGGTGAACTACGTAAGGAAACTTAAGTAACGCCTTACCTTATCAACATTAGAACGGTAGGTCTTTGTCAAATCGAATATATCGTAACCTATCGATACGAACTTAAAGCCCCTCTTGATAGCCTCCACAGCATCCTCAACAGAAAGCGCGGCCATTCCAGGCGCAACACCTTTTCTTTTGCATGAACTCAAAACTTTCTCGATAGCCGACCTAAACTTTGGGTGCTCGATGTCCCCAAATACTCCCAAATTTGCGGATAAGTCATACGGTCCTATGAATGCTACGTCGATGCCCTTGACCGAAAGTATCTCGTCAATGTTATTAATCGCATCTTCTGTTTCGATTTGAACAACCACGAGCACCTCGTCGCCGATTCTATTAAAATACTCGGTGTTGGACTCTAGCCCATAATATACTGCCCTTCTAGGGCCAAAACCTCTAATACCTTTTGGTGGATACATCACGGCTTTGATAACTGCCTCAGCCTCTTCACGCATGTTAACCCATGGAACCATGATGCCGTATGCGCCCACGTCCAGAACTCTTTTGATGGTCACGAAATCATTCCACGGGACCCTAACAATCGGGACGGTATCCGTGCCGTTAGTTGCTGGTAAAAGCCTTTGAACGTCGTTTACCTCCAAAGAGCCATGCTCCATGTCGAATAAAAGCCAATCAAGACCAACTCTGGATAAAGCTTCAACAACATCTATGCTGTTAATCGAAACCCAAGCACCTATGGCCACTTTACCATCATGTAACAACTGCTTGACTTTGTTTTTTAACACGCCAATCACCGCTGTTAGATTGTAGCAATGTATGCTTTATTGCTAGAAATTTATAAGCCTTGGTACGATGGGCGATAATATTGACAAATTTCCGAACGTGTAGGCTAGGGAAATGTATAATTGACAGCAACGTTTTCACGAGCTTGCGGGAAACATGATAGTGGTTAAGGCTGGCGGAAGGGCTCTGATGCAGAATAGGGACAGGATCTTGGATAGCATAGCTCTGAGGGCAAAGAGGGGCATAATTTTTGTGCATGGCGGCGGCGATATAGTCTCAGAATACTCCAAGAGGATGGGCATAGAACCCAAATTCGTTACGTCGCCACAGGGCATAAGAAGCAGGTATACTGATGAAAACGAAATGGACGTCTACAACATGGTGATGTCGGGCAAACTCAACAAGGAGATAGTTTCGTATCTTGAAAAGCGAGGCGTCAGAACGGTTGGGATAAGCGGGGTTGATGCTGGTGTATTGAGGGCTGAGAGGAAGAAGAAAATAGTGGTGGTCGATGAACGCGGAAGGAAGAGGGTCATAGACGGTGGTTATACCGGGACAATAGTTTCCGTGAATGCAGAGCTACCCCGGACACTCGTAGAGCAGGGATACGTCGTCGTCATCTCGCCGGTCGCGTTAGGCACTGAAGGAGAGCTCTTAAACGTTGATGGCGACCAAGCCGCCGCGGCTATAGCGAGGGCTTTGAGGGCTGAGGCCCTAGTAATATTAACGGACGTGGAAGGCCTGATTTTAGACGGGCAACTTATACGCGAGATAACGCCGCGGGAAGCCCGTGAACTCCTGCCCAAAATAGGTGCTGGCATGAACAGGAAGGTGATGTTGGCGGCCGAAGCCGTCGAGGCAGGCGTCGAACGCTGCATAATCTGCTCAGGCCTCGTCGAAGAACCCCTCTCTGTGCTCGAGCATGAGTACGGTACGGTAGTAAGTATGCGCAACTTTCAGCAATTGTAGAATCCAATTACGCTTTATGTCGAAAATATGTCCGAACATCGTATTTTTAGTCCGAAATGCTGGCCTTACCGCATAAAAATTAAAACATTTATACAACTTCTGCTACGAAAAATGTAGCGAGACTGCGGGGTCGGAAACATGGTAAAGGTTACATGCCCGATATGTGGCGGTAAGCTGGACATACCCGAAGACTCCTTGCCAGGCGAGCTCTTCGAGCATGAAGAGTGCGGAGCCCACCTAGAGCTTGTCATAAACGAAGGAAAGTTCGAGTTAAAGCTAGCTGAGGAGATAGCAGAAGACTGGGGACAGTGAAACTCTATTGAGGGTTGGACTGGCATACGACATCATGAGATGGGAAGAGAAAGCCCTCGCGTATGCCATCAAGGATTTAGGTTATACACTCGAACTTATCCACGTTCCAGAATCTGTTTTTCACCTTACTGAACCCAACAGCAGAGGGCTCGATGTAGTATTCGAAAGATGCGTGAGCTTTTACAGGGCTCTGGCCTCCTCGCTTATGTTACGGAATCAAGGAGTCACTGTCGTGAACGACTTCGAGGTGATAAGGAACTGCGGCGACAAGATGTTTACGACGATGGTGCTAGCAAATAAAGGCGTACCCGTGCCGAGGACGATGATAGCCTTCGATAAGGTAAGGGCGCTCGAGGCTGCAAAGATGATAGGGTATCCTGTCGTGGTAAAGCCGATATACGGGAGCTGGGGCCGGATGATAGCCAAGGCCGATGACGAGTCCTCGCTATTAGATATACTGGATTTCAGGGAGAACATGCCCTCGCCCCACTTTCAGATACACTACATCCAAGAATTCATCAGAAAGCCTGGAAGGGACATAAGAGCTTACTATGTGTGGGGAGAAGTTCCTGTCGCCATCTACAGAGTAAGTCAGAATTGGAAGACGAACACGGCGCTTGGTGCGAGGGCGGAGCCAGCTAACTTGGACGAGAGCATGAAGGAGTTGGTCATAAAGGCAGGCGAGGCGATGGGCGGCGGCGTTTTGGGTGTTGACCTGATGGAGGACGAGGACGGCAGGATATTGGTATCCGAAGTGAACGCTGTGGTCGAGTTCAAGAACACGGTCAGGGTTACCGGCTACGATTTACCTCGCAAGATAGTGTCCTCGACGGTAGAAGTGTTAAAAAGATGAGTTTGAAGATAATTCCGTTCGCAAAGCCGCGACTCCTTAAACTATCAAGGGCTTATGGACAGTACGTGTGGGACGAAGCAGGAAGGAGATACTTGGATTGTCACACGGGACACGGTGTGGCTTTTCTTGGTCACAGGAATCCAAAGGTGGTGGAGAGCATAAAGCGTCAGATGGAGCTTATCATGACGGCTACACCGGCTTTCCAGACAGACATCGCCGATGAGGCTTTGTCGAAGCTTTCGAAGATACTTCCGAGCAACATGGGCTACGTGTTCTTTCTGAACAGCGGGAGTGAGGCTGTTGAGCTTGCTATGAAGATTGCACGCAAGGTGACTGGAAGGAAGCGCTTCATAGCATTCAGGAATTCTTTTCATGGAAGAACGATGGGTGCCCTGTCGGTCACTTGGAACCCAAAGTACAGGGAAGGTTACGACCCATTTCCATGGGAGACGAGGTTCGTCCCCTACAACGACGTTGATGCAATAACATCGGAAGTTGACGAAAGCGTTGCCGCCGTGTTGTTCGAGCCTGTCCAAGGCGAGGGTGGTTTAACTTCTGCTACGCAGGAATTTGCAAAAGCTTTGATGGAGGTCTGCGAGAGGGCTGGAGCATTTCTCATAGTTGACGAGGTTCAGGCTGGTTTTGGTAGGACTGGCAAGATTTGGGCACACGAGCACTTGAATATGAGGCCCGATATAATGGTCGCGGGCAAGTCAATAGGTGGAGGCTTCCCAGTGAGCGTAGTAGCGGTTGAAACATCGATAGGTGAGAGATTACGTGAGGGCGAGCACGGTTCTACGCATGGTGGAAATCCATTAGCGTTGGCCGCAGTCTCAGGGGGCATAGATGCTTTGATTGACGATTCCGTCCCATTAAAGGCCTCGCTCTCAGGAGAAAGGTTGTCTACAGAGCTAAGAAATGTAGTGGAGTGTTGCGCCCATGTGGCGCGCAGCGTCAAGGGAAAGGGGCTTATGTTAGGGATAGAGTTAAGATTTCCTCCGGATGAAGTCATACGCGAATTGCAGATGAAGGGTTTGCTGTGCCTAAAGGCTGGAACTTCGGTTTTAAGACTGCTGCCGCCATACTTGATAACCAATGAGGATATAAAATTCTGCTCAGAAACTATCAAAGAGGTTTTGTCGGCTTGGAAGTATGAAAAGGGAGGCGCTGAAGCATGATGTCTATCAACGAAGTAAGGGATATGTTCCTTCGGATTTTAGATATTTACACGCCTTCTGGTGAGGAGTGGAAGCTACATGAACCGCTCCAAGATATATGTTCACATCTGGGTTATGAAAATTATGGCGTAGACAAAGTAGGCAATTTTATCGCAGAATACGGCTCCGGAAAAACCATTCTTCTTGCTGGCCATATGGATACCGTCCCGGGTAAGCTCGAGGTAAAGGTTTCAAACGATGAAATCTGGGGCAGAGGTGCCGTTGATGCTAAGGGACCGCTTATGGCGATGCTTCTAGGTGCTGCCAAGGCTAAAGACAGCGTTAAGGACGTTAGAGTTGTTGTAGCATGCCTCGTTGACGAGGAAAGGGAAGGCAAGGGCGCAAACTATTTAGTAAATTCTGGCTTCAAGGCTGACCACATAATAATTGGCGAACCTACTGGGACTACCGGTGTTGCGATAGGTTATAGAGGGAGCTTGACGGTTAGAATCAACGTATCCGCAAGCGGTGGTCACAGTAGTGCGCCATATATGGGGGAGTCAGCACTCGATAAGTTCTTCACCCTCTGGGAAGAAATTAAGCGCAACTTTTCGGGCAGAGGTTACGATGAGACCTCGGCATGCATAACTGTTTTGGAGGCTGGAGATTGGCCGACGAAGCTTCCAGAATTCGTGAGAGCCGTTATCAACATAAGGATTCCGTATAATATGCTTTCGAAGCAAATTTTGAGCAAGCTCGAAGAGCTGTGTTTAGAGCACGGTTGCGAGCTTTCGGTCCTAGAAAGGACAGAGCCCGTCAAGGTTAGCCTGTCTAGCCCAGTTCCTAGGTCTTTGATTAGGGGCATGCTGAAAATGGGTATGAAGCCGAAGGCCGTAATGAAGACCGGGACGAGCGACATGAACGTAATCTATCGAATATCGCCGGATATAGCGGCCTATGGGCCCGGAGACTCCCTTCTAGCACACACTACGCTGGAGAGAATCTCCATAAAGGATATTTTAACCGCAGCAGAAGTTTACAAGAATTGCATACTTGAACTCGCATCTATTGACCAAACCCGATGAACAAACGTCCATCGCACAAGCCTTTTTTAGAAGCACTCACGAGCTTGCTATGAAACTACCGGTATTTAATGAGGGTGACTTGATTGCATAGAAAGGGTAGAATCGAACGTGAACTCGACGTAGACGCGGCGAGG
>CAZZKR010000021.1:0-6939 GCA_964655015.1 uncultured Nitrososphaeria archaeon
TAAACTCCATTGTTTCTCAAACCGGGTATTTTGGGTTCATCGTTTATAAATATTCTCCTATAAAAATTTATGTTAATTCCGCCTCTACATGTAATGGACTTAGGAACTATCCAGCTCTCTTTATGAGTATTTTCCCTGATGGTAAGACCGTCTGGACATCCCATCCTTCTGTTAAGTATTGCTCTAACTCATCCTCCTCTATGACCCTCTTCGGATCGTTGTTAGATTTTTTACCTTCATCATATTTTTCAAGCCTCGGCTCAAGCTTCCTTATCTCCTCTAAAACCTCGTTCAGCCCAGGCTCTCTACCCAGCTCGATCCTCTTCTTTATGATCGCGCCCCTAAGCTTCTCAGCATCTATATCGTATCCTTGGAGCTGTAGTACCATCTGCAAAGCCTTTATCGTAGCTATCTCCTCAACATCCTCCCTCTCTATTGTCTTTGTCTTCGTCACACTTACTGCATCCATTCCCTTCAAATAATACTCAGCAAGTTCGTCTATCGTAAACCTCCTATAGGCTGAATCTAAGTACTCTTTGTGACCCATCAGAGCCTCAGTAATCTCGCGCCCAAGTATAGGAACAAGCCTTGTGAAGAAGAACTTCCTGAGGCAATGAATGTGAAGCACGTCTCTACCATACTCATCTTTTTCGTAGAGACCAGCCTTTTTTAAAGCATTTGTGAATATCACATCAGCGTTCCAGTAACTCATAGGCTCATTCGCCCACTCTCCCCTTAAGTATCTACTGCCATCAGCTCTGATGCCCTGATGCCTTCCTTGAAAGATGTATGCATCCTTTTGCGTAATTCTATCCTTAAGGTAAGACTTGAGGAACTCAGTAGCTTCATCGCTGATGAAGCACCACCTTTCTTGGCGGTCTTTTGTAATCTCTGGTCTTAGGTGGATCCTAGTCGGATGCTTACTAAAGTCGACATCCTTAACACGAAGGGCCAAAGCTTCTCCAACCCTCATACCAGATGAAGCCAATAAAGTGATGAGCGCTTTACCGCGGAGGTCGCAGGAGTAAACTATGAGCTTGAGTTCCTCGGGCGTTGGTATCCTATCTTTGGTGATGGTGTACTGCCTCGGCAGCTCGATGATTTCTTTCAACTTCTCGTTAGAGATCTCTATATCGTTAAACCTCAGCCACTTCTTGACACCGCTTAGATAGTCTTTGATGCTGTGAGGAGCCATACGGATGTTAACGAGGTAGCTGGTGAATTCGTCCAACAGCCTATAGGGGTTAGCCTTACCAGCTTTTATCTCTTTGATGATATCATCAGGGAGCTTTTTGAGCCAACCGCAAAAGGCAGCAACAGCGACATATTTACCTTCAGCCGACTTTGCGCTCCCAGACCTCCTGAAGGCCTTATCAAGAAATGGCTTAAGCTGATCCTTAAGCTCCTTCAAATGCTTTTTACGCCACTCGTGGGCCTCACGGTCCTTAATAAACATACATCTAAATATCGTCTGAGTTATTTATACATTTTTCAAAGCAATACTGCTAAACATCGAAGTAAAGGTAGAACTCGTAGGGATGCGGTCTCAATGAAACCTCTAAGTGTTGTCTCCTTGCCATATCTATCAGAACCTCTATGAGGGAGTTATCGAAAACAGGTTTTAAGAATTCATTATCACTTTCTAAACATTCGATGGCCTCCATCAAACTTCCCGGTAGTTGCTTTATACCTAATAATGCCCTCTTCTCTGGCGGCATCCTGTATATGTCCTCATCCACCGGGTCGCCGCAGTCTATCTTCTTCTTTATACCGTCCAAACCCGCCATCAGTATTGCGGCAAAGCACAGGTAAGGGTTACAGGATGGGTCAGGTGTCCTGAACTCTATCCTCTTCTTTGATGCATTTGACTTACCCACATGGTACACCGGTATCCTAATGTTTGCAGACCTGTTAGCCCTACTCCATGCTATGAAGACTGGCGCCTCGTAACCCGGGACGAGTCTCCTGTAGGAGTTCGTGGTAGGTGCGACTATTGCTGCTAAGGCCCTGCTATGTTCTAGCAGACCGCCGCAGAAGTATCTACCAATTTGGCTCAACTCCGCATATGTATCATCAGGGTCGTAGAATGCATTCTGCCCGTCCTTCCATAAACTACAGTGTACGTGCATCCCAGACGCATTATCCATGAAGATTGGCTTTGGCATCATCGTAGCTACCAGCCCCATTTGGTGCGCAACATTCTTAACAACATACTTGAGCGTCATGGACTTGTCTGCCATCCTCGTCAGCGTATCGTATTTCATGTCTATCTCGCATTGACCTGCTGTTGCGACCTCATGGTGGTGAGCTTCAACCTCTACTCCAAAGTAATCGGTAAGTATTCTTACACACTCGTTCCTGAAGTCCATCAAAGTGTCTTGTGGCGGGGTTGGATAATAACCCTCCTTGAACCTTATCGGGTATCCTGTACCTACGGACCATGGAGCCTCCTTCGATTCTATGCTGTAGCTCTGACCCCTTGACGGCATCTGGACGTCCCAGTAAACCTTGTCAAAGACGAAGAACTCAATTTCAGGCCCCCAAAAGGATGTGTCAAAACCCATCTTCCTAAGTTCCTCCTCGGCTCTTTGAGCTACAGCCCTTGGGTCCCTCTCGAACCTTCCCTTCCCAAGACCCCAATAAACGTCGCACAGCATCCTTGCAGTCTTTAGAGAATTCACCGACCAAGGAATTATGGCAAACGTTGACGGGTCAGGTTTGAGAACCATGTCGGACTCCTGTATCTCGACAAAGCCCCTTATCGAGGAGCCGTCGAGCTTAGGAACACCGACCTCAAACGCCTGCTCATCGAGGTACTCGGTAGTGATAGTAACGTGTTGGAGCTTTCCGGGAACGTCTGTGAATTGAAGGTCTATGAACCTTATATTTTCCTTCTTTAAGAGTTCCACGATCCTCCCGACCTGAAGCACGCTTTCTTTCTCCATGGTGTGCCCAACTGTTTTCATAACCTTTCACCTGTATATTTTAATACCTTATTTTTGAACGAATATTATTATTTAAACTTTTTTTCTGCACATTTGCATTAATTTTATAAAATAAATGAACGTTTGTTTAATGAGCTAAAAGGTGCCAATCACCGTAAATTTTTGGGTTGTAAACCTCTTCTTTACAAGTTTTGCTTTTCATGAACTTTACAAAAAACTCTGGAACTCATGGCCAAAACCAGACAATCTTCTTCCGGGTTCTCATACCAAACGTTTAAGGTGGGATAATCTGGCGCATCTCTAGACTAGGTGGCTCAAGATACTGACAAAAATGTTTTTGAATTAGATGAGCACAATAAAATGCGAAATGGTAGAAAGGGTTGTAACTGGTATAGCAGGATTGGATGAAATACTTAACGGAGGTATCCCCAAAAGAAACGTTGTTCTGCTTTCCGGTGGACCTGGAACGGGGAAATCGATACTCGGTCAGCAATATCTCTACAACGGATTGCTTCGCGGAGAGCCCGGAGTATTGGTAGTCCTAGAAGAGCATCCGGTTCAAGTGAGAATATCCATGTCTCAGTTTGGATGGGATGTTAGAGCATACGAGGAGAAGAAAGCATTCGCAATAGTTGACGCATTTACCGCAGGAATAGGTGAGGCGGCGAAGAGAGAGAAATATGTTGTAAGAGATCCGGGAGACTTTCAATTATTGTTAGACGTACTAAGAGATGCCATAAACGATGTGAACGCTGAAAGGGCCGTGGTGGATTCGGTCTCGACGCTATACATAACTAAGCCTACTATGGCTAGAGGTATGATTTTACAGTTAAAAAAGGTCTTGTCTGGGATGGGTTGCACCTCAATACTGATCTCTCAAGTAAGCGTGACCGAAAGAGGATTCGGTGGTCCGGGTGTAGAGCATGCTGCTGATGGAATCATTAGACTTGACTTAGATGAGGTAGATGGAGAATTGAAGCGCAGCATAATCATCTGGAAGATGCGCGGCACATCCCATTCCATGAGACGTCATCCATTTATTATAACCAACAAGGGAATAGAGATAAAAGCAACTGAGACTATAAAGATTGGTGAGAGACATGAGTGAAGAGATCTCCCTTTCGCCTTTAGGCAAGGAGCAAATACATAAGCTTGAGTCGGCTCTCCTAATAGGCACGATACTTAGAAGCGATGTACTGGAAGAACTAAAAGATCCTTCTGAAAGGTTGACGTGGGTTGACTCGCTGGCTGTAGCGGCGGCAGCCATTGCAAGAGAAAGGGCTAAGATGACAGTATCACAAATAGCTGAGGACATAGGCAGGAGTGAGGCTACAATAAGGAATCACCTTACTGGCAAGACTAGAGCAGGCCAGCTAATTCGTCAAACGTTAGAAAGGTTCGCCAAAGAAGGTGTAAAGATAGAGCTGCCATCGGTTTCAACCAAAGAGTTGGATGAATTAAAGAAGCAACTGGAAGAGGAAAGAGAGAAAGTAAAGAGGCTAGAGACGTTACTCAGCGACCTGAAGAGTTCGTTAAATGCACTTGTGGAGAAAATGGAAAGATACGCGAGCGGACAAACGTAGCATTGCGGTGATGTGAGAGTTTATACTCATCTTTTTAATTTTTTGATACACAGCACTATAAGTCGCTTATAAAAATGTTTATAACAAGTTATTTTGAACTTTGGTTCTCGGGAGGAGAAATAATGGTCCAGAGAGAGCTACCACGGATTGGGAAGTTGACACCAGATCTCTTCAACGAAATAATATTCCCAAAGACTGGAGCTCCAAGCTACGAACTAGTGGTTGGTCCGAAACATGGTTTCGACGCGGCTGTTTTGAAAGTTGGAGACAAGATAATGGTTGTCGCAGAGGACCCAACGTTCGGTGTTCCATCTTGGGGCTGGAGGCAGTTTGGGTGGGGCATTGTTCACATATGCGCAAGCGATGTTGCGGTCTTCGGGGTGAGACCAAAATATATGACGATATGTCTGCTACTACCACTAAACACACAGCGAAGCGTTTTAGAAGAAATATGGAACTCGATACACGAAGAGTGCGTCAAGCTCGGCATAACAATCGTTGGAGGCCATACTGGTGTTTACGGAGGAATATCCTATCCATTAAACGGAGGCTGTACCGTTTGGGGATTTGCTGAAGATGGCAAGTACGTTACGCCAGGAGGTGCTCAAGTTGGGGACAAGATTTTAATCACAAAAGGTGCAGCAATCGAGGCAACAGCGATTCTTGCATTACAATATCCTAAAACGCTCACAAGAGTTTTTGGTTCATCATTTGTCAAAAAGGCGCAAGACCTTTATTGGCAGATGTCGGTGGTTGAGGATGCCCTAACCGCCTTTGAGGCTGGAGGTGTTACGGCAATGCATGACGCGACAGAAGGAGGTGTCCTCGGAGGGATTTATGAAATTGCTGAAGCGAGCAATGTCGGAGTCAAGGTATACTTAAACAGAATTAAGGTCTCTGAAGAAACTAAGAAAATATGCGGGTTTTTCGGAATAGATCCCTACAAATCAATTAGTGAGGGGACACTCGTATTGACCGTGAAAGCAAACAGTGTAGAAAACGTTGTGAATGCCTTGAAGAACAAGGGTATAGAGGCCATGGTTGTCGGCGAGGTGACAAGTGTAGACAATGGTCGGAAAGTTATTTCAGAAGATGGTAAGGAGTTCGAGCTAGAATTTCCAGAGGAAGACCCCTTCTGGAAGGTCTTCTTCGAGACGTTGGAAAAGCCTGACGTTTGAGGTGTTGTGGATGAGTACTTCAACCGAGCAAGAAAAGGACATCATCTTGGGGAACCTCGTGAGGGCTGTGCAAATACTCGAATCGTCGGAACACTTTGGACTTCTCATGCCAGAGGTTAGAGTTAACTTAGTATATTCTATGGAGAGCGCATCTTCTCCTGAAGATGTGGCAGGAATCGATGGGCGGATAACTTTGGTGAGTGGGAAGGTCAAGGCCGCCGGATATCCTAGATTTGGGGCCTCCGACCACATGGCAAGGCTTATAATAGAGGTTAGAAAGTATGATAAAAAATATAGGGCTGGAATAAACTTTGCATGGACACCGGAAATATCAGCTTTCCTAGAAGAGTACTGTAAGAAAATGGGCTGGGATTATGCTGGAATAGATAGAAGCTTAGAGCCCAAAGAGTTTTCTTCAGTAGAAGGAAAGAGCATGCCGTGGAAGATAAAGACACTCGTGGAAATGTGTGGGGGTAAAGTACCGAAAGTATTCTATGAGGGGCCAGGCTTAGGTAAGGAACCCCTTACTGTACTGTTAGGAAAGGATGCAGTAGAGGTAGCTATTGAGGTTGTCGAAATATCCAAAATGTACGCCTTGAAGCGCAAGTGATCAAACACTTTTCATTAGTTTGAATACTAGTTTCTATCATGCAAAGGACGTTTACGTCAGGTTGGACCGAGTTCTTGGAGCTCGAAGTCGGCATTACGTTGCTTGTCATCTTTACGGCTAAGGGCTCGTCAAAGAGTTTGAAGTTTATTTAGACGATGTCTCAAAGAAGAGAAAATTTTGGGCAATTTAAATCTCGATCGGGAGATCCGGATTCAGGAGTATTATAGAGGAGCTCGTAGGCTTATACACCATCTGAATACCTTTAACCTCTAGTCCGACTGTATGAGCCTTTGCGATAAGTTCGCATAAGGTTGGATCTATCTCGTGGTTTAGCTTAAAGTCCTTGACATGGGGGATTGCTGCGATGAATACGAGGATCGCTCGGGTGCCGTGTTTGACGACCTTGAACAATTCCCTTACTTGTCTTGCGGCTCTACTAGAAGGGCAGTCAGGATAAGATGCATGATAGCCGAGCCTTAGAACAGCGCTCTTAAGCTCTACGAACACATCTTTCAGTTCACAGGTCATGAGGTAATCTATCTTTGTTCCAGCGATCGGGACATCTTTCCTCAAGATTCGGTAGCACCTGAGCCAAGGTATGAGGTCACGGCTAACTGCCTCCT
>CAZZKR010000022.1:0-77036 GCA_964655015.1 uncultured Nitrososphaeria archaeon
TCCATATAGCCACCACCCCCACAGCAGGTTGAGATAATCCAGAATGTCTTCATGGCATTTTTTGAACAAAAACTCTGCCCCCATTGTTTCAGGCGGGGCGAGCTCTATAGGCTGGAGAGAATTGACGATTTTTTGGTCTGCAGGAATAAGCGATGCGGGGGAAGCTTTAGGGGGTTGACGGGCCTAAAAAAGCTTTGGCAGGAATTTTTTGAGTGGGAGGAGCTCGGCTCGGCCATTAAAACCGGCCCCTTCGTGACCGCCTGGGGTTTAGGCGGGTGTGCAAAATTCGAGCGGCTTAGGAAGGGGAAAAAGGCCAAAACTAGTATTTAAAATATATAAACCATGCAGAGCTACGGTTTTCGCGCAGTTAGAATGTCCTGGCTGAGCTACGGGCCCGTCGGTGCTACCTTATTTTGAAGGTTGCATATATGGATTTAGGTTCGATTATTGATTTCGTCCCCTCTACGAGAGGGAGAAGGTGTTACAAGAAGAACAGCATTGGATCCAAACAAATTTAAGATTTTCTGTTTTTTATAACAATAATCACGCACGTCATTTTGTAGGTTGCGCCTCCTTGATTATTCTCGAAATTTTTAGGACAAGATCGTCCAGCAGCTTGATGAACTCCGCCTCGTCCTTCATGACGCTAAACTTCCCCTCGTGTATCGTTTTCATTATTTCCCTCAAACGCTCGTCCGCCTTTCCCATGTTATCCATCAACGCTATCAGCCTCTCTGCGGCATCTATCAGTCTGAGAGGTCCGTAGATTGGCGGCTCCTCCACGCAACCCCTTGCGCTAACTATGAGGAAAGTCAGGAGCTTAAAGTGTTCATCCTCTATAATGCTTTCCGTAACCATCTACATAAACCACCTCGCTAAGGGGCCTCCTCTCCGGAGGGTTAGGCCATTTTTCAGGATAGCCTAGGCTTATCATCAAAACAGGCTCGAAGTTATCCGGAAGCTCGAGGATTTCCCTAACGGCCAGCTTGTTAAAAGAGGCTATCGGACATGACCCTATGCCGAGACTGTATGCCATTAGCATCATGTTCTGTGCAGCCATGGATACGTCCATGAGCGATAGTGTATAGCCCAGCTTTCCAGCCCTTTCGTATCTCTTCCTGTCTACGCACGCGACGACTAACGCATCAGGGTTGCCAAACAGACCCGGAGATACGAGCTTTATCTTCTTTATCAATTCGGGATCCCTTACGACGACAAACTGCCATGGTTGTATGTTACTCCCGCTCGGAGCCCATATGCCTGCCTCCATTATGAGCTTCAGGTGCTCGTCCGGAATCTTCTTATCCAAGAAACTCCTGACGGACCTTCTTCCTTTTATTATATTTAAAAGCTCCCTCGGCTCCATATAGCCCAAACTTTTCAAACTCGGATAAATTCGTTGCTATCTCGAGTACAGTATAGAAAAACTTTAAGAATTGCTTTTAGAGTCTCTTTTTTGCCAAAAAGATGAAGCCCTGGTAGTATAGTCCGGTCTAGTATCGGCGGCTGTCGCCCGCCGGACCCGGGTTCAAATCCCGGCCATGGGGAGGGTCGAAACCCTGCCCGCCGAAGGGCGCTAAGATTTTTTGAACCCGGGTAAATTATACTTAATGACGTCTATCTCTAACACAAACTTCAGAAATGAACGCTCTCTTACTACAGCTAAGTTTGTGTGATTATCGTTAATGTTAACGCATCGGCTTTAGATAATGCTGACTATGTAAAGTAGGTAAGAGATGAAAAGAAGGCGCAGCTAGCCAAACTTCCTTGCGTAAATACCTTCCAGCTCAGATTCTCTTTCCAAAATCTTCTTAATCAAATTGTTGAATCTTGCCGCCTCAATTCGTATAACAGTTGACGGTCTAGTGGGTATGTAATAATTCTCCTGCTTAATCAGCCATCCTTTTTCGTGGAGCTTCTTAAGAATACTATCCAATTCTGCTGCGCTGACTTTAAGTACTTTTGAGAGTTCTTCAGAACTGGCACCTCCTAGCGTCAATAGAGTAAAGTACGCCTGCACTTCTTCTGAAGGTACACCAAGCTCGGAGAAGTACTGATACGTTATCTCACTGATCTTTTCACGTCTCTCAGCTTTCTTTCGTGCATCTTTTAATACGGCGTTTAAAGCATCCCCGCATTCGGCTATCCTCAGCTTTCCAGCCTTCACGACATCATTCAAGAGCTCCATTGCCTTCTTAGACCTGACTATTGCTATGTTCCAGTTGTTATCTATGGCGCCAGCATTTCCGACAGATATGTCTGCTAACCTTCCCGTGAAATCTGTACAGGAAGAACATGACGACCAAGAATATTTGGCAAGTTCCTTTACCGGTAATTCTACCTGTTTCCCGTCTTTGGTAAACACTTTAAACTTGCCCTTTGAGATATCAAACTTCTTTACTTCTGATAGGTCGATATTTAGAGTCTTTTTAACAGTTTCTGAAATAAGTCCTTCGTAAGAGAAGTTCATGTGACAGAACAACGCTATTATAAGCTCGATCTTTCCATTTTCAACGGGAATGATAGGCTCCATTTGCAACTTCCTTGCAGCTTTGACTTGGCATGGGAGTCCTACGATGGCGACCTTTTTAATACTCGGGTCATTAATTACCGTACGATAAGCCAGCATGATTGGAGACATAACGTATTTCGAGCCTGCCGCCTTCTTTATCTCCTCAGGAGTTCTGGCGAGTATCGGCTTCGGCCTCCAATCTTTGTCTGCAACCGTCACAATGGCACCATCTATCATCCCGGTCTCCAAAGCATGAATCAGCAGCGTAGTCACTAAACCTCCATTTTGCGCTATTGAGAGTATGCTTTCGTCAGTACTTTGCGCAAGTACGCATTTTTCATAATAGCCCAAATAATCTTCCTTGTTTGTGCCAGGAAATGTCTCTTTCTCAATTTCCTTTACAGGTGTGTAGGTCTGGGGACAATGCTTGTAACAGTTTCCACACGCGGAACAGTAATCTATAAGTACTGGAAGTTTTTCATTCAACACTATCCTAGGACATACGCCTGCGCATGTGCCGCAATAGCAGCAGAGTTGTTTTTCAATTACCCATCTATTTAGAAGCTCAAAGCTTGGAGTGTAGCTTAAGGCGGTACTTGACGTTATTGCTGTTACCATACCAAGGAAGATTGGACACTCTCCTATATTTAAGTTGTATGTTTTTATGTCTCAGAAAACAACGTCCCTGTTTATGCGCCTCATGAGTTCATCGATCGCATCTTTCAGATCCTTTAAGTTTTTAACAAAATCCTCAGAGACCACACGATGCCCTGACCCATCCCAATCATCAGAGATTTTGCTCTGCTCTGAACTTAAGGTATCCATCTTTTCCGCTTCTTTGGTCGTCTCTGCGTCCTTTACTGAACTCTTCATTACTTCCATGGTTTCTCTAGCGTCATCCGTGCCTCCTTTAAGACTAAGCCCCTCATCACCTTTTGTTTGGGTTTGTTGCGACGGTAAAGAAGACTCGGTTTTTGAATCAGCCTTTGTTGGTTGGGGTGCTTGTGTAGCTTGCACTACGGTCTTGTCATTATCTCCAAGTGTATTACGATAAAAATTGTCATGGGGAGTTGAGTACTCGACTTGGCCGAATATGTATCGGGTCTGGACATCTCCTAGAGTACTGGTTGCCGCTTTAGGCGTCTTAGTCTTTACGTAGAACAAGGCCACGCATATGTAAAATATTGCTAAGAAGAGAAAGAGTATGAACATCAACCCGGTATCGGACAAATTCTGCATTTAACCCACCTTCACGAGACCGCCCAACTCTTCTATATTAAACATTGCACGGAATAACGACTCAACGGATAATGATACTGCCAAGAATGAGGCTGCTGAGATAACCATAAGCAGACCAAGGTACATGAGGAGCGTAAAGCGCGACTCACCTTCGACGAAGTATATGGCAAGGCTACTGCCGATAATAACAGCAAGAACCACAGAAAAGAAGTATATGTTGACTGTAAGTTCAGGTGGGACTTGTATTAGGGAAATGTATGGCGAGACCATTTGCATTAGATTCCTAAATATTCCAGTGAGGGCTTTGATTAGGGCTAGAACACTACACAACGTTGCCTGTAGCGGTATGACGATGCCCTTCAAGTTGCCAGCGACTTGGGCGCGCTTGTTCCTTCTTATCAGTACGGAGTTTGTGTAATCACCCAAAACCTTACCGTAGACACTCGCCTTGGCACCGGATCTTATACACTCGCCCAATACGGAAGAACATGAAGCTATGGTCTTACTGCCACTTTCAACACCAAAAAGGTGCAGGCATATGCCCGCATCGAACCCAACCTTAAGCCTGTTCATCAACCTCTTTATGAGTTTCGTAAGCCTGCCATAATCGTTAAGCAGTACTGGCTTTAAAGCTAGCTTGAGGGAACTAGTTACTGATAAAGAGTCGGCAAGGGCTTTAATGAAGGATAAGAATGCCGACTCCATTTCTTTTACTCGGGATACGACCTTCCTACCTAATGTTCCAACGACAATAGGAGCTAAAGAGCCAAGGAAGAATGGAAGGGGGACAGGATATAGCGAAGATATTGGGCCGGTCAGGTCAAAATAGATGGGAACCACACCGACTATAATAGTAGTCGAGATGCTTCCGATAATTGTTGGCAGTATCAGCTTCTCAAATCTTGCTATGTCGTCCGGCCTCTCTTTTAGAGAGTGGAGAACCGGAAACTTTATCGCGCTTCTATAGATTAAAAATATTGTGCAGGCTAATGTTGATACCATCATGACGGCGGAGGTTATTAGAATTTGCTCAGGTTGTACGCTGCCATATATCATTGAAGTTAATAGCATCGAGACAGTTAGGAATGCGAAAGAGGTCAGAAGTGCAGAGTAGGCCTCGGAAAACCTTTTGAGCCTATCCATGCACCTATCGAACTCTGCCTCAGAAGTTGACATGAACCTCTCAAACTCTATCTTTGCAAAGTCCGAAATGTTAGCTCCTACTTTGATGGTTTGTCCCATCCTGAGCAGTGTGCTTTTGATCTTTTTATCTCGCACCTCTTCCAGCACAGTGGAATAAGCATCATGGAGTCCGTAGGACCACTTTTCCGTTAATGACTTTATCTTTTGGAATATTGTGGATAAAGGGCCGATCACGTTTATTGCCGATGCCATTCTACTGATGATTACCTTGACGTTGATGTTGGACATGGAAAGGCAAGTCAGTAGGAGTAGCATCATCGTGTAAAATTCGCTCAAGTCGCCGGCTTTGTGAAGACCGCCCCTAATGGGTCTATGAAATTTCGTCAATATTTCCAAATTTCTTCACCTCTTAAAACCATCTTTAACGCCTCTTCTACCCCAACTTTCCATGCAACCTTTACTGCCTTCCAAACATCAAAGTAATCCAAAACACCTTTTTCCACCAGCTTCTCAAGAAAGATGGCTCTATTTTCGAGCTCCTTGTAGATTTCCCTGACCCTTCTTCTAGGTATGCCACGCATTATAGCAATCTTATTCTCTAAGAGATGGCTGCTCCCTTCGCCCCTAAAGATGAAGGTGTCGCTTACCGGGTCCCAACTAAATAGTTCTATGAAGTCAAACCGGTCCTCTACAGAATCGTAACCAACTATTTCGTTAATGCTCAAAACCCTTCTTTCGAGCGTACCAGTAGACGGGAGCCTAACAGCGCTTTGTATCACAGCGCAATTCAATATATCTATGTAGCTTTTCGGTATGTCTATCGGCGCACCGGTGAGGCGTTGTATCAGTTTTTGAACAGAACCGGCGTGGAACGTCGTTATAACTGGTGCTCCCACCTGCATCGCTTGAAAAGCCACGTATGCCTCCTTACCCCTTATTTCCCCAACGATTATATAGTTTGGTCTTTGTCTCAAAGATGCCTTCAATAGGTCGAACAACTCTATACTGCTTTCCGCATCTTCTCCTTGTCTCGTTACCTCGCGAACCCAATTATCATGCGGAACGATTATCTCAGGCGTATCCTCTATCGATATTATCTTAGCCTCAGGTCTTATGAATACGCACGTGGCCCTCAAAAGCGTGGTTTTGCCCGAGGCCGTCTCGCCACAGAACCAAACGCTCATCCCACTCTCTAGCATAAGCCATAAGTAGGCCGATGCGATTGCGTCTATTGTGCGCCATTTTATGAGTTGAGTAATGCTTATCGGTATATCAGCAAACTTCCTTATTGTGAAGTTCGACCCCCTCATGCTGATATCGCTGCCGAAGACTATGTTTATTCTGGAACCATCGGGTAATGAACCATCGACTATCGGTCTTCTGTAGGTGACGGGCCTCATGGCCCTTTCTGATAGGGAGATGACAAACTCATCCAGCTGATCTTCACTTTCGAAAACTACGCTCGTCTCGCAACTGCCGAACACTTTATGCTCTATGAATATTGGTCCTACACCATCGCATGATATGTCCTCGATGTACGGATCCCTTATGAATGGTTCGATTAATCCCAACTTTACCTTATGAAGGATCAGCTGATATTTGAGGGCCGAAAATGTTTCTTCGTTTATCCTTATCTTTATCGGAATGCCGGATTTTTTCAAGACCCTGTAGTTCCATGTTGGAAGGCTCTGGTCTATAATCACCAGGGAGTTAAGTTTTGACAACAGAATCCTTTCTTTTTCAGACTCATTGTCCTCAACTTCTTCGTTACCTATCAATGCCGCAAGGGCTTTATCGACTTCTCTCAACAATTCGTTAAACTCTTTCGGCACAGTTGGTTCGACTACTTGATAATAGAGTCTCTCACCTTTAGCGCGCTCGTAAACATGGATGAATATCGGATCTCCAACGGGATAAAGTATGTTTATGTTATTCATGTACCTCATGTCCCTTGAAAGTTGAACATAATACGCCGGCTGAGCGATCCCCTTGCTACGCAGGCTTGTCAGATACCTTGCGAGATGAGGGTTCGCTTTAACGGCCTCTGCTAGGCTCTTATCCGTTTCTTTTATTTTCTGTTCATAAGCCATCATACTCATGCCCTCGCCTGAGAGAACGGTAACACCTTAATACCGAAGGCTGTATCCACTTCAAAGCTTAGGATAACCGATGTCGATTTTATTGCGCCCTTAATTTTTGGTGCCTGCAATATTCTAACCATTCTGTCACCTATCTCCTTTATTGAAAGCAGAAAATGTACATCGCAAATTGAGCGGATCCTCAACATCATTTCTTGGGTGAAGGCGTGCGTGTGAACGGTTATGATGAGAGTTTTGTTTTCCTCTTCAACCAGATTCCTCACATCTGTGAAGAAGCTTAGTATGTCCTCTTCTGAAGCATATGTGGCTATGTATGTAAGCGAATCTATGACAAAGATGTCGAACGTTGGATTGTTTTTAATAAGGTTTATGATCAGATCTAGAAATTTTTTCGCCAGGTCCCTTTTCCACTCTAGCTCCTTTACATGAAGTTCAGCGATCTTCAAATCGCCAGTGAGGAAATAATACTTAACATCAAACGAGACATCCTCCATGTTTTTGAGTAATTGTCTATAACCACTTTCCGTTGTGACATAATAGACTCTGAGACCGCTTTGCAAAGCTCCATAAACATACTGTTGAGATAACACACTTTTCCCGGAATCGTTAGGCCCTTCTATGAGTACGATCGACGGAATCTTTATTGGGCCTATTTTTCTATCTAGCTCTGAGTTGGAAGACGTGAATTCTTTTTTGGAGATACCTACTGTGAGCCTCTCACTCAATTTAAAAACCCCCTTCTGCTGTGGATACACCATTCGGTGTCACGAATACTATGTTAACTGGATACGTCAGATTGAGTGCGTGCTCGTTACTTAAGCTAATTATAATAAACAATTCTTCTGATGGGTCCCACTTACCACTCGAAGCGTAGGGTAGGTTTATCGGATTCAGCACTTCGCCCACAACACCATTGGTGGAGACGGATAATACTCGCCAACCTTCATCTCTAATTGAGAACTGATCAAACGGCACCCTTACGACGGTCGGGCATGTATGGTTTACCAGTGTACCGATGACAAAAACTTCCGACATGTCAAATTGGGCTATCGGTATTGGATAGGAGCCTACGTTCTTGATTTTGACGTAAATCGTCGTGTTGCTTTGAGGCGTTACATCAAGTACCCTTATGTCAGTCTTTTCTAATGAGATGCGATGCTTAAAGGTCTCTAACCCCTCATTATACATCCTAATCCCTGTCTGCATCATATAGGACCATTGACCGAGAACCATCACAATAATTATCACAAGAATGCCTGTTGCGATTAACGTACCAAAGCTACCCAATACGATCACCTCGTTATGGAAAACGTGAAGTCCGTATACTGGCCCGTGTAGATAGTGAATCTAAGAAAGTAATCCCCGCTTTGCAGACTGGATGCCCATTCTATCGTTACCTCAATTGTTTCGCCGGGGTCCCATCTGCCGTCGTTATCAACATCGGTTACAAGCTCATATCGCCATCTTGGTAGATTCGCCCCTCCGTAAGGTACGTGCTGCAGAGATGCTTTAGGACCGAAGAAGATGTCTGATAATTCCATCAGATCTGAGGGTATGTCCTCTTGACCGACGTTCTTTAACCAAACTTTAATTACTGTATCGCTTACTGGAGCGGCGAAGATTATTTTCACACTAGTCTTTAGTTCGCGCCCTGCTTGATTGATTGCAAATTTGTTTGCATCAGAGACCGCATATAGACCGGACATAAAGGTGGTTGCGAACACTGAAGTGGCGACAATTGCGGCAACCATTATTATCGCCTCGCTGATAAACGTCGTCGAGACCATACAACATCACTCCCTTCTATGTGCTGCGTTATTGGGCTGGAGTTTGTTAATGATGAGTAACAGAAGCATAAAGAGCGGATCATCGTCCCCTTCCGCTAACTTATTCAAAAGGTACGCGGATATCAAACCATCTTCAATCATTAACGTCTTTTGAGAATTTGGACTTTGTGCTTCGTTTTCGAACTTCTTGAGTATCTCCAAGGATTCTATTATTTGAATAATTACATCGGATGGTATTAGCGACCTCCACGATGTGGAGCTAAGCATACTCAGCAGTCGTTCATGTCCTATAAGCCTCACCATTAAACTCGTAAGTACCAAAACATTAAGAAATTTTGTTACACTTGAATTACAATGTCTGGCTGGTGAACGTGAGTGAGCTGTCCCCTCCAAGGTACGCTCTGCTTGGGTCATCTGTTGGTGCGGGTTTTGCTCGGCTTTTCCAATTCCGTTGCTAGGCCTTAACTCCTTCACAGGGAATGTGCCGATGAGTTTCGTGACATACTCAAATGGGTTCTCTAGTTCGTTTATCAAACCCCTGATATCCATCAAAGTCTTTTCTAGAGGCTCCTTCATTTTCTGGATTTCTTCTTCTAACGTCTTGACTCTTTTTTCTATATCGTCATGCTTTTTATCCACCGACAACTTACGTCACCCTTCACACTTTTCTGATCACGTATTCGCAGAATTGTTTGTTCTTCAGTTGACATTCACTCTCAACAACATGCACCCTATTCCCCAGAAGCTTTGCGAATATCGATTTTAGCATGCCACGCATAAAATTGCAGAAGCGCGAATTTTCTTGCCCGTCTATGTTGTGTTCTTGCTCTAAGAGCATAAACAAGACGGGATTGTTACTAACGCGGATATGATATTCCTCAACATTACTACTTGGGACTTTTGATTCAAAAAACCAGACCTTTTCGACATAGTTGTTTTCTATTAGAAGTTTCGAGATTCTTTTAAAAACCTCGTGAATGTCTAATCCATTCTTATTATTGAAGGAGTCGTTTTCTTGTAAGAATGAGTCGACAATTTTGCACCCTTCAGCAACCCCAAGCATGAAGAATATCGCGTTGCATGCTGAGTTACCAAACAGTTTTGCGAGTATGTTACTTATATAAAGCAGGGTGCGCCATTCTAAAACTTCCCCATGCATGCTTTTTTGCGTCATTACCTATTCACCCTCTGTCTGATTTTTGTATTATCAAAATATTATTTAAGTTTTTCTAAAATTGCTCGAAAAATTTAAATAACTGTAATATTATGATACTACTGAAGTAAAAGTGGTGATTGACATGAAAAGTACTCCAATACAGAAAAAACGTGCACGAAATAGGGGGTTAACGGGGTTGGAGACCGCCATCATACTTATTGCCTTCGTGGTAGTTGCTGCTGCCTTTGCGTTTGCCGTGTTGAACCTCGGCTTCACGACGACCCAAAAGAGTTCGGAGGTCATAAGGGCGGGACTTAGTGAGGCCACCTCTGCGATAGAGTTGAGCGGTGGGGTTATAGCAAGGTCTGAGGAAGTGAATGGCAAGCGATACGTGTCTAACATAACGATTTACATCAAAACCGGCCCTGGGAAGGAACCTATAGACATGAGCGACAAAACACTCACGGTAAGTTATATGGACCCGCACGTTCATGTTGCACGGTTAATCAACGGTACCAATCTAATAGTCAGCGAAGTAAGGGGTGACGGCGACGTTCTAATAGAGTACGGTGAAACATGGCAAATAACCATAAAGATGGACGTGATTTATGGTGGTTTGACGAACATTAAGGTTGGAGCGAACGATAAGTTCGTCGTAGAAATAAAGCCTGCTGTCGGTGCGATGCTGACCGTCGAGCGCATCCTCCCGCCCTCTATAGACCCACTAATGAACCTAGGATAGCCAGCCAATATCCCCCTAAATTTCCCCTTTCTTTTTTATTTTTTCAAAAAACTAAAAATAGGGCGGCTTTAGTATGCTTTCTGCCATGGACCCACAAAAAGTGATAAAAAGAGTCGTCATAACCCAAGACACCGTCCCACTTGTCGAGAAAGAGAACAAGATAACGTTCATAGTCGACATTAGGGCAACGAAGAAGCAGATAAAGGATGCCGTGGAGAAGCTTTACGAAGTTAAAGTGGAAAAGGTTAACACGCTGATAACGCCGCTCGGTGAGAAGAAGGCATTCGTGAAGCTTAGGCCAGAATACAGCGCATCCGAACTTGCGGTTAAGCTCGGAATATTCTAAACCTATCAAAAGCTCTTAAGGTAGTTCTTAGCTATTTTCGACGGTCGCTTAGGGCTAAGATGGTGGCATCAGTATGGGAAGAAACATAAGGGCTCAAAGACTCGGCAGAGGCTCGCCAAGCTTCGTCGCCTCACTTAGGAGAAAGTTTCAACTGGGATTCCCCTCAAGTCTTGTAGAGGCAGGGAAGACGCTCGTAGGTATCGTGAGAAGGTTTTATCACGACCCTGGCCGTGGCGCTCCCGTGGCTGAGGTGGAGCTCCAAAATGGTGAATGCTTCGCTATAGCAGCAGTAGAAGGCATGAGCGAGGGACAAAAGATTTACATAGGCTCGGACGCACCCGTCCAACCCGGGAATATCCTTCCGCTTGGTAAACTGCCAGAAGGAACGGTAGTGTCTTCAATCGAGCTTAGACCTGGAGATGGGGGTAAATTAGCCCGCTCCTCGGGTACTTACGCTACCGTTATGGCACAGATGGGTGACAAGACGTTAGTGAGGTTGCCGTCAAAGAAGATCGTGGAGTTGAGCTCTAAGGCCCTTGCGGTAATCGGTGTGGTAGCAGGGGGCGGAAGACCAGATAAACCGTTCTTGAAAGCCGGCAAGAAATTCTACTGGATGAAGGCTAAAAGAAGGCCCTATCCGAGGGTTAGAGGTGTCGCGATGGCACCTGCCTTCCATCCTTTCGGTGGTGGTAGCCATAAGCGCATAGGCAGGCCTGAAACGGTTTCTAGGAATGCACCTCCTGGAAGAAAGGTCGGTCTTATAGCTGCTAGGAGAACCGGAAGGAAAAAGAAAACCTAAACCCTTAATAAAAACCGTTATGATATGATCCTTGCTGACCTTAAATGGTAAGGGAATTCCTCTACAGGGGTTACACACTGGAGCAGCTCAAGTCCATGAGCATGGACCAGTTCATTAAGTTACTTCCGAGTAGGCAGAGAAGGAGTTTGGGAAAGAGAGGTTTAACGCAGGCGCAACTGAAGCTTCTCGCTAAAATTAGAAAGTACAAGAAGCTTGGGATTCAAAAGCCGATCAAGACGCATGCAAGAGACATGATAATATTGCCCGAGATGGTTGGGTTAACTATACATGTACACAACGGAAAGGATTTCGTACCGGTTGAGATAGTTCCGGAGATGATCGGCCATAGGTTGGGTGAGTTTGCGATAACGAATAAGCGTGTTATACATGGAAGGGCCGGCGTCGGTGCTACAAGATCCAGCATGTACGTACCGCTAAAGTAAATCACATTTTTAATTCTAACGATATCAATCCAGAATATACAAGCGTGTAAGCGGTTATGGCACCTACAATTGTCGCAATCAGGTTTACCATGTTATTATCGATGTACTTAATCCCCTTCAAGAGCTGAGTTTCGACGTTACAATGGACATTCTTCTCGGTCATCTTACCGCATACCCTGCATTTGTATACTGCCTGTGCCGTGGCTCCTATAAGGCTATCAAAAGTAGCGCCTAGGAAACTAGATATGATTACGATTGCTAACAAGCTCAAAAATACCGACAGCTTATCTCCAGCAGGTAAAAATAACACGGTCGCCGGAACTATCGTAAAAGCGCTGAGAAGCTGCGCTGCGGTTCCATAGGGCGATACCCCTCCGGGTGTTCCGGCGGGTACGGGTTTCATGTTTGTTATTAATCTCGGCTCCCGCGGGTATAACAGACCTATCTCTGTAGCAAGTGTGTCAGCATAGGCGGTTGAGATGGCGCCCAAATATGCTGCCAAGAACTCAGGTCTTGTTGTGCTGTTTGTGTATGCAGATGCACAAACAATCGCCATTGCTACGCCGCCGTTCGCAAGCACGTTCTTCCATCCTCTAGCACCGAGCTTCTCCTCTGCAGCACCTTTGAGCCTTTTATCCTCATAACGTATTTTTGTCATTAAACCCGCTACGATATAGAATATTAGTAGTGGAACAAAGAAGAGCTTATCACCGAATATGTATATTGTGTAACCAACGACAAATGACGAAATCAGGCCGCTTGGGTCGACGAAGCCTGCTTTGATGGAGAGTAGCGTAATGATTACCATAACGATTGTCGCCTCTATGATTAACCCTACCGAGAACAAAGTAGATGCCCCTATTGTTTCTTGAAAACATTCAAGAGTGCGCTTTCGTCATCAAGCTTCGTCTCCACTTGCGTCCTCGTCTGTAAATCTCTTATTGTAACAGTATTCTGCTGAGCTTCTCGTTCACCGACTATGACTAACCATCTTATGCCTTTCTTTTCACAATACTCTATGGCCGCTGGTATCCTTTTTCCTATAACATCCAACTCTAGCGTCATGCCTAGATTTCGTATAGTCGCGGCCGCCTTTACTGCGTATCGTAAGCTTCCCTCACCAACGCTCACAAGGAGGGCATCGATCTTTGGTGTATTGTAATATTGTGTTCCGACTTTTTCTACAATGTACTGTTGGATTCTGGTGATACCTATGGCGCAACCCACGGCAGGCAAAGACTTTCCACCGAACAACTCCGTAAGCTTGTCGTATCTACCGCCACCGTTAAAGGCTATGTCTATGCCCGGCACATACTGTTCAAATATGAAGCCCGTATAGTAGGCCAAGCCTCTAGCAAAACCGAGGTCTACAATAATCTTCGAATCAACACCCGCACTACGCGCAAAGTCTATTATCTCGGACAAATTATCTAATGCCTTGATAGCCTTATCCCATGACGACATTAGGTCGTAACCTTTTTTCAGAACTTCCTCGGCACTGCCGGAGATGTTTACCAATTTCTCGATAACTTTTTTCTCATCACATTCTTTCATGAACGAAAGTGCCTCAGTAAACCTTTTTCTATCAAGCAAAGAGAGCACAACGTCTTGCTCGGCTTCACTCATGCCCGCAGTCTCCATCAAAGACCTGAGTGTTCCAACGTGACCGACTTTAAAAAAGTGCTCTTTCAGGCCGACCATGTTAAACACGTCCCTGCTGACCTGGATTATTTCAGCATCTGCTGCAGGGCTGGAACTGCCGAACAATTCGAAGCCGCCGTGGTAAAATCTCCTTCTCCTTCCCCATTGGGGCTCATCATAACGATAGCAGTCTGCTATGTATCCCAACCTAATAGGCAGCGGTGCACTCTTAAGTTTAGTGGCCACGAGCCTGGCAACTGGCGCTGTCATCTCAGGCCTAAGGACGAGTTTCCTTCCGGATTTGTCCACGAAGGTAAACATCCTCTCCCTCAGTTCTTCGCCCGATTTTGCCTCGAAGATTTCATAATGCTCGACGGTAGGTGTTTCTATCTCTTGGTAGCCATACTTGTTGAATACTTTTCTCACAACATCCTCGATTGCTCTCTTGACCGTCATCTCTTCTGGTAGTAGGTCATCCATGCCCCTGACGGTCGAAAGTCTTATTTCCCTTGACATATGTCGCTAGGAACTTTCATAAAAATGCAATATAAAGGTTAGGCTAAACTTTTGCAGACCTTCAATGAAGCATGCATGTTACAAAAAGTTAAATTTTGCGTAAGATGAAATTGTAAGTAGACCCAACAATGTACGTGGTGTAGAGCCCTGAGCGAATCACGAGAAGATTTGTGTAATGTATGCAACAAAGGCAAGGTCGTATACTTTAGGGCGTATTCTGGCGAGAGGTTGTGCTCAAGGTGCTTTACGAAGACATTCGAAAAGAGGGTTGCGAAGACCATAGCTAAATACGATATGCTGAGATACGATGATAGGATAGCGGTAGCGGTCTCTGGAGGAAAGGACAGCCTGGCGTTACTGAGGGTTCTAGCGAAAATTGAGGCCAAATTTCCAGAATCGAGTATAGTCGCAATAACGGTTGATGAGGGTATAAGCGTTTACAGAGATGAAGCTATAAAAAATGCAGAAGACTTCATCTCTAAAATGGGTAATATCGAACACGTAAAGGTGAGCTTCAAAGAACTTTTCGGCTTTACCTTAGACGATGTAGTGAGAAATGGTGATGTAGATAGGGCAGGCATTAAACCTTGTACGGTTTGCGGCATACTCAGAAGGAGAGCTTTGGACATCGCGGCTAGACAAGTCGGTGCGAGCGTCATAGCAACAGCCCACACCCTGGATGATGTCGTCCAGACGTACCTCATGAATATGTTCAGGGGCGATATAGACAAGCAACCGTTTGGTATAAGAATGGAAATCGAAGGTTTCGTTCCAAGGGTTGCACCGTTTAAGCTCACACCGGAGAGTGAGGTTGTAATGTACGCATACTTACACAATATACCGTTCCAATCTTACGTCTGTCCATATGCGAGAACCTCGATGCGCGATATGATTAGGAACTTTTTAACCGAGTACGAAGAGAACTATCCTGGGACGCTTTACACGGCTTTGACATCGTTTGAAAAGTTGATAAAACCATCGAGTGTTTCGCTCCAAAAATGCGAGGTGTGCGGTGTCCCTACTAGCAGAAGAATTTGCAGAGCATGCGAGATACTTAAGCAGCTTAAAATAAGAGAGGTTTCAATTCAATAAAATATATGTGAGCATATTAATGCTTACTTAATTTTGCACAAGTAGGCCCTTCTATTTCGTGAATGTATGGAAAAATTATTGATTGGGATTTTTGTTGTCTATTTCTCGCATCCTATTCCGTCTTTGTCTTTATCGAATCCGTGCGGGTCTGGTGGGAGTACCCTGAAGTTCCTGTACTCGACATCACTGCACTTCAGGTACGGCGGTGGAGGAGGAATGCATACGTCGGGATACGAGGGGTCGCAGCTCTGAGTAGTAGGTGACGTAGTGATAGTTGTTGGCTTCTCGGCAGTAGTCGGGGTCATGCTCTCAGTCTCTGTATGGGTTGCTATAGTCGTTGACGGAGGAGAAGCAGGAGGGGAAAAGATGGAAGCCACGAAAAGTAGCACGACCACGACGAGAATCACTATAACTAGAAGGACCTTCTTCATAATTATAATGATGGTAGTTTGGTCTTAATAAAACTTTAAGACGCACTTTAGTGAACAACATCACAACTAGATAGATAAAAGATATGTTGATTGTAAGTATAACATTATTTCGACTACTTTAACTGGCTACTTACCTCAAGCCCTTTGGAGAAGCCAGCTTCGAATGCCCGGATGTTAATTTTTGCGACCTTCTCCGCAAACATCCCCTCTATCGCTGCGTGGAAATTGTTTTTGGGTATTGGAATATCAGAGACGGCTTTCATAAACCCAAGCAGTACAGTACCCGCGGCTAAACTTGAGCCAGCTGAAATGGCTAGCTCGGACGCATTAACCGCAAATGCCTTCTTTGCGATGCTCGTAAGGGCTGACTTTATGTCATCCAGTGGAGGATATTTTTGTTGTTTTAGTTGGACCGTTAAAGGATAGACGGGTTTCTCATTAAATATAACCATGCCGTCTTGCCTAAGATATTGAAGAGACGTTCTCAAGGCTTCCAGTGGTTCTATTCCAACCACTATGTCCGCAAATCCATCCGGGACTATCGATGAGTACACGTAATTGCCGAACCTTACGTGGCTGAGTATAGCACCACCTCTTTGCGCACCGCCTACGATGTCTGTGGTCTTGACCCTATAACCCGAAGCTAACGCCGACTCTGCTAAAATTCTAGCAATGGTTACTACACCTTGGCCGCCTACGCCAGCGATTATAATATTCCAAACTTTATCCATCATGACACCTCCCTAACGATAGCTCTGTATGGACAAATCTGAGCACAAACTCCGCAGCCTGTACAATCGCTACTCTCTATCTTGGCCTTGTTGTTTTCACTTATTACAAGGGCAGGGCACCCAAATTGCTGTGTGCATATGCCGCAACCGGTGCACTTATCATCTAAAACTACGTATCTGGGTAACCGCTCGCCCTTTATCCTAGCCTCCCTAGCTACGTATACTGCGCATGGAGAGCGTGAGACGAGCATAGCGGGTCCAGGCCCTTGGAAATTGATTGCTTCCTCGAAAGCCTTTTCAGCCTCTTTCAAGTCTAAAGGATTGAACGTTTTTACGAACTTTACACCGACGGCCCGTGCTATATCTTCCGGTAGTATGCGCGCAGTACTACTACCGTTTGCATTCAGCCCTAGGCTTGGCGATGGTTGCTGGCCGGTCATACCGACTACGAGGTTGTCCAGCACTACTATAACGAACCTAGCGTCGTTGTACACAGCATTTAACAGACCAGGTATGCCTGCATGGAAGAATGTTGAGTCGCCGATTATTGCAAACACTTTGCTATCAACATTAGCCTTTGCGAAACCACAGGCCAAACCTATGCTTGCACCCATCGAGAACTTCAGGTCTATCAGCTGAAATGGAGGTTGAGATGCGAAGCTATAGCAGCCTATGTCGCCGCAGAATAGTGCCTTATCTTTGAGCATTTTATTAACCACCTTTCTCATCGCATAGAAAGTGGCCCTATGAGGACAACCGCTACACATGGTAAGCGGTCTGGAAAGTAACATATGCCTAAACTTAGCAACATGGGGCCTTTCTTGTATTGGATAAGATAATTTCTCTCCAGTTACCATTTCGAGCAATCTTACTACCTCACTGAACGTAACCTCGCCTACAAGTCTTGGGTTAAAGCTATCACGCCCATACACTTTACAATTTATCCCTTTCTCAGCTAAGACAGCCCTTATGTTATTTTGTAAGTAGGGTTCCACATCCTCCACTACAATAACAGCATCAAGATCGTTGCAGAAATTCATGAGGAGTTTCTTTGGTAGTGGATGGGGCGCTGCCAACTTAAGCATCGCAAATTTATCCTCCAAGTTATAGCACTTCAAAGTCTCCACAGCAATATCATAACTCATTCCCGCTGAGATTAGTCCCCATTTTTCGTTACCACGCTTTACTATTTTGTTAAATGGTGATTGTTCAATAATTGACTCGATTAGTTCTTGCTTTTTATGCAAGTTTTCATGAAGCCTTACCGACCTTCCGCCAGCACCTGCGACTATATATCTCTCATCTTTTTTGAATTCGGCTTTAACATTAGACCTAATTATCTCTCCCAAAACAACATCTTCAAGACCGTGTGAAACCCTTTGTGCTGAACGTAAAAGTACTGGAAGTTTAATGCGCTCCGAAACCTCGATGCCCCACACGACCATGTCTTTTGCCTCTGCCGGGCCTGAGGGTTCTAGCATGGGGAGCTCGCTCATGGACGCTAGGAACCTTATGTCTTCCTCGTTTTGCGAAGCTCTGCTTTGCGGGTCATCGCCGACCACCACAAGCATGCCGGCCTCAATGCCGCTGAGACTTATACACATCAGAGGGTCAAGGGCCCAGTTCAACCCAACGTGCTTCATCGCAGCAAGAGACCTGAGACCCGCAATCGATGCTGCAGATGCGGCTTCCAAAGCCACCATTTCATTAATGGACCATTCGGCATATATGCCAAGTTCCTTAGACACTAATAAAAAAGTATCAAGTATCTCGGTGCACGGATTTCCGGGATAAGATGTAGCAAACTTGACGTCGGCCTCTATGGCGCCCCTAACGATGGCTTCGTTTCCAGAGAGGATGACACGTTTGCCTTTTTCGTTGCTGAGTAGAGATTGCTTTAACATTTTCTTTTACCCGTCTAGCACAACCAGTTAAAAAATGTTACTTTTATGAGTAGAATTACGGGTTTGCTAATGTTTCCAACAAATGTTAATTAGAATCACTGAAGTAATCACAACAGACGAAGTTGAAGCACCGCTTTCCCGTAAGATATGTTACATATGACGATGAGCATTGGAGGTTACTAAAGAACCTCCGGATAAAAGCCATCAACCTCATGGAAGCGCTCAGGAGACGTAACCTGTTTTCCTTAACCTACGGTAGCATAGTAAGGGGCGACGTCAAACCGACCAGCGATGTTGACATCTTCATACCCTACGTCGTACCATCACAAGATATCGAGTTGGCACTAATGAGTGCTGGTTACAGCATAGTTTCAAGGGAAGTTGTGCAAGCTACACCTTCGTACGTCGTAAAGGGATACATCTATGTTGATGAATTAACATCAGTTTCTTTCCCCCTAATTCCGATGAGAATTGAGGAAGAAATGTTCTACTCACTCGCGGGAAAAGCAGACCTGGATGAGTTAATAAAGGATGTAAGGAAACCTGGTATAAACAAAGAGTTGATGCTTATTGTACCAACAGAAGAAGGTCATTATGAACTCGCGATTGATGGTGGAATAGAAGAGGCGGCGAAAGTGCTTTCTGTAGACCCTAGCGTACTCAGAAAGAGGGTGTACGTTCTTAAAAGACGAAAAGAAATAGGCAGGACTGGTGTTTATAGGTCGATTCTACTCCAACCCGATGATTCCTTCGAAAGTGTCCTGAAAAGGCTAATAAATACATCCCCGTCGCTTAGGAGAAGACTTAAAGAATATGAATAATAGAGACGTTCATTGATGCTCGCATATTGCAGCTAAGGGGTATGGTGGTTTGGAAATAATATCGGTAAATCCCAGCAAGAGGTTTGTAAAGCTGATACCCGAGACGACGCTTGACCTGCTTAACCTCTACAGGATAATATCTGTAGGCGATATCGTTTACTCTGATACGAGCAGGGAAATCAAAAAGCAAAGGGCGAACGGAAAAGTTGACAGCGAAAGGGTTAGAGTCACCATAGGTGTGAGGCTCGAAAAGAAGTCTTTAGACCCCCTCATGAAAAGGCTCCGCCTCCTTGGTAGGATAACGCATGCTGATGTAGATCTCGATTTAATCGGAAAGCACCATTCATTGAATGTGGATGTCGGGACTGAGCTGGGAATAAAGGCCGAAAAAGACTTTTCTAGGTTGGAAAGTTTTGCGGAACATTATCGAAAATTAGGTAAAGCAAAATTTTTGCTCTGTGTGTTATTAGATGATGAACAATTCACAATAACGTCTTTAAGCAACTCAGGTATAGAGGTAGTACATAAAGGCAGATTCGTTTCGCAGAATAAAGAGAGACCAGATGAACACGTAAAAAGCGTAGAAAATATTTACGCAGAGATCGCTGAAACCATTGAAAGAAAGCTCGAGATAGAAAAACCAATCGTCGTTGTTTTAGGGAACGAGATAGCAGTGGAAAATTTTATCAAATTCTTGAAGAAGGATAGAGAGAAAGTTTTCAAGACTATCAAAAAAATTGGTTACGTTTCGGACGGCTCCTTTGCAGGACTACAGGAAGCATTAAGGAATAAACTCCTTGACGACGTTGGCAGCTCAATCAAACCGGTAAGGGATGCAGAGATTGTCGAAAAATTCATAGAGTTTATGTCGAAAAATTCGACGAACGTCGCCATAGGGTTTGAAGAAGTTTGCAAGGCGGTAGAGTTGGGAGCAATTAAAGACATCATAGTAACTGAAGATTTTATCTGGGAGAAAATGCATGACGAAAGGCTCCAGCGAATTATGGATTTGGTTGATGAACGACGCATCGAAATGCACATAGTGCTTCCTGGTACGGAAGCAGGTGAGAAAATAAGGGCATTCGGAAGCATTGTAGGTATATTAAAGTATCCGGTGAAACTTAATTACTGACAAGCTGGTCGGCTGATATTATATGAACATTTGGTGACCTCTTTGATATTTCGCCTATTCTCATTCCTATCAGGTACACATCGTGATCAAGTGTTGCTGCAATATCTACGAGCCTCTGAGTCACCACGCCGTCAAATACCACGTACTTCATATTTTTGTATTCAGGCATCTTTTGAGCCAGTTCACTCACGGGCATCTTTGCTAACACTTGAAACGCTTCATCCAATATTACTGCCACGAGGTTTCCATCAACTTCTCTCACGAATTGTACGAGTTCCTCGGGTATTTGAGCGGATTTTTCTGCAGCCCAGTGCTTAATGTTTTTAATGGCCTCTTCTACCGTTACGGCACGCTGTAAAGCTTCCGATATTTCCTTGCCCGTTAGTTCTTCGACCTCCTTACCGTAAGGTGCCCTTGCCACGAAATCTATCTTAGAATTTTGCAACAATTCCCTAAGTATCAAATCGCCGCCTCTATCACCGTCGAGGAATGCTATGACAGTTTTCTTCCTTTTCGTTAACTCTGAGATCGATTTTGGTACTTTTACACCTTCAACAGCTATGACATTCCTATAACCATGACGTAGGAGGTTTATCACATCAGCCCTTCCCTCGACTATTATTAATTCATTACAGGATTCAACATCAGGTCCAGCGGGAAGTCTATCAGGTCCAAATTCTATGACCTTGCTTCTGATAACGACCTCTTCAAGTTCTTTAAGAACATAGTCGTCTTCTGGAATCTTTTCCTTTTCCCATTCGTAAAGTATGGCCTTTGCTCTTTCGATAATCTTTCTCTTCTTTTCAGCCCTCGTATCTTCAATCTTTTCTATGGTAACCCTCGCATGATAAGGCCCCACCCTATCAATGCTCTCTACCATCGCAGCTATAAGGGCCGTCATGAACCTGTCAAGGTTTGTAGGGATAAAGATTTTTCCCGTAGTTTTGTTGCCTTGGGATGTTGAAGTTAGTTCTATCCTTCCTATCCTTCCCGTCTTCTGGAGCTCTCTGAAATCCAACTCCGAGCTGAATATCCCCTCGGTCTGTCCGAATATTGCGCCGATTATGTCGTTTTTGTCAACAACCCCGTCAACCTCTATCTTAGCCTCTATTACATATTTGACGGATGTTATTCCTGTGCTCAAAAATTATCACCTCGTTATCATTTTTAGAGTTAATTATTAACCATCACCGGATTCTCATGAATATGGGTCGAGAGACTTAATATAAGCTTTAACTTTTTGACGACACCTGTCGAGGTCGTAGGAATCGCAGAATGTTGCCACGTCAAAAGCTTATTCTCGTGGCCCTTGGAAAGGTCTCAAAATATTCCTTGGCGGCTTTATACACCCTTTCCCTATATTCATTTTCTGTATAGACCCTGATTATGTTGTAAACTTCGCTTACGGATTTGAGCAAGAAGGATTCTACGCTCACCTCTCTTATGCCTTCGGCGCTCTCCTCGTAGAACGTAACCTCCTGAGAATCTGAAAGCGGCAATGGTGGAACATACGGTGTATCTACCCATACGTGTTCAGCGCTTATTCCAGCCATCGAAGCTATCTCTTCCTCAACACTCTTTTTTATATGTGGTTTGCTCAGAATGGTTAATGAGATCTTCTCACCAGATATTCTGCCCTCAAAAGCCCGTTTTGGCAACACCCTTCTCTCTATTCTTTTTATTATTTCCCTCGACTTTTCGTTGGACTTCATCATGCACCACACCGTGTAATCGTCGTGCGAAATGTACTCCTCGACCGACATGGAGGAGAAATCCAAGAGATGCTCGATTAACCGAACACCCTTTAAGAATAAAGACTGGGCAGCCCTGGCTGCATGATGGAAGTAAATATTCATGAAAGACTGAAAGCGTGCTAGCGCTAATTCCTCTAACACACCTAACCCACGAACGCTTATCATAGTTTTTCCGTCGACGATTTTTGTCATCATGATTATTCTCTTAGCATCCACTATTCCGTATGTGGCACCGGTAAAGTAAGAATCTCTTATGAGGAAGTCGAGTTTATCTACGTCCGTCGGTCCGGATATTATGGCGGATTCTGGTCTGCGTTTTTCAATGACGTCTATGACGTCCTTAACCCTAATGCCTGATGCTTCTATCGCGGATGCAAGCTCGGCATCCTCATTTAATATTTTTACACCCATCATTTCATGATTCATGCCTTTTTCGATTAACAAAGCTTCCAGAAGATGGGAGTAGGGCGTGTGGCCTATGTCATGAACTAATGCTGCATACCTCAACACTCTTGACCAATATTCATCGAATTCGAGATGTTTAGCATATTCTCCTGCGAGATAAAAGCAACCCAATGAATGGTCAAACCGTGTGTGCCTCGCACAAGGGTATACCAGGTAAACTAAGGGTAATTGCATTATCCTCCTTAATCTTTGGAAAGATACCGTATCAACGACCCGCCTGTCGTACTCATCAAGCTCTATGTATCCCCATATTGGGTCTTTTACCAGCTTAACTTTCATCGCATTTATGAATGAAGTCTACCTTTTTAGATTTTTTGTAACAACGTCCCGGCCTATTGCCTAATTCTCCACGAAGTTTATAGTCTACTGTAATCAAGCAAATCTTGGTTAAAATGAAGCTAGTCCCGGGTCCTGCATCCACGGAGCTTGCAATTAAGGTGTCTGGCATATTAGGTCTGAGGTTAACGAACTTGGAACATAAGACGTTCCCAGACGGCGAATCCTACTTTAGGTATGTAGATAGTGTGGAAAATGAAGATGTAGTGATATTCCAAGGCACCCATCCGCCCCAAGACAAGCATATACTTCAACTTTGCCTTCTATCGAGCGGGGCAAAGGATTTAGGTGCTAGTAGTGTTGTGGCAGCTATACCTTATTTGGCGTATGCTAAGCAGGACAAGCGATTCAAGGAAGGTGAGGTGGTAAGCATAGATGCTGTGTTGAACATCCTTAAGCAATCCGGTGTAGACAAAATATTGACAGTAAATATACATGCGCCGTGGATTATCGATAGATCACCAGTCCCTATTGAGAACTTGGATGCTATCGGTATACTCGCCTCCTACATCACCCAAATGAACCTAAAAAACCCCATAATCTTGGCACCAGGAAAGAAGGGGGAGGAGATGAGTGCCGCTGCCGCAAAGGTCTTGAATGCCGATTATGGTACTATTAAAACAAAAAGGGACATCAATACGGGAGCTGTGGAGGTTAGCTTAGAGGATGTAAACGTTAAGGGTAGGGATGTTATAGTGGTCGATGACATGATAAGCACAGGTGGCACGATTGTTAAGTCCGTGAATGCCCTCAAGTCGGCCGGAGCTAGAAGAATACTCGTCGGCTGTGTCCATGCGATAATGGTAAACGATGCTGATAAGAAAATTATTTCATCGGGTGCGGATACTATAGTGGCCACGGATACCGTTCCCAACAAGTATGCTTTCGTGTCTGTAGCAGGTCTTCTAGCAGAAAGCTTGCGAAAATTATGAAGGAAAGAACACGATATTTCTTCCACCTGTCGGGCGAGTATCCCGAGCTGTCTTTCGGCGAGCTAAAGGCCATACTCTCTACATTCGATAGTTCCTCAAAGGTCGCTTTGGATTTTAAAAACGTTGGAATAGCGGAAACTACAAAAGATTGCGCAATCTTAGCCGTAGAGCGTTCTGCTTACGTTAAGGAAGCGGCACTGCTTGTGGCTAAATCTACAGATATGCAGGAGCTACTCAATAACGTAAAATCAGCACCTTTGTATGAGTTGCTGAATGATGGAGAAACGTTCGAGGTAAGGTGCGTAAAATGTTGGGGTGCGGAGTACGAGACAAAAAAAGTTGAAGCAGAGTTGGGAAGAATCATCCTGAATTGTGGAAAATACGTCTCAGTAAACTTGGAAAAACCTGACAAAAGGTTCGTAGTTTTGGCGACACCGCATGGGCTTTTCTTTGGACTATCGATCGCAAAGAAGAGAAAGAAGGAGTTCTATGAGAGGAAGGCAGGCAAGAGACCATTCACGTTACCTTCTGCCCTTCAGCCTAAAATTGCTAGATGTATGGTTAACTTGGCTAGGATTAGGCCTGGTGGTAGAGTCCTCGACCCATTCGCTGGCTCAGCATCAATACTTAGCGAGGCATGGTTGTTAGGATATGAGCCTGTAGGGTTGGAGATAAAATACTGGATATGTAAGGGTGCGAGGCTAAACTTGGAGCGTTATGCGCCTGGCGGTCTAGGTATAATAAATGCCGACGCAAGAGCTGCACCATTAAGGAGGGGCTTTGACTCAATTGTGACAGACCCTCCCTATGGTAGGTCCACGACGATACCGGCCAACTCGTTAACCAATTTACTAGAAGATTTTCTATCGAAGTTAACAGACCTCCTTATAGAGGGAGGGAGCGTATGCATGGCCTCGCCCTCGGACATCGATGTAATCTCCCTAGGGAAAGCATACGGTTTAGAAGTCTTAGAAACGTACACCATCAAGGTACACAGGACCTTGACGAGAAACATAACAGTTTTTAGGATGCGATAAAACAATTATTAAAATCAAGACCTCAAACAATCATCGGCAGGAATGTCGATTGACGATTATGAGAATAGTCTTCTTGGGTACTGGGGGTGGCATGCCGAGCAGGAGACGTGGACTTCCAGCCATAGCAATAAAATATGCTGGTGGTGTGCTTTTATTTGATTGTGGCGAATCAACACAAAGACAAGCAATATTGGCTGGTGTAGGTTTTAAGAAGGACTTTAAGATATTCTTAACCCACCTTCATGGGGATCACGTCCTAGGTTTGCCGGGTTTATTGTATACGATGTCCATGTTAGGTAGGGATGACCCCGTTGAGATCTACGGTCCTGCCGGCACGAAAAAGGTTATCGATTGTTTGCTTGTTACCACATCTGGCACGGTAGGTTTTCCAATAGAGATAATTGAAGTGGATGAAGGCGTTGTGTATTCATCACGAGAATATAAAATAGAGGCTATCAAAACGGAGCATACTACTGAGTCGTTAGCTTACAAGCTTCAAGAGAAAGAAAGGCCGGGTAAGATGCGCGTGGAATATTTAGAGAGTATAGGTCTACCAAGAGGTCCTTTATGGGGTAAATTGCAAAGAGGGTACGCCGTGGTTTACAAAGGTAGAAGGATAACGCCGGAAGAAGCGGTCGGTCCTCCAAGGAAGGGTAGGGTTGTTGTTTACACAGGAGACACGAGACCTACGGAGAGGATTGTGGAGTTTAGCAGGAATGCAGACGTCCTAATACACGATGCAACGTTCTCTCATGAGCTCCTCGAAAGGGCAAAAATAGAGGGTCACTCTACAGCAAAGGAGGCTGCAGAAATCGCTGCCGCGGCCGCGGTGAAGAGGTTGTACTTGTTTCACATAAGTCCTAGATACGATGACAATCCAGAGCAACTTTTGTCCGAAGCAAGGAGCATATTCCCGCAAACGTACCTATCCGAAGATTTTATGCAATTTGATGTACCATACCCCTCAGAGTAAGACTGAAATTAAAAATTCTCGTGCTCTGTTCAATTCAAAGAATTTTGAATCTTAGCAAGGTTTCATTCAATTTGTTTAAGCTCTCTTCAACGTTGCTTTTGCATTCTAACGTCACGAATCCTTCATATCCTTTTTTAGCCAAACTTTCTAAAATCCTTCGCCATGGAATCTTACCAGAATCTAGGGGCATATGCAGGTCGTGCAATCCATCGTTATCATGCAAATGAACGTTCGCGAGTCTTTCGTAAAGACGGCTCAAAAAATCCTCCATGTTCTTCTCAATATACGCATGACCTAAATCTAGGCATAGGCCCAAGTTTTTTGCGCATGTTGTATCAAATAGTATGATAAAATCTTCAAGGGTGTTTAAGTATGCGCTTTCGTTTGACGTGCAGTTCTCAACAAGTAATTTTATTCCAAACTTCGAGGCGACGTATGATAACTTCTCTAAGTTCTTAAGCGTAACTTCAAAATCTTCACACTTCGGGGCATGAATTACAACATAACTGGAGCGTAAAAGCCCAGCCAAAGATATCGTATTTTCAAGCCTTTTAAACGAAAAGGGTCCGAATGCTAACGGGTTATAGGGGCCGTGAACGTTTATCAAAGTTAAGTCGCTCGATACAGCTTTTTTGTAACTCTCAATCTTTTTGATGTCTAGCTCGTTAGGTTTTTCGTCTATTATTTCCCATGCTTTAACTTCTATACGCCTCAACCATTCTATAATTTTACTAAATGGTGATTCGTGAACGAAGAGTGTTGATACACACGGTATCATACTTTTACATCCTTATTCGGTGAGCCACTCTATCAACTTATTCGGATCGTCCGTCTTTATTGTAACCTTGATAGGGCCGAGCGGTGATTCACCTTCAGCATTCGAAAACGACACCTTACCAGCATATGCTGCCTGCTTATGCAGATAGAATTCCACAACGTTGCCCTTTATACCGCTCCTCATAACGGCCTTGGCAGCAGACCTTATTTTCCTCTGCCTTATCATGCGCTTTAGCTTTTCAAGAGAATTTATATTCCCTGAACAGACTATCACTTCATCCTGCACCGTATCCACCTTGACTTTAAATATGCTAAGTATACTCCTCACAACTTTTTCCCCGTCTTCGGTCGGGTTTAGGGGTGCTCTGACTTCTAGTTCGACATCCAACTTTACACGCCTAACAACCAGTAGAATATCCCTTTAAGATAAACCTTAGCCCGCTTTACAACATTCAGCCTAATATGGTGAGCGGGCGCGACTCTGTATATATGCGTTAATGTCTAGCTATAAATAAAAGGAAATGAAAAAATAGACCGGTGATGACCGTGGAGGATGGGCAGGACAAAAAACATACGTCACATTCATACAAAGTTGATAAAATTAAGGAGAGTGTATTGCAATCTCTGATGCAGCTCGGCGAGAAGATAGTAAATAGTATTGAGGAAGGCGTTTTTCCAGAAATCCAGCTTCCGTTAAGGTCAACAAGTAATATAATATACGATCCTAATCTAAGACAGTACGTCTTAGGGAATAAGCAGGTTTTAAGGACAACAAAGAATGTTAAACATCTCAGACCATTCGCCCAGCTAGTCTGGATCAGTAGCTTCGCTAAGAAGCTGATAAAGGCTGGCAAAACTTCCACCCTTAGGGATACTTACTACGTTGCTATAGGTGAGGGCATAGATTTCGAAGATCAGAATGAAAGCGACGAAGCAATAATCGAGTTAGAAAGCTTGCTGGGCCATCCTAGAGAGGACTTTAACATATTCCCAGAAGAAAGGGCATCCATATACGGCGACTTGGTAATAGAGTATACGGTGCCAGGTTTTAGGGGTAAAAGGGTCGACCTCTCATCGCACCCGGATGGCTTTGCCATAGGCCCGGCTCTTACGACGGCTGAATTCGTTAAATGCGGTGCCGAAGTTCTTTTCGTTATAGAGAAGGGTGCAGTCTTCGCAAGGTTCGTGGAGGAAGGAGCTGACAAGAAATATAAGGCTCTCCTCATCCACACGGCTGGCCAATCTCCGAGAAATGCGAGAAAGCTGATTAGGAGGTTGAACGAGGAACTTAACCTGCCTGTCTACATCTTTGCGGATGCTGACCCGTTCGGTGTCCACATAGCATCAGTACTAATACATGGTTCGGCAATATCGGCGCACTTACGTGAGTTGAACATCCCAGATGCCATATGGGCTGGTTTGTACGCATCCGACATCATCAAGTATAAACTCCCCTCTATGAAATTTACTGAACAGGACGCGAAAAGGTTGGAAGAACTAAAAAGAGACCCGCGATATCAGACCGACCCATGGAAAAGAGAACTGGGCGTGTTTTCAAAAATTGGAAGAAAAGCAGAGCTTGAGGCCTTTTCCAAGTATGGTCTAGAGTTTATCGTAAAGGAATTCTTACCCGAAAGGTTAGCAGAGCTGACCAAGAGGTAATGGGCTTAATCACCAATTTTTGAATGGAGAATGGGTTTAATACCTGCGCTATTGCTCTACACTATGATTAGGGGCTGGTTTTGTTTAGGATACCAGAAGTACCTGCCCTACTAATTGAGCGGCCCATTAAGAGTCTCATAGTGTCAGACGTCCACGTAGGCTTCGAGGAAGAACTTCATGAGGTTGGCTTCAGGGTCCCCTCCCAAAGCTGGAAACTTGTCGAGGAAATCAAGCAATTAATAGAAAAGACTAAGGCCAAAAGACTAATAATCTTAGGCGACCTCAAGCACAAGGTTCCTGGAACCTCTAAGATTGAATGGAGGTACTTGTCCAGTATGGTCGAGGAAGTTCGAAGGGTTGTCGAGGAAATCGTACTGGTTCCAGGAAACCACGATGCCGGTATAGGCAAGATACTTGGAAATTCCGTCACTTATGCCCCATCGAGAGGTTTTATAATCGAAGACGGGGAACGTAAGCTCGGCTTATTCCATGGTCATACATGGCCATCACTAAGTCTCTCTAATGCCGACATACTGGTAATGGGACACATGCATCCTGTCGTCAGACTAAGAGCCGAACTTGGTTATACTATCAGGAAAAGGGTTTGGTTAAATCTCGAAACCGAGAGGGCTTCCTTAGTGAGGAGGCTGAAGCACCAACGGAGCTCGAAGGTTCCGAAGGGGCGTCTAAGCCTTTTGGTGATGCCGTCTTTTAACGACTTCCTTTCGGGCGTTGCTGTGAATGCTGTATCAGAGGGGCGAGAGTTGTTGGGGCCAGTGATGAAATCTGGCTTATTCGACCTGTCTAAGGCCGAGGTTTACATGCTTGACGGCACGCATCTGGGTAAGGTTTCGGACTTGAGGGAGTTTGCATGAAGGATGAGCTGAGTTCTTTAAAGGAAAAATATGGTCCGATGTACGAAGAGGCAATCAATGCTGTAGAAAAGGGTCTCGTGAAACGTTACGTCTTTAGGCCGAGTGGTAAGATTAGGTGGGTTGTCGTGGGTAGGACTCAAGATTACCTCATTTTACTTAAAGCAGGCTACTGCACATGCGATGATTTTTATTTCAGGGTATTAAGTCATGAGAAGCCTATGTGCTACCATCTATTGGCTGCAAAGATAGCTTCGGAGAGTGGAAAATACGAGGAAATATGTGAGGAAGATAAATGGTATCGTAAGCTGCTAAATGAGTGGTTACCAAAATAGGGATAACATTTAAGGCGTCGTAGGAGCTGTTCTCAAGACCTTAAAATTCTACCTCATACATCAAACAAAGGGATGCTAAACATAGTTTTCATCGGCACAGCTGGGTGCGGGAAGACTAGCTTAACATATGCCTTCGGTAAATGGTTAGAGAATGAACTGGATGCAAATACATCTTACGTTAATCTAGATCCCGGAGTCTATATAACACCATACAATCCCTCATATGATGTAAGAGAAATAATAACTGTCGATGAGTTGATGAAGCGTGGGCTGGGACCTAACGGAGCGATGGTTAGAGCAGCTGAAATAATAGAAGAGAAAATCTTCGAAGTATCTAGGAAAATTCACGACCTGCGGTCGGATTTTAAGCTGATAGATACTCCTGGACAAATGGAGCTCTTTTTATTTAGACCTATGGGCCCAAGATTCATCGAAGAGATAGCCAAACACTCTCCGACGGTCTCTGTATACATAATTGATCCGGCTCTGGCCTCCACTCTAAGTGGTTTAGCCACATCACTCTTGCTGCCTATGATAACTAGGCTCAGATTAGGTGTCCCAGTCGTCTCGGTGATAAATAAAGCTGATTTGCCCGAGATCTATAAAGTTGAAGAATTCTCAAAGAATCTGCATGATCTAGAAAAAGAGATGATATCGGAAGAAAGGGGGTTGATAGTGGACTTGGCATCGAGATTTCTCGAATTGATTGAGGAATTCTCTAAAACCATTAGGATAGTTAAGACTTCAGCTAAGACAGGAGAAGGTATGAGCGACCTCTACACACTAATCCATGAAGCTCTATGCGAGTGCGGCGACTTAATGTAGCATGAATTGCAAAGTTAACTCTCCCTACTCAATTACATTTTAAGAAGAAGATACGCACAAAGAGGATAAGGAAAAATAGTGGACGTCTTACAAAATTAATATTAAGGGACGTTATACTTCACCTGAGCCGGGGTCCCTTAGCCAGGTAGAGGGGCGGCCTCGAGATCTCTACAAGAGGTGCTGGTCAAGAAAGCCGCTGACCCGGTGAGGGTCGCCTGGGTTCAAATCCCAGCCCCGGCGCTCTACTTCTTACACTACTTAAACGCTTAAAATTGAAGTTAGTTGTAAAGTGGCAGAACGTAGATCATAAAATGGACTAAATACCTTAGAGGTCTATGAAAATTTATCTGTAAAGCCTCCGTATGGAAGTATGATAAAATTCAAAAATACCGTGAGATATAATGCACGTTATGACAAAGGGCGAACGCTTCAAAGATCATGTTGTCCTCGTTGTTGGCGCGTCCAGCGGGATAGGAAGGGCTACGGCAGAAGCATTCTCAAGAGAAGGGGCGAAAACCATACTTTCCGCGCGCTCTGCCGATAAACTTGAGTCTATAGCAAAAGCTCTTCGCTCTGAAGGTTTCGAGGCCTATCCGTTTCCATCGGACGTAAGTATCAGACAGCAGGCTGAGGGGCTTATAGAATGGGTAGTCAAAACTTTTGGAACCTTAGACATACTCGTAAACAGTGTTGGAGTGTACGACATAAGGAGGGTGACCGAAGCGGACCCGGCCGATATAGAAGAGGTCATGAGGATAAATTTCTTTGGACCAGTTTACTGCACACTAAGGGCTTTGAGGGAGATGCTGAAGAAGGGAAAAGGTGTCATAGTAAATGTATCCTCAGTTGAGGGCAAGAAGGCCTTGAAGCACCCTCCTGGCTATGTATGTAGCAAGTTTGCCCTTACAGGCTTTACGGACCTTCTCAGGCAAGAGTTGTACGGGACAGGCATACGTGTCGTGGGCGTCTACCCTGGATATGTTAAGACGCCTTTGATAGAGAAACTGAGGCTGCCTGATATTAAAGCAACAAAGCCTATTCCACCAGAACAGGTGGCGGCTGCAATACTCGATGCTGTAGAAAAAGGTAAGGCCGAGGTCATAATACCTAATCCAATAAGTGTCAAGTTTTTCCTCACACTAAATACTCTATCCCCAAACATCGGCGATTGGTTTGTAAGAAAGTATAACCTCTCTGGAGAATTTTAGTAATCTAAAACTCTGTAAGTTATCTTAAAACAGTTCCCAATCTGCTCAATCGACTCAATTTTTATATGCCCAACTTCGGACGTGTTCTTCACATGAGTCCCGCCACATGGTATCGCGTTTATCCCTTCTATCACTATTATCCTATAAACATCCAAACGAGGTAACCGACCCAAGTTGGGTGCACCAAAGACTCTCTTGTTTAGTTCATGTGCGCTCACGTATTCTGCAAAGACTGGCTTGCTTGATGTCACAACTTCGTTGGCAACTTCTTCTATCCTTTTTTCCAAATCACCAGAATATTCACCGAGGTATTCTTGAAAACCGTGCCCTACATCATGCATCGCCGATTGAGATTGAAAAGATCTTCCGCAGACTGTTACGACCGCGTAATCGACTATATGGCCAGCAGTGTGCGTCCTCATTATTTTATATCTCCTTTCCCAGTCGAGGGACAGTTTCACATAGTCTCCCTCTTTAAAATCACCGCCGCTTATTTCTCCATAATGTACGATGACACCATTGTATTCCATGACCTTGCTTACTGTGAAGGTTGTGCCAGCAGACTCTAAGACGCCGTGGTCGGATGGTTGGGCTCCAGACTTTGGATGCATTATCGTTTCCCTAACGACAACGTAGCCCTTTCTTCCCGCATCCTTTACCCAACGAAGTACATGAGATTCTGCCTCTCTTTTGTAAGAGTCGTCAAGGTAAAGCTTTTTTGTCTCAGGCAGGCCAGCAACGACTTCGGCCAAGCTTACCATTCTATGAGACCTCTAGACGTCTCTGAAACTTCTTAATATTAAAGAGTTGTTGAAGCAAACTTCTCAATATCCGTAATCTTGCTAAACGTTTAATGCGGGTTTGAGGAGGGATATTTGAGGAGAATGGTGCGCATCCCTACGGGTCTACCGAAGCTTGATAAAATCATAGGCGGCTACGTAGGTGGCATGCTTCACTTTATCTATGGTGAGGAGAAAAGCGGTAAAACGAGCCTCGCGCTCTTAGCGGCTGCAAACGCCATTAAACTCGGTGGTAAGGTCTTATGGGTTGATTGTGGGCAAAGAATGCATGTTGAGAGACTTTTGCAAGTACTCTCCACGAATAGAGCAGATGCCTCTAAACTCATACTCACCCCTGTTAGGAATTTTGACGAGCAAGAGACAACGATCATAAGCTTGCTTGAAGGTACATCACCCGGTACGAGGTTGATCGTGCTTGACGATTACACATATCTACACAGGATAGCGATGAAAGGTGAAGTGAAAGAGGACGCGCCAATATTCAAGAGATTGACGTTTCAAACGGCCGCGCTCAAGGAGGTTGCCCTTACAAACCGTATACCAATAATCATAGTGGGTCAGGTCCATGAGGTACCTGGGTTGGGTACAAAGCCTGTGGCATCTAGGATAGTCGGATACTGGTCTGACGTCATACTCAGGCTTGAGAACACTCATACGGCTATAAGAATCCTTAGAGTCGAAAAGGGTGGGCCGTCGTTTGAGCAAAGGTTTAGGATAACAGATGCGGGTGTAGAGGTTTTAGGTTTATAATGCAATTTTTGCCTGCAAAGCCAGTATTATGCCGACAAATGCTATCAGCAAAAGTATGAAACTAAAAACGTACATGTACTTTACCTTCCTGCTTACAATGCTCTCCTTTCCTGCCATAATGTAAAGTATAACGCCGATAAAGGCCATAAGATAGTACGTGAACATGACGAACAACTCACCAGATGTCTGCATCATGAACTCGGGAATGAAAATACGTGCTACACCTCCTATAAATATTATTGCCGCGGTCGGGTTCGTGATGCAGTACAGGAGACCACTCATAAAGATTATGACGAGCAGCGCAATAGCTAACGGAAGGCCTGTCTTGAACTGCCTCGCCGAAATAATTTTGCTAACCGACCCAGCAAGGCGGTTGTAAAGTTCCTCCAGCTTCTTTTCCATTTCACGCGCACCGTTCTTTAGTGTGATGACTGAACGTTGCATATATTAAGCGATTGCGGTTAGTTTTAAAGATTCCTAAAGCTATATAAAACTCATTAACAAACACTTCTTACAAGTAGCTTGGTGGTCGGGCTTGCTGACAATAGTCTGCGGACACTGTGGTTACGTGCTGTACGAAGGTAACGAATTAAAAACGCTTAATGAAGTGGTTCGGGAATATGCCAACACCTGTCCTAACTGTGGAAAGACGCTTAAACCATCAGTCCAGAAAATTAGCATTTTAAAGGGAGAAGGGTGAGGTCTATGGAGATTAAAAGCAGTCTTCGCTCATTTTTTAGATCCAGGCCCGTTGTCCTAGAGATTGCAGCCTTGTTGTCCATCTTAGCTATTGCTTTCACAATCAGGATGTTGCCTATTAGATGGGGCACCCTCCTGTCAGAGTTTGACCCATGGATGCAGTTCCGCCAGGCCGAATTCATCGTCGAAAGAGGATGGTCAGGCTTCTCCGAATACTTCTCTTGGGTAGACATGGAGCGCTGGTATCCCTATGGACAAGTGGTGAGTAGGAGCTTTTACCCAGGACTTCCTTTCGCACTAGCATTCATCTATCTTTCCTTATCATCGATAGGTATACACGTCAACCTTTTGGAACTGGCTGTCGTCTTTCCTGTTATAATGTCTATGATAGCGATACTTGCAGTTTATTTCTTAGGTAAAGAGGTTGGTGGGAGGTCAACCGGCCTATTGGCAGCGTTTGCTTTAGCGATAAGCAATGCATACATAGGCAGAACGCATGCGGGCTGGTTCGACGATGAGAGCATTTCCATACCTCTTATGTTACTAAGCTTTCTCATGTATGCATACGCAATCAAGAGGGGGAAGAGCTACAAACACGTGGTTGTATGCTCTGTATTATCCGGTCTATTCCTAGGATATGTTGCTACATGTTGGGGTGCCCATAGGTTCCCGTTCATGTTTATACCTATAATAACCTTGCTGCTTTCTTTCATAGGGCGGTACAGAAAGGAGCTTTTGATAGCTTATTCAATAACCTTTGGGTTATCGTCAACGATAGCCACGTCCGTTCCCAAGTTAGGCGGTGTAAGTTATGTAAATGAGCTGACCATAATGAGTGGACTGGTCGTCCTCGTGTTACTTGTAGTTTTCGAGCTGTCGAACAATCTCAACAGTAAATTCTTGAGAAGTTTCATACCTAGGATTACGACAGTAGCTTTATTAGCATCGCTTGGCATCCTAGCCGTTCTTCCGGGCACGAAGTTCCTTTCAACGATACTGCCAGGCATAAGGGGTGAGTTACCGATTCTGATATCCGTTGCGGAGAACCAAATGAGCACCTGGGCAACAATATTCACGGATTTGGGATTCTTCTTGATATTCGTCCCAGTTGGGATTTATTACATGTTGAAGGAAGGAACTGACGAGGCAATATTCATCTCTACCCTTACTGTCTTGAGCATATACTTCGCAGCATCCATGGTGAGGTTGTCTGTGCTAGCCGCACCATTCGTCGCCATAGCTTCCGGGTATGCAATTAGCAGACTCTTCGAATCTCTCGGGAACGTAATAGCGAGGAGGACCGAAAGGAGGAGGGGCGAAAAGGTTCCAATAGAATACGCGATTGCGACCCCTATACTCGTTGTGTTACTGTTGGCAATCCCGCTAGCACCTTCTTTCCTTATCGGCAGAAGTTTGCCGAGTCTATCACCGGTAGACCAAGCATACTTCCCTCCTACAGTGATACAGTCTACGCTACCGGTCGCCGCAAATATACCTGATTGGATAAATGCCTTATCATGGATGAGAGACAACCTCCCGGACAATGCAGTCGTTGCAGCATGGTGGGACTATGGTTATTGGATTACCGTGATGGGGAACAAAACCACGCTTGCTGATAACTCGACCACGAATAGCACACAGATTGGAGTATTGGCCCTAGCATTCATGTCGCCGCCTGAAAAAGCTGCCCAGATACTGAGGCAGCATGGCGTGACACATGTCTTAATATTTGTAACGCATGAGGTAAGATCGTACGCCGGTACGTACTTTCCAAGGTTGCTTGGTTATGGTGACGAGGGAAAATGGGTCTGGATGCTGAAGATAGCGAATCAAGAGGCACAAAAGCTCGGCATAGAACCATTTAACGAAAATGAGTATTATGACGCAACGAAACCGTTAACCGAGGGCGCCACGGAAAAATTCTGGAACGATACCTTGCTCGGTCAGCTTATACCCTATAAGCCGCGTACAGAGGGTAACATCATCACGCACTATTACGAAGAGCCTAACGTAAAGGGCTTCAGACTCATTTACTCGTCAAGCCAACCATACACTAGCTACGCATACGTATATATCTACGAGCTCACGGGTTGAGAAGAAAATTTTATTATCGAATATGTGTGTCTTTATAATGCTCTGGGTTGACATCAAAGAAGACGGAGGCTTCTAAAAAGAAAGTAAAGGGTCGTTTTTTGGTCAGGTTAATCTTTGGACTATTCGTAGTGTTTGCCGTATGGTTAGTGTCCGGCATAGTAGCGGCGACTGCGGGAATTCCGAACTTCGCGGCAAAAGAGGCCGGCCTTGATTGTCTTTGTAGTCCTGAGCTTGTTAATCTTCTGGGATATTATGCTAAATTTGGAATGTTAGAGATTAACCTAAGTTTTCTGGTTCCAACACTGATTTTGGGGGTGTTGCTTCTGCTAATCTACGCCTATAAAAAGGATATTTTTCAAATCAAACCGAAACAAACCGTGACAATATCGTTGATGGTTTCGTTCATCGGTATAGTGGGTGTGTTAGCGACGGCATACGTTGGTGGGGTGTTAGGGCCTGCTACTCAGCCACATCTTCATGCGAAGTTTGAACTTTTGAATGGTGAGGTTGTAACCTTATCGGATTTTAAGGGTAAGCCCTTGCTGTTGGAGCTCATGTCGCCTTGGTGTAAGTACTGCGGCATGCAGGCTTATGAGTTAAAGAAAATCGTGGAAAAATATCATGATAACGTTACCGTACTCTCTGTTTGTATAGTGCATGGGGCTACGGTTGAGGATGTTGCCTTGTTCAACGAGGCTCACGGTGTTTCCTGGCTAACGGGAATAGACACTACGGGCAGTCTTCTGAATGCTTTTGGAGCAACTGGGGTGCCGTACCTGGTGTTGCTGGATAAAGACGGAAACATAGTCATGAGATTCAAAGGGTTAATGAGTGCAGAAATGATTGAAGCATACATCGACGAGCTTATTAGTCAGTGATCAGGACTTTAACATCTTCTACGACACCAGAAAAAGTCTTCTTTAGGCGGGAGACCACGTTATTGTCACCCGGCAACAGCTTTGCCTTTATTACCATATCCACATCACCGTAAACTTCATCGATACTTTCCACATCATCCCATGCTACGAGCTCGCTTATTATCTTCGATACTGGGAACTGAGGCTTTAGCCTTATCAGGATGTATGCATTTTCAGCTCCGAACAAACTTGAGACGTCCTCCATCGTGATGGGTATGCCGGCGTTCACCAGAATTTCCCTAACCTCTGAGGGTAGGAGTCTCCTTCCCTTGCTGCTCGCAGTAGAGGCGAGAAGTTCTGTAATCTTCCTTGCCTCGTCATCTTTGATTCCGTATTTTGATAGAAGTTTTTCAACAATCTTATGGCTCAAGTAGGGAGTGGCTTCAAACATGAGGCTTCCATTGAAGTCGTATATCAGCTTCTTTTCGGGAACATATCCCTTCGGCATCTTAACAACCATAGATTGATGCACACCTGCTCTAACAGTTCTTGCCTCTTTTGAAAGCGGATGAGAAAAGTAGGGTCTTATGCCTGTAAGCCTTGAAAATTTTTCGTAAAGCTTAGAAATAGCCTCTCGCTTCACACCGGTGCTTATGTTGTATAAATCCTCCAGCCCCGCAACAACCTCATAGAGGTCAGCTATTCCGTTCCTGTCACCAATTCCGAGTATGCACACGTGCACCTCGTCCGCACCTTCGGCTGCCGCCTCGACGGTGTTGGCTGAGGCATAACCGTAGTCGTTGTGAAAGTGACATGCTATTGGAGTCTTGCATTTCTGCTTTACCTTCGATACAAAATCCCTGGCTTGAGTTGGAGATAACATGCCAGCGGTGTCTGGTATGCTGACCAAGCTGGCACCAACATCACCCAACAAGTCAATAAGCTTCACGAGCTTCTCCATACCAGCTGGGCCCTCTAAGTAAAACCTGCTCGCATCCTCTACTGTCGCTCTTATGTACTTAAAACCGAAGGATTTTGCTAACTCTATTGATTCCTCCATTCTCTGAACGGCTTCCTCATAAGATATGCCGCCCAGCTTATACTCTCTATGGATGTCTGTTGGTGCAAGATAGAGGGCACAACCTTCGATGTCGTACTTACTCATAGCCTCTATATCTCTTTGATAGGCCCTGCCGTGCATCACAACCTCCACATCGTAAGGGCTCAGTGCATCTACAATGCATGCAACATCCTCGTACGTGGTCCTAGGCGGATAATCGACTGTTAGCTCTATCCTTGGAATGTTTATCTCCGCTAGCTGAACGGCTATCTGCTTGTTAACCTCACGACTAAAAATCCTGTAAAGTTGACCTTCGCGCAACGTCGAATCGAGGATAACCGGCCCCATGTCCGATCCGTGTGTCTATCGTTTACTATAATGCGTATTTAAGAATAATGTTTACGTTTTTCGTAAAAAAATGCGCATATATTTCCATTAAAGTGAAAATTTATTCCGAAAAATTTCAAGAAAGATATATCCTTGATATTAGGGCTAAACTTCGGCGAGCACGACACAGGGCGCGCTATCGATGCCCTCTATGAAAAGAGGCAAGACTATTACCGTTTTTGGACTTTCAACGAGCTTAGAGAGGTCCATATCCTCTATAATAAAGAAATCCCGGCCACTCAGCAATATCTTATGCGAAAGCCTACCATCTTCCCTATGGTCGACGGAAGACAAGGATACGGTGTCCAAACCTAAGGCCCTGAGCTTCGGAAAGTTCTTAACGATGTAGCTGGCAGCATCGGAGGAGAAACCTGGGTTGTGCATGCTATACCTTTCGGGGTTGGATTCCCTGAACCTCTGGAAGCCGGTCTTTATTAGGAGTATATCAGATTCCGCAATCTTCTCCTTATATGCCGTCAAATCCTCGGCTGTGATAAGCTCTGAATCTTGCTTCGGTATGTTAAGCAGCAAAGGTCTTCTAAATGTTAAGTCCTCTATTCCATACTCTGCTATCGAGCGTCCGGAGGGGTCGAAGTGTCGAGGAGCATCTATATGTGTTCCCAAATGGTTTGGCATCTCTATTAGGTAGCTGTTGCTGCTGTCACCCTTGGCTATTTGCTTTAGCGGCTTCAGTGTAAGACCTGGACCTCCGGCATATGCTGGTGTCGTTGTGCTGAGCTTATGCGAAAGTAGTATAAACATAGACCCAACCCGATTTGACCAATATATCGTATCGTTAAATAAAAAATATTTTAGGATTTATTAGTAAGGCTAAATAGGGTCTAGTTCCGCTTACGGGTAGGTGAATATGAGAACGCTTAGGCTGGGTTATTGGGCGGCGCAAGAACAATATGATCCAGTCCGTTTGCTGGACTTTGCGGTTAGAGCAGAGGTCGCGGGTTTTGACATAATAGCCACGAGCGACCACTTCCATCCATGGCGTGACACTGGTGGACAGGCGGGTTTCCCGTGGGTCTGGCTTGCAGCGGTTGCGGAAAGAACGAAAAGAGTTCAGGTAGGTACTGCTGTGACCACGCCGATGTTTAGGTATCATCCGGCAATCGTGGCCCAAGCTTTCGCAACGCTAGATTATATGTACCCTGGCAGAGTATTCTTGACAGTCGGCACGGGCCATGCTATGAATGAAAAACCTTTGGGATTTGAATGGCCAGGTTTTGAAGAGAAGGTCGGAAGACTTGAGGAAGCTATCAAAATAATACTAGAGCTATGGAAGGGCGATTTCGTAAATTTTGAGGGGAAGTACTACAGACTGAGTAACGCGAAGCTCTACACAAAGCCAAAGACGAAGATACCGATTTATGTGGCATCAGCATGTCCAAAGGTTGCGAAGATCGCCGGAAGGCTTTGCGACGGTATGCTGATAAATCCTAGGGGCCTTGAGAAATACTACGAGATAGTTCGTGCTATGGAGAAGGCTGCAATAGAGGCAGGAAGAGACCCTTCAACGCTTGTAAAGTCTATGGAATTCAAAGTATCGTACGATGTGGATTATGATAGGGCATTGAACTCTGCCCTCTTCTGGGCGTCAACAGCTATACCGAGGGAGAAGCGGGAAAAGCTTTACGACCCGAGAGATTTAGAGGCCAACGTCGGTCCAGAAGAGGTAGAAAAAATCAAAAAAACGTGGCTTATTACGACCGATCCAGACGACATATTCAAGGAACTTGCGGAATTCCTTAAACTGAGGCTTGACATAGTATACATACACAGTGCTAGCCCAGATGAGGAAAAGTTCATCAGCATTCTTGGAAGGGATATACTGCCTTGGATGAGGGAATTCCACGAAATGCTGGATAAACCTATAAGGAAAGTTGTTGAGTAACTCACATTACTGAATGGTACCATTTGAGTATGTATTCAGGGAGCTTTAGGCCGCGTTCTTCGATACGACCAACCAAGTATATAGGCAAAGGACTTAGCGCGAATGCTGCCTTGATGTAAAAATCGCTGGGTTTGCCAGGAACCCTCTCGCCACTTATTACATACGATTCATCGGCAATTGATTGTAGTGTTGAACCAGGTCTTCCCACTATGGCAGCAAGCTTGCCGCCAAGCCTTTTGAAGTTCTTGCACCAACTCAGAACTATCTCGGTCTCGCCACTTTGAGAAATAACTATCAAAATGTCACCAGCCCTTGGAGCGGGTGTACTCGACTCGCCCGCAACGTATACATGGTCACCTATCGCCCTCTTCACGTGTCCAACCCTTACGGCGGTCATCCTGGCAACTTCCTGACCGCTACCGAGACCGGCAAAGAAGCACGCTTTTCTCTCCTCCAGATTATCCAACAAGAATTCAAAGAATTTTGACTTGATAATGTCATCTACCATGCTACCGATCTCTACTGAAAGTGGGCGTATGTAATCCCGTATCTTTTCTGGTGGCTTCTCATCGTTCATGGCACATGCCATGCCGTAAAGCAATACCATGCTACTCAAGATGAACACGTCCTCCAGTATACCATACGCTTGGAATTCCCTTGCTTCACCCTCTGTCCGTTTATTCTCCTCCCGTCCCTTGATTACGAGCACGTTTCCGTATTTCTCACCCAATTTTCCTATTGGCGAGTTGGGGTCAGAGGTCATGACGTCTATGCTGAAGTTTTTAACATCTCCTGTCTTTTCGATGTAAAGGGCCATGCTTTGAGCGTCTATAAGGGGCATGAGCGATTTTCCGCTACCGCTGTTTATCAGTAGACTTACATAACCGTATCTATGCTTTAGGATTGGTGCCGCCTCGGAAATGCTCCTTCCTGGAAAACCAAGGTCGCTCCTGTCCACTATTATCTTCCCTTTGCTCATCTTGGCCATTTCGCTGCATATTATGCTGAGCGCGCCCTTGGACCTTCCCTCGGCCGATGGGATTATCACACCGCTCTTCACGAGACTATAATAGAAATTCTCCTGTTGCGTTGCGTCAACGAGCTCTATATTTTGAAATATCCTATTAATGTAACCTAAACTACTAACGGCTTGGGTCATGTTTCTCGAAATCCATGAAGAAAGGTTAGAATTATAGTTTTATGCCGGCACGTCGTTTTGGTCACGATAAGCTTTTTTTGCTAGCTTGAAGAACAAATATGGTTATGCGGGGGTCGGACGTAGGGCTTATAGGACTCGCGACTATGGGTGCTAACCTTGCCCTCAACATCGAAAACAAGGGGTTTGCTATATCAGTTTACAATAGAACCGCAGAGAAGACCAGGGCATTTATGGAGCATAAGGCGAAGGGAAAAAACATATCCGCACACTTTTCATTGGAGGACTTTGTTAAATCTCTCAATAAACCTCGTAGGATAATATTGATGGTTAAGGCGGGTGAAGCAGTTGATGAATTTCTCAACCAGCTGATGGCATGGCTCGAGCCGGGAGATGTTGTTGTAGATGGTGGTAATTCACACTTCAAAGATACTGAAAGAAGGATGAAGAGGCTTGGAGAGCACGGTATACACTTCATGGGTGTTGGGATAAGTGGTGGCGAGGAGGGTGCGCTGAAAGGACCTTGTATAATGGCTGGCGGTCCTCCGGAGGCTGAGGAACTCATGAGACCTATATTCGTAAAGATTGCCGCAAAGGTTGAAGGTGAAGCATGCTACGGTTACATGGGTTCCGGCGGTGCTGGTCACTTCGTGAAGATGGTGCACAACGGCATCGAGTACGCGATAATGCAGGCCATAGCAGAAGTTTATGATACCTTCACGACCTTGCTCGGGTTAGATGCTGCGACCATCTCAGAAATATTTGCTGAGTGGAATGCTGGTGAGCTAAACTCCTTCCTCTTAGAGATAACCTCTGAAGTTCTGACAAAGATGGATGATGAGACTAAGAGGCCACTTGTTGAGCTAATATTGGACAGGGCAGGTCAAAAAGGAACCGGAAAGTGGACATCGCAGACAGCAATGGACTTGGGCGTGCCCGTACCTACAATTGACGCTGCGGTTTCTGCAAGAAACCTATCATCGTTGAAAGAGGAAAGGGTCGCAGCATCTAAACTCATAAAATATACAGCAGATGTAAAGCATGTTGACAAATCGTCTCTTATAAATGCGGCAAGGTCTTCTCTCTATTGCACGATGCTCATAGCGTTTGCCCAAGGTATGTCCCTCATATCTACGGCGTCAAAGGAATTCGGCTATGCCACAAAGCTTGGGGAGGTGGCCAAGATATGGAGGGGTGGGTGTATCATAAGAGCGAGACTACTTAACATGATAATGGATGTTTACTCCAGAAGACCAGACCTGGCGAATCTTCTGCTCGATAGTGCTTATGCAAAAGAGTTGTGCGATAGGCAAGTGGAATGGAGGTCATTCGTGAGCACGGCAAAACTTAATGGCATCCCATGCCCTGCGATAACTTCTGCCTTGGACTACTTTGACGGCTTTAGGCGTGAACGTTTACCAGCAAACCTCATACAAGCATTAAGGGACCGCTTCGGTGCGCATGGATACGAGAGAATTGACAAGCCGGGAACTTTTCACACAGAGTGGGTTTAATAAATTCTCAGAACTTTAACACGTGCGTTTTTATGAATAAGTACGCCTCCTCCAAGTTCATGACGCGCTTTATCCTGTCGGTATCCTTCACGTATCTGTTCCATGGCCTATCGTACAAGGCTACATGCTTTCCTGCAGATGCTATCTCCTCGGCGTTGACTGGAGAGTCGTCTATGTAAACATCATAGTCGAGTTCTGACTTATTGCTTTTAACGAACACTATGTTCTTATTACCAAGTCCATGCCTTTCCAACCACTTTAGGACGTATTCTCTAGTATTCTTCGGCCTCGAGGTTACAATATCGACTTTTCCCAACTCCTCTAACATGGATACCTTAGAAACAAGATCCGGCTCCGTTGGTGGTATTAGTTGCCAATTTTTCCACGTCTTGTAGAATATTCTATGAAACTCGCCCGAGGTGATTCCCAACTCCTTCCAAAAATCCCAAGATTTTACGTCTTCGAGCTTAAGCGAGCTACCCTTCAACGCATTCCATATCGCCAGCCACACTGATATGCTGTCAGCTAAGACACCATCAAGGTCTAGCGCTATCTTCAACATTATTAAGACACGACGGAGTCGATATTAAGCCTTTGACCCGAACCCCTCGGCTATTCTCTTGACCTCTTTCAGAACCTCATCACCGTATCCGTGTTGTTTCAATCCTTTTTGCATCATCGCAAGGTATTCTGCCGACGGTTTAACGAATTGTCTCGGATTAGCGGCGACGTATGTCACGGCTTCAACCTCACCATCGTCCGTCTTCACGATTACCTTCCTTCTAAGGTAAATGTTTGGAACACCCTCGTACCTATCCAAAACCTTTAGCTGTTCTTCATCAAGCAAATAAACCGCACCATAAACCTTGGAGTTGCTTTCTTCCACTATATTTGCCACACCACCTCCCCAGCTTTTCGAGAAAACACCAAAGCTCAACCTGTAACCCTCCAACACACCCCTTTTACAATCCTTCCATTCACCAACCCTTTTCCTCATCAACTCCTTGTTGAGGTTGGCACCATAAGCGAAGTACCAAACAGCCATTCCAAAACAGGATTGTTATGGATATTCAAAAATGTTTATATGCGTACTATCCTGGCCTTAACGGTATCCCCGATTTCTAATACACCATAGGAAGCGTAAGCAGCCGGCCAAGCACCGGTTGAGCTACCCGGGTTGAGGTACAGGATGTTATCCCGGACCTCGTTCTTTGGTTTATGGGTATGGCCGTAGATTATGACATCAACTTTCTCGAACTTTCTCCTTATTCTCTCCTCGATTCTTAGTGGTGGCCCGCCCTCGGCAGGGTGGCATATCCCTATTACGAAACCACGAACCTCGAGTAACTCGACATCCGGAAGCAGAGCCTTCACCTCCGGCGAGTCCATGTTACCACGAACGCCCTTAAAGTTCCCGTAAGTTTTTAATTCATCGACGAGGTTTGCCTCTGTGAAATCTCCAGCATGAACCACCCAGTCTGCATTAGCAAGCTCGTCCAAAATTTTACTCGGTAACGAACTCAAACTGGACACATGGGAATCCGAGAGGGCGATGACCTTAATCATCGATACCCTAGACTTTCGGGTTTACTTAAAAATATTACACAGGTGCTTATATGTCAGTCGCAGCTGGGTACGAGCCCAAAACCTTTAGGAAGACCGTCTTATCCTTTAGCGCTTCTAGACAATGCTTTATGGGTTCATCTGAAACATGCCCCTCGAAGTCTACGTAGAAATTGTACTCCCAGGGCGTCTTCTTCGTCGGCCTCGATACCAACATCGTCAGGTTGATCTTCCTTTTTGCGAATTCCTCGAGTGCCATGTAGAGTGCACCGGGCACGTGCTTTGTTGTGAAAATTATTGAGGTTTTATCCTTACCAGTTCTTGGATTTTGTTCCTTGCCAATCACTAAGAACCTCGTGTAATTTGTAGCGAAGTCTTCTATGCCTTTTTGAAGAATCTTCATCCCATATATCTCGGCGGCCAGCTCGCTCGCGATTGCCGCGGCATCCTTTATGTTAGATTCCTTCAGCATCTTCACGCTTCCAGCAGTATCATAATATGGGATGGTTTCCCAGCCCATAGCCCTGAGGTAAGACCTGCACTGCGCGAGCGCTTGAGGGTGCGAGTAAACGCGTTTTATGTCAGCGATTGTGGCATCCGCAATTGCTATAAGGCAGTGAACTATTCTTAGCTTCACTTCGCCCACAACATGCAAGTTAGTCTCGAGAAGCATGTCGTAGGTCTCATTAACACTGCCCTCCAACGAATTCTCGAATGGTACGACGCCATACTTGGCCTCGGACGCCTCAACAACCTCGAAGACATCTGCTATCGTCTTCTGCGGTAGGGCGTTTATCGTCCCGAAGAACTTTAAGGCAGCTATGTGACTGTAAGCACCAAGCTCGCCCTGAAAAGCGACGGTCACACCACCGCTCATACTAAACCCCAAAAAGCATCGTCCCTTACTTATCCGTTACGTAGAGAGCCCTTCTGACAGCCTCCTCCAACATAAAGCCCATGACATTTATCGCCAACACGGAACCTATGGCCACGCCTAAGATAACGGCAAGCAGACCAGGCAATTCTAGGCCAAGGATATTATAGGAGCCGGGCATGCCCACTAAAACCCAGAGGTAACTCCCCACTATCAACGTGACAACAGCTGTCTGGACAAGCGTTGCGGCAAATCTTCTCACAATATCACCGTGCCTTCCTATCAACCATGCAAGGTAGCAGGCGAGAAAGTTGGCAACAGAACCCCCTGTCACGTCTATCACGGATGCACCGCCAAAAAGTATCAGACCACCAGCGTAATTGGCAACTGCACAACCTATGGATAGGCCGTACGCTGCCGGGACTCCAAATACTATCGAGAGTGGAAGAAGAGCATCAGCAACCCTCAACTGAAAAGGTAAGAAGCTGAAGGGCGCAAAGGTCACCACCAAGACTGCGTAAAGGGATGCCAGAACCGACGATATCGCTAAATTCTTTGCACTAATCTTCAAGTCGTACGACCTCCTAATTTACACCGGTTGCTTAGCGAGTATATCAGGAACACAATCGGTTTAGTTTTTTAAGCACAAGGTGCCTTAAATGCTTATTATCAATAGGTTTTAAGAAAACAGATTAATAGAGGCGATGTTTTTGCCCGTAGATAATGATGTTGCGACCCCTGCAGGTGAAGGTTGTAAGTATAGACGCACTCATTGAACATGAGGAGATAGACCCCGTGCACTTAGAGGAGCTTAAGGCAGAGATAATTAGCGACGGCTACCTTAGGAAGTCCTTGGCAGTAGACTACAAAACCATGGTAATCCTAGATGGGCACCACCGTTACAACATACTGAAAAGGCTTGGGTGCAGTAGGGTTCCTGTGTCGTTCTTCGATTACGATTCGCCGCTTATAGTGGTGGAACCGGGGCCGCTTGGGCTACCTGTTTCCAAGGATATCGTGAGAGATGCTGGCCTAAAAAGGAGAAAACTACCTCCGAAGTCAACCTACCACATGGTCATAACCGATTCTGGGAGGGTCCATCTGTCGGAATTCGAGCTGGACGTCTACGCTCCCTTGGAAACGCTAAAGTAAAAGTAGAGGATATCTCTATAATTGCTGGTGGGCTACAATAGACAGGAAGCGGGGGTTGCCAAGCCTGGTCAACGGCGCAGGGCTCAGATTCTTTTGTGAGGGGAGACCCTGTCCCGTAGGGGTTCGTGGGTTCAAATCCCACCCCCCGCATTTCATTAAAAATTTCAATTGAGGGAGTAAAGGTTGGCGATATGCTCATTGTTAAGTCGGGCGAAAATGCCTTTTGATTCTTGATAGACGAAGTCTACACATGAGTCAGATAGTACAAAATCTCAAAATTAATCAATCAACGGCAAACTCATACGTGTGAAACATAATAGGATCAATTTCAACTTTAAACTTAAAAGTGGGAACTGCCGCAAAACAAATCTATAAACAATAAATTTAAATTGTTTTTTGGTTAAAAAGCATTATATCATGGAGAAGCATATAGTCATTCTGGGTTTTGCGGGCAGTTTAAGAAAAGACTCATACAACAAAGCGTTACTTCGCGCTGCAGCCGAGTTACTTCCGGAAGGAGCTGAGCTTGAGATTTTTGATATTGAAGGAATCCCCCTTTACAATCAAGATTTGGAATATGAACTGCCAGTAAAAGTTAAGGAGTTTAAAGCGAAGATAAGGTCCGCAGACGCAATTCTCGTGGCTACGCCAGAATACAACTATTCGATTCCTGGAGTCTTAAAAAATGCTATAGACTGGGCTTCTCGACCACTGGGTGACAATTCTTTTGAGGGTAAAGCCGTAGCCATCATGAGCGCATCCATCGGAATGTTGGGAGGCGTCCGCGCTCAATACCATCTTAGACAAGTGTTTGTATCTTTAAATATGTATCCAATAAATAAGCCTGAGGTTATTGTGCCATTCGCTAAGGAAAAGTTTGATGAAAATGGACGGTTGAAGGACGATGAAACGCGGACCAAAATCCGGGAACTGCTTGAAAATCTCGTGACTTGGGCTAAAAAATTAAAGACTTAAATATCAAAAAATTCTAGCTTTAGGTAACATTTTTATTTTTCTTCTAGACTTTATTTATTTTTAAGGAAATCGTATGGGAGGCAGTTCTTATAGAAAATTAGATTGCTTGGGGCTTTATTGTCCAGAGCCGGTTTTTAGGACAAGAATGGAGCTTGACAAGATGAAGGTTGGCGAGGTTCTTGAAGTTTTAGCAGATGATCCTGCTGCAGAAGAAGATATTAAAAGTCTAGTGAAGAATTTGGGACAAGAGATCATAAGCGTAACCAGAAGGGGAAATCAAGTTCAAATTCTGATTAAAAAAGTTAAATAAACGGTCATGAGGTGAAACGTTGGCGGAAAAGAAAAAAATTTTGTATATTCAAACAAGCGGAGTTGACACCCCTGAACGTGCCTATGCCCCGTTCATTTTGGCAACTACAGCAGCCATGATGGGAATCGATGCTACAATATATTTTCTAATAAAGGGTGTAACTATAGTTAAGAAGGGCGAGGCTGAAAAAATAAAGATGGGTGGTTTTCCATCCTTGAAGGAAGTTATGGATCAAGCGGTCAAGGCTGGAGTTAAACTCATGGTGTGTGAACAGAGTTGTATGTTGCTTGGCATTCCACGGGGTGACTTCACACCAGAAGCCAAAATAGTAGGCGCAGCGACCTTGAATGATCTGGCCTTAAACGCAGATGCGGTTATATGCTTCTAGAGGAGGAATTATAAATGTCAACTCCTAAAAAAATTTATATGGATCATGTTGCTGGGAAACCTGTTGATCCCCGCGTTATAGAAGCCATGATACCATTCATTAAGGATTTTTACGGTAACCCATCATCGATTCATTCATTTGGATATGAGTCGAAAAAGGCTTTGGAGGAAGCAAGAGCGAAAATTGCCAAACTTATAAACGCCGAAAGCCCTGAGTCTATAATTTTCACTTCTGGGGCCACAGAAAGTAACAATATGGCTATCAAAGGTGTCGCGTATAGAAATATAGATAAGGGTAAACACGTAATAGCCTCAAGTATCGAACATATGTCGGTAATTAACCCGTGTAAATACTTAAAAACTAAAGGTTTTGATGTGACCTTTCTTCCGGTAGACAAGTACGGTTTAGTCGACCTCAATAGTTTAGAACGTGAGTTGAGGGAAGAAACGATTCTCGTTTCCATCCAGTATGCTAACAATGAAATAGGAACAATTCAACCAATAAGGGAAATAAGTCAAATAGTCCACAGAAAAAACGCATATCTGCACGTGGATGCTACGGCCGCCAATGGACAAATCCCAATAGATGTTCAAAAAGACGGAATTGACCTTCTAACACTATCTTCCAACGACATGTATGGACCTAAAGGGGTTGGGGCCCTTTATGTTCGTAGCGGAGTACGCATTGAACCCATAATCCATGGCGGCGGCCAAGAAAGAGGTTTACGTTCAGGAACAGAAAACGTGCCAGGCATAGTTGGGTTTGGAAAAGCGGCGGAAATAGCTGTTAATGAGATGCAAGCCGAAAGTGAAAGGCTTAGCAGGCTTAGAGACAAACTCATTAAAGGCTTACTAGAATCCATACCATACGCTTTCTTGAATGGTCACCCAACAAACCGCTTGCCAGATAACGCCGCGGTGAGGTTCAACTTTATAGAAGGCGAATCCATACTATTAAGCCTTGACATGATGGGGGTGGCAGCCTCGTCAGGCTCTGCCTGCACCGCAAAAACTTTAGAGCCTTCCCACGTACTGCTTGCAATTGGACTGAAACATGAAGAAGCCCACGGTTCAGTACTATTCACCCTTGGAAGACAAAACACAGAAGACGAAGTAGACTATGTTATTCAAATAATGCCAAACATAGTAAAAAGGTTAAGAGCCATGTCTCCCTTAACGCCTAAGGAGTTGCTTGGTTGATGTATAGCGAAAAAGTAATGGAACATTTCAGAAATCCCCGAAACATGGGGGAAATCAAAGATGCTGACGGTGTCGGCACAGTCGGAAATCCTGTTTGCGGAGACATGATGACCATATACATAAAAGTTAAAGATAACCGCATAGAGGACATAAAATTTAAAACCTTTGGCTGCGGCGCCGCAATAGCAACAAGCAGCATGATAACTGAATTGGCAAAAGGAAAAACTCTGGAAGAAGCGTTAAAAATAACACGTAAGGATGTAGCAGACGCCCTAGAAGGGCTTCCGCCAGTAAAGATGCACTGCTCAAATCTAGCGGCAGACGCCCTCAAAGCTGCAATTGAAGATTATTACAAAAAACAGAAAGGAAAGGTGGAAAAACAATGAAAAAAGAGTTTATTAGGTGCGAGTTCTGTAACATACCGATTCCGTTAGAAACGTGCCAATTAGCAACTTATCGCGTTACTATCAACGGAAAAGAGTACGTTTTTTGTTGTCAGAAATGCGCTGAAAAGTATCAAAATCTTCAATCAAATAAGCATCAAGAAAAATGGTAGGTGAAAAAGTGGAGAAAGGGTTTAATTGGATGACCGGTGGACCCCAAGGAAGTGGTGTAGACACAGCCGCGAACATTTTTGGGAGAGCATGTGGTTATGGTGGTTTGTACGTTTATGGACGCCGCGAGTATCATTCAAACATAAAGGGATTGCATAGCTACTTCCACCTAAGAGTTTCAAGCAATGAGGTTTCAGCTAATGTGAACGATGTGGACATGCTGGCGTCTTTTGACGCCGAAACTGTTGTTAGGCATATATCCGAAATAGTTCCTAACGGAGGAATAATAGTTGATCAAAACCAATTGGACACTAAAATTTTGGAGATTCCCACGTTACCAATGGAATTTAAACAAATTTTCCAAGAATTTATGAAAGAAAACGGTATAGGCACCCTTTTAGCAGATCTGCTTGAATATGCGAGGGATAAAGGTATCCATGTTTTTGAAGTTCCGTACATGGAGTTGTTTAAACAAATTGCAAGTAAGCTCGGCATAGGGGAATTAAATAAAGTTATGCGAATGATAAACGTGTTAACAATCGGTATATCCTTTGGTCTATTAGGGTACAATATTGACTTGGTTGAAAAAGCTATAAAAGACATTTTTGGAGAAAAACCGAAAATTGTCGAAATGAACCTCTTCGCATTGGAGATTGCATATGAGTATGCGAAAAACAATTTCTCAAAAGAATTTAACTACCGTCTCCCAGAAAGGGTCGTGAACGAAGAGAGAATTTTCCTTTCAGGAAACCAAGCTGTTGCAATTGGTAAGATTTTGGGTGGATGTAGGGTTCAAACTTACTACCCCATAACCCCAGCAGCAGATGAGAGTGAATACATAGAAGCTCATGAAGTACTCTCCACAAAAATTCCAGACATGGAGGCCGGCTTGCTTGTGCTCCAAACAGAAGATGAAATCGCAGCCATAAATATGGCTTCAGGGGCAGCTTTAGCTGGTGCTAGAGCCTCAACATCTACTTCTGGGCCTGGATTCTCATTAATGGTTGAGGGTTTATCTTGGGCTGGCAACAACGAGGTTCCAGTTGTCATAACCTATTATCAACGAGGCGCACCTTCAACCGGGTTGCCTACACGGCACGGGCAAGATGATCTAAGATTTGCCATTCATGCTGGACATGGAGAGTTTCCACGTATAGTGCTGGCTTCAGGTGACATTAGAGAATGCTTTTACGACGCGATAAATGCTTTCAACTATGCTGAAAGATTCCAACTACCTGTAATTCACCTCATAGACAAGGCGCTTGCCAATAGTTCTCAAATCTTTCCAATCTTTGACATTAGTGGGATTAAAATATCTCGGGGCGAAATTTTAGGTGAAAAAATGCTTGAAGGCATGGAATACAAACGTTTTGCTTTTACTGATTCGGGAGTTTCGCCTCGTGTTCTACTCGGCACAAAAAATGGCGTGCACTGGTACACTGGTGATGAGCATAATGAGTATGGGCACATAAGTGAGGAGCCGCATAATAGGACTAAAATGATGGAGAAACGAATGAAAAAGCTTGAAACCGTCGATAAAGAGGTGCCAATATCGGAGAAAATTAACTTTTTTGGAGAGCCGAGCGCTAAAAACATGATTGTAAGCTGGGGTTCTACGAAAGGTGCAATTGTCGAAGCCCTAAACGAGTTATCCAGAGAAGGCTATAGTTTAGGTTTTCTGCAAGTTCGAATGGTGCATCCCCTTCCAAGAGAATATGTAAAGGAAATTCTCGAAAAAGCTGAGAGAATAATTGATATTGAAATGAATTATTCTGGACAATTAGGTGAAATTATAACAGAGAAAACCGGGATTTTAATGGACTTTCAAATAGTCAAATATAACGGTAGACCAATGACCACCACTGAGGTTTATAACGCTTTAAAACTTGTTTTGGATGGTAAGGCACCAAAAAGGCAGGTGTTGACCTATGGTACTTAGATGGCAAGACTTTAAATCAGACGTTTTTGTTGATTGGTGTCCAGGATGCGGAAACTACGGCATACTTACGGCTTTGCAGATGGCATTGGCAGAACTGGCCCTTGAACCCCACCAAGTCGTATTAGTGTCCGGAATAGGCTGTTCTGGCAAAATTTCACATTTCGTAAAAGTTAACGGAGTTCACGTGCTTCATGGTAGAACTTTGCCATTCGCACAGGGAATAAAGATTGCGAATCCAGATTTAGAAGTTATAGCCATAGGCGGTGATGGTGATGGGCTAGGGATAGGCATGGGCCATTTTGTCAATGCAGGAAGAAGAAACATGGACATAACTTATCTGATACACGATAATGGGGTTTATGGACTTACTAAGGGACAAGCCTCGCCAACACTTAAGTTGGGCTTAAAAGTTAAAGCAATGCCAAGACCGAACATTAATGAAGCCGTGAACCCAGTGATCATTGCTCTTGCGGCGGGGTACACTTTTGTTGCAAGATCCTATGCTTACGACACCAAACATTTGAAAGAAATAATAAAAAAAGCGATTCAACATAAAGGACTGGCCTTAGTAGACATACTGCAACCCTGTCCAACATACAATAACATAAATACAAAAGAGTGGTATGCTGGCGAAGATCGGATAGATCCCAAAACCGGTAAACCGACACCTAGACTTTACAAGTTAGAAGAGATGGGCTACGACCCAGTTGTACATGATTTAAGTGAAGATTTTAGTAAAAAACTTGTTGCTATGGAAAAAGCTAGGGAATGGGGCGATAAAATCCCCGTCGGGGTTTTCTATAAGAATGAGCTAATCCCCACATTTCAAGAACGTATAACCCAAAGAATACCGTTTTATGTTGAAAACCCACCGGCGAAACAAAAAATCTGCGATGATGCAGGTTCGCCTATAACTGATGTCAATGTTTTATTTAAGGAATTAAAAGTGACATAACTGACTTTATATTTTTAAACAATGTAGCCTCTGAGGTTTACGAAAATATCATCGAAGAGCGGTACGTCCCTACAAAGTAAATTTCGCCTGATCCTCATTTTTATTTTTCAATGATATATTTAACTCTGATGGTTTCGTGTCCAAGTTCCTTGAAACTTTTGATTTTCATTTTTACATCAATCAATTCCCGCAATTCGTAAATGAAATCTTCAAAATAGTCGACCACTCCGCAAGTCCTACAGAAACTTCCCTCAAAATCTAACACGAGCTCTCTATCGCTTATCTTAACAAGCTTAGCTTTAGCTTCAGGGCTTCTATATTTGTTGTATTCTTCTATTGCCTTTAAGACAGAATCCTTAAAACTTAACATCGCGGGATACCAAAAAGAAAAAATGAAAGGTTCTGGGATTTAGCCTTTAACTTTGGGCAAACATAGTTATGCTCTGTCTAGAGCACATTCGTCCAATTTTAATATTCGCCCGATTTTCAGTCGCATCTGCCTACATGTAGGGTTTTTCTCCGAAGCAAACGTAACAGACTATTCTTCCATAACCATTAGCATTGCTTGCGTTAGTTTTGATTAGTCTTGCCTTAACATCTGAACGAATGGCAACAATAGGTGTAGAAGGAAAAATTTGCAGAATAATCTCCAACCATCTGCTGAAGTATGTGTCAATCGATCGGCGATAAAAACAATATATACTCACTTCGAAAAATCTTTTTTTAAAAGTGAAAAATATAAATTAACCTCAGAAATAGGTAAAACATCCTTGGGGGTAAAGGGTACGAAAACTTTAGTTGATGCTAAAACAATTACTGCGATAGACCCCGAATTCCCAAATGCAATTATAAAGTTGGGAGCGGAGAGGTTTCATAGATGCTTTAATTGTGGCAATTGTACGGCTATCTGCCCGCTGACCCAAGATAAGGCATCTTATCCTAGGAAGCTTATACGTTACGCCGTTATGGGTTTAGAAGAGAGAGTAACGTCTTCTACTGATCCATGGTTATGCTACTATTGTGGTGAATGTAGCGATTATTGTCCTAGGGACGCCGACCCTGGAAGTTTTATGATGGCTTTAAGAAGATTGCTCATCCAAAAATACTCGATAGTTTCTAAAGCATTTTTCAATAAAATAGCCGCTGCGATAACTTGGATAGTTTTAACTATAATAGCTGCTCTAGGTATTTACTTTTTTAGAGGACACTCCCCAAATCTTGAAACTGTTGATTTATCATCTTTTCTATCAATAGATTTTATACATGATGCCGGACTAGCAGTTGGGGCAGTAGTGGGACTGTTTGCTTTATTGAATCTCATAAGCATGTATCGGAGCATCGCTAAGGGTATTTCATATTCTTACTCAAAAGTAGAGAGCAGAAATCCTGCGTTGTGGATTAAGAACTTCTTTAAAACCATAATCTACGAAGTCGCTGCACAGTTAAAATATAGTAAATGTTTAAAGAAAAGTCGATATGTTGCACACTTGGCATTATTCTGGGGCTTCTTAGGTTTATTTGTAGCAACGCTAATAGTCTTCGGAATAGACTTCTATGGGCTCCAGATATCGAGGGTTGTTCCTTTCGTTATTGGTGTTATATCCGGGGTAGTCATGCTTTACGGCTCTATCTACTTTATTATTGCAAGATTAAAGAAGAAGGAAACCTACGCAATGTATTCGTATCATACTGATTGGGTCTTTCTAATACTGCTGTTTCTTGCGGGCGTTACTGGATTCTTACTGGCAATATTTGTAAAAGTAAATTTGCCCATGGAATCTTACATAACGTATGCAGTGCATTTAATAGTGGTATTTGACTTACTAATTTCTGCCCCATTTACTAAATTTGCCCATGCAATTTATAGACCTCTAGCCCTCTGGATTGATAGTACAGTAAGAGAATCCCCGATTATAGGAGGCATAATGGGAGGTGGTAGGGGTGGCTAAACCAGTCCTAGTTATTGGTGGCGGTATTGCGGGTATACAAGCATCGCTCGACCTTGCCGATCAAGGTGTTAAGGTCTACCTAGTAGAGAAGCTGCCTAGTATAGGTGGTAAGATGGCTCGCCTTGACAAGACTTTCCCAACCTTAGACTGTGCCTCATGCATTCTTACACCTAAGATGGTTTCGGTTGCGAGGCATCCTAACATAGAACTTCTAACATACTCTGAAGTAGTGGAGGTTAAGGGCTCGGCTGGAGACTTCCATGTAAAAGTGTTGAAGAAGCCAAGGTATGTCGATGAAGATAAGTGTATAGGATGTGGGGAATGTATTGCTAAGTGTCCATCCAAAGTTCCGGATGAATTTAACATGGGTATGAGTCAGAGAAAAGCGATATACTTCCTATTCCCGCAAGCCGTTCCGCTTAAAGCAACCATAGATAAAGAACATTGCCTCTACTTTACTAAGAACATATGCCGTGTATGTGAAAGGATCTGCCCAACCAAAGCAGTAAACTTTGAACAGAAACCTGAAACCCTAGAACTTAATGTAGCTTCCATAATAATTGCTACAGGATACGAATTGATGGATCCACATCTCGCAGCAACATATGGTTATGGAAAATATTCAAACGTATATCTATCGTTAGAGTTTGAAAGGCTTGTATCATCCACTGGACCGACTGGAGGAGAGATCGTGAGGAGGTCAGATAATAAGCATCCGAAGAGCATAGCTTTCATACAATGCGTATGTTCCAGAGACGTTAAGATAAACCCGAACTGTTCAGCTTTCTGTTGCATGGCTTCAGTTAAGCATGCAATCCTAGCAAAAGAACATTTGCCAGAAGTCGACTGCACAATATTCTACATGGATCTTAGAGCATTCGGGAAAGGATACCAAGAATTCTACAATAGAGCCATGAAAGAGTTTGGTATAAAGTTCATCAGAGCTAAACCCGCAAAGATCGAAGAAGACCCTGAAACCAAGGACTTAATAATAACCTACGATGATACATTAACAAGCATTAAGAGAACTATGAGGGTAGATATGGTCGTATTAGCTGTGGGTGTTAAACCCGTTTACCCAGAAGTGTTGCCTTTAAAAATCGGAGAGGATGGGTACGTATGTTTAAAGGACCCAATCATGGAATCTATAGCATCAACTATAGACGGGATATACGTTGTAGGTGTAGCAGCGGGCGCAAAGGACATCCCAGACTCTGTTGTACAAGCGGGTTCAGCAGCAGCTAAAGCATCTATATTGGCTGGGGTGTAAAACATGAGTGAAGAACCTAGGATAGGAGTGTACATATGCCATTGTGGATTAAACATTGCAGGTACGGTCAATATAAAAGAAGTAGTTGAATACGCAAAGAACCTTCCAAACGTCGTAGAGGCGAGAGATTATGTCTTTATGTGTTCTGCTCCAGGTCAGGACATCATTAAAGAAGGCATAAAGAAGCATAATCTGAACAGAGTTGTAGTAGCAGCTTGCTCTCCAACTATGCATGAACCTACTTTTAGAAATGCGCTGGCTGAAGCTGGCTTGAACCCGTACCTGCTAGAAATGGCGAACATCAGAGAACAATGTTCTTGGGTTCACTCGGACAAGGAGGCGGCAACCGCTAAAGCTAAGCTATTGGTGAGAATGGCTGTGGCTAAAGCATCATTACTTGAACCACTTAAAGATATAAAATTCAAAGTCAATAAGAACGTATTGATTATAGGAGGAGGGGTTGCGGGACTCTCTGCTGCTAGGGATCTAGCCGCCAAAGGTTTCAAAGTCTACCTTATTGAAAGGAAGCCTGTAATTGGTGGGAACACTGCTAGACTTGGGAGGCTCGTACATACAAAATTAAAAGGAATAGATGTTGTGAAGGAATTATCAAAGGACGTCATAAACAACCCAAACATCCAAATATATGTAAACACTGAGCTAACAAACGTCGACGGCTCTGTTGGAGATTTTAAGATTAAGCTGATAAAGAATCCGAGGTACGTCAATGAAAACTGCAACCTGTGTGGTGAATGTGTTAAGGTATGTCCAGTCGAGGTTCCAAATGAATACGAGTTCGGCTTAACAAAAAGGAAAGCGATCTATCTACCATATAAAGGAGCCTATCCACCACTCTACGTAATAGACTCAGAGAACTGTACAAGATGTCTTGAATGCGTTAAAGTATGTCCAACGCATGCTATAAACTTAGATCAGAAACCTGAGGAAATAGAATTAAGAGTTGGAGCAATAATAGTTGCCGCAGGACACGAACCATACGAACCGCCAGTCGGAGAATTCGGGTACGGTTTATCGAATAGAATAATAACGCTATTCCAGCTTGAAAGGCTGCTTGATACAGAAGGTCCAACAAACGGTGAGTTAAAGATAAATGGTATACAACCCAAAAACATCGTATTCATAATGTGTGTGGGATCGCTTAATACAACTCCAAACGCATACCCGTACTGCTCCAGAATGTGCTGTGCATCGACGATAAAGAATGCATTAATAATCAAAGAGAAATATCCAGAAGCAAACATATACATCCTACACAAAGACATAAGAACGTACAATAGGCTGGACGAGCAGCTTTACATTAAAGCTGGAGAAGGTCTGATCAGGTTTGCAAGATACAGAGAAGCTCCAAACGTCGTCCGCCTCTTTGAGATAATGGGTAGTGAAAAATTGCCTACCGAACTCCTTAAAAAATTCCCCCTCCTCGTCAATCCTGATGGGAGCATCAATGTAAGATTCTTCGAAGAAACAATTCAAGAAGAAATATCTATCCCCGCCGACCTAGTAGTGTTATCAGTTGGTATGAAACCTCCAAAAGATATTGATAAAGTTAGGACGCTAACAAAGGTAGGATGCGGTCCAGAAGGATTCCTTAAGGAAGCACACTTAAAGCTTAGGCCGGTTGAAGCAACTACTGATGGGGTATATCTTGCGGGGACTGTGACTGGACCGAAAAACATAGCCGAGTCAATAGAATCTGGAAGCGCTGCAGCCTCTAAAGCATTAGGGCTTCTTACAAAAGAAGAAGTTAAAGTAGAACCGCTAATTGCTGTAGTAAATGAAGAAATATGCAGTGGCTGCGCAATATGCATAGGAATGTGTCCATACAACGCGATAAGATTAAAGGTTCAAGAAAACGTTAGGGTTGCAGAAGTGGACCCGGCACTATGTAAAGGGTGTGGAACATGCGTAGCTTCATGTCCAACGGGTGCAATGCAACAGTATAGCTTCAAAGACAATCAATTGAAGAACCAACTCGTAGCAGCTTTTATCGGGTGAGTTACATGAAGATTAAAAACACATATATTGTAATAATAGGTTGGTGTTGTGGACATAGGTGATTCAGATGAGCCAAAACTTTGAACCGAAAATAATCGCTTTTTTGTGTAACTGGTGTTCTTATGCTGCTCTCGACCTCGCAGGTACAAGCCGAATGAAGTATCCTCCAAACTTTTTAGTGATTAGAGTTATGTGCTCGGGCAGAGTTGATCCACAATTCATTCTTGAAGCTTTCAGAAGAGGTGCAGACGGAGTGCTTGTTGCGGGATGCCATCCGGGAGACTGCCACTATATTGAAGGTAACATTAAAACGTTGAGGAGGATGACGCTTCTAAAGAGGATGCTTGAAGAATTTGGGATAGAGAAGGAGAGGTTTAGGCTTGAATGGATCTCCGCAGCAGAAGCGGATAAATTTGTTAAAGTGGCTAACGAAATGTTTGAGAAGATAAAGTCTCTAGGTCCGTTGAAACTAAAAGAGGTGAATACTCATGAATAAACCTAAGATAGCTCTATACTGGTGTGCAAGTTGTGGAGGATGCGAAGAAGCACAAGTAGACCTTGCAGAAAAGATCCTAGACCTTGTAAACCTTGTAGACATAGTATTCTGGCCAGTCGCCATGGATTACAAGATCGAAGACGTTGAGAAGCTTCCAGATGGATCGATTACTGCCAGCTTCATAAACGGTGGAATCAGGCTTAGCGAACACGAATACGTGGTAAAACTGCTAAGAAAGAAATCCAAGTTAGTCGTAGCCTATGGAGCATGCTCAGCGTGGGGCGGAGTCCCAGGCCTTGCAAACCTCTACAGTAGAGAAGAAATACTGAAATACGTATATCATGAAGCACCAACAGTAGAAAATCCTCAGAAGATACAACCACAATTAAAAATTAAAGCAGAGGAGGGGACAACGCTTGAGCTACCTGAAGTCCTCCCGCGCCTCCTCCCACTAGACCTTGTAGTAGACGTGGATTATTATATTCCAGGATGTCCCCCAACACCAGAAGTAACATGGAAAGCAATAGAAACTCTGCTGTCCGGAAATCTTCCAGCTAAAGGCTCCGTGCTTGGAGCATTAGATAAATCGCTCTGCTACGAGTGTCCATTAAACGAGACCAAGCCTGAAAAAGTACTAATCAAAGATATCAAGAGACCGCATGAAGTAATCGCCGACCCATCCAAATGTTTATTAACACAAGGACTAATGTGCCTTGGACCAGTAACCCGTGGAGGATGTAGTGCACTCTGCATAAAAGCAGCCATGCCATGCACAGGATGTTTCGGCCCACTCAACGAAGTAATGGACTATGGTGGAAAAGCTGCATCGTACTTCGCAAGTATAGTGGATTATAGCGATGAAGAAGAAATTAAGAAAGTGTTGGGCAAGATTCTGGATCCGATGGGAATATTTTATAGATACTCCCTGCCAGCCTCAAGGCTTAGAGGGAAGATAACGGTAACGAGGAGGTGAGCAAGATGAAAGAAGTGGTAATAAACCCCATCACGAGGCTTGAAGGGCACGGCAAGATCGTGGTAATACTCGACGATGCTGGGAACTGTGTTAAAGCATACCTCCAAGTACCTGAACTCAGAGGTTTCGAAACATTCGCCGTAGGAAGACATGCGGAAGACATGCCGCAGATAACTTCTAGGATATGCGGCGTATGCCCGACAGCCCACCACATGGCCTCAACAAAAACTCTAGACGACCTCTACAAGGTAGAGCCGCCGGAACCTGCAAAGAAGATTAGAGAAATGTTCTACAACATATTCATGCTTGAAGACCATGCACTCCACTTCTACATCCTAGCAGGACCAGACTTCATAGTAGGACCGAAGGCATCCAAAGAGGAGAGAAACGTCGTAGGAGTAATCAAGAAGGTTGGAACGGAAGTCGGTTTAAGAGTAATCCAGACTAGGAAGAAGCTTAGAAAATTAATGGAGATAATCGGCGGAAAAACAATACATCCAGTCCTCGGCCTACCAGGAGGGATATCAAAACCGCTATCTCAAGAAGCGGTTGAAACAGCAAGGAAAGTATCGGAAGAAGCGGTACAATTCGCAGAGTTCACATACAAGATCTTCAAAGATGTAGTCTTAGCAAACAAAGAATACGTAGACCTCATAACAAGCGAAGCGTACACGCATAGGACATACTACATGGGTTTAGTGGATGAAAAGAACAGAGTAAACTTCTACGATGGAAAGATCAGAGTAGTCTCACCAAGAGGGATAGAACACGCAAAATTCGACATCCATCAATACCTGGATTACATAGCAGAACACGTAGAACCATGGACGTACATAAAATTCCCGTACCTCAAGAAGATAGGATGGAAAGGATTCATAGACGGAGAAGATAGCGGAGTGATGAGTGTAGCACCGCTAGCAAGACTCAACGCAGCAGATGGAATGGCAACACCGAAAGCACAGGAAGCATATGAAGAAATGTACGAAACACTGGGAGGAAAACCAATCCACCACACGCTAGCAAACCACTGGGCAAGAGTAATAGAGATAATCTATGCGGCAGAAAGATTCAGAGAATTAGCAAATGACCCAGACATAGAAAGCAAAGAAGTAAGAAACCTGCCAACAGCAACACCAGAAGAAGGTATAGGAGTAGTAGAAGCACCAAGAGGGACACTAATACATCACTACCAAACAGACCAAAACGGAGTAATCAAGAAAGCAAACCTGCTAGTAGCAACACAGCACAACGCGGCGAGAATAGCGCTCTCGGTAGACAAAGCGGCAAGAAGTCTCGTCAAAGCGGGACAGATAGACCAAGGAATACTAAACATGGTAGAGATGGCGTTCAGAGCATATGACCCATGTCACGCCTGCGGGACCCATTCGCTACCAGGTGGTATTTCAGTCAAGTTCTATCTATACAGCATGAATGGTCAACTTTTGAGAATCGTCAATTCCGAGGATTTGGTTTAATTTATTACATCAAATATTTATCGGATAACGGATTGGCGAGGTTTCTGTTTTATGTATTGTTGGAGTTAATTTAAATTCTTTCAAAGACATTTTAGAAGAGTAGGCCGACAATTGTTGTTATAGCTGCATATAAGTAATAGCAGGAAAAATTTAGCATCCACGAAATTCTCTAGGGGGCCATAAAGATGCATTTAATGATTCGCAGTTAGTCTTATTTTTTAAAATTTAAGATTTTAATGTAATAGAACAGGCTACAAGATCCTTAGGCAGGTAAACCAACTTTAAGCAAAAAGTCTATGAGCCACTGAGGCTTAACTGGAAACCAGACGATAAACCATGCTACTTGTACTGCAGTCATAGAGAATAGTATAATCTTTGAGAATTTGTCTTCTCCGAGTATGTATGGTAACCCTATAGCTATTATCGGTACAGTTGAGTAGAAGTAGAACGGGTATACCCATCTATGGAGTATGTATGCAATAGGGAAGAAGACTAGATAGGTTAGAGAGATCCATGAAAGTATTAACATCTCAGTGTCTGGAAACGCTTTACTCCTCAATATGAGGATGGATGAATAGATTGAGAACGCAAATATAACCCAGGTCGTCCACCATAAAGGTGTCTGCATGCCGTAATATGCTATTGGATGATATTCTTTACCATCAATAGTTACCTTTACGACAAAGTATGATTCACGGGAGAAAGGCATGATCGGATTAGCCCAAGTAATGGGCATGTGGACTACATCCCCCTCTTTAAATGTTAAGGTAGAATGGTAGTTTAGTATATAGTCGAGATGCTCAAAAGGTGTAGAATAAGCATTTAAAGAATAATCGTAGATAGCTAACCCAGCTAACAGGACTAATAGAGAAATTATTAACGTCTTCTCAACGATCTTTAACATCTCTTTAATCGAATTTATGAATCTCTTCTGCGAATAAGACGTTTTCAAGAAATAGTATAGTAGTAGAGCAGCAAATATGAAGAAACTCGAGATCTTGCATAGTAATGCAAAACCAATCGCGACGCCTGAATAGAAATATCTCCTCTTAAGGAAAAATATTGCCGATAATAGGCTGAACATCATAGCAGGGGCATCTAGGATTGCCATCGAGCTGATGTTAAATGAAGTAACATCACAAGCAAAGAGTATTGCTGAACATAGAGCTAAAACATTGTTCTTTAATACTATGTGTGCAAGTTTACCCAGTAAGTATACCGTTATTGCTCCCGATAACGCTATGAAAACCCTCCACCCTATTGGGTTATCTCCAAACAATAGTATCCCTAATATGATTAATGCTTTAGAGAGGGGTGGGTGCTCATTATTCACCGCCATTCCCATAAGCATCTTGCGAGCAGCCGGGACATAGTGAGCTTCATCAAAGATTAATGCGCAATCTGTTGATAAAGGTGGATTAGTACAGTTGGAAGGTGGGAGTTTAGGCCAAGGTTCATTTATTATCAATAATTTCAATACAAGGATGATAATAGACAAGATTGCTAACTGGACGTCTAGCTTACTTAGATGTCTTCTTAAGAAGGCTATGCTCATAAAATCTTCACCAAGCTTGCTAAAGGTTTAATCAATTCTTTAAAGATCATCTTTTTCCCGGAAGCTCTAAGATACGTCTCAGCCAACATGTATAATAATGCCACAGCTCTTATTAATGCAAGATTTTGAGGTAATGTCCCAGGCATTAGCGGATCCTTCTCCATAAACCATGTAAGAATTATTCCTACATTAGCACCTTCAAGAATATAGAATGTTGGTTGAATTCTACCAATTATTGCTAAGAAAGGAAGAATAAATATAACCATCTGTGGAGTGAAAACATAGTTTGTTAAAAGGAAGACTGATAGTAACATAAAGGATCTCTCATAGAGGTTGCCGACATTGCTTAGGTAGATTTTCAGTAAACCATAAGCCATGAGAAGAGCGCTGAATAGCTTAGCTGTATCCCATGAACCTCTTGAAGGAAATAGGTAAACGAACCAAGCATTCTCAAGCCCCCAATTAAGATGATAAAGGTATGTACCTTTAAAGAAGCTTGGATTAAGTATCTGTAATCCTATATTAACAATCGCAATAGGCATAAAAACATAAAATAGATAATTTAACCTACTCTTCCAATCCTTTAAGCTAACAAGCAGCATCGGTAGAAGTATAATATTGACTAGTTTTACGAGGGTTGTGGCTGAGAATAGCAGTGCTGAAATCTTATACTTGCCCTTCTCAAAAAACATTAAAGATAAGATTAAGAGTGCAGCGAAGACTACATCGAAGTTATAATTTAGATAGACGATCATTGAAGGTGAAAATATAAGGAAGACAAAGATGTAGATTGGTGGGACATTCTTTTCACGCATTATCTTGAAGACTGTTAAAACAAGGAGAATATAAAATAAGTAGAGTATGGTGGAGAAAGCATTATAGTATGGGATCATTTCTCCTCTACCAATAACTGATGAGACATAGGTTATCAATCCTGCCAATGGAGGATACTCAAAACTTTCTTGTATGTATGGTATCCTAACATCCATTACTAGAGGTCTATACCAGAAAGAGATAATGTCTGAATAGATATTCCCTCCAATCTTTGGATGGTGAAGCAAATACGATGTAATAAAGGATAATGTAGATGCGATGATGATTATCTTCCTCAACACTTTTTTCATAAATTTCTCAACCTCTTACCCTAAATACTAAAACTTTGGATGATTTTAAATTGTATAAACATAGCTAATCGCGCAGTAATGGTTTATAAGACGAATTTAAACATTCAAGCAAGAAATGAATGTGACGACATTGACTTTAAGTTTACGTAACCAGCGGAACCTCAAAGCTTTAATGAATATTGTTGGCACTTTAAGTGTTCATTTTAAATTGTATATACGACCGGAACCCCCAGAGCATAACTAATGATTGGAACTTTGAAATTTTTAATAATAAAGAGACCAAAATAGCTATTTTTAAATTAACTTTTCAACCTTCTCAAAAAACGCTACGTTTATATATAAGATAAATAAAACAAAATCTAAGTATGCGGTGTTTATAAATGAAAATAAATCCTAAGGCTGTGTTCTTCTTAGTAGTGTTTCTTGGTTTCTTAACTATAGGTGCGGCTCAGCAAATAATAATAACAACAACTACGACTACGCTCATAACAATACCTGGAACCACTTATGTTACAACTCTTCCAGGTGGGGAAATTACAGCAACGATAGTCATACCAAAGTATACATTGATAGCCGTAGAAAAACGTCCAGACCAAACGTGTTCAATAGTATTAAAACCCATAAAAACTGAGGGAGTAATAACCATCCCCGGCACTACTGTTACTATTCCTGGAACAACTGTGCAAACTGTATTTACTGAGCCTACGATCAAGTATTCTATAACTTATGAAGAAGATGGGGTAACAACTACTACGGGATATACGTACATAGAGCTTGTTACCACAATAGCTGGACAAACATTCTCTATACCAATACCTCTATATGCAGAGATCATAGAAAGCTGCCAGACAATACAAGTCGTACAGGAAGTAACGATTATCATGGGAAGTGTACCTGCCACATTCTACTATGCATACCCAGAGATGACATATTCATTCGAAGGAGCAACCTTTACTATAGAAGAGATGACAGAAGAATTGCCAACAACTATAACTACTACGACTATTACACCTGGAACAACATATACTGAGTCAACAGTTTTTCCTGGAACGACTATGGCCACCACAATTACTCTGCCATCTACTACCGTTACAGTAACCGAGCCTGAAAAGACAGTAACGTCTACGATAACATATGTGACAACCATTACTAGACCGACTACGGAGACTACGCCTACAACACCTACACCAACCACAACCACTCAAACTACTCCGACCACTGTAACTACACCGACACCCACCCCAACTCTAACAGAGACTGAGACGACTAGACCAGGAATGGAATTTGCAGGGTTACCTCTTGACATACTTGCAGGAATAATAGCAACCGTAGCAATCATAGCAATAGTCGTAGCTGCTCTGCTGTTTAGGAGAGGTGCAGGCAGGATTAGATAACCTCCTTATGTCGCAACTATTATAACCTATTCTCTTTTTATGAGATAGGTTTCGAGTATGATAAAAAGTGTTTAAAACGCTCACTTTTTCACGACTACTAGGAAAACCTCCTCACGATAAACTTTTCATCAGCAAAAGTAACCACGCTTATCTCGTGCTTATCTATAAGCTTTCGTATGAGACCTTCTGGGTCATCTACAACTTTTTCAAGTACCCTTACCGCATGGCTTAGCCTCAACGGGTGTACCGATACTAGGTTTAGGAGCCAAACCTCTGGATTCCCATAAACAGAAAGTTCGGGAGGTTCTGGCAAGTTGAGCAGTTCCACATGGTCTTCTCCGAGCTTGTCGGCAAAGAGCGTGTATGCCTCCACGAGCCTTTCCGGCGGCGGAGGCTTAGCGTACACTTCTGCAGGAGGTCTTACTGGGATTGCTATGTAAGCTCTCCATGGTTCAAGGTCCCTAATGAAGTCTACGATTAACTTTAGCTCTTCTGGGCTAGTGTTAAACTCATTTACGAGCATTGTCTCTGTGACCAGCTTCCCTTTAAACATACCAGCAAACTCTTTAATGCCCTTAAGTATGTCTGCGAGCTTTAAGCCCGGGTGCGGTCTGTTGACCTTCTTCCATGTATCTTCAGTTAGAGCATCAATTTTCACGGAGACGAGGTCTGCATCGAGGAGGTCTTTTCTAACATCCTCCCGAAACAATAGCGAGGCATTGGTAAGTACGGCTATGGGTTTTGATACCGACTTCTTAATCTCGGCTATCTCTTGGCCTATGCGTATGTCTAAAAGTGGCTCCCCATCGGGGACGAACGTCACGTAGTCTACTTTTTCGTCTACATTGTTAATAAACTCGGAAACCTCGGATACCACCTCTTCAGGACTGTAGAATGCCCTCCTTTCGATGGAAAGGTTTCTCGTCCTGCCGAGCTGGCAATATATGCAGGAGTACGTGCAGGTCTTGTACGGTATATTGTTAATACCTAAGCTTCTCCCTAATCTCCTAGACATTACGGGACCGAAGACATGCTTGAATGTAGGCATGCTCACAGATATGTTCCTCCACTCGACATATAGTAAAAAAGGTGTATTATACGTTTATTTCACCCTAGCTGCGAATTCCTCTGAGATTTTCTTGTACATCTCAACTCTTTTTGCGAGATTGGCTTGACTTTTTTGAGTGTCTCCTCAAAGTGACGTCTACAAACCTTTATGTCTTTAACGTTCTTCTTTGCCTCGTCTGGGTTTTGTTCTTCATTATATGCTCTCTTATGGCAAGCATAACCGCTGTGTTGCAAACGGCTGCCAAATCTGCTCCCGTGTAGCCTTCGGTTCTTCTAGCTATGTCTTCTACGTCCACGTCTTCAGTTAGGGCTTCTTTTTGAGGTGAATTTTGAGAATTTCCTTTCGAGCCTCAATGTCAGGCGGTAGTACGTATAGGAGCTTGTCGAACCGTCCCGGCCTAAGAAGTGCTGGGTCGATTATGTCCGGCCTGTTTGTAGCCGCTATAACGACAACGCCTCTAAGCTCCTCAAGTCCATCCATTTCGGTTAACAGTTGGCTTATAACGCGTTCAGTCACGATCTCTGTTCTTCTCGTTTAAGCGAATTTGTCCCCTTCCTTTAGCCAACGATAAATAGTTTTTAAAGGCACGCCCAACTCCTCTGACATTTGCTTAGCGTTATAACCCATGCGCCTTAACTCTTGCATCTGCCTCTTCTTCAACCTTCTTTCGGCCTTATTGAATTTGGCTTTATTCTCGAAAATTATGCGGTCCTCTTTGCCGAAGAGTGAAAGGGCCAACGTGAAGGCTTTAATGTAGTTATATTCCCTGTTAATGTAACCTATTAACTTGATACGATAATCTTCGGCAATATATTCCCTTAACTGATTTAGCACCTCCTCTACCATATCGAAGCTTATGGAAGGCCCGAACTCGACCTCGACCGTCTTACTCTCGGACTTAACCTCAATCGAGTAACCTTTGTTCATTTCCGGTCGCCTCTTTTTTATCACAGTGTCCGTATTTTCAGACTTATAAACTTTCCCATTTTGAGATTTCTTTATAATGCGAAAAGTTTATATACTGTCGTTCTCATATTGTAAAAATGGAGAAATGAGAAACGGGGGTGGTCCCTATGGTGGTAGAAAAGGTATTCAAGCTAAAAATGATTAAGTACAAAATAACTGATCGCGGACCTCCGATAATGATCTAAAACATCCCCTTTTTATTTTTTCTTTTTTGTTCGCTTTTTTATTAAAATGGGCGCTAATAATTCACGAACTCTAACTCTCTTGCAAAAACCAAGCAACACGGGTCTCATAATTGTTCGAATAATGTTTTTAAAAGCAAAACAGAGCCTCGGGCGGGATTTGAACCCGCGACCGCCGGCTTACCAAGCCGGCGCCCCACCCGGCTAGGCTACCGAGGCTGTTATAATTGGTTAAACCGAAAATTATTAGCTTTACCGTTCGGATCGCAAAAATAATTTATAAACGTGTTAGAACAAAAGCTCAAGCGAGGGGGCGTGGCCCAGAGGAGCAAAAGTCTCCGGGGAACAAGGTCTACGGCGCCGGGCTCCAGATCTCTGCGAAGCAGATCAGGGTGTGCAGAAACCCGGAGACCGCCGGTTCGAATCCGGCCGCCCCCATCTTTAATTGCAATTCTAGGAGGCCAGATACCGACGTTCCAAGGTCTATCGGAATTGTAGCACCAGCCTTACAGCGACAAGCAGGAGCGTAAGACCCAGCAGCCTCTTGATTTTCACGTCGCCCACGAGACCCGATACACGCGCGCCCACTTGAGCACCCAACACACCGCCTAAGCCCAAGAGTATGGCGTACTCGAATGAGACATTGTTCAGCATAGAATGAGTAACGGAGCCGAAGAGTGTTGTGAACACTAGTATAAAATGCGATGTGGCCGTCGCAACGTGGACTGGTATGCCGAGTATGTGTATCATGATGGGCACATGCAGCACGCCTCCGCCGATGCCGAAGATGCTGGATGCAAAACCTGCGACAAAGCTCGTCACAAGCCCTAATGGTATGTTAATTGAGTATGTGTAGACTTTGCCACTAGAGTCGATAATCTTCCTTCCATATCCTCCAGTCTTAACGGTGTCGAATTGACCCTTAGGCTTAATTAGAAGGTAAAGCGATGCCCAAACCAAAAGGGCCGCAAAGATAAGCCTAAACATAAAGTGCTCAATATATCCCACAAGGTACGCACCTATGATCGCGCCCGGAATCGTGGGAACGGTAAGTAGGAGTCCAAGTTTAACGTCGACCCTCTTAAGTCTCAGGTACGAAATGCTCCCAGATAAAACGTTTAGGAAGACGAAAAACAAGCTCGTCCCAGTCGCCAGTCTGGGCTCGAAACCATATAGCAAAATGAGGGCAGGGACAAGATACGCCCCACCGCCTATTCCTATCAGCGTCCCCAGCCCGCCTATTCCGAAACCAAGAGCCACAAGTATCAGACACTCGTACCATAGCATTTTTCAACACCTTTTAAACCCCGCTCGTTTGAGTAGTACAAAAGAAATTTTCGTATTCAATACGACCGCCTTTGTTATTTACGGGAATTTCGTTAAAAATGATTTAAATATGTTTTAAACGAGGCACCAGCTCTTGAACGTTAATATTACGCAACCTTGGATGCCTCAAAGAAGTCCGCAAACCTTAAAAACAAGATGTGGTCGTAGTTTTCAATACGGTGGTTAATATGGTATATCCACACATATTCTCAATCGAAGAAGAGGAAGAATTCGAAGAAGAGTTTGAAGAGGAATTCGAGGAGGAAGAAGAATTCGAGGAAGAAGAGTTCGAAGAGGAAGAATTTGAGGAAGAGGAAGAATTTTAGCGCTTGATACTAATCACTTAACTATCCTTTTATTTATGCGCCTTTTCTAAACTCAACCACGCTTACCTCTTCGAAGAACAGTTTAACGGATTTGAGAGTTCTGTACTCGAGCCCCAGTTTTGATGCTGCTGCCCATAACTTCTCCAGATCCGAAATGCTCGAAACCACCAATAGGATGCTACCAGCGTGTGAAAGCACATGATGGGCTTGACTTAGGAACTCTAACGAGGTTTCCACACCATGCTTGCCACCGAATATTGAAACGTCATTTAAGCACTCATCAGGAAGGTATGGAGGGTTGAAAACGATGAGCTCAAAGTCCGAGTTTTCCCTAAAGGCTGAGAGGAGATCGCAACAAACCACATCGGTATTAGCCCTTCGATTGTGCTTACGAAGCCGTTCCAACGTGGCATAGCACGCGTTCAGGTCTATGTCTGTAGCTATTACATAATCGGCCTTATGCGCCAAGGTCACAGAGATGACACCGCTACCGGAACCTACCTCCAACGCCTTTCTGACGTAGGGTGCTTCGTCGATGACATTCATTAGCAGAAAGGTATCCTCTGACGGTTGATACACCTCGTTCATGGATAAACCCTTGTCGGAGTTCTTGGAAATAGCGTGACGCTCCTGATATGCATCATGCCAAGTAGCCACCAAAGCATCCTTTCCAAGCCGAGGCCAAACCCACTATGCGGCACCGAACCGTACTTCCTTAAATCCAAATACCACTCATAATCCGAGGGGTTAAGACCAGCTTCCTTTATTCGCTGGACAAGTAGCTCGTAATCATGAATCCTTTGACCTCCTCCGACTATCTCACCATAACCTCCGGGTGCCAGAAGGTCGGCGCTGAGCGTAACTCTGGGGTCTGACGGGTCCGGCATATGGTAGAAGGCCTTTGCTTCCTTGGGGTAATGGGTAACGAAAAATGGCTTATCGAACTCCTTAGAAAGCTCCCTCTCCTCGTCGGCCCCAAAATCCTGTCCCCATTCTATGTTGAAGCCTTTACCTCTTAGAATCTCTAACGCCTCGGCATACTTTATTCTGGGATATGGAGGTTCTGCGATTGAGGCGTCTATACTCTTGCCCAAAATTTTAAGATAGGGCTTAGCTAACTCTGCCAACGCCTTGACAGTGTCGCCGACGAGCCTTTCCACAACCGCCATCATGTCCTCCAGCGTAGCGTTGGCCATTTCGGCCTCGACGTGCCAGAACTCAGTCAGATGCCTTCTGGTTCTGCTTAGCTCAGCCCTAAAGCTTGGCTGTATCGTGTAAACCTTCTCTAACCCGAATATTGCAGCCTCTTGATAGAACTGAACACTCTGAGTCAGATAGACGTTCTTGCCGAAGTAGTCTACCTTAAAAAGCGTGGCCCCTCCCTCGACAGCGGCCGTTATAAATGTGGGGCAGTGGATTTCAGTAAACCCGTTCTTCCTAAACCATTCGTGGAGGAGCCCCGTCAGTAACGCACGTATCTTCATTATAGCAGTAACCTTGGGGCTTCTGAGGTGTAGGTGCCTGTTGTCCAGTAGGAACTTAACGCTAGCACCGGGCTTTATCGGAAATTCGGCTATCGATTTGCCAATAACCTTAAACGACTTGCAGTGAATTTCCGTTCCGCCGGGTGCCCTCGGGTCCTTCTTTATGATACCTGTTACTATGACGGACGATTCCCTTGTAACCTCTGAGGCTTCCGCGAAGCTCCCCTCCTCGGCAAGTCCGCGCTTCACAGTAACTTGGATGGTTCCCGTGGAGTCCCTGAGTTCCAGAAAAACTAAACCTCCATGTACCCGCTTATTCCTAACCCAGCCGAATAATTCGACCTCCTCGTTCTCCGGCGCTTCGAAAGCGTCGGCAATGTGTAACCTTCTGGCCAATTCCAGCACTCTCCCTGTTCAAGGCATGCTTTGAATGTTTCCTATAATGCTTACAATACTTGAGACCCCACCTTAACATCCCTTTCGGGGATTATCGGGGCTATGACGTCCTCCGACTCGGCGGCTGCCAATATCATGCACTCGGATACCTCGCCCCTAACCGTCTTCGGCTTGAGGTTCACCAAAAACACGAACTTCTTGCCGACGAAGTGCTCCGGGTCATATATGTGACCAAGGCCGGTTATCGCCCTCTTCTTGAATGAACCGAAATTGACAATCAGTTTTATGAGTCTGTCAGTCCCCGGTACCCTCTCCGCATGCTCGACCAAACCTACCCTGAAATCAAACCTTTTGAACTCCGATATGTCAACTTGCGACAACTAGCTTCAAGCATCCAGATTCTAAATCATTTAAAAAGATTACTTGGTATGATAACTCCACACATCAACGAAAAACGATGTGCGAAATTGTTACAAAATTCGAAAAATTTTTATAACAATAAATTTGTATAAAGTGTTGTGAATAAGTATGCCAAAGAAAAAGGCAAAGAAGACAAAAGCAAAAAAGAAGAAAAAGTCAAAGAAGGCCTGCGAAGAGAAGGCACCAGAAGCCCCTGCTGAAGGGGAAGCCTGACATAACGCATCTTATGCGCTAACCCCTCAAAATCACCCCCCAATATTTTTGTAAATAACCCTCAAACAACTACGGTCTCTTTACGGGTTAAAAGCATCGATGATAGGAACCCAAACGTACCGGAAAACACTAAGACGACTAGGTAGAGCATCACGAGGTTGAACGGATGGGGTAATACGAGGTTCTCTATGAATGTATTCAACTTAACCAGCCAGAATTGGGGGGCATAAACCTCCGAAAAAACCACACCAGTCAAGCCAAGCCACAATAGTATGGTGAATGAAGGGATAAGCAGCGCTAGCTTTATTGATGCAGAAAGCTTACCAGCTGTCAATCCAGCGAGCGCGGATGCGGCTGCCCATATTGCAAGACATACCAACCCCTCGCCACCACCCACAAAACCCGTGGAGAGGGGTGCCAGTAGTGCTGTGTATGCTTGGAGCAATACCGAAAGCACTAAAAGCTGGAAACTTGTAGGCTCTGGCCACGGCGGACTATTGCCCGTAAATAAAACGACGGACGTTAAAGTGAGGGTAGCCATACCGATTATGAAACCGGCTATCAGCCTAACCATGCTACCTGCCCCTAACTGACTAGTTTGTCATAAGCTTTCCCTTTAGTGCATATACAGCATCTTCTAAGCTGGCAGTTTCCCGTATTATGCAGATATTGTTAGCAAGATTTTTATACTAAGCATTTTGTGGTAAGCATGGTATGCAGATAGCATACGTTTTATTGACTGTGGAGCCCGGATACGAAGAGGAAACGCTAGCCGAGTTAAAACAACTAGCCAACGTAAAAGAGGCCTGCAGGGTATATGGGGTTTATGATATAGTGGTTAGGATAGAGGCCGAGGACCACGAAAAACTTAGGGCCATGATATCTAAGATAAGACACATCCAGAGAATCAGGTCGACGACCACGCTTATAGTCTGGGAGTAGACTTCTTCAATCTACCGCTGTTTCGAGTTATTGAGGGTGCTAAGATGATAGGGTCCGATGTTTGACTCCCGCCGTCCAGCCCTAATGCTCTGATTAAAAGTTATTAAACTACTGTTGGTTGATTAAAAACGATGAAATTTGAAGTAATTTCAGCAAATTTGGAGGATGTAAGGGCAGATTCTGTTGTTATTCAGTTCTTCGAAGGTACTGGGTTTCCAGAGAGTGCGCTTACATTACCTGAAAGCATTAGGAGGGAAATAGCACCGTCAATCGAGGCGGGTGGCTTTAAGGCTAAACTTGGCCAGGTGCTTCCAATATATTCAAAATCGGCAGATCCGGCCCGTTGTTTTCTCTTACTGGGTCTGGGAAAAAAGCAAGATTTCAACTTGGAGGCTATAAGACAAGCTCACGGTTATGCAGCCCTGAAAGCTAAGGAGATAGGTAGCAGTAGCGTAGCAGTACCCATACCCAACTTACCTCCCTATTCTGCTCCTGAGATGGTTGCCAGCGTCGTCGAAGCGGTAAATCTGGCCTTTTATAGGTTTGACAGGTACAAGTCAAAGGTTGAGGATAGCAAGTATCCAGAGCTCATTAGCCTTGTGGTCGACCCAGATGTGAAGACCTTATGCGACACAGCGGCACAGGAGGCCGTTATAGTATCAGAGGCTGTGAAGCTTGCGAGGGATATAGCCAACATGCCGAGCAGCGACATACCGCCCAAAAAGCTGGCGGAGATAGCGACAGAGGTTGGTACGGCAAGCGGCTTCTCTACCAAGGTGTTTGAGATGGAGGTCCTTGAAAGAATGGGTATGGGAGGCATAGTGGGTGTTGGAAAAGGTAGCTCTAACCCACCGGTCTTGATAGTTATGAAGTACGACGGCGGTGGTGATACCTATGCGGTCGTAGGAAAGGGTGTAATTTTCGACAGTGGTGGTATATCCATAAAGCCCTCTGAGAAGATGGAGGAGATGAAGTACGACAAATCGGGCGCTGCAGCGGTCATCGCGCTCATGAAGGCGGTAGCCGAACTCAAGCTTCCCATAAGACTGATAGGCATAGTGCCTGCCGTTGAGAACCTACCGAGCGGTAGTGCGCTTAAGCCTGGTGACATAATTAGGTTCAGAAACGGAAAGACGGCAGAGATCATAAGCACAGACGCGGAAGGCAGACTCATACTTGCGGATGCGCTCGCCTACGCTTCCGAAATGAAGCCAAAAGCGATAATAGATTTAGCAACGCTAACCGGTGCCTGCGTCATAGCCCTCGGAACGCATGCGAGCGGCCTGTTTAGCAACAACGACAGGTTAGCTGAAGCGCTTATAAAGGCAGGAGAAAAGACGGGGGAGAGGCTCTGGAGGCTCCCACTCTGGAAAGAGTATTTCGAGCAGATAAAGAGCGAGGTGGCCGATATGAAGAACGTTGGCGGCAGACCTGCTGGCGCGATAACCGCGGCGGCCTTCTTGATGAACTTTGTGGACAGTGGCATACCTTGGGCCCACATAGACATAGCGGGAACCGCATGGACCCAGGAATCGTCACCAGAAAAGAGCTATATACCAAAAGGGGCCACGGGCGTCGGTGTTAGACTACTCGTCGAGTTCTTGAAGTCAGAAATCAAAGGGGGTTAAGCTTTACTACTCGGGCGCCAACGCTTAAATTATACTAGATGCTCATCAAACCTTGCACGGTAAAAGACGTGTTTAAGCACTTGAACTCGTATTTGTAGGTGGGTCGACATTGCACAGAGTTGCGGTCATAGATTATGATTTCTGTCAGCCGACAAAGTGTGGCCAGCCTTGCATATCCTTCTGCCCGCCCGTGAGGAATAAGATAGAGGCGATCAAGCTTGGCGAGAAGGGTTTTCCGGTAATCAACGAAATACTGTGCATCGGTTGTGGTATATGCCTCGACCCCGATACGCCGGTGGTAACTGAGGCTGGCCTGAAGCCCATTAAGGAAATCAGGGCGGGCGACAGGGTGCTTACCCATAGGGGTAGGTTTAAGCCTGTTCTTTCGAAGAGTGTCAGGCTTTATACCGGTCCCCTCTACAGGATAAGGGTCCGTGGTATACCGGACCCGATAACGATAACCAAAGAGCATCCCATACTCGTGGCATCTAAAAGTCAAGAAGGGAATGATTTTACGTTCGTGTGGAAAACCCCACCGGAATTGAAAGAGGACGACCACCTTTGCGCTCCGATAGTTATGAATGAAAGCGGCTTAGGGCAGCGGGAATTATCCACCTTCAATACCTCAGGGTGCTTAGTCGTAAACGTCTATACGGTTTCGCTCGGCGATGATAAAGAAAACACTCCGTCACAAGTTTACCGACTACATCCATTAGACTCGGTAAGCGTCGAGCTTGTAAAGGATTACGTCGTGATGAACTTAGAAGTCGAGGACGACGAGACGTACAACGCTGCAGGACTCGTAGTCCACAACTGCGTCAAAAAGTGCCCATTCAAGGCGATCACGATAGTCAACCTAAGCGAAGAGCTTGGTAAGGACCTAGTGCACCAATATGGCGTAAACTCCTTTAGGCTCTACAGGCTTCCGTACTTGGAGAAGGAAAAAGTTATCGGCATAATCGGAAAGAACGGCATAGGCAAGACCACGGCGCTGCAAATACTCGCAGGCCGCATCGTACCGAATTTGGGTAAACTCGATGGGGGAAAATCTCTGCATGAAGTTGCCAAAATGTTCAGGGGCTCGCTTGTACAGGATTATTTGACGAAGCTTGCCGATGGTAGTGTGAAAATTTCTTACAAGCCGCAATACATCGATATGATACCAAAGGTCGTTAAAGGTAAAGTTGGCGCAATTTTATCGAAGATAGGCCCGGAAGACCGGGTTAACAAGCTAATAGATGCGCTGGAACTTCGTAACCTGTTGGATAGGGACGTTTCCGTACTCAGCGGTGGTGAGCTCCAACGTCTTGCGATAGCTGCCTGTCTTGCGAGGGATGCTAATGCATTCATCCTAGATGAGCCGACCAGCTTCCTCGATATCAAGCAAAGGTTCAGAATTGCCTCGGTAATTAGGGAGGCGGCACGGGAAGGCATGGTTCTCGTATCCGACCATGACCTCGCAGTTCTCGACTACATGTCCGACAAGGTCTTCGTGTTTTATGGCGAGCCCGGGGTATACGGTATCGTCGCAGGGCCTTACGGTGTCAGAGAGGGCATAAACATATTCATAGAGGGGTACATACCTGACGAGAACGTAAGGTTTAGAAACGAAAGGATATCATTTCAGCTAAAGCCTCCAACGGAAGCTTACGAGGAAGGGTACCTGACGCTTTGCTGGCCCAACTTGACGAAAACCTATGATGCCTTTAGGCTGGAGGTTGAGGAAGGGTGCGTATACCCGGGCGAGGTAATCGGCATAGTGGGTCCAAACGGCATAGGCAAGACAACATTCATAAAGATATTGGCAGGCATCGAGAAAGCCGATGCGGAATTTCAGCTACCTTATAGGACGATAAGCTACAAGCCGCAGTATCCGGAGGTAAGGGATGGTAGAGTCGAAGCAATTCTCAGGGAGGCCGCCGGGAGCAGGTTCGAGACAGACATTTACCAGTCAGAGCTGATTAGACCATTAGGTCTCCATAAGCTATTTGAAAGGAACGTTAAAGAGCTAAGCGGCGGCGAGCTTCAAAAGGTTGCGATAGCAGAGGCCCTTTCAAAGGATGCTGAAATCTACCTGATAGACGAGCCGAGCGCCTACTTGGATGTTGAGGAAAGATATACAATCGCAAAGTTGTTGAAGAGGATAACGCGCGAAAGGCAAGCGTATACCTTCCTCGTCGAGCACGACCTTATGGTGCTGGACTTTGCATCGAATAGGCTAATGGTCTTCTCAGGCGAACCGGGCACCTATGGACGTGCCAGCAAGCCTATGGACCTTAGGTCTGGGTTCAACACTTTCCTAAAGGAGATGGGTGTCACGTTCAGAAGAGACCAGCAGACGTTTAGGCCGAGAGCGAACAAGCCTGACTCCAGGTTGGACAGGCAACAGAAAGCAATCGGTGAATACTACTATCCAATACCGACAACTGAATAGGAAAAATTAAATACCGTTAGTTCTAGGACCAAAACATGGTAAATGAACATTTGGCGCATTACGTTGAATTTCTTACGATGGATGACTTAGACCTGACGGGAAAGACGGTCTTCCTCAGGGCCGATATAAACTCGCCCATAGACCCGAATACAGGCCGTTTACTCAACACAATAAGAATAAGGGAGGCGGCAATAACCATAAGGGAGCTATCAAAATCAAAGGTCGTCGTAGGTTCGCATCAGGGCAGGGTTGGGAATTATGATTACGTATCGCTTAGGGAGCATGCAGAAGTTCTAAAGGAGTATGTTGGAAGGAATGTAAAGTTCATAGATGACGTCATCGGGCCGGCAGCAAGGGAGGCGATAAAGAACCTAAAGCAGGGGGACGTCCTCGTTTTAGATAATCTTAGGTTCGTCGCAGAAGAGAACTTCGAGTTCAGCATAGAAGAGGCATCAAAAACTCATATGATTAGGACGCTAAAAGATTACTTCGATGCATGCGTCATTGAGGCTTTTCCGACAGCGCATAGAGCTAACCCATCAATCGTAGGGTTCGCTGA